>CAXPUM010000078.1:0-36093 GCA_964220295.1 Flavobacteriaceae bacterium | reverse complement strand
GGCATCGAAGTTTTGACATTCTGACCAATTTCCGGGTTTGGAGAATAGATCGTCACGATTCCATTATCACCAATCTTCAGGTATCCGTTGAGTTCAAACCATTCATCTGGCATTTCCATGGCCATCTCTTCCGATCCTTCTTCCGCAGGTTTTTTGCACGCCATCCAGTTAAAGCCAATAATCAATCCTCCACTGGCAATTCCAACGCTCTTTATAAAGGACCTTCTTCCTAATGCTGTTTTTACTTTAGTCATTTCAAAAAGTTTTTAATTCAAGGTTGGATTATGCGATTTGAGAATTTGAAGCCTTCTTTATAGCAGCTTTGATCCTGGTATAAGTACCACAACGGCAAATATTGCCATTCATGGCATTTTCGATTTCTTCATCGCTTGGAGACGGATTTCTCTTCAGTAAGGCAGCTGCACTCATGATCTGCCCCGCCTGGCAATAACCGCATTGCGGAACATCAATTTCCAGCCAGGCTTGCTGAACCGGGTGATCTCCTTTTTCAGATAAACCTTCTATTGTAGTGATCTCATTATTTGCAGCCGACTTGATAGGCAGCTGGCAACTTCTTACGGCAGAACCATTGAAATGCACGGTGCAGGCGCCACACTGGGCAATTCCGCAGCCATATTTTGTCCCAACTAATTTCAGGTGGTCTCTTAAAACCCATAACATGGGCGTTTCGGGATCTACATCAAAAGAGTGATCCTTTCCGTTTATTTTTACATTGAATTCTGCCATGGAAATAATTTTTAGTCCTTTAAAATACGGATAAAATCTTAAAAATTTTAAGAAAAATAAGAATTAGCGATTGTTGAAGATTTCAGAAAGAAACTTACTTTTTTGGAGGAAGGTCAAATGCTTCCGCTTCATGCTCGAAATGATTTCTATGGGAACCGTCGCAAAATGGCTTATTAGTTGAAAGTCCACAACGGCAAAGCGACACGAGTTCTCTTCCGCCTAAATCATAATTATTGCCATTTTTATCCACAATTTCAAAATCGCCTTCGACTTTCAGCGATCCGTTACTTAAAACAGTTAATTTCGTTTTACTCATTTTATTAGTTTTATTGAATTGCGAAGATAACTTCAATAATTGATTTGTAATTATAAGCCTGCCTTCGGAAAGTTTTTTATTTGTTTTGAATGAAAGATTATGAAACGAACGATTCTTTTATTAGTTAGTGTGTTATTGTTTTCCTGTAAGGACCAAAAGGCAAACAACCATGCTGTTACTGAGAATTCTGCTGAAATTGAGCACGAAAAATCTCCTGAAATTCAGGCGTTATCCATCATTAAAAACCAATTCTCTGAAATTGAGCAACTGCGTAAAAATGCGAAACTGGATACTACTTCATTAACTTACAATTGTTATAATGAAAGGGCTGGAAGAGTGACTTTTTATAGTGAAAATGACTCTCTAAGATTGATTGAACATCAATATAACGAGTATTCTCATCACGAAGCTACCAATCGCTACTATGTTGAAAATGACAAACCTTTCTTTATATTTTACAATCGATTGGACTGGAGCTTTGACGGTCAATCTCAAAATGAAAACGATACCAAAGAATCTATCAGTGAAACCAGAATTTACCTGAACGATGAAAAAGTGCTGAAGTGTCTTCAGAAGAATTTTGAAAAAAGAAGCGAAGAGAAGAAAAGCAGTGATTCCATTCCAAATTCCGTTACAGATTGCGATAAGTATGAAGATTACTACAATGAATTTTCTAAACTGAAGTCGAAACAAGGTGAAAATGGTCCCATTAAAGGTTGTTTATAAAGAGCTTTCTCGAATCAGGAATATCTTCGCTGATTATCATTTTTAGCATGACCGATATAGCCACAGTCTAATGTTAAAGTTGCTGACTTTTTCGCAGGCAAGCTTTGCAAAATTCAGCTTTTCGCACTCTAGTTAATTTCCTCATAAATAAAATTTTAGCACTCGATACTGGAGTAATTTTAAACGCGATTTTACAGGTGGAGAGCGAATTATTTTTAATTCTGAAACAGGATTTTCTGCTGGATAAAATGAGCAATATTAATTCTATGGATATACGATCCAACGAGCCTTACTGGCTCATTAAAAATAGTCTTGGCACAAGCTATCCTTCATTACAGGAGAACATCAACTCCCAGGTTGTCATTATTGGTGGCGGGATCACAGGGGCACTTATTGCCTATAAACTTTTGACCGAGGGATACAAGGTTGTGATGGTCGAGCGCCGGGACGTTTTTAACGGTAGCAGCGCGGCGAGCACTGCCATGTTGCAATATGAAATTGACGAACCTTTGCACTTACTCATTGATAAAGTAGGTCATACCAACGCGGTAAGCAGTTATAAGAACTGCGAGCAGGCTATTTTTGATCTGGAAAAGATTGTGAAAGAGGTGAAAAGCGACTGCGAATTCCAGAGGAAAAACAGTATCTATTTCACCTCGAGCAAATCTGATCTCGATTTTATCAGAAAAGAATTTGAAGCACGGAAAGAGCATGGCTTTGAAGTTCAGCTACTGGAAAAAGAAGCCTTGCAAAAGTTGGGGATCAAAAAAGGTTTACTGGGAATTAAATCGAAATCTGGGGCTGTGATGGATCCGTATGAACTTACCAAAGATCTGCTGAAATATTGTACAGGTAAAAACCTGAATATCTACGATCGTACTGAAATTGATAAATTTAATTACCTCGACAGCGGTATCGAACTCGTAACCAGCAGCGGATATACGATTCATACCGATCACGTTATTCATTGCACCGGTTACGAAAGCACAAAAACGCTGAAAGAAAAAGTAGTGAAACTGAAAAGCACCTATGCGATGGCCAGCGAATCCCTTAAAAAACTACCGGCTGCTTTTAAGAATAATATTTTTTGGAACACTGAAGATCCATACTTGTATTTCCGGGCTACAGCAGACAACCGAATCATTATGGGCGGAGGAGACGAAAACTTTAAAAATGCGAAAAGAAGAGATGCATTATTGCCGAAAAAAGAAAAATCTCTCTTGAAAGCTTTCAGGAAAACTTTCCCGGAAATTGAATACATCCCTGATTATTCATGGGCCGGGACATTTGGCGAAACCAAAGACGGCCTGCCTTATATTGGTAAGCCAGACCAGGAAAAGAACGAATCTTATATCCTTGGTTTTGGAGGAAACGGAATCACCTTCAGCGTAATGGCTATGGATTGTATAGTTTCCATTTTGCAAAAGGAGCCACACGAATATCTGGAGTATTATAAATTCGGTAGATAAAAGAAATACGTTGTTTAACTTAAATTGAATCAGCAATATCTGCGAATTAATGAATAGACAATAACTTTTCTTTAATACTTATAGTTTTTAATTATTATAAATTGAATTTTATAACAAAAAATCTATGTAATTTTCATTTATCAGTAATTAAAAATCTCCAGAAAATGTCAGACAACAATCATCACGGAAGCGACGACAACCATAAGGTTTGGGAAGTCAATGAATCTAGTAAATGCCCATTTATGGGTGGTGACCTAAAATATACCGCCAGCACCGGTACTTCAAATCGCGACTGGTGGCCAAATCAATTAAACATTAGTATTCTCAGACAAAATTCATCTATGGTAGATCCCATGGATGAAAATTTTAATTATGCGGAAGAATTTAAGAAACTGGACTTGAATGCCATTAAACAGGATTTGTATGATCTAATGACCGATTCCCAGGACTGGTGGCCAGCAGATTATGGACATTATGGACCATTCTTCATTCGTATGGCTTGGCACAGCGCCGGTACTTATCGTATTGGTGATGGCCGTGGTGGTGCAGGTGCAGGTCAGCAACGTTTTGCACCCCTTAACAGCTGGCCTGACAATGCGAACCTGGATAAAGCCAGGTTGCTTTTATGGCCTATTAAAAAGAAATATGGAAACAAAATTTCCTGGGCAGATTTGATGGTTCTTGCCGGAAA
Organism: Flavobacteriaceae bacterium; assembly: GCA_964220295.1. Lineage (GTDB taxonomy): Bacteria > Bacteroidota > Bacteroidia > Flavobacteriales > Flavobacteriaceae > Christiangramia. The sequence goes on along the minus strand of CAXPUM010000078.1, from coordinate 32,144 downwards.
CTGTGCGCATGAATCTATGGGTCTAAAAATGTTTGGATTTGCCGGTGGGCGCGAGGATGTCTGGCAACCGGAAGAAGATGTGTACTGGGGTGCAGAAACAGAATGGCTGGATAACGAAGAGCGTTATAAAAGTGGCGAATTAGAGAATCCGCTTGGCGCAGCACATATGGGATTAATTTATGTAAATCCTGAAGGTCATAATGGGAATCCAGATCCGCTGGAATCGGCTAAATATATAAGAGAAACTTTTGGTCGAATGGCGATGAACGATTACGAAACTGTCGCACTTATTGCCGGTGGCCACACCTTCGGAAAAACGCATGGAGCTGCTGATGCCGAAAAATATGTTGATGCTGAACCAGCCGCTGCTGGGATAGAATTGCAGGGAATGGGCTGGAAAAACAGTTTCAATTCAGGAAAAGGTGCCGATACGATTACCAGTGGAATTGAAGGTGCCTGGACCGATACGCCAACCAAATGGAGCAACAAGTATTTCGAAAATTTATTCAAATATGATTGGGAATGCCATAAAGGTCCAGGCGGTGCGTACCAGTGGAAACCGAAAAACAACGAAGGTGCCGGAACGGTGCCAGATGCACATGATCCCGATAAGAGACATGCGCCTTTCATGTTAACTACCGATCTTTCTTTAAAATTCGACCCAGAATATGAAAAGATCTCCCGTCATTTCCTGGAAAATTTTGATGAATTTGCTGATGCTTATTCTCGTGCCTGGTTCAAATTGACCCACAGAGATATGGGGCCGATCGAACGCTATTTAGGTCCGGAAGTTCCAAAGGAAGAGTTACTATGGCAGGATCGCATCCCGAAAGTAGATCATGAACTTGTAAATGAAAATGATATTTCCACCCTGAAGTCTAAGATCCTTGACTCCGAACTTTCAGTTTCGGAATTGGTTTCAACCGCCTGGGCTTCAGCCTCAACATTCAGAGGTTCTGACAAACGAGGTGGCGCAAATGGAGCAAGAATCAGGCTTTCCCCTCAAAGAGGTTGGGAAGTTAACAATCCGAAGCAACTGGGTAAAGTAATACGAACCCTGGAAAATATTCAGAATGATTTCAATAACGATCAATCTGGGGGTAAAAAAGTTTCCATTGCAGATTTAATCGTTTTGGCCGGATGCGCGGGTGTGGAAAAAGCTGCTAAAGATGCCGGTCACGACATTGCTGTGCCTTTTACTCCAGGTCGCGGTGATGCCTCGCAAGAACAAACAGATGTAGAAGCTTTTGAACCATTGGAACCGAATGCCGATGGATTCAGAAATTATTTTAGAAACAGGGATCATATTTCGGCATCTGCAGAGGAATTGTTGATTGACCGTGCACAATTGCTGACTCTAACAGCTCCTGAAATGACTGTCTTATTGGGAGGTTTAAGGGTCATTGGTGCAAATTACAACAATTCAGAAATGGGCGTATTCACCCATCGCAAAGGACAGCTCACCAATGATTTCTTCCGAAATCTGATTGATATGGGTACCACCTGGAAAGCCACTTCCGATTCTCAAAATGAATTTGAAGGCAGCGATAGAAAAAGTGGCGAAGTTAAATGGAAAGGCACCCGAACAGACTTGATTTTTGGATCAAATTCTGAATTGCGAGCTTTAGCCGAGGTGTATGCAACAGATGATTCTGAAGCAAAATTTGTTAGAGACTTCGTTAAAGCCTGGAATAAAGTGATGAATCTTGATCGTTATGATTTGAAGAAATAGAAATCCTTATCGATTCTTAAAATAAAAGACAGCCTAATCAGGCTGTCTTTTTTTGATTGGTCATCCTGCTTAATTATATTTAAGAGGTTAGGTTCATAGATTAATTCAGCAATAGAAACTGAAAAATTTTCAGGCCTTTTTGGCTTTTAGTTCAGACAATCTTCCGCGTACGATCCATCCCGTTCCAAAGAATGCCATAATGGTACTAAAGAAAATGTAGTCGTTTTGCTCAGAAATAAATGCTACGAACAAGCTTACCAAAACGGTAATAATGCCAAGTAATTTAATTCTATTCATGTTTAGAGATTTGGTTTGTGGGTAGTATGAGAATGGTATTTCATTAATTTGGTCATTAGAAAGCACTGCAACCATCCTTCTCTCCGGGAATTTCCCCGAATAATCAATTTTAATTTTTAAAAATGTGGTGAGAGTTTCCGTAAAGTGTTTTACGGATTGAAGATCTGTGTGCCAAAAAGAAAACAGTCTTTTCATAATGCCATCTCAGGCTATGTTTACGACAAAATGCATAGTAGGAAATGCATGCAGATAAGCATAAACTGTTTTAAATCAGGCCCTAATATATATTTAATTTGAAATAAATTACCTTTCACCCCAAAACTTTAACAGTTATTGAAGTTCTTTTCCTACTTTTTTGCCATCGGATCCATAAAGTATTTGATGGTTTCCCCATCCAGTTTCGGGTTTGCTCCATCATGTGCGGCCACCATTGCTCCCATGGCACAGGCAAAATCTAATGATGCCTGCGGACTTTCTCCAGTCATCAATGATGCGATAAGTGTTCCCAGAAACGAATCTCCGGCTCCCACCGTATCTTTCACTTTTACTTTATAACCGCTATTGTAATACATCTTTTTATCCCTCATCAATACTGCACCATGACGGCCTTTGGTAACACAAATGGTTCTATCTGGAAATTTAACCGCCATAAAAAGAAGGTTCTGTTCCAGGGAATTGTACGTAGAACCCAACATTTCCGCAACTTCAAAAAGTTCATCGTCATTGAATTTTATAAAATCGGTATACTCCATAAGTTTGATTAGCAAATCTTTGGAATAGTTTGGTGGTCTTAAATTAAGGTCGAGAATATTGTATTTTCCCTTGGGTAATAGTTCGAAAAGTGTTTTTCTACTCACCTCGTCCCTGCATACCAGGCTTCCGTAGACGAAAAAATCGGCTTTCTCTACAGCTTTCAGCATTTCTTCTGTAGTAGTGATATGATCCCAAGCCGCAGGATGTTCAATGGTATAGGTAGCAGAACCGTTAATTGACAATTTAACTTTTACCAGGCCAGTTGGATGGGTTTCGTCTTTCGTAATATTATCGGTTTTGATATTATTCGCTTTCAGGTAAGCCAGCAATTCCTCACCCTTAATATCATCTCCTACTTTACTAATCATTTCAGTGTCGATCCCAAGGCTGCTCAGGCGAGTGGCTACATTTAGTGGCGCTCCACCAATTCTTTCTTTCGTTGGAAAAATATCGAATAGAATCTCGCCGAAACAAACGGCCTTCAGTTTTTTTGACATAGTTAGCTTTTGTAGTGTTTAAAGTTAGGAAATTGATCGAATCTTCTGAGCTTTTAAAATCATTATTCTGATAGCTCTTTAAGTTTCAACACAGTTTTCCAGTTTCGGGTGGTAGCTTTTGTCTTCAGCTTTTTTTCAAAGAAGGAATTAGACAGTTTAGACTCATGATATTTCCCTGGAATTTCAAGATAGACTCTGTTGCCCATCACTTGGAAAGACTCTTGTTCAAAATTCATGTTCTCAATTAGCGAAATATCCTCGTTTTTGGGTTGCTCCTGCAAAAAGACCAGGTGACAGTTTTCTGTATTTTTAAAAGGATTTTTATCTATCGCTTCCTTAATTTCCTCAGCGTTCCAGACAATTACCGGGACTTCATGTCCAAATTTTTCCAACACCAGTTTTTCCAGCTGCCTCCCTAGCTTTTGCGTATCAGCTTTTTCATCTTCAAAAATCACATTTCCACTTTGAATATAAGTCTGTACATTTTTAAAACCAGCTTCAGCAAGGACATTTCGCAGCTCCTGCATTTTGATCTTTCGGTGACCACCAACGTTTATTCCCCTTAAAATTGCTATATACTTCATGCTTTCACTTTTTTTGCTGGCAGCTGTTGCAAAAATAGCTGCTACGTCCTCCAATCTTATCCATATTGATTTCACCTTGATCCCGTGGGCATTTTCCGCCTTCCTTACGATGCCTCATAATAAAAGAATCTGGCAATTTTGAACCCTCCATTTTACTTTCGGTGACTCGATTCAGGACTTTAGCGATATTTTTGAAAAGCAACTTAAGATCCTGGTTGCTCAAATTTGAAACTTTGGAATCTGGATGAATTTTACTTTGAAAACAAACCTCATCAGAATATAAATTACCGATTCCGGCAATTAGTTTCTGGTTCATCAAGAGGGACTTAATACTTCCCTTTTTTCCTTCCGCCAATTCCAGGAACTGCTTTTGGGACAATTCCAAAGCATCGGTTCCTAGATCGCGATCCTGAACAAAGCTCTCATAACTATCGCTTAAGAACACTTTGGCAAATTTCCTCGGACAAATAAAAAACAACCTGGAATGATCCTGAAAATGAAGAATAAAATGCGCATAATCTGGTGACTCTTCCTGATGAGAATATTCAAATTTCCCGGTCATTCCAAAGTGATAGACCAGACATTGATCGCCGGTAGTTTCTACCACCAGGTATTTTCCAATTCTCCTGCTTCCTGAAAGTTCTTTTCCGACCAAATGCTCCTGGAACATTTTTTCTGAAGCCTGTAAAATCTTCTTCGCATCACATTCTACTTTCGTGATTTCCTTATGCAGAGAGGTAGAGTCGAGATATTTTTTGAAGTAAGAAACTTCCGGAAGTTCAGGCATCACAGTAAATTAAATTCAGTCAAAATTTAAAGAATTCAGTCGGTAATAATTTAATTGAGGTGAAATTTTCAGAATACTTTAGCCTTTACAGCATTCCGGCGACTAGGAAACCGAGGTAGGTTCCCAAGCCGGTACCGAGAGAGCCAACAAGAATCGCGGGTAATAACAGGTCTTTTCTATTGAAACTTTCGGCCAGGGCGATCGCCGTGCTTGATCCCCCGATGTTGGCCTGTGAAGCTATCGCCACTATTGCCCAGTCCAGTTTCAGCAATATCCCAAGCCCAATGAGGAATATCCCGTGTACCAATACTATGGTTGACGTGAATAGAAGAATTGAAAAAGCATTTTCCCCAACTTCCTGTAAGGCCCCGATTTCGCAATAGGCACCAACCACTACCAGAAAAAGATAAATGCTGAACATTCCGAGTAGTTTCGAACCCCTTAATTGCTGAATTCTACGAAACTGCGCAAGAATTAAGGCGATGGTGGTAAGAATAAGAATGGAAGGTACTGCAAAGCCAAATTCACCGAAATATTGCGCCATATAATCTGATAGCACGAGCGTTGCCAGTGCGATCATGATCAGAAAGGAAAGTTGTAGTGGGTCGATAACCTTTTGTTTAACCGTTTCTGAAAAATCTCTTTTCCTGATCCGCTTTCGGTGAGGAAAAACTTTCTGTAGTGTTACCGGGATAGCGAGTGTCACAAGCATCCAGATTGCCGTAATGATATTGTCTGAAACAACCAATCCGGTATATTCCGCACCTTCACGAAGCATTCCGTATTCAATAGCAACTGCATTAAAATTCGCGCTTCCACCAATGTAGGTGCCGGTCATCATTCCGCAGATCGCAGCATAATTTTCACCAAAAACTTCTTTATAATTTATAAGCTGTAAAGCAACAAAAACACCGATCATGGTACCCACGGCGCCCATTGCAAAAGCCATTAACATAGGTCCTCCAGCTTTCTTTATTTGTTTGAGATCCACCCCGAGCAAAAGGAAAAAGATACTTGCCGGAGCAACATAACTGAAAATCCCATCATAGAGCGGTATGGAGTTGGAAGCGGTTGGAATAAAACCCAGATTGGCAACAATCGCCCCAAGAATGATGACCAGTAAGGAACTGCTTAAATGTTTTAAAAAAGTATAGCGTGCCAGAACTTCACTTAGAAATATTAAGAGGCAGAGAATAGCTAAAACATAAAGTGGATGATCGGGCATCTTTATAAAAGTAAGAAAATTAGCGAAGTACGATCTACCGGTTCTGAACTTTCAATTTAAAATCTTATCTTTCATAAGCTTTGTATTAGAAGAAAGCAGCCAGCCAAAAAGATCAAACTCACTAACTTTTTCATTGATTAATGAAATGTTCAGAGTATTGCTGTTTTCTTTTTTGTTCGTTACTTCGAACCTTTCTGCGCAGTTCTGGTTAACAGCCGAGGAAGAATATGTATTTGTTGGCACTGGCCTGGATGCGCGCAATGCGATCATTGGTGGTACGGTCAATCCCGCTTCTTATGATGGAACTTTTAGCTTTGGATACCGAAACGGAGGTTTCAGTATGATTGGCTATTACGAAAACTTTACCGGCATTAGGTTCCAGATGCTGAGCCTGAATCCAGGTTTCGTGGTACGACCCGAAAAAAAAACTTATTCCGGTGATAGACGCTTCTCTGGCAGTTATCAAACGTCCATGGAAATCGTATCCCTCGCTCGCAATCAATAGCCGGGTGGAATACCATTTCCCAAGATTTTTCCTTTACGGCCGCGGAGAATACCGCTGGAGAACAGATTATAATTTCTACCAATTTTCCGTTTACATAGGCGCTGCCTATAAGTTCGGATTCGCGAAATAAGGCTCTCTCTTTGTATAAACTTTAACTAGGCCATTTTGAAATTTGCCTAATTTTGATCCCGAACAAACCAGATTGCTATGGAAATTTTCGCCCAGCCAGATACATGGGTAGCCTTGCTGACCCTCACTTTTTTAGAGATCGTTCTCGGTATAGATAATATTATTTTTATCTCACTTGTAGCAGGAAAAGTTGATGAAAAAGACCAGAAAAAAGCACGCCTTGGTGGCCTCTCGCTTGCGCTGATCATGCGAGTGCTCTTGCTTCTAAGTATCACCTGGATCATTGGGCTTACCAAACCGGTACTTACCCTAGGAGATTTTGAACTTAGCTGGAGAGATATCATTCTATTCGCAGGTGGGGTCTTCCTGTTGGTCAAAAGCACTTTAGAAATTCATCATAAAGTAGAGGGCCAGCAAGAAGAGCAGGGAAAAAACCTGAAATCGCATATGTCATTTTCCACTGCGATCGTCCAGATTGTGTTATTAGACATCGTTTTTTCTTTTGATTCTATTTTGACCGCGGTAGGCCTAACAAATGAACTGATTCTAATGATCATCGCCGTGATCATTTCAATCATTATCATGATGGTCTTTGCGAAACCAGTAGGCGAATTTGTCAACGCCCACCCAACCATACAAATCCTGGCCTTATCTTTTCTGATCCTCATTGGTGTGATGCTGATTGTAGAAGCAGCGCATTACCATGTTCCGAAAGGGTATATTTATTTCGCGGTCTTCTTTTCGCTAGCCATCGAAATGCTTAATATGCGCTATCGGAAAAAGAATGTTTAAAGCTTATTTTCCTTTCTGATATCTCCGGAAAGCCCCTTATTTTGTGAATGGCTATTTTCCGAAAGCTTGGCAATAGTTCTTCTTTTATTTTCTTCGGAATACGTTTGATGTAATTTTGCGATCCCTTCAATTTTAACTGGTTTCAGCCAAAAACCGGTGATCAGGTCTATATGATCTTCCAGCATTTTCTCTGGAATATCTTTGTAATAAAGCGGATTTTCCTGCTGCTCTTCAAATGTAAAAACCAGCTTTTCTAAACAAGCGATCAGCTCATTTCTATCCTGAAGCTCAATTTCAGCATGCACATGTACTGCCGAATAATCCCAGGTGCTGATATCCTTTTCCGCATACCAGGAAGATGAAATATAGCCGTGATTTCCCTGGAAAATCAGCAGAACTTTCGATCCATTTCGTAAATTTTGTAATTGTTCGTTATGATTGGCAATATGTCCAAAAAGTTTAAATTCTTCAGATGTTCCTTCAGCTAAAACAGGGATATGAGTTGCTATGAACTCCTGACCTTTGGAAACCATGACGGCAAATGGAAATTTCCGAATAAAATCTAAAACAAATTCAGGATCCTCCTTGATATATTTCGGTGGCCTATACATCTTAACGCTCCACGTCTTTCAGCAACCAGTCCTCCAGTTCACCGCTGTCATCATCGGTATGCAAAACTGAAATATCGCCCGTACATTCAAAAATAACGGCTCGCACCTGCTCCAGTTTGACCACGTTGGCTTCCCGAAGTTTAGAGCGCAGATCAGATTCTGTCACCCTGGCTTTTTTGAGGTTCTCCCTGAGAATATTTTTTCCCTCCATGAGTAATAAAGGAGAATTGTCTACCGTTTTCTGAACGATTTCGTATCTGCGCAACATGGCTACCGAAATCTGTAAAATATAAATTATCGCAAGCCCTATAACGCCATCTGCGAGACTTGTACTTTTAGACAGTACGGTACTGGCTATGATAGATCCAATTGCCACGGTCATAGCGAAGTCAAAGCTGGACATTTTCGAAAAACTGCGTTTCCCGGCAATACGAGTAAATAAAATGATGGCAATATATATTCCTACAGCCGTGATAACTATGGCCACCGCGCTTGGCAGATCAGTAATGAACCACTTTTCCATTGGTTAGTTTTAATATGAGCAACACAATTTACGATAACAAAACCTAGATGAGTGTTAAGTTTTCAAAAGCCTTTGCCAATCTCCCATTAAATTTAATTAAGAGCTCATACCGGCAATGCCTAAATTCCATAATTTTGAATATGAGACAATTTTCAAGAATCGGTCACCGCGGAGCGAAAGCTCATATCGCTGAAAATACTTTGGAAAGTATCCAGAAAGCGCTGGCCCTGGGCGTGGATATGATCGAGCTAGATGTACATAAATGTGCCAGCGGCGAACTCTGGGTGCTACATGATTTCACATTGGACCGAACTACCAACGGTAGCGGGGAGATCGCTAAAAAATCTTCGGAAGAATTGGAAGTATTAATGATTCAGGAGAAATTTAAAATCCCGAGATTAACTGAAGTTTTAGACCTTATAGAAGACAAATGCAGTATCAATATTGAATTAAAAGGAAGAAATACAGCGGGGCCCGTTTGTAAACTGATCTCCGAAAAAATCACCTCAGGAAAATGGGAATATCAGGATTTTCTAATTTCCAGTTTTCAGAAAAACGAACTTTTTAAGACGCGAAAATTTGACGAAAAAGTTCCTATCGGGGTACTCTCCAAAGCCAGTGTGCCAGAAGCTATCGAAATCGCCAAACAACTGGATGCCGTGGCAATCCACCCTTCTTTGGGGATTATCACTCGGGATAATGTTCAGCTTTGTCACGACGAAAACCTGAAAGTGAATGTCTGGACCGTGAATGAATACAACGACATCCAGCGAATGATCGAATTTGGTGTGGATGGTATCATTTCTGATTATCCCGACCGACTCAATCATCCAACCCTGGAACTAAATCAGTAGAAGTTCCTACTTTTGCCCAATGAGCAAAGTTGATTACGATATCATAATTGTTGGCGGTGGCGCTGCCGGATTTTTTACAGCGATCAATGCTGCAGAAATGAATCCGAAGCTCCGCATTCTCATTTTAGAACGAGGAAAAGAAGTCCTTCAAAAAGTCAAAATTTCAGGCGGCGGAAGGTGCAATGTCACTCATGCGGAATTTATTCCGAAAGACCTGACCAAAAAATATCCCAGGGGGGAAAAGGAATTATTAGGACCTTTCCATTCTTTTATGACCGGCGATACGATAGGGTGGTTTTCAGAAAAAGGTATCGAACTGAAAACTGAAGATGATGGCAGAATGTTCCCTGTTACCGACGATTCTCAAACCATTATTGACTGCTTTTTAAACGCCTGCAGAAGACTAAAAATCGAGATCCAAACGACAGAAAGTTTAAAAAAACTTCATGAAGAAAATGGTATCTGGCAGGTTCAAACATCAGTTAATTCCTATTCAGCTAAAAAGGTGATGCTTGCGACGGGCAGCAATTCCAAGATCTGGCAACTGTTGCAAAAAATGGAATATGAACTGGTCAGTGCTGTTCCCTCTCTTTTTACTTTTAATATCAAAGACCAAAGAATTGACGGAATTCCCGGAATTGCTACGGAAGCTGAAGTCAAAGTAGTCGATTCCAAACTGGAAAGTTCGGGCCCCTTGCTCATCACTCACTGGGGGATGAGTGGCCCGGCAATTCTGAAACTTTCGGCATGGGGAGCAAGAGAACTAAATGATTTTAATTATCAATTTAAAATCCAGGTGAATTGGCAGCCAGGTCATGACCTGGAGAGTGTTGCTGAAACACTACGAGAACTAAAGTTTTCGAATGCGAAACAATTCGTGAGCTCTTACGCCCAATTCGGTTTATCCAAAAGGTTATGGCAAAACCTGGTTTCAGCAGCAGCTATTTCAGAAAAAACAAACTGGGCTGATTTAAACAGGCAACAGCTTCAGCAACTTTCAGAAGAACTGGTGATGGGAATATTTGAAGTAAACGGTAAAAGTACTTTTAAAGAAGAATTTGTAACTGCCGGCGGAATTGATCTCAAACAGGTTAATTTTAAAACCTTTGAGAGCCGACTTCATAAAAACCTGTATTTCGCTGGTGAAATCCTGAATATCGATGCGATTACTGGTGGTTTCAACTTTCAGAATGCCTGGACGGGTGGCTATCTTGCCGCTAAAGCGATGGCTGAAGATTAGTTAAGACGCCAGATCTCGAAATTGAGTGCGATGGCAAACAAAACCCAGACAGCATAAGGAACAAGCAGGTAAGCGGCGGTTGAATTGACGATACGGAACCAGCGAATAGTGATCAGGATCAAAACAAAAAGCGCGGTAATATCTAAAAGCGCCAGTAATGGTTTCTGAAAAGCGAAAAACAGCAAAAACCAGAAGCCGTTTAAAAAGAGCTGAAATCCAAAGTGATAAAGGGCAGTTTTCACCCATTTATGGTAAAATCCTTTGCTCCATACGATGCCGGCCGAGATCCCCATCAGCACGTACATAATAATCCAGACAGGACTGAATACGCCACGGGGCACGTCGAACCAGGGTTTTTGAAGTTCGGGATACCAGTTAGAAAAGCCTGTTTCTGCCGCGACCACACCCAACAGCGCGAAGACCATGCAGATCCCGATAGCAAAAGAGCTTCTTATGAATAATTTTTTCGTCATTTGGTGGTTGGTAGAACTACTAAAATAATAATTTATTTGAATTGTTTTTCAGTTTGAGGCTAACAGAAAAGTTTAACTTTGGCAAAAATTTTTGATGATGGCTCATAAAGAGTTTATTCCGAAAATAAGCGGCGAACTACCTGAAAAAGGTGAATTCACCTGGCAATCGCCCAGCAACATTGCGCTGGTGAAATATTGGGGGAAAAAGGAAAACCAGATTCCCGCAAATCCATCGGTGAGTTTTACACTTAGTAATTGCCACAGTATCACCACAGTCAAATTCAGCAAAAAAGAGACTTCAGAAAAAGTGGCTTTTGATTTCTATTTTGAAGGCCAGAAAAAGGACGATTTTAATCCTAAGATCGAAAAGTTCCTGGAGCGAATTTCAGAATATACGCCTTATTTAAAAGCCTATTTCCTGGAGATTCATAGTGAAAATTCGTTTCCTCATAGTAGCGGCATTGCCTCTTCCGCCAGCGGAATGAGTGCTCTCGCCTTAAATATTATGAGCATAGAAAGAGAAATTAACCCTAATATGGATGATGAATTTTTCCATCTAAAATCTTCATTTTTAGCCAGGCTCGGTTCTGGTAGTGCTAGCCGTAGTATCGAAGGACCACTTGTGGAGTGGGGAAAGCATAATGAATTTGAAACCTCTTCTGATTTATTCGGAATTAAATACCCACATACACTGCACGAGGTTTTCAAAACATATAGAGACACCATTCTTCTGGTAGATAAAGGTGAGAAAACGGTAAGCAGTACGGTTGGACACGGCCTAATGCATGGGAATCCTTTTGCCGAAGCTCGTTTTCAACAAGCCCATGATAATTTATCAAAATTGGTGCCTGTGCTGGAAAGTGGTGAGCTGGATAAATTTATTGAAATTGTGGAAAGTGAGGCTTTGAGCCTTCATGCCGTAATGCTTAGCAGTATTCCCTATTTTATCCTGATGAAGCCGAATACATTGCAGATTATTGAAAAAATCTGGGCCTTTCGAAAAGAGACCAATATTCCAGTTTGCTTTACGTTAGATGCCGGCGCCAACGTGCATATGCTTTATCCTCAGGAATTTGAAGAAAAAGTTTTAGAATTGATTAAGAATGAGTTGGTTGCGTATTGTCAGAACGGTCACTATATTTGCGACAAAATTGGCAATGGAGCAAAAATGTTGTAATTTTAATTGTTTGATTGCCTGGCTTTAGGCCCCGCAGAAATCATATTTAATGAAAGGACCTCTATTCTACTCGAAAATACTATTGTTTGGTGAATACGGAATCATTAAGGATTCCAAAGGTTTATCCATCCCTTACAATTTTTACAATGGCGCATTGAAGGTTGACGAAAATCTTAGTGACGAGAGTAAAAAATCGAATGAAAATCTTCGAAAATTTGCATCTTATCTTGAATCGCTGGAAAATAACCACCCAGATTTGGTTCAGTTTGACCTTGATTCTTTGAGAGCAGATATTGATAGAGGAATGTATTTTGACTCCAGTATTCCTCAGGGTTACGGTGTTGGAAGCAGCGGTGCACTGGTTGCCGCGATTTACGATAAGTACGCGACAGATAAGATCACCGTACTTGAAAATCTTACACGGGACAAGCTTTTAAAGCTCAAAAAGATCTTCGGAATTATGGAATCTTTCTTCCATGGGAAATCTTCTGGATTAGATCCATTAAATTCCTATTTAAGTATCCCGATTCTAATTAATTCCAAAGAAAATATAGAGCCTGCAGGAATACCATCTCAAACTGAAAATGGTACCGGTGCTGTATTTTTACTGGATTCTGGAATCACTGGTGAAACAGGACCTATGGTGAGCATTTTCATGGAAAATATGAAGCAGGAGCCATTCAGAAAGATCATGAAAGAACAGTTTGTTAAACATACTGATGCCTGTGTAGAAGATTTTCTGAAAGGTGATGTAAAATCGCTTTTCTCCAACGTGAAGAAACTTTCTCATGTGGTATTAGATAACTTCAAACCAATGATTCCGGCTCAATTTCACAAACTTTGGAAAAAAGGAATTGAAACCAACGATTACTACCTGAAATTGTGTGGTTCCGGTGGCGGAGGATATATTCTTGGATTTACAGAAGATATTGAAAAAGCAAGAAAAGCACTTAAAGGATACAATTTAGAGGTCGTTTACAACTTCTAAAAATCTCATTTCATGTCGGCTACGAATAAACGCCTGCTACTGAAAATTTTCAGCTTATTTTCCGTAGTCCGCGGTTATAATATTTTAGTGGTCATCATCGCGCAATATCTTACGTCAGCATTCATTTTGGCGCATGATAAGCCTCTAAGAGAAATACTTTTTGATGCCAACCTGTTCTTCCTTGTGCTGGCTTCTTCCAGTGTTATTGCTTCAGGTTACATAATCAATAATTTTTACGATAGTGAGAAAGACCTGATCAACAGGCCTAAGAAAACGATGTTGGACCGGTTTATTAGTCAGCGGACTAAACTTTCTGTTTATTTCATTCTGAATTTCGCTTCAATCTTTTTTGCCAGTTACGTTTCCTTTCGCGCGGTGGTATTTTTTTCAGCTTATATTTTTATTATCTGGCTCTACTCTTATCGTTTAAAACGTATTCTTTTTCTTGGGAATCTCATCGCTTCCATTCTTGCGATCATCCCGTTTTTCGTGATTTTTATTTATTATAAGAATTTCGAGACCGTCATTTTTATACATGCTACTTTCCTATATCTCATGATCTTCATGCGGGAACTGGTGAAAGACCTGGAAAATATGCAGGGCGATCTGGCACAAAATTACCAGACCATCCCACTGGTGTATGGTGAAAAATGGAGTAAATTTTTCCTGATCATCTGCGCGATCTTATCCGTTATTCCGCTAATGCTGCTGGTAACCAGATATGAAATTGGTCACATGGATTACTATTTTTATACTTCACTGGTTTTATTGATCGTATTTCTAATGCTATTATTCTTCAGCCGGGCTAAATGGCAATACTTATTATTGCATAATATTCTGAAACTGATCATTGTCGCGGGTGTTTTCAGCATTCTATTAATTGATGTAAAAGAGGTTTTAAACCGGGTTTTTTAGCCAGAAAACCTGTAACCCTTTCATTTTTAAAAGCTTTAGAATAAAATTGGCTTCCCCGAGACGATAATGTATCTTTGCAAAAATTTTGAGCTATGAGTAGAGAAAATAATTCCGGATCTAAGTACAGTGGGCGCCAGGGTGGCGGTAAAAGACGCAAGTCTTACGCCCGAGGCAATGCTCCCATTAAGAAAAAGATGGAAAAGAGTCCGCTTTCTAACGAAGATGGGATCAGGCTCAATAAATACATAGCGAATAGCGGGGTTTGTTCCCGTCGTGAGGCCGATATGTATATCGCAGCCGGGAATGTTACCGTGAACGGCGAAACCATTACAGAAATGGGTTATCGCGTAAAACTGGAAGACGATGTACGCTTTGACAATCGCCGATTGAATCCCGAAAAACCTGTATACATTCTGCTGAATAAACCTGCTGGCTTTTTCGTTACCGGAAATCCTGAAAAAGGTGGTCGCACGGTAATGGAACTTATTTCCAAAGCAACATCAGCCAGAGTTTCCCCAATTGGAAAACTGGATAACCAGGCAAAAGGTTTATTATTATTTACTAATGACGGAACGCTGGCCAAAAAACTGGCAAAACCCAAGAATGGAATTCGCCAGATCTACCAGCTCACTTTAGATAAGACCTTTTCAACAGAAGATATGGAAAAGGTGAAAAAAGGAGCGTTTATAGAAGGATCAAAAGTTCCTGTTACCGATATCAGTTATATTGAAGACCGGCCACATACCGAAATCGGGGTGGAACTGAACAGTATCAAGGAACATATCGTAACCAAACTATTTAAGAGTCTTGGCTATAATGTAGAAAGTCTAGACCGGGTTGTCTTTGGCGGACTGACTAAAAAAGATCTAGCGAGAGGTCGATCCCGCAATCTTACCCAACAGGAAGTGATCAATCTGGGAATGCTTTAATTTTTTTGAGCACACTATAGATTTTTTAATACTTTTACATTGTCAAAAAATAGAAAAGCCGGTAAACAATCCCGGCTTTTTATCGATTTCTATGTAATTGGGAAAACACCGCACTTTAAGAATCTTCCTCGCCAATTCTTTGGCCATAAGGACCATTCGCAATTTCCGAAATTCTTTTCCGCACATTCTTAACATTAATTTACCAGTCGATTCTTTTGACCCTTTAAATTATTCTCTAATTTTTAGCATTAAATTTTCGTAAAAATTGAATACCAAGTATAGCGACCTGATCGATCAAACCTATTATTTCCCTCAGGAGGAATTCACGTTGGAAGGATCGGAACTCCGATTTCATGATATCGATCTAATGGAGCTGGTTAAGAAGTACGGCGCTCCCTTAAAATTCACTTATCTCCCTAAGATTTCAGAAAATATCAGGCGGGCAAAAGGCTGGTTCAAAGATGCCATTGAAAAACACAATTATCAAGGTTCTTATAACTATTGCTACTGCACCAAAAGTTCACATTTTGAACATATTTTGAATGAGGCTCTGAAAAATGATATCCATATTGAAACCTCTTCAGCATTTGATATCAATATTGTGGAAAGGCTGAAGGCAAAAGGTAAAATCACGAATGATAACTGGGTGATCTGCAATGGTTTTAAAAGAGACCAGTATATTGAAAATATTAGTCGGTTACTGAATGGTGGACATAAAAAATGCATCCCGGTAATCGATAATTACGAAGAATTAGATCTTCTTACCGAAAAAATCGAAGGTCGTTTTCAGGTTGGGATCAGGATCGCTTCAGAAGAAGAGCCAAAATTTGAATTCTACACCTCCCGACTGGGAATTGGTTATAAAGATATAGTTCCGTTTTACCGCAAACAGATCATGGAAAATGATCAGGTTGACTTGCGAATGCTGCATT
Source organism: Flavobacteriaceae bacterium (assembly GCA_964220295.1). Lineage (GTDB taxonomy): Bacteria > Bacteroidota > Bacteroidia > Flavobacteriales > Flavobacteriaceae > Christiangramia. The sequence goes on along the minus strand of CAXPUM010000078.1, from coordinate 16,201 downwards.
TCTTTATTAATACGGGAATTCGCGACACCGCATATTACTGGAACGAACTGAATAAATGTTTGAAAGTTTATATCAACCTGAAACGCATTTGCCCTAGCCTGGATAGCCTGAACATTGGCGGTGGTTTTCCTATAAAAAATTCACTGGCCTTTGATTATGATTATGCTTATATGGTTGAGGAGATCGTGAACCAGATCAAGCTTGCGTGTGAAGAAGCGGAAGTAGACGTTCCGAATATTTTTACAGAATTCGGAAGTTTTACCGTGGGCGAAAGTGGCGGAGCGATTTATGAAATCTTGTATCAGAAACAGCAGAACGATCGTGAAAAGTGGAATATGATCAATTCATCTTTTATTACGACTTTGCCGGATACCTGGGCGATCAGTAAGAAATTCGTTATGCTGGCCATAAACCGCTGGAATGATGAATATGAAAGGGTGCTACTTGGCGGGCTTACCTGCGACAGTGACGATTATTATAATTCTGAACAACATACCAACGCAATTTACCTTCCTAAATTCAGGCGCGAGAAACCGCTTTATATCGGGTTTTTTAATACCGGCGCTTACCAGGAGACCATTGGCGGTTACGGCGGATTGCAACATTGCCTGATACCAACACCAAAACATTTGCTGATTGATAAAGATGAAAATGGAAAACTGACCACTAAAGTTTTTGGCGAACAGCAAAAAGCAGATGATATGCTGGAAATCCTGGGTTATAACTAATCGAGATTAAAATTTCATAAATTTAAACAACTAATAACCAATTAATTAAGTCATGAGTAGAAAGAATTATGCTGGGATACCCGATAAATATGCCCGTCTTGACGAAGCAAAAGTGGTATTGATTCCTGTACCGTATGACGGTACCAGCACCTGGCAAAAAGGAGCCGATAAAGGGCCGGATGCGTTTTTAGATGCTTCAGAAAATATGGAGCTCTATGATATCGAAACCCGTTCCGAAGTTTATAAAAAAGGAGTTTACCTGGCTCCTCCGGTAACCGAAGATTCTTCGCCAGAAAAAATGGTTGAAGCTGTTTACAAAACCACTAAGAACTACATCAAACAGGATAAATTCGTAACCCTTTTTGGTGGAGAACATTCCATATCTATTGGGAGTATTCGTGCCTTTAATGAGTCTTTTGAAGATCTTACGGTAGTACAATTAGATGCTCATGCTGATCTAAGACCAGAATATGAAGGTTCTAAGTGCAACCATGCCTGTGCAGTTTATGAAGCCAGCAAAGAAACTAACCTGATCCAGGTTGGAATTCGTTCGATGGATGTTTCAGAAACAGAACACATGGATGAAAACCAGGTTTATTTTGCTCATGATTTATATGAAGATTGGATGGATGATGCAATTGGCCAGATGACGCCAAATGTGTTTTTAACGATCGATCTCGATGCGTTTGATCCTTCCATTTTACCTTCTACCGGAACACCTGAACCAGGTGGACTTTTCTGGTATGAAACGCTTGATTTTCTGAGAATGATCTTCAAGAAAAAAAATGTAGTAGGCTTTGATATTATGGAGCTTTGCCCAAATAAAGAAGAGAAATCATCAGATTTTCTTGCGGCGAAACTCTACTATAAAATGTTGAGCTACAAATTCAAATATCAAAATTATAACGAAGACGACGAAGATGAATAAAGGACAGATTTCCCAGTTCATAGAAAAATATTATTTACATTTTAATGCTGCGGCACTGGTTGATGCGGCAAAAGATTACGAAAAGCAGCTTGAAAAAGGTTCAAAAATGCTGGTTTCCCTTGCCGGAGCTATGAGTACAGCAGAGCTTGGTAAAATATTTGCGGAAATGATTCGCCAGGGTAAAGTAGACATCATTTCCTGTACTGGTGCAAACCTGGAAGAAGATGTGATGAACCTCGTGGCCCACAGCCATTACAAGCGTGTTCCAAATTATCGTGACCTTACTCCAAAAGAGGAATGGGATCTTCTGGAAAAAGGCTTAAACCGAGTAACAGATACTTGTATTCCTGAGGAAGAAGCTTTCCGAAGAATCCAGGAACATATTTTCAAGATCTGGAAAGATGCCGATGATAAAGGGGAGCGGTACCTTCCTCACGAATATCTTTACAAATTGCTTTTGAGTGGTGTCCTGGAGGAGTATTATGAAATTGATCTTAAGGATAGCTGGATGTATGCCGCTGCGGAAAAGAATTTACCCATCGTTTGCCCGGGTTGGGAAGACAGTACTTTAGGTAATATTTTCGCTTCTTACGTGATAAAAGGTGAATTGAAAGCCACGACCATGAAATCTGGTATTGAGTATATGACATTTTTAGCCAACTGGTATACTGATAATTCTGAAAAAGGAATTGGTTTCTTCCAAATTGGAGGTGGTATTGCCGGAGATTTCCCAATTTGTGTAGTACCAATGTTATACCAGGATCTGGAAAGAACAGACACTCCTTTCTGGAGTTATTTCTGCCAGATTTCAGATTCCACAACCAGCTATGGATCTTATTCAGGAGCTGTGCCTAACGAAAAAATCACCTGGGGAAAACTGGATATAGATACCCCAAAACATATTATTGAAAGTGATGCTACGATAGTAGCTCCGCTGATTTTTGCTTATCTGCTGGATATGTAATTAACAGATTTTTACCACAAATTAAAGCTACTCCGTGTAATTAATTGATTAACATTGAGTAGCTTTTTGTTTTATGAAAAAACTGGTCATATTCTTCGCTGCGCTATGCCTACTCACATTTAGTTCGTGCCACACGCCCAGTTACACATTTAGCTCGAGGTCTTCTAACAATCCCATCAAATTTCAGCCAGGCCGTTACTTAATATATACCAGGGATATTCCAATCAAATTACAATCAGAGTTTGAACAGGATTTACTGACTGATTTTTCACAATATGTTGGGCGCGAGAACCTGGCACTAGCCAGCGAAACAAGTGGCCTGATTTTACCTGAAAATATTCCGTTGGCTCCAGATCAAAAATTGCTTAACCAACTTAAAGTCGGGGCTGATTCATTTGATTATCTTGTGAATGTTCGTACGAATATTGCCAGTGAGGAAATTGGCAGTATACAGGTTGGCAACTTATCACCTTCCCAGAAAAACAGGGTTTCTGTAAGCCTGGAGGTGATTGACCTGAAAGTGCCAGCGAGCATCTACGTTCAGGATGTTTATTCAGTTTTACAGGATCGTGACGACAGCAAAGATTTCTCTTTTGGAGTGACAGCTCAAAAAATGCTGGAGAAATCCTTTAAAAAAATACTTTCAAGAATTGAAAAGAATTATATCGACTAATTATGGGGAACTGGCTGGTGTTTGGATTGGGATTTTTGGCGCAATTGCTTTTTTCAGCAAGGCTGATCACGCAATGGCTAAAATCTGAAAAATCGAAGAAAGTAGAAACGCCGGTTCTTTTCTGGAAACTGAGTCTTCTAGGCGCTATTTTCCTGTTTATCTATGGATTTCTTCGGAATGACCTTGCGATCATGATTGGTCAATTTCTAACATACGGTCTGTATTGGCGAAACCTCAAGATTCAGAACGAGTGGAAACAAAGAAGCCTGATATTTAAAATAGCCACTACGGTCATTCCTTTTATCCTGGTAGCTTATGTAATTTTCTTCGGAAACCTGGATTGGAACGATCTTTTTAAAGGCGACAACCTATCACAGTGGCTCGTGATCGTGGGAATAGTTGGTCAAATAGTATATACCTCCCGCTTCTTTTACCAGTGGTATTATTCCGAAAAACACAATGAATCAAGTCTTCCAAGGCTTTTCTGGATATTAAGCCTAATTGGTTCCTGCATTCTTTTCACCTATGGAATTTTCAGAAAAGATCCAGTGTTGATGTCGGCCCACTTTTTCGGAGCGATCATCTACATTCGTAACATCTACCTCATCAGGAAAGCCACCTGCATGGAGGAACATCCAAAGCACTTATGTTAAAAGGCTTTCAAAGGGTTTTCTCTTATGAAAGAATTCCAACATACAATAGGAGAATACAACCAGATATTCTATTGCCACTAACCATAAATTCTCCTGAAAATCGGGATCGGAATAGGCAAAATAGCTAAGCACCACCAATAAAGTCCAAATAATCATATACCGAAAATTGGTGAAAATGGAAAGCATTAATGGGATGGTGAGATACCAGGGATGAACGGTGGTTGAAAAGAGTAAATAGATGCTTACAGCCAGAAGCATATTAGTAAGTAACTGCTGAAAAGTTTCCGCTTTCCGAAGAAAGGTCAGAATTAAGATTAACAAAAAAGTACAGATCGCCAGGGCCGTTCCCGCACTTTCAATAATATTATAACCTTTATCCAGGTAACCGAACCAGCGCACGAAATAGTAAATACTCGCATTCCACTCAAATTTATCGAACCAGAGACTCACACTGGAAGAAAAATTCCAAATAACTTCTTCGGAATAAAATGGAAGGAACGTGATGAGTACTACGAGACCCGTTATAAGGTAATAGAATGGCAGTTTTAAAAACTGATTTCTGTTTTTGAAATAGGCAATTAATGGCGGTAGCAACACCAATGGCAACAATTTAACGGAAATTGCCAGTCCCATAAAAATGGCCGAAATGATCCATTTTTCCTGATACAGCAAATAAAGTGAGAGCAGCAGGAAAAATACCATTACGCCTTCAAAATGAAGATTCCCGGTAAGCTCGATGATCACGAATGGATTCAGAACATACCAGAAAATACGATGAGCAGGCATCTGAAGCTTTTTGAGTAGTTTCCAGCCAACGAATAAAGTTCCTAGGTCTGCCAATATCAAAAACAACCTCATGATCATCACCGAGCCTAGAATGCTTTGTGGCGCGACAAAACCAGTGATGGCAAAGATCAACTGACTAACCGGAGGATAATTTGAAAAATGACCGGCGCTTAAATTTCCCATACCCGCAACCAGATCTTTTGCTTGGTACAATTCGAAACCGCGCTGCTGCAGTAACTGGTCTGGGGTAAATTGAAAAGGATTGAGACCATCAGCAATCAATCTTCCATCCCAGATAAACCGGAAATAATCTTGTGAAAGATCTGGCAAAGCCAGTAAAAATATCAACCGAAACAATAAGGCTACTCCTGCCAGAAACCAGAAATTATGCATTTGCATTTGGATGAGCTTAAAACTCAAAAAGAAGAGCGCAAAATATAAACCAGCCAGTTTAAAGAAATCGGTGCGATCAAGGTCGTAGGCAAAGGAAAAATAGAACGCCACGCAGGACAGCACGAAGATGATCGGCAATTTATAAAGTTGAAATTTCTGAAGATCCATCAAAAAGCTTTGACGCTAAAATACTTAAACTTCAGCTTTCAGGCTATTGAAGAAAACAAAACCGAATCCGCTGAAGAGCATCAGGTGGAAGATCAGCAATCCAAAATCATTTAAATGAAAAGCACTCCAAATCGCAAATCCGAAGTAAAAGAACAATAAACCTTCGATCAATACATTTTTAGAAAAACGACCGTTCAGATATTTATTCCCTTTCCAGCTATCTTTCAGGTTGGAAATATTGAATTTTGGAGTTCGAATAAATTCAGATTTCTTTCCAAAATGTCCTTCCAGCACGGCCAGGCTATTATGAACCGAAAATCCCATGGCGATAGAGAAAAAAGTCAAAAACATCCCAATAAACCTGAAGAACGTTCGTAAGGAATTACCATGAATCCGGGCGTAAGCTACATAGTAGCAAATGAAAAAGATCAGGGTGCTAACCGCAAAACCAGCAAGAACATTGAAGTACCAGCCAAAAGCAGGATTGTTACTTTTGATATAAAGAATCGGAACGCTAAGCACTGCCAGCAACAAAACGATCAAAAACATACTGGAATTCAATAAATGGAAAAAGCCATGGAATTTCGTACTAAAAGAAACCGACGAATCTTTAAACAATTTCCAGTAGTTTTTCCTGAAATTTTCGGCAGCTCCTTTATTCCAACGAAACTGCTGACTCCGCGCTGCGCTGATCACCACCGGCAATTCAGCAGGAGTTTCCACATTTTCAAGGTATTTAAATTCCCACTTTTTCATCTGGGCGCGATAACTCAAATCCAGGTCTTCCGTTAGCGTATCTCCACTCCAGTTCCCGGCATCGAGAATACATTCCTTCCGCCAGATCCCGGCAGTTCCATTGAAATTGATAAAATTTCTTCCGAAGTTTCTCCCGGTTTGTTCGAGTATAAAATGAAAATCTAATGCAAAAGCCTGGATCCTGGTGAGTAGAGAATAGTCTCTGTTCAAATGTCCCCAGCGGGTTTGCACGACACCAATTTTTTTATCTTTAAAATATGGAACGGTTTCCTTGAGCCAGTTTGTACCAGGAACAAAGTCCGAATCAAAAACAGCGATAAATTCTCCACTGGCAATCTGCAAGCCTTCTTTCAGTGCTCCCGCTTTAAAACCCTGTCGATTTTCCCGTTGAATATGCTGAATATTTAGGCCAGTGTTCTGTAATTCAGAAATAATTTCCGCAGTTTTTAAAATTGACCGATCGGTAGAATCATCTAAAACCTGGATTTCCAGCTTATCCTGCGGATAGTCGATTTTTGCAATATTCCGAAGCAATCGTTCCACCACATAATATTCGTTGTAAAGCGGCAGCTGAATGGTAACCTTCGGATAATCAACTTTTGAGAAATCAAATTTTTCCGAAGTATCCACACTTCGTTTAGCTCGAAAGTAGTTGATCAATAAATGCAGTTGCGAAAGGCTATACAGGAAAATCACCAGTAAAGCCAGCGTGTAAATTACAATTATCGCACTATCAATCATTTAAAACTGTATTTGAAGATCCAGCCAAGTATTTTTACGCCTGCAAATATAGCACCTTTCACCGTTCCAGAAACTTTTGAGACACCTATCCGGTTTCGGTAATGCACCGGCACCTCTACATATCTTAAATTTTGTCGTAATGCTTTCAGCTGCATTTCAACAGTCCAGCCATAAGTCTTGTCCTGCATTTCCAGTTGCAGCAACTTTTCGTATTTGATCGCTCGAAAAGGACCTAAATCAGTAAACTTCGATTTGAAAAAAAGCTTCATTAAACTGGTTGCCAGCCAGTTTCCAAATATCTGCGGAAAAGTCATCGAACCCTTTTCCCGCCATTTTTCCACTCTCGCACCAATTACCAAATCCATATTTTCTTCTAAAATGGGCTTCAGAATCATATCCATTTCCTGTGGGTAATCGCTATAATCACCATCAAGAAATACGATAATATCTGGCTTAGGGTTTTGAGCAGCAACATAGGCCATTCCGTTTAAGCAGGCGTGACCATAGCCTTTTTGATTTTCGGTAAGTGGCATAGCACCCGCATTCTTGGCAACTTCTACCGTAGCATCGGTTGAATTATTACTCACCACGATCACCTCATCAACATAATCTGGAATATCTTTGATTACGCGGCCAATGGAATCTGCCTCGTTATGCGCGGGAATGATGACTTTGATTATTGAATTCTGCAAGAGCTGCTAAAGTTTGTCTATTGGTCGAAAATGGCTACCGCTCTTACAAATGAACCGACAGATCAAGCATTTTCGTTAGTTAGATTTCTGATTCAGCAAATCTAACAGATTCACATCATTTCCCAGCAGTACTTCTTCAGAATTGATCCTGTTCTTGGTTGAAGCATTTTCCAGTTTTAAAACGCCTCGCGGGCAAACTGCCGAGCAAATTCCGCAGCCTACGCAACTGGAACGAACGATGTTCTGACCTTTCTGCGCATAGGCTCGAACATCGATACCCATTTCGCAATACGTGGAACAATTTCCGCATGAAATACATTGCCCGCCGTTCGTTGTTATTCGGAATTTGGAAAACAAACGCTGTTGCATTCCCAAGATCGCTGCCATAGGACAACCAAAGCGACACCAGACACGACTGCCGAAAATTGGGTAAAAACCAACACCGATCACGCCGGAAAATGCTGCACCTATTAAAAACCCATACCACTCACGTAATTTATAGGCATCAAAAAAGAAGATGTTATAATTCCCAACGAAATAATTGATAAAGATGATTCCTAAAATTACCGCCAGGTAGGCGATAGCTCCAATTTTGGCATCTTTGGCCAGTTCATTCCGCTTAAAGATCATGATCAGCGCAAAAATCACCGTTAATAAACCGGCCATTGACCATAGGAAAACATCTTTGGTCAACCAGAAGCGATCTGCATTTTCACCCAAGTAGGAATAGACCACCGCAATGGTCATGACCGTAACAAAAACGAGGACAGAGTGGATCACCCAGCGCTCGACCTTCCAGGCAAATTGTGATTTATCTGATAAATGACGATATGGATCACCTGCAGTTTCAGCAAGACCACCACAACCACAAACCCAGGAACAATACCACCTTTTTCCATACCTGTAAGTAAGGATTGGAGTGATCACAAAGATGGACAATATTCCAAAAATGAGCATAAAAAGTCCCAGATTACCGGCAGATAGAAAGCCGTCTATACGGTAACCGGCAAAGAGATCATAATTCAGTGGCCAGATGTTTTTGAAGTCGTAGTAAGGTTCATTCAGTTTGGCGAGAATTTCCGGAATTATGAAAGCGAAGGCGGTCTGGAAGAACATCACCGAAATCGTTCGGATGATTTCATACCTGTTATGGCGATATTTCAGAATAAATTTGAATCCGAAGATCAAAATTGCCAAAGTATACAGCGTTCCGTAGACGAACCATTGGCTTGCCGGATTTCCGCTAATTACACGACTTAAAGGATCAAAAAGCCCAATGACTCCAGAATTGGAACCTTCGGAATTCAGTCCCAAATACTGCGGATACCAATATAGAATTATATAAAAAAGCGTGAGTGCGATACCGGTTATCCAGCCAAAAACCCCGCGATTTGTCATCGATTTGAACCATACCCCGTCATTCTTTATCCCGGCATGCTCACCGAGATAGGCATCCACGGCAAAAACGATCGTCCCAATGCTGATCAAACCTAAAGAAAGACTCAGGAAAAGTGTTTTATTCGGAAAACTGACATTGGCGATAGCCAGCAATAAAATACATAGACCAATTAACCCTGTAGTGGTCGCGATTTTTTGAATCGTTGAAATCGATGCCGGGCTCTCTCCGGTCATCGCCATATTATGTTCAATTCTGCTCATATCGTTTGCTGCTGCAGGTTGCTTTTAAAACTTTTAAAAATTTCCTTTTCGTGACGATCATAAAATTCCGGATCGAAATTCGCTTCTTTTAAATTTGCCAGAACGTAGCCTATTTTTTTCTTTTCATTAAGCCAGCGATCGATCACTTCATGTCGCAACCGAATCCCGTATGTGTTGATACCCTGAAATAATTCTGTTTCCGAATTAAAAGAAATAGTGATCGCTTTTGGCTGGGTGGCATGCTGCCAGCGAAAATGCTGTTCATTTTCTTTCGGTTTTGCCCAAACCCATCCGTAGGTTTGATATTCCACATCAAAAAATTTAGCGGAATTAAACCAGTTTCCAGGATTGTATTTCTGCTTATTTCCGGTTAGGGTCAGCGCCAGAGTTTCACCCATCATCCGCCCTGTATACCATACGGCTTCAACAGGTTTTCTTTGCCCGATCGCCTGTCGCTGTTGAGCACAATCACCAATTGCATACACATCGGGAATATTCGTTTCTAAAAATTCATTGACCAGAATGCCTTTATCGGTTTCCAAATCTGAATCTTTCAAGAAATCGATTGCCGGCTTCACCCCTGCGCAAAGACCAACCAGCTCACATTCAATTTCTTCTCCAGAGTTTGTGGTGATTGATTTCACCCGGCCATTCTCATCTGGATTAATTTTTTCCAATTGTGTTTCCTTCAGAATATGAACTCCGTGAGACTGAATGTGCTCAGAGATCATGTGTGCATCATCCATTGGCAGAACGCTGTGCCAGAAATCCTTTTCCCTTACCAGCATAGTTACTTCAATCTTACGGGTACGAAGCATTTCAGCTAATTCCACTCCAATAAGGCCACCGCCAACAATCACCGCTTTTCGAATGTATTTCGTGTTCTCTTCGAGTAGCATCAAATCCTGCTTACTAACCAGGCCCTGCACACCATCAAGTTCTTCCCCTTTCCAGCCAAATTTGTTCGGCACAGAACCGGTTGCGAGTACCAGCTCATCATATTCAATGGGACTTCCTGAAGAAAGTAGTAATTTTTTCTGCTTAAAATCGATCTTTTCAACCCAGGCTTTGACCAGATTAAAATCATTTTTCTCCCAAAACCAGTCTTCATATGGCTCGAGATGATCCCATTTCATATGGCCCATATAAACATACATCAAAGCGGTTCTTGAAAAGAAATAATCTGATTCCCCGGAAATTATGGTGATCTTATGATCTGATCTTTTCCGGATATGTCTCGCAGCAGTGATGCCGGAAATTCCGTTGCCCAGAATAACGATATGCTTCATGAAAATTTCATAATTTGGCAGGGAACTGCCGCTTAGCCACGGAAGTCCTGCATAGTAAAGTACGCAGAAATATGGCAGAATGCCAAGACCGCAATGAATTAAGATGAAAACAGGCAAATTCCTTTTCAGAAATAGTTACCCAAGATTGTTACTGGTAATGTTATTCTGGGTTTCTGCAAGCTCCTGCCAATCTGATATTTCTCAAAAAAAATACAATGGCGTAAGCCTTGTCGCTTCTCGCGATAGCTTAACCGAAAAACAAACAGATCGACTAATGGCTATCAACGCGAACGCTGCGGCACTCATGCCCTATGCCTTTTTAAGCAATAAAGAATCGCCAAAACTGTATTTTAATTCAGACCGGCAATGGTTTGGAGAACGTGTTCAGGGCATCGAACAGGCCATCGATAAATTGCATGAGAAAAACTTTGAGGTAATGATCAAGCCGCACTTATGGCTTAGAAATGGTTCCTTTACGGGGGATCTGAATTTTACGAATGAAGAAGAATGGACCAAATTTGAAGATTCTTACCGCGAATATCTGTTGCTTTACGCTCAAATTGCTGAAAAGCATCAGGTTGAACTTTTTTGTATTGGAACGGAACTATTCAGTTTTGTAAAAGCACGGCCAGAATTCTGGAGTAAGCTGATTTCTGAAATTAGGGATCAGTACCATGGAAAGCTCGTTTATGCTGAAAATTGGGATAAAGTCAATCAAACCGACATCTGGAAAAAGCTCGATTTTATTGGAGTGGACGCTTATTTTCCGTTAAGTAACAAAGCTGCACCCAGCATGCAAGAAATACGATCTGGCTGGCAAAAACATAAAAACATGCTTGAAGGACTTTCCGAGGAATACAACAAACCCGTATTATTTACGGAATATGGCTATCGAAGCATCGATTTCGCTTTAAAAGAACCATGGCATTCTGGAAGAGAAAAAACTGCTACCAACCACGGTTTACAAGCACGAGCCCTGGAAGCCACTTACCAGGAATTCTGGACAGAAGACTGGTTTGCCGGTGGTTTTCTCTGGAAATGGCATCAGCACGAAACCAGCGGCGGACTTGAAAACGACCGTTTTACTCCGCAGAACAAACCCGCGGAAAATACAGTTCAGAAATACTATGGAAAATTCAGGCGTTAACTCGCTTGTAATAATGGCTGTAGAGTTCTTCTGCGGTTGCTCCTCTTCGTTTTTTCCAGTAGATCTCGATAAAAAGTCGCTGAGTATTCCAAACGCCGAGGCGGTTGTAGAGTCGAGCAGAAGTAGTAATCCATTCTTTGATCACCACAAATTGCTTTTTTTCATATAATCGTTTTACGATCTCATTATCTTCATACACTTTGTAAGTCTCATCAAAACCTCCAATTTCATGAAACAAATCTTTTTCTACGAACAAAGACTGATCGCCACCACGACAGGAGATATGGTTCACTTTGGTAAATTGTCCCATGAGATTTAACCACCAGTGATTTTTATCAAATTTCATCTGAAAACATCCGGCCTTTTTACCATTGTTCACCTCATCGATGATCAGTTTGTCGAAATTCTTAGGTGGAAAACTATCGGCGTGTAGAAAATAGAGAATATCCCCTTTGGCAATTTTAGCACCCGTATTCATTTGAACTGCGCGGCCTTTATCAGAAGGCAAGTAGAAAACTTTAGGATGATCTTTGGCAATTGCGCTGGTTCGATCGGTGCTCCCACCGTCAACCACGATAATCTCCTGAATCATTCCTGTAGAAACTTCCGATAAATGATTCAGCAGCCTGGGCAACTGTTCTTCTTCATTAAAAACCGGAATAATGATACTCAGCATACCTATTTTACTTCATTTAGACTCCAATCGTATTCTTTATAACTGATTTTCGCGCCAGAATTGATCTTCGTTTTAGAAAATGTATTAATGTAATCTATCACCGTTCCATTTTCAGTAAAATCCTTCTTATACCAATCGAAAATAGAAGAAAGTTTTACCGAGTTTTCGGAAATATCATTCTTATCTGAATTGACAAATTGAGTAGCCGCCTTGTCCAGCTGTTCATTAATTTTTGCAGCGGTATACGCCTCATTCATCAATTTTGGGCAGGACATGGAGGCACAATTAATGGCAAAGTGAATTCTTGGTTCATTCATCTTCCGAAGAATGCTATTTTCAATGCCTCCGAGAGAAATGCTTTTATCGCCAACCTTTACAAAATCTTTTGTCCAGGCACCTTTGATATCCTTAATGCTTTTAACCGGGTAATTCCGAAGAATCAGATCTACGGTGTAAGCATTATAAAGATTGATGTAAAAGGCTAATTGTTCCTGCACTGACCATTTATTGGTTGGTTCCTGGCTCGACAACATTTTTAAGTATTGATCCAGTTTATCACGATCATTTTTAAAACCTTTATAATCGACCATTCCATTTTCCTTAACATACTTCTTCAACAATTCGTCCCACATGGCATGATCTACGTTTACTGCGGAATTGGCCGTGGTAGAAGTAAGTTTATCCGGGGCCTGGCTTGATGGCAAACCTTTACTGGTCAAACCAGCAGAGGAAAGCAACGAGCACGAGGCGCATAAGCAGATCCCTATTGTAACAACCGAAAGATTTAAAAATGACTTTTTCATAATTAAGTTTTTAGCAGCATCCACCACCATCGTAATGGAAAGTAGATTCGCTGATGAATATATCGTCTCGTCCAAGCGCCGCCAGTGCTCCTGCAGTTTTATCACATACCGCCAGTGGCTGATTTTTCAGTAAAACATGACCTTTTTGATCATCAAAATGATCGTCTTCCCCGTAATAAATCGCCGCTTTCCCTGTAAAAATGCAAGGACCGTCTTCTGGCATTGGGTCTTTAATCGCCGCAACTTCAATAGACTCTATATATACGAGTTCCTGGGTAGGATAGTTTTTTGGATCAAGGATTCTGTATGGTTTTCTTGCGCGAATTTCAATCGTTCCAAAACCAACATCGGTTAAAGCCTTGACATAATCGGCGATGGAAAGACTTCCGCTCAAACACAAAGCACGCAGGCGCTCATCATTCCGTAGTTCTTCATTCATTTCGTGCTCGCAGGTTGGATCGCTCATCACCAGTTTACCATGAGGCTTGAGCACACGATACATTTCCTGAAGCGCTTTTGTAAGTTCTTCGGTTTTGAAAATATTGAAAAGACAGTTTTGAGCCGCTACATCAATCGAATTATCCGCTACAGGTAACTCTGTTGCATCACCTTTTTTTAGTTCCACAAAATCTGATTTAAACCAGGGGTTTTGCTTTTCTGCTTCTTTAAAATTCTTTCTGGACGCTTCCAACATTTCATCGACCACATCAATGCCCACCACACCGTTCTTCTGACGGGAGAAATAGGCAAACTGCAGCAACTCCATTCCGCCTCCCACTCCAACATACAGGATTCGCGGGTTATTGGTAAGATCACGAGCGTGTACCGTACTTCCGCAACCATAGTTCATTTCCTGCATGATCTTCGGAATTTTTAACCCGGGAAGTTCCCAAACCGGATTGGTCGTACAGCAAAGCCCAACATCTGGCGTCAAGGCTGCGTCGCGATAGACATTTTTAGTCGTTTCTAAGTAACTGCTCATTTTAGATTTGTTGAAGTAGTTCTCGAAATAGTTTTACCATATTCGGCTCCGCTTTTGCAGCGTTTGCAAGTATATCCTGAATATCTACTTTCTCCAGATTATCTGGATCTCCCTGATCTGTAATTACTGAAATAGCAGCGACCGGAATATTTAAATGATTTGCAACAATGACTTCTGGTACCGTACTCATTCCTACTGCATCTGCACCGATCATCTTCAAATAACGGTACTCCGCTCTTGTTTCCAATTGTGGACCAAGAACCGAAGCATACACTCCCTTATGCAACGTGATATTACATTTCTTTGCCGCCTTTTCAAAAAGCTGATTCATTTCAGCATCATAAGGTTCACTCATATCTACAAAGCGTTCACCCAGTTTTTCCACGCCGTGAAAAGCCAAAGGCGATCCTCCCTGTAAATTGATGTGATCATCGATCAGCATCAATTCTCCTTTTCCGAAGTCTAAATTGATCGCTCCAGAAGCATTTGAAACTAACAAACGCTTCATTCCTAAACGCTTCATCACACGAACCGGATACGTTACATCAAAAAGGCTGTAACCTTCATATAAATGAAAACGGCCCTGCATGACCACTACTTTTTTTCCTTCCAGCTCACCAAAAATCAGTTTTCCTTTATGAAATTCTACAGTGGCGGTTGGGAAATACGGAATGTGATTGTAACTCACTTCCTTTTCTATTTCAATATCGTCCAGCAATTTGCCAAGACCGGTTCCTAAAATGATTCCCACTTCAGGCTCTCCAAAACCCCTTGATTTGAGATAGTCTACCGATTCGTCTATGCGATCTGTCATAAGCTTAATATTTTTTTGAAGGCCGGATGATCCTTGATATCATCAAGATAATCCACATCATTACGGGTTTCCAATCGCTTTACTTTATAATCCTCCAGATTTTCTAAAGTATCGCGAAGCACCGTGGATGTTCCCCAATTTTTATTTTTAAATATATCCGAATTTAAGGATTTCATTCCTAAAAGATAGTAACCACCATCTTCTGCAGGCCCAATTACGAAATCATGATCGTCCAATTCCCTGAAAGCCTTTGAAATATCATCTGCTGATATATCGTAAAGATCAGTGCCGATCACTATAATTTTAGAGAAGTTTTCCTGAAATCCTTTTTCAAATGCCCACTGCATTCTTTCTCCAAGATCTGGCGAAGAGAATTGTTGTTTTTTCTGAAAAATCGCGTTATCCCAGATATCATTTTTATTAATTTCATCTGAATACCACACCTGTTTTACCGCATCAACTTTGGAAGTAAAATTAACGGAATGATCCAGTAAAAATCGGTAGATTTCTAATGCCTTCTCATTCCCGACATCTTTTGCCAGCCTTGTTTTCACCTTACCGGCTACCGGGTTTTTTGTAAAAATTAAAAGGAGTTGTTTTTCTGAATTTTTTCTAATCACTTAGTAAACTTTTTCACCGTTTTCAAGCCACTTAGCCCAGGTTTTTGAAAAAACGTGAACGCTATCTGTGGGCCTCCCGTTTCTGAAAACTTCATAACCGTTGTTCTTCCATTCAAAGATCCCTCCGTAGAGATTGGATACGTTAGAATATCCGGCATTCCTGATCTTTTCAGCAATATTTTCAGAACGAATTCCTATCGAGCAATATACCACGATGGGCGCAGACTTATCATTAAATTTCTGTGAAAACTTCTCGATGGAAAACTCATTATAGCCTATAAATTGTGCTTCCGGAAGGTGACTTACTTCAAACTCATTCCTTTCGCGAGCATCTGTCACCAATACTTTTTGATTGTTCTGCATCATTTTTAATTCCTGAACAGACACGTAAGGAACCGACTGATCATTGTATTTTTTCAGCAAATGCCTCAGGTCTCGCTGAGCATGAGCCAGGTTCAGGCTAAAAAGTAAGAGGATCAAAAAGATAAGATCTCGTTTCATGGTCTTTTTAATAGATACGAAATTGGTTCTTTTCCAGATGTTATTGTTATCTAAACTGCGATAGGATCGCCCTGTAACGCTGCTTCTTCTGCAGGTAGAATCTCTAAATTATCCCAGATCCCTGTCACCAATGTTTCCGCATAAGCCGCAGGAAGATTATTTGAGAGCATCAATAGATCGGAAGAGCGTCGTGTAGGGAAAGAGTGTCTGAGCTAGTGTAGATCTAGG
>CAXPUM010000077.1:0-9847 GCA_964220295.1 Flavobacteriaceae bacterium | reverse complement strand
CGATTGAAACAGTTTCCAGACTATTAGGTCATACTAAACTGGCAACGACCCAAGTATATGCAAAAGTTTTAGAACAAAAAGTATCTGATGATATGGGCAATCTAAGAAGAAAATTACACCTGAAACGTAGTGATGGTCCTGCAATAAATATTTGAAATATTCAGTTTAATAGTTTTAATTAAACTAATGACATTGCTAAAACTATTTAATTATGTTATAATATAAAAATCAACTTAAAGTTAGTGGACAAAGGAACAACGTACAATATGATTATGAAGTAAAATATATTAATTAGTATATTACTATTAAATTAACTACCCTACCAAGAAAAGAAAACAGAACAATGAATACTGTCGAGCGACATAAAAAAATTATTGATAAAATTAACCAAGAGGGACAGGTAAAGAGTCAGACATTGTGTGATGAACTCGATGTTTCGTCTGTGACAATTAGGAAGGATCTTAAATTTTTAGAGGAGAAAGGAATGCTCTACCGAATGCATGGGGGGGCTACACTTAATAATCCGTATGCAACGGATAGGCATGTCCATGAGAAGGAAAAAATGAATCTATCCGAAAAAATGATGATTGGCAGTGCCGCTGCAAAAATGGTCACCGCAAACGATTCTATCCTAATAGCCTCTGGAACCACGGTTCTCTCGTTAGCCAAAAATATAAAACCTCAGGAAAATCTAACGGTAATAACAAGTGCCTTGAATGTTGCTTTGGAACTTAACAAACATCTAGAAATAGAGGTTATTCAACTTGCAGGAATTCTCCGAAAACGGTCTTCTTCCGTAACCGGAATGTATGCTGAAGGTAATTTGCAGGATTTTTCCTGTACCAAGTTATTTCTTGGTGTGGACGGAATAGATTTAGAATTTGGATTGACAACAACAAATGTTATGGAAGCACGATTAAACCGAGAGATGATTAAGGTTTCTCAAAAAACCATCGTTTTAGCAGATTCATCAAAATTTGGTAAAAGAGGTTTTGGTAGAATTTGCGGATTTGATAACATTGACGAAATTATTACCGATGATAAGATTTCCAATTTCACTAAAAGCGAATTGGAAGAATTTGGCATTAAGGTCACCATAGTTTAATTGTTCAATACTAAATAAACCAAGGCAGCTAACCCAGCTCCAATTATTGGAGCGAATACAGGTATCCAGGAATATCCCCAATCACTATCTCCTTTGTCCTTCTGTGGAATAAGGGAGTAAATTATTCGAGGTCCCAAATCTCTAGCAGGATTTATTGCATATCCTGTGGTGCCGCCAAGTGCTAACCCAATGGCCCAAACTAGGAAAGTAACGGGTATTGCTCCAAGGGAACCCATTCCGATTGGAGTTTCAGACTCCCCACCCATAACTGGGTCAGTCACATAGAAAATTACAAATATTAGTGTGAATGTACCTATAACTTCGCTGAGTACATTGGAATAGGTATTCTTTATAGCCGGAGTAGTGCAGAATGCTGCTCTTTTAAGGAGTGGATCAGTTGTTCTATCAAAATGATCTTTATACATAAGCCATACTAAAAAGCTTCCGGCCATAGCTCCTAACATTTGAGCTAAAATAAACTTTGGGACCATTAGCCATGAAAATTCTCCTGCAATTGCTAAAGCTATAGTGACTGCGGGATTTATGTGGGCGCCGCTGTAGGGAGCGGCAATAACTACACCAGTGAACACAGCGAAGGCCCACCCCGTGGTTATTACTATCCACCCACTATTAAATCCCTTAGTATCTTTAAGAACTACATTGGCCACAACGCCGTTACCAATGAGCATTAAGAATAGTGTTCCGACAAATTCTGCAACAAATTGTGACATATTTTATTATTTAGATGACCATGAATTAGCAGCTTTGATGGCTCTTTTCCAGCCTTCTATGAGCTCTTGATTATTAATAAGGTTAGGGCTATAAGCTGTGCTTTCTTCCCATTTTTGTTCTACTTCTGCGACATTTTTCCAATATCCGGATCCCAATCCAGCAAGATATGCAGCGCCCAGAGCAGTAACTTCGGCTGTCTGAGATCTAAGAATTGTAGTGTTTAAAATATCTGCTTGGAATTGCATTAATAAATCGTTTTCTGTTGCTCCGCCATCGACCCTAAGTTCCTTGATTTCAATCTCTGAGTCCGCTTCCATTGCCTTTAAAACATCATAAGTCTGATATGCAATACTTTCCAGGGCAGCTCTTGCAATATGATTTTTAGTTGTTCCTCTTGTTATACCGGTAATCGTTCCTCTTGCATGTTGATTCCAATACGGAGCTCCGAGACCGGTAAAGGCTGGTACGAAATATACATCATTAGTGTCTTTTACGGCTTTTGCTAGATCTTCAATTTCGCTAGCGGAAGATATTATTTGCATTCCATCTCTCAGCCATTGAACCACCGCTCCTGCGATAAAAATACTACCTTCCAAAGCATATGAAACCTTGCCATTTATTTTCCACGCGATAGTAGTGATCAATCGGTTCTTTGAAACAATGGGTTTGTCCCCGATATTCATAAGCATAAAGCAACCAGTTCCATAAGTGTTTTTCACCATTCCTGGTCTTAGACACATCTGTCCGAAAAGAGCAGCGTGTTGATCCCCAGCAATTCCTGTAATTGGAATTTTTTTAGAAAAAATTGCTCCTGAGGTTACTGCCAAGTTTCCGCTGGACTCAACTACATTTGGCAACATTGATTTAGGAATTTCAAATAGCTCTAATAATTCATCGTCCCATTTCAGGCTTTTGATGTTGAAGAGCATTGTACGAGAGGCGTTTGTTATGTCGGTAATGTGACTCGCTCCAGCAGTCAAGTTCCATACAAGCCATGAATCGATAGTTCCTAAAATTAACTTTCCCTCCTGCGCTTTATTTTTTGCTCCTTCTACATTATCAAGAATCCATTTAACTTTTGTAGCTACAAAATAGGCGTCAATTACAAG
This sequence comes from Flavobacteriaceae bacterium, assembly GCA_964220295.1. GTDB lineage: Bacteria > Bacteroidota > Bacteroidia > Flavobacteriales > Flavobacteriaceae > Christiangramia. The sequence continues at coordinate 6,901 of CAXPUM010000077.1, read as the reverse complement.
GCCTGTTTTTTCTCGGATTAAATCTTCATGTCCCTGCTCTCGAAGTTCATCGCAGTAATCAGAAGTTCTTCTGTCTTGCCATACAATGGCATTATAGATTGGCTCCCCTGTTTCTTTATCCCAAACAACGGTAGTCTCCCTTTGATTGGTTATACCTATAGCTTCAATGTCATCCGATTTTAATTTGCTTTTTGAAACCGCCTCGGCAGCAACTCCAATCTGTGTGGACCAAATTTCGTTTGGATCATGTTCTACCCAGCCTGGTTTGGGAAAAATTTGTTTGAATTCTCTTTGAGTTGTAGAGATAGCTTTTCCTTCTTGATTAAAGATGATGGCTCGTGAACTCGTAGTGCCCTGATCGAATGAAAGAATGTATTTAGACATGTTTGTTGTACTTAGATGTTACTTTATGATTATTAGTGGATTCTTTAGGTAGCGGTGTTGGTAGATAATTTGTTGCAATTGCTCCGAACTCTGCTAATTGCATCTGTTCCCAATGGGAGTCTTTACCAAGTTCCTTTCCGAGAATTTCTGCAATTTCAGGGGCAATATCAATTGCTACCTGTGCATTTAAGAATAGAATTCGAAGTCTTCTTGCCAGAATATCTTCTACTGTTCTTGCCATCTCGAATCTGATGAACCAAATGACCTCTGCGAAAATATGCGGGAAATCCGAATGTAATTTTTTTTGATATTCTACATCCTCTTGTGCTATTCTGCGAATTTTTTCGGCATCACTTCCGTATAATGACAAATGATCCTCTGTAATATTTTCTTCCGTAAAACCATGTATTTTAAGATTTTCTGTTTTGCATGGAAAAGGTTTTAATCCAGCAACCTTAATTGCCTCATCAACGGTATCTTCTGCCATTTTTCTATAAGTGGTCCACTTACCTCCAGTAATAGTAATTAGATTGGATTCGTCGATAATGAGTTTGTGGTCCCTGGAGATTTCTTTCGTTCCTTTATCATTGTCCTGAGGAACTACTAGAGGTCTTAAACCAGCAAAAACACTCAAAACATCGTCAATAGTGGGTGTTCGCACTAAATAGTTTTTCAGTGTTTTTAAAATGAACTGGATTTCTTCTTCCAATGGTTTAGGCTGGGTAGTCGGGGCCGTCATAGGAGTATCAGTAGTTCCTACAAGCAAATGATCTTTCCAGGGTACCACGAAAAGGACACGACCATCTGAAGTCTTAGGAATCATTAAAGCATCATCACTACGTAAAAAATCCTTTTTCAATACCAAGTGAATTCCCTGGCTGACCTTAATGATAGGTTTTGCAGTTTTATGATCAAGTGCTAAAATGCTATCTGCAAAAACACCCGTTGCATTGACAACTACCTTGGATTTCAACTCATATGTTTCATCGTTTTCCAAATCCTTTGCAACTACTCCTGTGACCTTACCATCAGACTTTAAGAGTTTACAGACCTCAAAATAATTGAGTAGCGTCCCGTCATATTCAGCACTTGTTTGTGCAATATTTAAAGCTAATCTAGCATCATCAAATTGTCCATCATAATATATTACCCCACCGTTTAGTCCTTTTAAATTGAGATTATCGAAAAGACTTTTTACCTGTTTGTTATCTATTAATTTCGTTTTTCCAATACGGAAATGCTGCGCCATCCAATCATAAATTTTCAAGCCTATTCCATAATAAAATTTTTCCCACCATCTATAACTTGGGATTACAAAGGGTAACATATGGACTAGGTGAGGAGCATTTTTGAGCATTAGCCCTCTTTCTTTTAACGCTTCTTTTACCAACCCAAGATTACCCTGGGCTAAGTAGCGTACACCTCCATGTGCCAATTTCGTACTTCTGCTAGAAGTTCCATTGGCAAAATCGTTTCTTTCAAGTAATAAGACTTTATACCCTCTACTGCTGGCATCTAAGGCGACACCGAGTCCTGTAGCTCCACCACCAATAACAATAATGTCCCAATTAGCATTCTCTTTAAGTTTTCTTAACGAGTTTTCACGTTTCAAATATTTCAAATCCGAGATTTTGGCCATGATTAAATTGATTATCGAAACAAAAGTATAATTAAAAACAATAAAAAAAAATAAAACGAAACCAAAAAAATCAAAAAAATGATTTTTAATGGTTATTTTTTGTTACATTCGCATTGTTAAGGTACTAAAAATATTAAATTGTTAATAGTTTATAGTAATAATAGCGAAAGCGAAACCTTTTGTTAATATACCCTTAAAACGATTAAGCTAGGAAAAAGGAAGATTTGCAATGAATTCAAAAAACAAAATTCAAACTCGATGAAAAAAAACATCCTTTTATTAATTTTCATTTTATTATGTTGTGTTTCAAATACTTTTGCACAGCAATTTAATGTCAATGGAAAAGTTGTTGATCAGTCAGGCGTTCCGCTGCCTGGTGCCACCGTCATGGAAAAGGGCACGAACAATGGTGTAATCACAGATTTTGATGGTAATTTTCAACTGCAGGTCTCGGATGAAAATTCCATTATTCAATTCTCATTTCTTGGCTTTCAGGACCAGGAAATAGCAGCCAATGATGCTGGTATTTCAGAAGTGACCTTGGTGGCTGATGAAAGCGCTTTGAATGAAGTTGTAGTAACTGCATTAGGTATAAAAAGGGAAGAAAAGAAATTGGGGTTTTCTCAAGCTACCGTTAATGCTGATAAACTTGCGCAGGCTGTTCCCATAAATTGGTCTTCTGGCTTAAAAGGCAAAGTCGCCGGTCTTAATATAGTATCGGCTGGTTCGGGACCTTTAAATTCACAGCAAATTACTTTAAGAGGTAATAATTCTCTTAATCCTAACGGAAATGCCGCATTGATTGTCGTGGATGGCGTTCCAGTTAGCTCTGAAATGACCACTTCTGGCAGTGGCAGTGCCTATACCGGAAATGATTCTCCTATTGATTATGGTAACGCAATTTCTGATCTTAATACTGATGATATAGAAAGTGTTACGGTTCTGAAAGGACCTGGTGCTACGGCACTTTACGGTAGTCGCGCTGCAAACGGGGCATTAATTATAACTACAAAATCTGGAAAGCAATCAAAAGGTCTTGGTGTTACCTATACTTCAAGTGTAAGTCTTGATGTTATTCAAAGATGGCCTGACTGGCAGTATGAATATGGACAGGGAACAGGGAAATCATTTGACGACAACGGTGATCCCTACTATTCGTATGGTTCCTCCGAAGATGGGAACAATACCGGAAGCACCAGTAGTGCTTGGGGACCCAAATTCGATGGTCAGGAATACTTTCAATATGATCCAGTTTTAGAGGGTCAGGGTCAGGAACGTACTCTTTGGAGACCTTATAAAGATAATCGTAAAGCATTTTGGCGAACCGGTGTTACGTCGATCAACAATCTTTCGCTTCAGGGTGGTAATGAGAAGGGGAGTATGAGAGCATCCGTTGGATATACTGATAATGAATGGATCATGCCAAATACAGGATATGATCGTATGACAGCCTCGGTTAATGCTAGTTATCAAATTTCAGATAAGATTAAAGTTAATTCCGTCATTAATTACAATAATCGAAATAGCGATAACCTCCCAAGTACCGGGTACAATAACGGTTCAATCGCTTATTTTATGATTTTTCAGAATCCAAATGTAGATCTGGATTGGTACAAACCAATTTGGCAGGAAGGTCAGGAGAATATTCAGCAGATACAACCTTTTTCTTCTTACATTGATAATCCATACTTAATTGCCTACGAGGCTACAAACTCACTAGCAAGCAGCCAGATCGTTGGAAATCTCTCGGCAACGGTAAACTTAGCGCCGAATCTTGATTTACTTCTACGTACTGCATTAAATACCTATAATCAAGATCGTGAGCAACACAGGCCCTATAGTATTAATCGCTATTCTAGAGGATACTTCGAAGCTCAGGATATTTGGAAACAGGAAGTTAATTCTGATTTTCTACTAACCTACGACAAAGAGCTTAATAAAGATTTGAATATCAATGTGTCCGTAGGTGGTAACATGAGAGATTATAAATACAGGAGGACCGATGCTTCTGTAGAAGGTCTTGTAGTTCCAGGTGTTTACAAACTCGCAAATGGAATTAATGCACCAATAATAAATACTTACGATAGGAATAAAAAAGTAAATAGTTTATACGGTTTGGCCTCATTTTCATTCAGGGATTACATCTTTCTTGATGTTACTGGACGAAATGATTGGTCCAGCACTTTACCTGTAGAAAATAATTCCTTCTTTTATCCTTCAGTCAACACCAGTTTTATTCTTTCTGATATATTCGATATTAAGGGTGATAAATTCAACTATCTAAAATACCGTTTTTCTTTCGCTCAGGTTGGTAATGATACCGACCCATATAAAACAAGTAAGTATTATAGTCAGAACGCCTTCCCAAGTTCCGCTACTGTTCCGACCACCCTTTACAACCCTAATTTCAAACCGGAAATCACAACGAGTTTTGAAACAGGAATTGAAACTAGATTTTTTGGTAACCGCCTGAACTTTGATGGAACTGTTTATCAGACCACTACTAAGAATCAGATTCTCTCAGTACCCCTTGATATAACTACTGGATACAGTTCCGGGGTTCTGAATTCTGGAGAAGTTCGTAACCGAGGTGTAGAATTAACACTTACCGGAAAAATTTTGAAAAATGAAAAGTTCAAATGGACTTCAACTCTCACGTGGTCAAAAAACTGGAATAAGGTTTTGGAACTAGCTGATGGAATTGATAACCAGCAAGAAATAGGTTCAGGAGGACAGGCAACCTTACTGGCAAAAGTTGGTGGAACTTCAACGGCGATATATGGATATGGATTTGTTAGATCACCGGATGGACAAATAGTTTATGACAATGGAGGCCTTCCAGCATATCCTGATGAAATTCAATATATCGGTGACGCTAGCCCAGATTGGGAGGCAGGACTTTTTAATAGCTTCCAGTTCGGGAACTTTACACTGAATGTTATGCTGGACGGACGATATGGTGGTATAATCTACTCCCAAACTCATCATAAATTAACCCAACAAGGAAAATTACGATCAAATTTCATGGGTCGAGAAGAAGGAGTAATTGTAGGAGAAGGAGTTGTACTTAATGATGATGGTAGTTACTCCCCTAATACAAAAGAGGTGATAACGCCAGATTGGTATAATCGCTATTATCGCCGAGCTAACGTTGAATCAAATTCCTTTGATGCATCTTATTTAAAATTAAGAGAATTAAGTCTGCAGTATAATTTCTCGAAAAAATTGCTTAAAAATACACCTCTCAAAGGTTTAAACGTCTCTTTATTCGGAAGAAACCTTGCAATGATCACAGATTTTCCAATATACGATCCAGAAACTGCAGCACTAAACGGAGATACTATACTACCAGGTATTGAAATGGGACAGATGCCCTCTCCAGCAACATATGGATTTAATCTTAAAGTGAATTTATAATCAATTTAATGATGAAAAAATTTAAATACATAATCACAGGAATATTTTGTTCTTTGATTCTTTCTAGCTGTACTGGAGATTTCGAAGAAGTAAATGAGGATCCTAACAGGATCGCGCAAATAAGTCCAGGAACCCTTATCAATCCAATCATTTATGGATTGGCCAGTCACAACGCCGATAGAAGTGCTAGTATAACTTTTGATTTAATGCAGGTGTCACTTCCTTATCCAAGTGTTTCAGGAGGGCTTCATAGATATGATGTAAGTCAGAATATCGGTAACTCAAGTTGGTATTGGTATTACAGGTGGTTGAACAATATTGATGAAATGCTTGAAGCATCAGTGAAAGCCGAAGATGAAAATTACGAGGCGATCGCTTTAACATTTAGAGCTATGGTTTTTGCCAATCTTACAGATATGTTTGGTCCAATTCCCTTTACCGAAGCAACCATGGGTGAAGAAGGCAATTTTTATCCTGCATTCGATTCACAGCAATTCGTATACGAATCGATATTAGCCGATCTCGAAAGAGCAAATGAAATATACAACTTGGACGAAAACATGGTCTATGCGGACGATATTCTTTTTCATAATGATATTTCAAGATGGCAAAAGTTCACCAATTCTTTGCACTTACGTTTACTGCTAAGGATATCAAATAGATCTGAGACTAATGCGTTTCAGAAGTTGACGGAAATGATCAATAATCCGGATCAGTATCCAGTATTTGAAAGTACCGAAGAATCTGCTATTCTAGAAGTGACCGGAGAAACTCCGAACGTTTCACCATGGGGAAGACCGCAGGATTTCAGACTGAATGTCAAAATCGCTGAATTTTTTGTAGAAAATTTAAATGACTGGGAGGACCCGAGAAGACCTTATATTGAAACGATGGCCCAGGATGAAGATGGAAACAGTATCGGTTATAAAGGAATCCCGAGTGCTTATGCTGGGGCAGAATCCCAGTTTACATATAATGCTTCTACTTTTAATATTGATCAGGTAACTAATCCAATGGAGATTATTCTATTACCTTATTCGGAAGTGGAATTTATAAAAGCGGAAGTGGCTCAAAGAGGATTTACCTCGGGTGCCGAAGACCATTATAGAAATGGAGTGAAAGCGGCTATAGAACAAGTAGGAGCTGAAGTTTCAGATGGATATTTTGATAATCCTACTGTGACATATGATGGTACACTAGAACAGATCATGCTTCAGAAATATTACGCTTTATACTTTGTGGATTATCAGCAATGGTTCGAATACAGAAGAACAGGCTTGCCTGAATTGCCAACCACAGCTGCAATGGAGAATAATGGTGTCATGCCTTCCAGGTTCTTTTATCCACAAGACGTTCAAATAAACAACTCGGAGAATTATCAAAAAGCGCTGGATCTTTTAGGAGGACCAGATAATATCAACACAAAAGTTTGGTGGGATGATTAAGACAGGAATTAGCCTT
>CAXPUM010000076.1:0-32207 GCA_964220295.1 Flavobacteriaceae bacterium | reverse complement strand
GGTTTTCAGAGATATACTTATCCTGAAAATGATCAAAGCTATATGATTTTTGATGTTGGAAATCAATTAGGAGAAAGCGGAGCGGTAAAAGATGCCTCCGTCAGTTTTGACCCGGAGACTAACAGGATTGAGGGGTATGTGATCACCTATCCCGAATATGTGAAAAAATACCAGCCTGAAGGTGTGGTAAAAATGTACTTTTCAGGAGATGTAAGTGAAACACCAAAGGATTACGGTACTTTCAAAGGTGAAGAGCAGATGGAAGGCGAACAATCTATTTCGGGACCTGGTTCCGGACTTTTCTTGCAGTTTCAAACAGAAGAAGGAGAGCAGGTCGAAATCAAAGCCGGATTTTCATATACGTCTATCGAGAATGCACGTTTAAATTTAGAGCAAGAGGCCAAAGATTTGAGTTTTAGTCAGGCGCAAAAAATGGCTGAAACTACCTGGTCTGAGGAACTCAGTAAAATTAAAATCAGTGATAGCTCTGAAACTAATAAAACAAAATTCTATACCGGTCTCTACCATGCATTGCTTGGTCGCGGCCTGGCTAGTGACTTTAACGGAAGTTTTCCTGAAAATGATGGGACCGTTGGGCAAATTCCTTTAGATGAAAATGGTGTTCCAACCTGGAACTTTTATAACACCGATTCGGTTTGGGGAGCCTATTGGAATCTTACACAGCTTTGGGCTTTAGTTTGGCCGGAATATTTTAATGATTTTATACAAACGCATCTGGCAGTTTACGAAAACTCAGGATGGCTTGGAGATGGTTTGGCGAATTCTAAATTCGTTTCTGGAGTAGGGACTAATTTCGTGGGTCTGGTAATTGCTTCTGCTTATCAATCTGGAATAAGAGATTATGATATAGATAAGGCCTTCCAGGCGGCATATGAAAATGAAACGAAATATAAGGATAGACCGGAAGGACCTGGTAAAACAGATCTAGGGCAATTCATCAATCAGGGATACATAGACTTTGTTCCCGGTTGGACAACAACTCCTGAAGGTTCTGGTTTTTCCGTTTCGCATGAATTGGAATATAGTTTTAGCAGTTATGCTGTAGCGCAGTTTGCCAAAGCTTTAGGAAAAGAAAAGGAATACGAGCAGCTTACCGGGTTGTCTAAAAATTGGGAGAATGCTTATGATGCAAAAACTGATTTTGTGAGACCGAGATTGGCATCAGGAGAATTTAAAAAAGATTTTGATCCGTTTGAGCCGTGGGCAGGATTTCAGGAAGGAAATGCGTGGCAGTATACATTTTACGTACCACATACTCCAAGAAAACTGGTTAAGAAAATGGGAGAGGAGAAGTTTGTCAAAAGGCTGGATTCCATTTTCAGTATTTCTGAAAAAACAAAATTTGGAGGCGAGGATATTGATGCTTTCGCAGGAGTAAAGTACTTATATAATCAGGGAAATCAACCTAATCTTCATATCTCATGGCTTTTTAATTATACAGATCATCCTTGGCTGACTCAAAAATGGGTTCGGAAAATTTGTGATGAATTTTACGGAGTTGAAGGGATTCATGGCTATGGTTATGGACAGGATGAGGATCAGGGACAACTTGGAGCCTGGTATGTGATGAGTTCCATGGGACTTTTTGATGTAAAGGGTCTAACCGATATCAATCCAACTTTCCAGATAGGTAGTCCGATCTTTAAAGATATTGAGATCGAAAATGGATATGGCAAGACAATTCGGATTCAAACCGAAAATAACAGTCCTGATCACCTTTATATACAATCTATTAAAGTAAACGGTAAGCCCTATGATCAGAGAGAAATATCATTGGAGCAACTAAAAGAAGGGGTGGATATCATTTACACAATGGGGCCAGAACCGAATAAAAATCTTTTTGAACCCTTAGAAGACTAGTAATCAAATAAAATCATCAATTAATACACATTCATAATATGTGCAAACATATGCACTTAATTAAATAAGATTATGGGAGAAAATTATTGCAAATCAATCATTGGAGCATTGTTCTTTCTATGCTTTATGACCGCTTTCGCTCAGGATAATTCTGTTGCAGGAATTATTTCAGATGAATCAGGTCCCTTGCCAGGGGTATCTGTTACAGAAAAGGGAACCAGTAACGGGACGGTAACCGATTTTGATGGTCGCTTTTCCTTAGATATTCAGAATTCGGCATCTGAAACTTTGGTGATCAGTTTTATAGGTTACAAAACACAGGAATTACCAATAGTGCCGGGAAAAACAGATTATCAGGTTACACTTACTGGAGAGGTAAATCAACTTGACGATGTTGTAGTTGTTGGTTACGGTACTGAAAAAAGGGCCAATCTTACAGGCGCTATTAGTACTATTGATGAGAAAGCCATCCAGGGAAAGCCAGTAACTAACAGTTACCAGGCGCTGCAAGGAGAATCTTCAGGATTAATTATTCAGAATGCTACATCGAGGCCAGGATCTATTCCACAAATCAATATTAGGGGGATTAGTACCATTAATGGAAATACCCCTTTAATTGTTGTAGATGGGGTGATATCTTCCTTAAACAACATCAACCCTAATAACATTGAAAGCATCAGTGTTTTAAAAGATGCGGCTAGTGCAGCAATTTATGGGTCGCGAGCAGCTAATGGTGTCATTTTGGTTACCACTAAACAAGGTAAAGAAGGAGCAACTCAATTTCAATATCGTGGATCTTTCGGGGTGCAGGAACCTACAAATTTTCCAAAATATGCTAATTCTTGGGAATATGCGACCTTACGAAATGAAGCGCTGCTGAATTCAGGCATGGCTCCGGCCTTTACTCCTCAGGAAATTCTTGATTTCAAAGAGAATGGTCCAAATGTTTATTGGAATAGAGAAATCTATAAGGATATGGCGCTGCAAAGTAGTCACAACCTCTCGATGAGTGGAGCTGATAACGGATTGAATTACCTGTTGTCTCTTGGTTACCTCGATCAGGAAAGTTTGTTTAAAGGTCCAGACTATGGTTACAAGCGATATAATGCCAGGATCAACTTAAGCAAGTCTATTAATGATAAACTTACTGTGGGCGGTCGTATGTCTTTCGCGAGAAATGATATTAAAGAGCACGCCTATTTTGAACAGTGGATCATCGAACCTACTACTCGTATTCCTCCAATTTATAATATTGTAGATGAGAACGGGGATTATACATTAGTTAGTGGTAGTAACAGTAATCCACTAGCACAATTGGAGCAGGGCGGAACAACAATGACTCAGAATGACGAATTTCTGGGAAATTTCAGCCTGGAATTTAAACCTACAGAACATATTACCTTACAGGGAGTTTTTGGTGGAAACATTGTTAGTAATAAAAACCACCAATTCAGAAAAGCTATTGACTTTGTATATCCCGGTGGTGGAAACAATGAAAACTCAGTTACCGATAATTATAGCCGATCGCTTTATTTGAATCCCTACGTGACGGCTACTTACGATAGAACCTTCAATGAAAAACATGATTTTGACTTTCAGGTAGGTGGATCTACAGAAAAATTCAAAACGGAATTCTTCGGCGTGACCGGTATCGAAATTCCCGGAAACGATTTTGGCGTGATTAGTAATGCCGGTGATATCCAGGGTGCTAATGGTTCCGGAAGTGAATGGTCCATTCATTCTGTTTTTGGAAAAATAGGTTACTCTTATGATGATCGCTACCAACTTAAAGGGAACATCAGGTATGATGGATCTTCCCGATTTTCTTCTGAAAATAGATGGGGAGTTTTTCCATCGGTTTCAGCCGGTTGGATCATCAGTAACGAAGATTTTTTCAAATCTATAGAGAAGACCGTTTCTTTTGCTAAAATCAGGGCTTCCTGGGGGCAATTAGGAAACCAGGATATCAATGACCTTTACGGATATCAAAGTTTGGTAAGTTCCGGAAGTAACGTTTACAGTTTTGGCGGTACAGGTGTTTCAGGAGCCTATTATTCTGTGAGTAATGCCAATCGAACCTGGGAAACCTCTACCATGAAAAACTTAGGGGTCGATCTATCTTTTTTCGAAAGAAAGCTGGATCTAACGGTAGAAGTTTTTGATAATCTTACTGAAGATATTTTATTGCAACTACCAGTGCCTGCAACCTATGGTTTGGGACAGCCATTCCAGAATGCAGGATCTGTCCGTAACCGCGGGTGGGAAGTAAGCATGAATTACGATTTTAATACAGGGCCGGTAAACCACTCGATAAATTTTAACCTTTCTGATAATAAGAATGAAATTGTTGATCTGAAAGGTCGGGAATTTATCAATGGATTTGATGTGAATACCATTTTGAGAGAAGGCTATTCTATCAATTCTTACTACGCTCTGAAGGCTGATGGTTATTTTAATTCAGAAGAAGAAATTGCCAATTCAGCAACTCCAATTTTTGTGAACGATGTGGATCCTGGAGATATTCGGTATGTAGATCGCAACGGAGATGGCCAGATCGATTATGAAAATGACCGTTTTATCCTGGGTAATGAATTTCCTCGATATACTTATGGAGCCACTTACGCTGCGAACTGGAATGGTTTTGATTTTTCCATTTTCGTTCAGGGTGTTGGAAAAAGACAGCAATGGCTAAGAGGTGAAATTGTGGAAGCTTTTCATAACAACAACGAAGGGCCTGTTTTTGAAAGACATTTAGACCGTTGGACGCCTGAAAATCTCGACGCCAGTTATCCTAGATTGACCGTAGGAGCGGAATCAGTCAACAATGCGGCAAAATCTGATTTTTACATTTTCGACGCTCAATACCTGAGAATTAAAAATGTGCAACTAGGCTATTCCCTTCCGAAGACCGCAATGGACCAGATGGGGATAGATAACATTAGGCTTTACCTAACAGGTCTCAATATTGCTACTTTTAGTCCGCTAAATGATATTGGAGTTGATCCAGAGAATGTGGGAGCTAGCGGAAGGGTGTATCCTGTTTCCAGAATTTTCTCACTAGGACTGGACGTTAATTTCTAAAAAATATAATGATGAAAAGATTTTATATATACTTAAGCCTTGTATTGACATTATCAGCCTGTACATCTGATCTTGATCTGGCGCCTATTGATTCACAAAGTGAATTAACTTATTGGGATACTGAAGAAGATGCCAGGATTTTTCTGAATTCAATTTATGCTGATCTGGAAAATGCAGATCGATACCTTTATTACAGCACCATGTCTGATGATGTTTACATCCGGGTGGAAGACTATCGGAATATTGCCAGTGGTAGTTATGGGCCTACAAATGGTGTGGTAACGAATGTATGGTCCTCGCGATATGAGGCTATTCGCAGAACCAATATATTTTTCAATAATATTGATGACGTTACCGATATTTCAGAAGAATTGAGATCACAATATAAAGCGCAGGCACGTTTTATTAGAGCCTGGCATTATTTTTATCTAATTGAGCTTTACGGTGATGTGCCTTTTGTGACAGATGAAATTAGTATTGAAGAATCCTTGACCTTACAGCGAACAGATCGGGACACCATTCTTTCTTTTATTTATGATGAACTTAGCGCTGCAATAGCAGACTTGCCAGAAACTTATCCAGCAGACCAAAATGGGCGTATCACAAAAGGTGCGGCTATAGCTTTTAAATCAAGAGTACATTTATACAATCAGGATTATGCGAATGCCGCTGAACTAGCACAACAGTTAATTGGTGATTACAGCCTTTTCCCGAATTACGCAGATCTTTTTAAAATTGGAAATGAAACGGCAGATGAAATTATTCTAAGCCTTCAATATATTCCTACAGATCGCGAACATAATATTCAGTATTCCCTGATTCCGCCAAGCCTGGGAGGTTATGCTAATTTTTCTCCGTTACAGGAATTGGTTGATAGTTATTTGACTGTAAACGGATATGGAATCGATGAAAGCATGGCAAATTATGATCCGGCAAATCCTTATCAAAACAGGGATCCTAGATTAACGGCTTCGATCATTTATGATGAATATCAAATGAAAGACTTTGCAGGAAACGATATCGTTATTGATACATCACCGGGAGCAGCTCCAGATGGGTTAAATTATTCTTCAAACTCAACACCAACCGGCTATTACGTTCATAAGTTTTTTGATCCAACAGCGCGCAATCAAACACTTTCTGGTTTAAATCTCATTTTGATCAGATATGCTGAGGTATTATTGAATTATGCTGAAGCTAAAATTGAAATGGGAACCTTTACTCAAACAGATTGGAATACGACCATTCGTGCACTTCGAGCAAGAGCAGGATTACAGGGCCACGCCTTGGAATATCCGGGAGATGATCAAAGCGAGTTAAGGAGAATTGTTCGAAATGAGCGAAGAGTTGAACTTGCTTTTGAAGCAGGGCATCGCTTCTTCGATATCCGCAGATGGAGAATTGCAGAAGATGTATTGAACGGATGGACTCACGGTATTCAAACAAATACTAGTGCCGAAGATGATGGTTTTATAAGAGTAAGTTTTAGAAACTTCGACCCGGCAAAACATTATTTATGGCCGATCCCTCAAAGTGAAATTGATATTAATGATAATCTAACTCAAAACCCTAACTGGTAATGAAAACACTAAAAACATATTATCGCTTACTGTTTGTACTTACAGTACTACTGGTTTCCTGTGATGACGAGGATTACCAGTTAGATCCTGACTTTGTTTCAATGGGAAATTTAGAAAGCCCAAGTGAGAGCGAAGTAATCAATGTAGATCCTGAAAATGGTCAGGATATAATGTTCTCTTGGTCGCCGGCAAAAACGGCAGATGGAGGCGCGGTTTATTATACCATTAAATTTGATGAAGAAGGTGGAGATTTCAGTGAACCACTGTATTCATCTGTTTCGAACAATGGAGGGGCTGCTACCACTTTTAATATGAGTCACTCAAGACTGAATGTACTTGCTGCAGAATCTGGAATTCAACAACTGGAAACCGGCAAAATTATCTGGACGGTGGAAGCAACCAGCAGTTATTTTGTGGAAGATTATCCTAATGCTGCGGCTATGAGTTTGAGAAGGCCCGAAGGTTTAGCGATATTCCCTGATTTTATGTATATCTATGGTTCTGCTACCGAAGCGGCAACTTTACAGAATGCTGTTGCCTTCAAGGAAATATCTAATGAATTACCTAATGATAACTTTCAGCCTGGAGTGTTTGAGTCGATAACTAAAATGCAACCAGGAGAATTTTTTATTGTCAACGGAAAAGAGGAATCGGTAGATGACTTTACCACTTATTATATCAATGAAGAAGGTAAGATCAGAGTAGGCGATGAGCCATCAGAATTTGATATGGAAGAAGCTGTTTACAGAGTTAGAATGGACTTGGCCAAGGCTTCCATTACATTTACCAAGATTTCAAATATCAGGCTGTATATTCCGGCAAACGATATCACTAAAGCAGAATTGCAGTATGTTGGAAATCACACATTCGAGGCGACCGGTGCTTATTTCGATTTTCTGGTTCCCGGTGCTCCGGAAGCTCCATCCTGGTTAGGTTGGGAAGAAGAACGCTACAAATTTAAATTCCAGCTTGGCGATGATCAAACTTCTTATATTGGAAGTTACCAAAATGAAGGATTGAACGGTTCATTGGTACCAGGTTTAGATGGTTACAACGGGCGACCTAATGGAGGAGAGCCAGATTACTATAACAATATCTATTTCTTAGGACCTGATGCCGGTTACTGGCAGGGTGCATGGAAGTTCCCAGATGCGTTCAATGGTGTTCCATTTACAGTGAGACTGGTATTTGATCCAATGGCAGATCACTATTACCATGAAATAATCGTAGAATAAACATGAAATTAACTATGCATATTAAAATTTTGTTGATGTGGTCTATTGTATCCTTCCTATCTTTTGGATGCAGTGAAGATCCATCAATTGAAGATCAGAAAGTAACTCCGCCAGAGAGTGAGAATCCGAACCCGGAGCCACCTGTGGAGCAACTTTCTCATAAAGAGAAAGCAAAGGCGACTTATGATATGATTCAGTCTCTGTATAAAAAAGGAGATTTGTATCGTGAAAATTATCCATCCCAGGGTGGAGAGCGTGAATACAGCTATCTATGGCCATACGTGGGCATGCTTACGGCTGGGAATGTGCTTTATGAACTGGGCTATGAAAAGGCTATTTTACAAAAACAGTTCGATGGTCTTGAAGCTTATTATGACAATCGAAGCACTTTGCCAACCTACCAGGCCTATCCGGTTTCTGGAGGAGCTACAGATCATTATTATGATGATAGCGCGATCGTGGCGATGGAATTAATTGATGCGTATGAACTGACTCAGGAACAATTTTACCTGGATCGGGCAAAAACAGTTACAGCTTTCATAATGTCTGGAGAAGATTCCAGAATGGGCGGCGGATTGTATTGGTTTGAAGGTCAATCTGAAAATTGTACCAGTGGTCCAAATTGTATGAAGGCAGCAAATACCAGTGCTTACGCAGCTTTTGTTACCAGTAAAATGTACCAGATTACTAAAAATAACCAGTACCTGACTTTTGCTAAGCGGGTTTATGAATGGAATTATAATACCTTAAGAGATCCTTCAGATAACCTATATTGGAATGATATCAATATAGGATCTGAAGAAATCAATACCACGAAGTGGACTTATAATGCTGCTCTCATGATTATGGCTGGAATAAATCTGTATGAAATTTCAGGAGAGGATGAATATTTGAATCAGGCGGTGGCAACTGCCCAATCGGCTTACTCAAAATTCACTAAGGTTATTAATGGTCAATTATTTTATCAAACCAATGATCCCTGGTTTAATGTGGAATTGCTAGATGCTTATATCCGTTTAACCGAATATAATTCACAAGCGGAAGAGTATGTGCAAACCTTTATAAAAAATGTGGATTATGCCTGGGAAAACGCCAGGAATTCAGATGGCCAGTTTTATGAAGATTGGTCTGGAAACAGTGAAGGAAGATACTACTGGTTGTTACATCAGGCAGCCCTGATAGAAGCTTACGGTAGGATCGCAATTTATGAACAGGAATAATTTTTATATGATAGATTTAAAGAAACCCATTCGCAAAACTAGCCAGTTTGAGCTTCCTTTAAAGAAAGAGTCTGCGGGTAAACAATATGATATTTACCCAAGTTTTCAATTGAATGATGGCCTTATTGGAAGTAGTTACGAATCTTTAGCTGAGAAGCTGGTAAACTATCAGCAAATTAAAATAGATGGTTATGTAGGGGTGCTGTTTGACGCCTTCAAAGAACAATTGAATGAAGCCTTTTTACAAATCGGATTATCCCCTGTTTGGGTAAATGTGGATAAAGCTCACAAATCTGAAGCTGAAATAGCTAAAATGGTTGCGCCTTTTTTAGGAGGGGATGATCCGGTATTTGGAAAATTAGCCACGCTGGAATTGCAAGACTTTTTTGACCATAAAAAGCTGGTGGAATTAGTCCAGGGAAAATCAGATAATCCGGTAATTTATTATGGAATTGGAGCCAATTTGATTCCGGTAGAGAAGGCTTTCAATCTTTTTATCGACGTCAGCAAAAATGAAATTCAATATCGTTCCCGTTCCAAAGCTATAACCAATTTGGGGACCACTACCATGGGAACTCCCAAGCAAATGTACAAGCGATTTTATTTCGTGGATTGGGCGGTTTTGAATAAGCATAAGGAACGAATTTATAAGGAGATTGATATTTTGATCGATGGGCAGAGAACTACAGAAATTACCTGGATGCTGGGTGAGGACTGGAGAAAAGCTATGAAATCTTACGTACACAATCCAATTCGAGTTAGGCCTTGGTTTGAACCGGGTGCCTGGGGCGGAAGCTGGATTAAGAAGCATATTTCTGGCCTATCTGAAGATGTGATCAATTATGCTTGGTCATTCGAATTAATTGTGCCGGAAAATGGAGTGCTATTCGAAAGCTCAGGCTATTTATTAGAATTCTCGTATGATTTTTTAATGTACGCAAATGGTCAGGAAATATTAGGTAAAGACTTTTCCACTTATGGCTATGATTTCCCAATCCGATTTGATTTTCTAGATACTTTTGATGGTGGAAATTTATCCATTCAATGCCATCCTCAAAAAAAATATATGCAAGAGCATTTTGGGGAAAAAATCACTCAGGAAGAGACCTATTATATCCTGGATAAAAAGAATGATGCACAGGTTTACCTGGGCTTCCAGGAAAATGTCACTGCTGAAGAATTTGAAAAAGCCTTGCGTTACAGTGTAGACCAAAAGAAGGAACTGGATATCACCCAGTATGTACAGGCATTTGATGCTGAAAAGCACGCCCTTTATTTAATACCTCCAGGAACTATTCACGGTTCCGGAAAGGATAACCTGGTTCTTGAAATCAGCTCAACGCCATATATCTATACATTCAAAATGTATGACTGGCTGCGAGTAGATTTAGATGGAAAACCACGACCTATTAATATTGAAAGAGGAATGGAGAATTTGGTTTTTGAGAGAGCTGGTTCAAGCGTAGAGGATGAGTTAATTGCCAAACCTCGTGTGATCGAAGAAGGGGATGATTGGCAATTGGAGCATCTACCTACTCACCAGGAGCATTTATATGATGTTCATCGATTCGAAATTGATTCTGAAGTGATGGTAGAAACCAATGGTCGAACCCATATTTTAAGTTTGGTCGAGGGAGAGGAACTAATCATAAAAGTTGATGGAAAGCCTACTCCTTTCAGTTTTGCAGAATCTTTCGTTATTCCCGCAGCGATCGAATCTTATACGATTCAGAATCCAACCAATCAATCAATCAAAGTAATCAAAGCTTTTATAAAATAATTCAGGCCGATTAGATTATGAAGTCTTTTTCGGCAGAACTTGAAACTAATACTGCAAAGAATCAAAGTGTTATGAACAGTGTCGGTGTAGATATTGGAGGAAGTCATATAGCAGCCTGTAGCTATGATTTAGATAAGAATAGGCTTTTAGAGACGGATCTGGTTTACAGAAAAGTTAATTCAAAAGGTTCTAAAAATCAGATTATAACCGAATGGGTTTCTGCTATCAGCGCATGCATTGCAACTTCTGAAGAACCTATTGAAAAAGTGGGAATTGCAATGCCTGGTCCATTCGATTACTATAACGGGATCAGTTTAATCAAAGATGTTGATAAATTAAGCTCCCTGCTTCAGGTAAATATTCGTTTAGAATTAGCCGAGAAATTACGATTACAACCATCTAATATCCGTTTCATTAACGATGCTACGGCCTTTTCCATAGCAGAAGCACAGGTAGGTTCTGCCAGGAATTATGATCGGGTAGTGGCTATAACTTTAGGAACCGGTTTAGGTGCGAGCTTCTTAATTGATCATAACCCGATATTACGGGATAAGATTGTTCCGGAAGGCGGATTTTTATATAACCAGTTCTTCAGAAATGAACTGGCAGACGACCTGTTCTCTACAAGAGGAATTTTAAGGTTATATGAAACACAAACCGGTAAAAGAATAGAAAATGTAAGGGCTTTAAATGAAAACGCCACGAATGGGGATCTGGAGGCAAAAGAATGTTTCCATTCCTTCGGTACTCAGTTGGGTATTTTCCTAAAGCCTTATTTAACTGAATTTCAAGGAGAGGTACTGGTGATTGGGGGGAATATTTCAAAAGCTTATGAGCATTTCGGAAAGGCATTATCCAGTGAATTACCAGATCTCAAAATAAGCGTGTCGAACCTTGGGGAAAAAGCAGCCATTATTGGTAGTGCTTTGTTGGCTAATGAAAGTTATTATAAGAATATAAAACCTACTTTAAAACTGATGTAATGGGTAAACAACCAAATAGCTATAAAAAATTACTACCAGTTTTATTGTGTTATATCGTGATGGGCTTTGTAGATGTTGTTGGCGTCAGCACCGGTTATGCCCAAAGAGATTTCGATCTATCCCCCACGCTGGCACAATTATTACCTTCCATGGTTTTCATTTGGTTTTTATTATTATCGGTACCGATAGGTATATTGCAAAATAATTACGGCAAAAGACGAATGCTGATTATTGGTGTTACTATCACCGCTTTAGGTATGTTCATCCCATTTGTATTATATACCTACGTGTCCCTTTTAGCGTGTTTTGTAATGCTGGGTATTGGAAACACGATTATTCAGGTTTCTTCTAATCCGTTATTGCAGGATGTGGTTAGCAAGGACCGGTTTAGCAGTTTTATGAGTTTATCGCAATTTATCAAAGCGATCAGTTCCTTATTAGGCCCCATCATCGTGACCTATATGGTGGTAAGTTTTGCGAACTGGAAATTGATTTTCTTGATCTATGGAATTCTTTCGATCCTAACGGGATTGTGGTTAGGTGCTACCCCCATCAATGAAAATAAAACAGCCTTTAAAGCGACGATAGCATCTTCTTTGGGCTTGTTAAAAAACCCGTTCATTTTGGCAATGGTTGTGGCAATATTTTTAATAGTTGGGCTGGACGTTGGAATGAATACGAACATTCAGAATTTGTTGATGTTAGAATATGGAATTTCTTTAGAAAATGCTTCGCTGGGAATCAGTTTATATTTTGCAGCTTTAATGGTGAGTCGTTTTATTGCTGCAATAGTACTGACTAAGGTCAGGGACTTAGATTTTTTGCTTTGGTGTATTGTGCTCACAATAGTTTTCTTAATAGCCTTACTTCTTGCGCCTTCTACATTTTTGGCCTATACTTTTATTTTCCTAATCGGTTTAAGTTCGGCTAATTTCTTTCCGCTAATATTTTCAATGACGATCAATCTCATCCCGGAGAGAGCTAATGAAATTTCCGCATTAATGATTATGGCAGTCGTGGGAGGAGCGATCATTCCACCCCTGATGGGCGTATTGAACAATTATTTCGGTATTTCTGCTGGATTTATGTTATTGCTTCTAAGCGTGATTTACCTTTTGTATAGCTATTTTCTTCTAAACCGCAGGATAAAAAGCAATAGCTCGAATAGCTCCCTTTGAGTTAACGGGTGAAATTGTGAGATGAAGGCTTGGTTTTAAATAGTGTCTCTCTTGGACTAAAGCGGAATTGATCAGGGAACTTCACCCTGAAAATCAACAACTATGCGGAAAAACTGATTTTGCTCATTTTTTAGAATTTTAAAACCTAATAGTTTTGATGAAATTTCTAAGAAATGCCTTCTCAATTGATTAAAAAGTACAATGTCCCTGGGCCAAGATATACCAGTTATCCAACCGTTCCTTATTGGGATGATAGCCAATTTTCATTAAAAGAATATAAGAAATCTGTTATAACAAGTTTTCGTCAAACTAATAGCTCACAGGGCATAAGCCTTTATATTCACCTGCCATTTTGTGAAAGTCTTTGTACTTTCTGCGGATGTAATAAACGAATTACAAGGAATCATGGCGTTGAAATTCCCTATATAGCGTCGGTTTTAAAAGAGTGGGAATTATACCGGGAATTGTTCGATGAAAAACCGGTTATCAAAGAGTTACATCTTGGAGGCGGTACTCCTACATTTTTCTCTTCGGAAAACCTTCAATTGCTCGTTGACGGAATCTTGAAAAATTCAGTAAAAGCGAAAAATGCAGAATTCAGCTTTGAAGGTCATCCCAATAATACTTCCAAAGAACACTTGAAAACACTCGCAGCTCTTGGTTTTAACAGGGTAAGTTATGGTGTACAGGATTATAATGAAACGGTCCAAAAAGCGATTCACAGATTACAGACTTTTGAACAGGTGAGCTTCGCAACATCTAAGGCAAGAGAAGTCGGTTTCAAATCGGTTGGGCATGATATTATTTACGGACTTCCTTTTCAAAAAATAGAACACATCATTGAAACCATAAACAAAACGATCAATTTGGCGCCAGATAGAATTGCTTTTTACAGTTATGCGCATGTGCCGTGGATAAAAGGAAACGGTCAGCGCGGATTCAATGATGAAGACTTACCGACAGCTTCGGAAAAAATCCAGCAGTATGAAATTGGGAAGAATATGCTTTTGAAGGCAGGTTATGTTGAAATAGGAATGGATCATTTCGCGCTACCCGGCGATTCTTTACACACTGCTATGCAGTCTAAAACTATTCATAGAAATTTTATGGGGTATACTTCTTCCAAAACTCAACTGATGATAGGACTTGGAGTTTCCGCAATCGGCGATAGCTGGTATGGTTTTGCGCAAAATGTTAAAGGAGTAGAAGAATATCAGAATCTTATCAAAGACAGCATTCTTCCTGTTTTTAGGGGACATATTTTAACGGAAGAAGATCTTCTAATACGAAAACATATCTTAAATATTATGTGTAATCTCGAAACGGAAGGGATTGGAAATGAACTAAACCCTGCTGATCACCAACGTCTAATTTCATCCTTATTAGAAATGGAAAAAGACCAATTGATAGAATTACAGAATGATCATCTTTTTGTTACCGAAAAAGGGCGGGCATTCGTTAGAAATATTGCTATGGCTTTCGATCTTAGATTACGTAGAAAGCAACCCGAAAAAAGACTTTTTTCAATGACCGTTTAAAATGAAGTCAAAAAAGTTAGTATTTCAACTCCCTAATAAAGGGCATCTCTATTGCAACAAGTTCTTGAATAATCTCTTTCCCTTGGTCTGAGTTATACCATAATTGTATTTCGGTCTTCACAGAATCATCAATCTCTTTATTATTTAGAAGATAATCTTCGATAATTTTTGAAGCTGCTTTTGGCCTTGGGCCCCAATGCGTAAGTATTTCAAATGCTGAATTGATTATAATTAATTTCGGAATGGAGCGACTGCCACCTGTGAGAAATTGATCCATTAATTCCGGGTTTTCATCCCTTAGTAGCACCTTAAGCTGAATATTATCTGAACAGCTTGCAATTTTATTGATGATAGGTAGAGATTGCGCCGCATCTGCGCACCAGGATTCGGTCAATACCATCCAATGTTGCAGTTCCGGAATACTTTGAAACAGGAGCTGCTCTGTTTCAGGAATAGTAGCTTTAGCATTTATGCGTTTCATCCTTTTAAAATTGAGCCTGGTAAAATTACTTTTCAACTCACTCCATTCCCCTGTGTTGGAAAAATTATTAGCGAGATCCGCTACCAAATCATAGTAATCTGAATAAGCCATTCCTTTATTCCAGTGTTCTTGCAGTGTTAATTTCATACTTAATTTTTTGTAGGGATTTTCATTGTTAAAACCGGGATATTAGAATTGTTGGCAATATTTTCTCCGGCACTTCCATAGAAAAAATGCGCCAGGCCATGTCTTCCATGAGTAGGAACGATAAATAAGTCTATACCTTTCTCATTACCGTAATTAAATATTCCGCTTTCCAGCGTGAAGTCACTTACTACATCTACCATCTCGTAGATCTCAGGGTTGTCCACTGCAGCTTTATCTAAAAACCTGGAAGATTTTGCCATAATTTCTACCGTACTGGCAAATCTTTCTGGCATATTTACATATAAAAGACGGGGTTCGCAGGAGAATAATTTTAGAAATCTTCTCACATCTTTATACGGCTGGATAGACTCTTCATTGAAATCTGTAACAAAAACAGCATTTTTAATTTGAAGGTCAGTGAGTCTATTTTTTATGACAAGCACCGGTACGTTTGAAGTTCTAATGACTTTTTCGGTATTAGAGCCTACAAAGAAGTCATTTTTGCCAGAGTGGCCATGGGAGCCCATAACGATAAGATCTGCCCGCCATTCGTTGGCGACTTCGTTAAGTTCGTGGAATTTCCTGTAATTTCTTACCGTGATATGAACTTCAATGCCCTCCAGATAATCCTTATCGAGAAAAGTTTCAAACTTTTTGGAAGCCAGTTTCATATATTGCATGACGTCAAAAACTTCGTCGGTTTCAGTTTTGGTGAAAATAGCATCAGATAGTCCCAGCATATGAACCACCACAATTTCAGCATTTTCAAGATTGGCAATTTTAGCGGCTGCCTGTAAAGCATATTCCGAATATTCCGAAAAATCAACGGGGACAAGTATTCGTTTCATGATAAGCATGTTTTCTGATTATTATTTGAGATTAAAAATATTGGAAGTGAGCATTTTAAAATATGACCGCTGTCATATCTGCCGAAATTTGAAATTTCCAGCGTTCCTAATTCCCGGAATTTCTCCCTGATTTTGAAATTCTGAAGCAGAAGTAGTCGAAAATGTTTAACTTTAAGGTTCATTTAATACACAGCCCTAACCCCAAAAAAACAGAAAGATTGAAGAAACATCTTCAGCAGAATAAAGACATTTTCAACATACTTTTTGAGACAGCTTCTGAAGGTATCATCGTGGTAAATTCAGAACAGGTCGTGGTCGCTTCTAATAATGCAGCTTCTGCCATCTTCGGTTACGAAAAAGATGAACTCATAGGTAAAGAACTGGATGTTTTAATTCCGAAAGACTACCATCATATTCACCATAAACATGTAAAAAACTTTATTGAAAATGGTGAAAATCGCCAGATGGGTCACGGTCGGGATCTTTTTGGGGTGAAGAAAGACGGTTCACTGTTCCCGGTGGAAGCGGGTTTGAATCCGTTTGATCTGGATGGTGAACGATACGTAATGTCTTTGGTGATTGATATTAGCGTGCGACGGGAAACCCAACGCCAGATTCGCGAACTCAATACGCAGCTGGAAGAGAAGATTAAGGTGCGCACTTCAGAATTAAGTGACAGTGTAGAAAAGCTTCAAAAAGCGAATCTTGATCTGGAAATGGAAATTAAAAGGCGCAAAGAAGCAGAACGGAAAATTAAAGATGCGCTACAGAAGGAAAAAGAGCTCAACGAATTAAAAACCAAATTTCTTTCCCTGGTTTCCCATGAATTTAAAACGCCTTTAAGCGGAATCTTGACCTCTGCAACGCTTATTGAAAAATATAAAACGGAAGAGCAGCAGGAAAAACGGGAGAAACACCTGGTAACCATTCGCAATAAAGTGCATTATCTCAATAATATCCTGAATGATTTCCTTTCTATTGAAAGGTTAGACAGTGGAAAAGGACAATATAAGTTTGCAGAATTTAGTTTGCGTAAATTAATAAATGAAGTAGTCTATAACGCAAATATTACACTTAAAGACGGCCAGGAATTAAGCTATCCCAAAGATTTTGATGAGGTAATGCTGTACCAGGACGAAAAAATCCTGGAGCTCATTCTTTCCAATTTGCTGGGAAATGCGATCAAATATTCTCCTGAAAACACACTCATTCAATTCCATATTCATCTGAAAGATGACCGGATTTTATTTGAAGTTCAGGATCAGGGCCGTGGAATTCCGGAGAAGGATCAGAAACATATTTTTGAACGTTATTTTCGGGCCGAAAATGCCCTTTTAGATCAGGGAACAGGCATCGGATTAAATATTGCCAAGGCTCACTTAGAAAATTTGAAAGGAAATATCACTTTCCAAAGTGAAGAAAATAAAGGAACCACCTTTCGTGTGGAACTACCAATAAAATCAGTATAAAATGAAAAGTATATTGCTTATAGAAGATGATATCACCGTTCGTGAAAATACGGCTGAATTGCTGGAATTGTCAGATTACAAGGTGACTACCGCTTCTAATGGCACATTGGGAATTTCAAAAGCTCTGGAAATTCATCCCGATATTATTATTTGTGATATTATGATGCCTGAAACCGATGGGTACGGTGTGCTGGAAGCTTTAAGTCATCACGGCACCACCGCCGGTATTCCTTTTATTTTTCTTTCGGCTAAAACAGAACACAAGGATATTCGAAAAGGAATGGACCTGGGAGCCGATGATTATCTCACCAAACCCTTTGAAGAAGAAGAATTGCTCAGCGCTATAGAAAGCAGGTTGGCAAAAGTGTCCATTTTGAATTCTTTCGGTCCAAAAGAAGAAAATAAACCCGATGACTCTTTGAAGAACCTGGACGAACTACGGGAACTTTTCAGCAAACAGGAATTGCAGGAGTTTAAAAAAGGGGAATTCATCTATGAAAAAGGAAAACATTCCAATTTCTTTTACCTGGTAAAAAGAGGAGTGGTAAAAGTGTATCGAACCGATATGCAGGGAAAGGAACTCATCACAGAATTGTATAAAAAAGATGATTTCTTCGGAAATCCAACACAGGATGTCCATTCTTCCCATGAAGACTACGCAAAGGCCATGGAAAATGCCGAATTATATGCAATTTCCAAAGAAGAACTGCATAACATCCTTTCCAAAAACCCGAAAATTACTTTCGAACTTATTGAAGTTTTGAATAAAAATCTTTCAGATTTAAAGCAGCAGCTTATGGACATGGCCTATGGCTCTGTACGTAAAAAAACGGCAAATACCATTCTTCTTTTTGCAGAACGGATAGAAAAACATCCTCTAAAAAGCATTCGCATTTCACGTGCAGATCTTGCCGGTGTGGCAGGGATGGCCCCGGAGAGCCTTATTAGAACCTTATCAGACTTCAAGAAAGAAGGCATTATAGAAATAGAAGGTCGAAATATTAGCATTATCGATTCGGAAGCTTTAAAAAACGTGAGTTAATTTTCTAAAAATTCCCGAGAACTGATTTTGGTCATTTTTAGCAGGACGCTATTGCTGTAATTTCGTCCTGATTAGAATGAACTTATGAATGTACTTATCTTAACCGATTTTTCGGAAGTTTCTAACAATGCTGCGCGTTATGCCGTGGATTTTCTTCATGAACATAAGGCAACATTCTACTTTTTGAATTTTCAGGATTTCGATTTTGATAAAACGGCCAGTAAAAAACTGGATAAACAGCTTATTACAATTCTGGAAAGGCTACAGGCCAGTGCAGCGCAACTCGAGCTTTACAGCCAGAATACAGAACATAAATTCAATACCATTCTTTCTTCAGAAAACCTGATTAGCGCCGCGCGAAAAGCGCTAGTGGAGAAAAAAATAGACTTCATTTTTATTGGTGCGGTAAGCCATAAAATTCATCATCACCCAATTCTGGGCGATCATGCTTATGATGTGGTACGTAAAATTAGATGTAATATTTTTGCGATTCCCGCGAGTTGCAATTATCAATTTCCGAAGAAGGTAATTTTTCCTATCGATTATCTGGTTCAGTCTGATGAAGAAATCCCCGATATCATCGCCAAAAACCAGTTTTTGAAGAATTCTAAATTTACTATTTTAAAGCTGAAGGAAAATGATCGAAAATCTGTTTCCGCCGAAAATAATATTTTTACAGAAACTGGCTTGCAGCTTTTAAATACCAATGAAGAAGATTTTAATGAACGATTTTTTGGTTCTATGCAACAGGACTTTCAGCTGATTTTTATAATTGGTAAGAACCTGAGTATTTGTGACCGTTTCCTGCACTCCAAATACGGCCTGTCAGCAAGTATAGATCTGCAACTCCCAATTTTTGTCTACCACAGGCCAAATTAAAAAACTGCTTTATTTCTTAATTTTCTGCCGGTTCTGATAAATTCGGAGGAATAGGTGTGTCGACATTTTTCTGGCATTATGCTTTAAACGCTCTGCCATTTCACCTTCAAAATGTTCATCGATAGTTTGGAACCAGAGATTCAGCCAGATTCCAAAATGAAATTCGGTAATGGAATGATTATTCTCTTCATCTACCCGGGCGTGGGCAAGCGCAGGGTTTCCTTTAAAATTCCCTGAAAAGAATAAGTTACTCTCCCAAAAGTCAGTGATTTTGATGAGATGTTGCTCCCAATCATTAATCCTTTTGAAAAAGTAACTTATGTCTTTGTTTTTCCTGATCTTTTCGTAAAATTCTGTCACCAGGAAATAGAGATCATTTCGGTTTGCTACATCCTTTTTTATACTCATAGAATATTGATAATGATGAAAAGTACACTCATCAATATGCTTAAAATTAAGGAATTGAAAACATATTTCGGTTTTAACTGTGCGAGAACTGAAGCGTTATAATTCATAGCCACAACCACAATTACTCCCAGCTGGATCATATCTGTTATTCCGTGGCCATTCATTAATATTAACATCGCAGCTATGGAACCAAGACAGCTGGAAACGATGATCCCGGTTGACATCCCGGCGTAAAAATCTTTAGTAAATTCTGAAAGTTGTTTCTGATAAAAAGTCATGATATTCTGTTTTTCAATTACATGATAAAAGTACCGTGCAACTGCCTGGTGAAATATGACCAAAATCAGCTTTGAATGATTTTTTAAATATTCAGTCTTTCGTAGGCCTGTTTCGTTAGCTGCTCCCGGAAATCGGGATGCGCAATGGATATCAAAGCCTCAGCACGCTGTTTTAAATTCTTTCCGAAGAGATCTACCACGCCATATTCTGTCGCTATATAGTGCACGTGTGCCCTTGTTGTAGTTACTCCGGCGCCTTCTTTGAGGTAAGGCACAATCTTGGAAACTCCTTTATTTGTTAAGGAAGGCATGGCAATGATCGCTTTTCCGCCTTCAGATAAAGATGCTCCGCGAATAAAATCCATTTGACCGCCCACGCCTGAAAATTGCATTTTTCCAATAGTGTCGGCGCAAACCTGTCCGGTAAGATCTATTTCAATGGCTGAATTGATCGCGGTAACCTTCGGGTTTCTTCGAATTATCGCAGTATCATTGGTATAAGCTGCTTCCTTAAAATGCACAATGGGATTATCATCTATAAAATCATATAGTTTTGAGGAGCCAACCGCAAAGCAGGTCACCAATTTGCCATTTTTAACCTCTTTTTCTTCCCCGGTGATCACTCCTTTTTCAACTAGCGGAAGAATGCCGTCAGAAAACATTTCGGTATGAATACCCAGGCGTTTATGGTTGGTCAGATTACTTAAAACCACATTGGGAATACCGCCAATTCCCATTTGCAGCGTCGCACCATCTTCTACCAGGTCTGCCACGTGCCGGCCAATTTTCTTTTCAATTTCAGTGGGTTCTGAAAGCGCATGGCTATGTATAGGCTCGTTGACTTCTATCGCCGCGTGAATATTACTAATATGAATGATCCCGTCACCGTGAGTTCTTGGAACCTGTGGATTGACCTGTGCAATCACTTTTTTTGCATTTTCAATTGCTGGTAAGGTGATGTCTACGGAAGTGCCCAATGAGCAAAATCCGTGCTTATCTGGCGGGGAAACCTGGATAAAAGCGAAATCCAGCGGTAAAATATTTCTTCGGAAGAGTACATGAATCTCACTAAGGAAAATTGGAATATACGCGCCGTAATCTGAATTTACTGCCTTGCGCACATTACCGCCCACAAAACAACTGTTGGTTTTAAAAGCTTTGTGATACGGCGCCTGGGTGTACTTTGCGTTTCCTTCGGTGTGGATTTGAATTAATTCTACATCTTTCAGTTCTTCATACCGCTCACATAAAGCATCTATTAAAATATTCGGAGTCATGGCCGCTCCCTGGAAAAACACCCGCTGTCCAGATTTTACTTCACTTACGGCTTCTGCGGGTGATATCATTCTTAAGGTTTTCATATTGCTTTTTTTGAAATTAGAGCCGTATTAATCGCTCTAAAATTTAAAATAAAAAGTAGCTCACTTGATTAATTATTGATCTTCAAATCAAAACTGATCTCTATTTCTTCATTGACTTCAATAAGACCCAGCGCTTTTTTGGGAGGTTCCAGTCCAAAATCCCTGATATTCAATTCCAGTTTTCCCTGGTATCTGTTTTTAGAGATTTTTACCGGCAGCTCATAGGCATTTTTCTTACCGGCGAGGCACACGCTTATAAAAGCCCTGGCATATTGTTCAGATATAAACTGAATTTTATCAATACCAATTATTATTTCGGGAAATTCTTCAGATTTCAGTAGGTCACGGAAATCTTCATTCATTCGTCTATTTCCGCAGTTAAAGCCTTTGGTATTCAGCTTTAATACAATGTCATTCAGTAGCATGGAATGGTCTTCTACAAGATATTGAATTTCTCGTTCTTCAGAAATCAGCTCGGTATCAAAATCGCAATGAAATTTATTTACATTGGTGCTTCCTGTAATGATCAACTTACTGGAGGAGGCAATATTCAGCTTTATGGTTTTAAAATCTTTCTGAGCCATCAAACAACTGCAGAAAAGTAAACTTAGAATTGTCAGAAGATTTTTCATGATAGTAGCTTTTGAAGATTTAATAAAAGAAGGAGCCACCACCATGGTGGTAGCCGGCTCCTTCAACAACTGATTTTAGAAAGCAATGGCAGCTTCAACCATTAATCCATTGAACTTTCCATCATTATGAATATCGGTAACAGGATAATCGTTATATTTTTGAGTAACATATTCGGCTTTCATCAGGATGTTTTTGGTCATAAACCAGCCGGCTCCAAGTTGAAAACGATTCACGCTCACATCTTCACCGCTTGTTAAAGTCCCGTCAACCACATTGTATCTTCCGCCGAAGTAAAAATTTTCATTATTCCCAAATCTGTAAAGCAACTCTCCGGAATACTGATTCCAGGTTCTGGTGGCGCTTTCAGTAGCTTTTTTGCCTTCAGCTCTTTCATAGATTCCGAAGAATTCGAGTCCGTCCACTTTAAAGAAGGGGTTGATCATGATAGAGGTCAGCTCATTTTTAAGATCGGGATTAATTCGACCTGCTCTAAAGCCATCACCGGCGCCGTCAACATCGGTAAAAACATTGTAATATCTGGAGCCTGCACGGTCACCGCTATAGAGATAAGCGCTTCCGTTCTGGTTGGTGTGATAGATAGAGCCGGTTAATCTAAACCTGAAATCGTCACTTAAATAATCGTCATATCCAAATTTGGCAAGAAAAGAAGGGCTGGTAGTTTCAGGATTGGTCACGGCCTGGTTGAGTTTACCATTGGTTAAGCCTAACATCCCAATCCAGCCGTTATTGAAGTAATATACTTCCGCGCCTACTTCAGTAGTAAAACTGTCCATTAAATAGTTGCCAATAAACGGGTTGTATAAAGACATGGCATTATCTGTTCTTCGGAAATGAGCATCACCATAATTGTTTTCCATATGCCCAATTTTCACTCGAAGGTGATTCATAAGGTCTTCCGCAAAACCCTGGCTTATAAAATCCAATTTATCGATCTGGATATACCCGCCTTTTACATAAGTTTCGGTATGGTGTTGTGAAGAAAGATAGGTTCTCAGGTGCATACGAATACCGCTGTAAAGCACCACATCAAGATCGAGGTTTGCAGTGGCGAGGTTAAAGTTGTCTCCAATATCCTGTAAAATCGGAGTGCCTGCTGCACCGGAATTCTCATGATCCAGTGCCTGGAACTGAATGGTGGAAGCACCGCCGATTCTTACATGAACGCCGTCAAAAGTAGTAACGGTGTCTTTTTTCGCTTCAAAGTCATTAACACCACGCTGGTCTGGCAACCTGTAATTGTTCAGGTCTCGTTGTTGTGCAGTTAAAGGTATGGCGGCAAGTAGAAGCAATACAATACTTAGATATTTGATAGTAGTTTTCATCTTTATAAATTTTAGGTTGAAGTTTATTTATTGAATGTTGTTTCGAATTTGATGGTTACGGTTTCCCCGGTGGTGATCGTACCAAACATGGCTGTTGGCGGATCTACCTTATAATCTGTCATGTTTAATTGATGCTGGCCAGATAATTTCACCGTATTCCCGTTAAGATCTAATTTGAAGTTTAGGCTGATCTTTTTCTTTACGCCTGCTATTTGGAGTGTTCCGGCAGCTTTAATATTATAAATCCCGGCCGATGCCTGCTCCAGGGAATTCACTTTTTCAAGGCTGAAATTGATGTTTTTATAGTCATCTGTTTTCAGGGCTTTATAGGTGTTTTTATCCATTCCGCTTTTGCCGCTTTTAAGACTTTCAGCGACCAGGGAAAAAGTAAGTTTTTCAATTTCCTGAAGTTTTCCCTCCTCGGTTTTTAAAGAAAGTTCACCAGAACATTTTTCGGCTTTGAGATCCCAGTCATGGATATTGGAAGTCCCTTCAACAATAATTTTTGTTGCTTCGTTATTCAATTTATAATTCTGGGCGTTGAGGTTAAAGTTTACTGCCGTTCCCATAAGAACTACTGCGATCAAAAACTTTAATTTGGAATAAGGTTTCATAATAATTGCTTTTTAAAATCATTACAAAGTTGCGGCAGGAGTACTTCCCAAATTATGACAGATATCAGCTTTTGAAAGATTTCATATTTTTCTTTTCTGCGGCTGATTTTTCCACATATAAGGAGTGACCTAAATATGATTACGATCATTTTTTAAGTGGAAGAGAATTTGAATTTTTGACCGGTTTAAATTCTCTTAATTATGGATTGTTATCACTGCGGAGACGAATGTCGTGAGGACGCTGTCGCTTTTGACGCGAAAAATTTCTGCTGCAACGGCTGTAAAACCGTTTACGAAATTCTGGAAAGCAATGACCTGGGTTATTATTATGAGCTGGAAAACAATCCTGGGAATTCCCCAAAAATTAATGATGACAAATACAATTTTCTCGATAATGAGGAAATAGCTGAAAAACTACTGGATTTCAACGAAGATGGGATCAAGGTGGTTTCTTTTCAAATTCCTGCTATTCATTGCAGTTCGTGTATCTGGATCCTGGAAAACCTGAATAAATTAATCCCCGGGATTAGAAATTCTCAGGTAGATTTTCCGAAAAAGAAAGTTCGTATCAGTTATTCTTCGGAAGAACTAACGCTCAAAAAACTGGTGAAGATATTGGCAAGAATTGGCTATGAACCTTATATCTCGCTGGAAAATTATGAAGAGAAAAAATCGGCTGTAGACCGAAGCCTTATTTATAAACTGGGTGTGGCGGGTTTTGCTTTCGGAAATATCATGTTTCTCTCCTTTCCTGAATATTTTGAAATAAAAGAATTCTGGCTGGACCAGTTCAAATATGTTTTTCGCTGGCTCATGTTCGCTTTTTCGCTTCCGGTAGTATTTTATTCAGCGAACGATTATTTTATTTCAGCTTTTAAAGGACTCCGTTCCAAAATCCTCAATATCGATATTCCCATCGCTCTTGGAATTATGGTGCTTTTTCTAAGAAGTACTGCAGAAGTTATCCAGAATACCGGAACCGGATTTTTCGACAGCCTCAGCGGACTCGTTTTCTTTCTGCTTCTCGGAAGATTTTTTCAGCAAAAGACCTATGCTTTTTTATCATTTGAAAGAGATTACAAATCGTATTTCCCAATTGCAGTTACCAGGATCATAAAGGATAACGGGATCACTTCCGAAGAGCAGGTGCAGGTTTATAAGATTAAAAAAGGAGATCGCATTATTATTAGAAATGAAGAGATCATCCCGATGGATGCCCTCTTATTAAAAGGGAATGGACGTATTGATTATAGTTTTGTAACCGGTGAAGCAGAAATAAATGCCAAAAAAAGCGGGGAGAAATTGTTTGCCGGTGGCCGCCAGAAAGGTGGGATTATAGAAGTGGAGGCTTTAAAAGAAGTACAGCAAAGTTATTTAACCGAATTATGGAGCGATGAAATTTTTCAGAAGAATAAGCTGGACGGTTTTCATTCGCTCACCAATAAAATAAGTAAGCATTTCACCATTGGCGTTCTTAGTATCGCACTGTTTTCCGGCCTGTTCTGGTTATTGAAGGAGCCTGCAAAAGCCTGGAAAGTTTTTACTGCAGTTTTGATCATCGCCTGTCCCTGTGCGATCGCCCTCGCAGCTCCCTTTACTTTCGGAAATCTTTTACGGATTTTTGGTAAAAATAAGTTCTATTTAAAAGATGCTTCCATAATTGAAAAGATCGCAAAAATTGATTGTGTGGTTTTTGACAAAACGGGCACGATCACCAGAAATAATAAGCAATCTATATTTTATGAAGGAATTGAGCTTAATCCCGTAGAAACCAAAATGCTAAGCGGTAGCCTGCGCGGTTCCAATCATCCGTTGAGCAGGGCACTCTATGATATTCTGGATAAAAATGATATAAAAAGTCCGGAGTTTTTCCAGGAATATCCCGGGAAAGGAATTGAAAGTTCCTGGCAGGGAAAATCCCTGAAAATCGGTTCGGCAGGTTTTGTGGGAAAGCAGCTGGCGGTACAAACTCTTGAAAAAACTTCAGTCCATATCAGTGCAGATGATCAATACAAAGGCTGCTTCACTTTTCATAATTCTTATCGCGATGGAGTAGCGCAGCTTTTTTCAGAATTATCAAAAAATAAGGAACTCTTTATTCTTTCCGGAGATAATGAAGGTGAAAAAGAGAAATTAAATCAGCTTTTACCAAAATGTACCAGTTTACATTTCAACAGAAAACCGGGGGACAA
Organism: Flavobacteriaceae bacterium; assembly: GCA_964220295.1. GTDB lineage: Bacteria > Bacteroidota > Bacteroidia > Flavobacteriales > Flavobacteriaceae > Christiangramia. Next base: position 6,036 of record CAXPUM010000076.1, on the reverse strand, counting down.
ACTTCAATTCATCAAAGATCTTCAGAAAAAAGGAAAAAAAGTGATGATGGTAGGCGATGGTTTGAATGATGCCGGGGCGCTTGCGCAAAGCGATGTGGGAATTGCCATTTCTGAAGACATCAATATTTTTTCACCGGCTTGCGATGCTATTCTGGATGCTTCGGTATTCTCGAAATTGGAAAAATTTCTCAAGCTTTCAGAAAAAGGAATATCAGTGGTACGCTGGAGCTTTTTCCTTTCGCTCTGCTATAATCTTGTTGGTTTGGGTTTCGCCGTAAGCGGAAATCTTATGCCCGTCGTCGCGGCTATCCTTATGCCGCTGAGTTCTATTAGCGTGGTAGTTTTTACCACCCTTTCCACACAATGGATGGCAAGAACTCTAAAATTTCAAATAAAATCGGAAAGCTGATAATTGTCATTTTTTAGAAAAACAGCTCAGGATACTTTTACCGCTACAATCTTCAACTATGAACATTATTTACCTCTTACTGGCCATTAGTATCGTGGTAGCTCTAATTTTTTTTGTCGCATTTATTTTTTCGGTGAAAAACGGGCAGTACGACGATGTCTATACGCCATCGGTAAGAATGCTTTTTGAAGATGAATTGGTGAAACCAGAATCTGAAAAACAGTCTTCAGTCAATAAAGTGAAATCAAGTTAATTATGGAAGTACAGCAATTTTATTACGATAATAAGATCGTAAAGAAATTTATTATTGCCACCATGTTCTGGGGCATTATTGGGATGTCGGTAGGGCTGCTGCTCGCCTTTATGTTTCTTTTTCCGAATGTAACCGACGGGATCCCCTGGTTAAGTTTTGGTCGGTTAAGGCCACTGCATACCAATGCGGTCATCTTTGCATTTGTGGGTAACGCCATATTCGCCGGTGTTTATTATTCCACCCAGCGCCTGTTAAAGGCCAGAATGTTTAGTGATGCCCTGAGTAATTTCAACTTCTGGGGCTGGCAGTTAATTATTGTGGCTGCTGCAATCACATTGCCTTTAGGTTTTACCTCTTCAAAAGAATATGCCGAATTGGAGTGGCCTATAGATATTGCTATTGCGTTGGTATGGGTGGCATTTGGCGTTAACCTTATTGGCACGATGATTAAAAGAAGGCAGCGACATTTGTATGTGGCGATCTGGTTTTACCTGGCCACTTTTGTAACTGTAGCCGTACTTCATATTTTTAATAATATTGAACTTCCTGTAAGTGCCTTAAAAAGTTATTCCTTTTATTCAGGAGTACAGGATGCGCTGGTGCAGTGGTGGTATGGTCATAACGCCGTGGCATTTTTCCTAACCACGCCGTTTCTCGGTTTAATGTATTATTTCGTACCGAAAGCCGCTAACCGGCCGGTGTATTCATATCGATTATCTATCGTTCACTTCTGGTCGCTCATCTTTATCTACATATGGGCTGGCCCTCACCATTTATTGTACACTGCTCTTCCAGATTGGGCTCAGAATCTTGGAGTAGCTTTTTCAGTAATGCTATTATTTCCCTCCTGGGGTGGAATGATCAACGGACTTTTAACCTTGCGGGGAGCCTGGGATAAAGTGAGAGTTGATCCGGTTTTGAAGTTTATGGTTGTTGCGATCACCGGTTATGGAATGGCCACTTTTGAAGGTCCCATGCTTTCTCTTAAAAACGTGAATGCCATTGCTCACTTTAGTGACTGGATTATTGCACACGTGCACGTAGGCGCTCTGGCCTGGAATGGATTCTTAACCTTCGGAATGGTGTACTGGCTGGTTCCAAGGTTATTTAAAACTCAACTATGGTCGGTAAAGCTAGCTAATGCGCATTTCTGGATTGGAACCTTGGGAATCATTATGTATGCGCTGCCCATGTATGTCGCAGGTTTTACCCAGGCGTCCATGTGGAAACAATTTAATCCTGACGGAACATTAACCTACGGAAACTTTCTTGAAACGGTAACTCAGATCCTCCCAATGTACTGGATGCGGGCTATTGGTGGTAGTTTATACATCTTGGGTGCTATCGTAATGCTCTATAATATCATTAAAACCGTGCGTCAGGGAAGCCAGGTTGAAGATGAGTTAGCTGAAGCTGCAGCACTTCAAAAAGTTACCCACAAAAGGACTGCGGGAGAAGCCTGGCATAGCTGGCTGGAACGACGCCCGGTGAAATTAACCATTTACGCCACCATTGCCATTTTGATTGGAGGGATGGTGCAAATTATACCCTCATTAATGGTAGATGAATATGTGCCGGTGATCTCCAGCGTAAAACCATATACACCTCTGGAACTTGAAGGGAGGGATATTTATATACGAGAAGGTTGCGTTTCCTGTCACTCCCAGATGATCAGGCCTTTTAGAAGTGAGGTGGAACGTTACGGGGAATATTCAAAAGCAGGGGAATATGTATACGATCATCCATTTTTATGGGGAAGTAAACGAACCGGGCCGGACCTTCATCGTGTAGGTCAGAAATATTCCGATAACTGGCATTTGAACCATTTGTATGATCCGCAAAGTACTTCTTCAGGATCCATTATGCCAAGTTACAAGTGGATTGTTAAGAATAAACTGGATAAATCTAATACCGAAGATAAAATGAGAGCCATGCAAACTCTTGGAGTTCCGTATTCCGAAGAAGAAATAGAAAGAGCTCAAAAATGGATGGCTGAACAGGGAACGCAAATAGAGGAAAACCTGTATGCCGATCCCGATTTTGCAGCTACTTATGAAGCCGATAAGAAATATGCCAAAGAGAATAAGGAGGATTTTATTGAAATGCGGAACCGGGAAATAGTAGCCCTAATCGCTTACCTGCAACGTCTGGGAACCGATATAAAAACCGATGATTTCTCGAGTGTAAAATAATTCAAAATTAAAGATCATGTTGAAATTCGTAAAAGGACCACTGGAAAGTATTGAAGGGGTAGCGATCTACCCAATCATTTCCCTGCTCATCTTCTTTCTGTTCTTTGCCGCACTGTTCTGGTGGGTAGTGACCGCAAAGAAAGAGTATATAAACGAAGTGAGCAATCTGCCACTTGAAAAGGAAGAGGAGGACAATGCCGGTCTTAATCATTTAAATATCCATTAGCATGAAAAAATTGTTCCCTATTCTAAGAATATTAGGTTTAACGGGCCTTGGAATTCTACTCATCGAATTCACTTTAGAAACCGGTGAAAAAGGTGCTTTTGAAACCTATCCTGTACTCTGGCTCGTTCTTTCGGTAGTTGTTTTAATTGCCATTGCCATTGAAGTTTCCATCGCTTCGCTGGAAAGAGTGCTTTATAATTCTTTAAAACCAGATGCCAGGTTGAGGTATGATAAAGCGATGGCTGAAAAAAGAGCGGCCAGATTCCGTTGGATCAAAAGAACCTATGATAAACTTCTGGATAAGAAACCCATTGAAAAAGAAGAGGAGATCATTCTGGATCACAATTATGATGGCATTCGTGAACTGGATAATAGCCTTCCCCCGTGGTGGTTATACGGTTTCTATGCCAGTATGATCTTTGCCTTTTTCTATATGGGGAATTATTTCCTTTTTGGCGGCACTACTCAAAAGGAAGAATACCTGGAAGAAGTTGCACAGGCAAAAGCTGAAATTGAAGAATATAAGAAAACGGCCAAGGGCCTTGTAGATGAAAATACAGTAGAATTATTAACCGGAGAAGAAGATGTAAACGCCGGTAAAACCATATTTCAGGCCAATTGTATTGCCTGTCATAAGGCAGATGCAGGTGGCGGAATTGGTCCGAATTTAACAGATGATTACTGGCTGCTTGGTGGCGGAATCAAAAATGTTTTTCACACAATTTCTGAAGGTGGCCGTCCCGGAAAAGGAATGGTTTCATGGAAAACCGACCTGAAACCTGATGAAATCGCTCAGGTTGCCAGTTATGTACTTAGTCTTCATGGCACCACTCCCGCAGATCCTAAAGAACCACAGGGAGAATTATGGATAGATCCCGATGCCCCCATTGAAGATGCTAAGGTAGAAATGACCGATGAAGGCATTAAGATGGAACTGAAAGATAATCAAACAGCTAACTAGTCCAATTTTTTGATGATGGATAAGGAGAAGTTTAGAGACAGCATTGCAACTGTAGATGAAAAAGGCCATCGTTCCTGGTTGTACCCAAAACAACCTTCAGGAAAATTCTACAGGTATCGTAAATACGTGAGTTACGTATTGCTCGCAATTCTCTTTACTTCTCCTTTTATTAAAATAAATGGAAACCAATTCCTGATGTTCAATGTTCTGGAAAGGCGTTTCAATATTTTCGGTTTTAGCTTCTGGCCCCAGGATTTCTATCTCTTCGTAATAATTATGATTATAGGGATAGTGTTCATTATTCTTTTTACGGTTGCCTTCGGAAGAATTTTCTGTGGTTGGATATGTCCCCAGACTATTTTTATGGAAATGGTTTTCCGAAGAATTGAATACTGGATAGAAGGCGATCGTGGGAAACAGATTCGTCTTGATAAACAGCCATGGAATTCGGAAAAAATCAGGAAGAAAATATTAAAATGGACCGTCTTTTTTATCATTTCTTTCCTCATCGCTAATGTATTTTTGGCCTACATCATTGGGAGCGATCGATTGCTGCTTTATATTCAGGATGGTCCATTTGCCCATGCCAGCACCCTCATTTCATTACTGATTTTTACCGGGGTATTCTATTTTATTTTTGCCTGGTTCCGCGAACAGGTTTGCATTATTGCCTGTCCCTACGGCAGGCTCCAGGGAGTTTTGTTGGATACCAAATCTATCGTGGTCGCTTACGATCATAAACGCGGAGAAAAAGAAAAGGGGAGGGCGAAATTCAAAAAAAATGAAGATCGTGCCGCTACCGGAAAAGGAGATTGTATTGACTGTTTTCAATGTGTTCAGGTTTGCCCAACGGGAATAGATATTCGCAACGGGACTCAGCTGGAATGCGTGAATTGTACGGCTTGCATCGATGCCTGTGACAGTATGATGGAAGCGGTAGATCTGCCTAAAGGTTTGATTCGGTATGCCAGCGAGGAGAATATTCAGAAAAAAGCCCGATTTGAATTCACTCCGAGATTAAAAGGCTATTCAGCAGTATTGTTCATTTTGATTTCCGTTTTAACGGGCATGCTGTTCCTAAGAAGTGATATTGAAGCGAATATCCTGAGACTTCCGGGACAGCTGTACCAGCATCGCGAAGGGAATATTATCAGCAATGTGTATACCTATAAACTGATTAATAAAACTTCAAAAGATTTTGAACATGTCCATTTTCAGCTGGTATCTCACGAGGGAAAGATAGAAACCGTAAAAGAAAATGATATTAAAGTGCCTTCAAACGGACTTTCTGAAGGGACATTTTTTGTGAATATCAATAAAGCCTCCCTGAAAAACGAAAAAGAACGATTGAAAATTGAAGTGTATAGTGGTGACGATCTTATTGAAACTGCTAAAATCACCTTTATGGGACCAAGAAGTTATAATTAAAAAACTGGAAAATGAAGATGAAATTAAATTGGGGCGCAGGCCTATTGATAGGGATGAGTGCTTTCATAGCATTCATCATGTATTTTGTAATCACCATGTTAAGTGATAAGAAATATGACCATGACCTGGTTGTAGAAGATTATTATGGCGCCGAACTTCATTATCAACAGGATATTGATGCGGAAAAAAATGCGCTTGCGCTGGAAGATCGATTGCAGATCAATCGGGTTGGAAAAAAGCTAATCTTGAAGTTACCTTCGCAGATGGCTCTTTCTGAAATTAGTGGAAAAGTTTCCATGTACAGGCCTTCCAACAAAAAGCTCGATTTTTCAATTTCACTTGATAATCTGACAGACCATGAGCTGGAGATCCCGAATTCACAAATGATTCCCGGCCGTTGGAATGTGATCGTAAACTGGAATTACAGGAATAAAGCGTTCTTAGTAGAAAAACAAATTACCTATTAATGCTATATTCTGCCTTCATATTCGGGATTTTGGGCAGTTTTCATTGTGTGGGAATGTGCGGCCCCATCGCTTTTCTATTACCCGTTGACCGGAATAATAA
>CAXPUM010000075.1:0-27648 GCA_964220295.1 Flavobacteriaceae bacterium | reverse complement strand
ATATTGTTCAATAATTGCTGATTGATGGACGTGCTGCTATTAGAACCTGCAAAGGCGAGAATCTTCTTCATTCAATTTTTGCTTAAAAGTATCAAAAATTTTAAATCTTTCTGAAAACGCCTAGCTGTCGCCCATATTGATCGTATTTTTAAAACAAAACTGAAATTTTGACTATCCACCAGCTAGAAAACGAGTACTTGAAAATCGCGGTCAAAGAAACCGGCGCCGAACTATGCAGCGTGTTCAACAAAAAAAAAGAACTAGAGCATATCTGGCAAGCAGACCCGCAAATCTGGGGTAGCCATGCGCCCAATCTTTTTCCGAATATTGGTATCATGAAAAATGGCGAGTATCACTTCGAAGAAACAACCTACAAAATGCCAAAGCATGGATTCATCAGGAATAATCCGAATGTGCGGCTAAAAGAACGTTCTGACCATCAGCTTGTTTTTGAATTATTATATTCTGAAGATACTTTAGAAATCTATCCATTTAAATTCAGTTTTCGGATTGCTTTTACGCTAACAGAGAAACGGTTGGAAGTGGGCCACCAGGTGATCAACTTAGGCAATCAACCAATGTATTTTTGTCTCGGCGGTCATCCAGCCTTCAATATTTGCCTTTTTAGAGAGGAAAAAATCACCGACTACACGCTGGATTTCGACCAAAATTTAAATCTCCATTCTCATATTTTGACCGAAGATGGACTCGTTTCCGAAGAAACTAAAACGGTTCTTGAAGATGCTAACTCCATACAACTCACCCCAAAAATTTTCAATGAAGACGCGCTGATCTTTAGAAAAATTCCTTCTAAAAAGGTGAGTTTAAATAGCAAAGAACACGGCAGAATTTTAACCATGACTTATCCCGACTTTGAAAATCTCGGGATCTGGGCCAAACCGAGCGCGCCCTATGTGTGTATCGAGCCATGGCTGGGAATTGCAGATTTTGAAAATACCGATCAAAACCTGAAAAGCAAAAAAGATACCGTGAAACTGGAAGCGAGAAACGAATTTAATGCAGAGTACCTTATTAGCATCGCATAATTTGAAAATTAGTATAGATCAAACTTTCAAATTCATAACGTACCTTTGCAAAAATTAAACTTCGCATTTTGAGTTTTCAGGACCTGAATTTAAATATCCCATTACGGAACGCATTAGAAGATCTGAATTTTCAGACTCCAACCCCTATTCAGGAACAGGCATTTTCTTCGATCATGTCTGGAAGAGACGTGGTAGGAATTGCACAAACAGGGACCGGAAAAACTTTCGCCTACCTCTTGCCTTTGCTCAGAATGTTGAAATATTCAGAACAAAAGAATCCGCGAATACTTATTATGGTTCCAACCAGGGAACTCGTTGTGCAGGTTGTGGAAGAGATCGAAAAACTGACAAAATATATCAACGTAAGAGTTGCCGGTGTCTACGGTGGTGTAAATATCAATACGCAACATCAGGACTTAATGCAAGGCCTGGACATTGTGGTGGCTACTCCCAGGAGGCTTTATGATCTCGTTTTGAGAAGAGCCGTTCAGTTAAAGTCGATACAGAAATTTGTAATCGATGAAGTAGATGTCATGCTCGACCTGGGTTTCAAATTTCAGGTAAATAATATTATCGAGCTGCTTCCAACAAACAGGCAAAGCATTATGTTTTCGGCTACAATGACTGAAGTTGTGGAGGAAATGATCAATGCGAATTTTAAATCTCCTGAAAAAATTTCGGTTGCCGTAAGCGGTACGCCTCTGGAAAATATTGAACAAAGGGCCTACAAGATTGCGAATTTCCATACCAAAGCAAATCTTTTAAAGTATTTGCTAAAAGATGATAGTACCTACCATAAAGTCTTGATTTTTATTAGCGATAAGAGAATTGCGGATAGATTGTTTGATACGTTAACTGAAGAATTTCCCGGAGAAACCGGTTTGGTACATACTGGAAAAAGTCAGAATTACAGACTGAAAAGTGTCAGTGATTTTGACGAAGGATCTACCAGAATTCTGATCGCTACAGATGTAATGGCTCGTGGTCTTGATATCGAAAAGGTATCGCATGTGGTTAATTTTGATACGCCACAATTTCCGGAAAATTACATGCACCGAATTGGTAGAACCGGCCGTGCAGAAAGAAAAGGACATTCCTTATTGTTCACTACCGAAAACGAACAGGCGTATCTTGATGCTATCGAGGAATTGATGAAAACCGAAATCCCGAAATATGAGCTTCCAGCAGAAGTGGAAATTTCGCAGGAATTAATTCCTGAAGAAAAGCCAAGAGCGATAGAGATCAACAATCCCAATAAGGATGTGGAGGAAGCAGGCCCTGCGTTTCATGAAAAGAAAGACAAAAACAAAAAAGTAAATCTGGGAGGTTCTTACCGGCGAGAAATTGCTAAGAAATATAAGAAGCCAAAAACCAGAGGCGACAAGAACGCCAATCGAAAAAGAAAGAAATAATAAAGAGCGCCAAAGCGCTCTTTTTGTCTATATCTTACCTGTTATTTTCAGCTCATTATCCTGAATTTGTCAGCATCAGAGGAAAAGTTAAAACAAGTTTGTTTTGACGTTTAGACGTCCTATGTTAAGTTCTGTTTTTCTTCTTAGCCGCTTTTGCTGCTCTCTTCTCTTTTAAACTTAATACCGGCTCTTTTTTTGCCGAATTTTTTGAAGGCGATTTTTCTTTTGCCATGATTTCTAAAATTTAGAATTAACTTTTAAATGTAGTGAAAGTTTTCATTGGCCGGTTTTAAATGCAAAGATTTTTAAGCTACTATTTCACTTTCTGCCTGTTCCTTTCTAAGCCAGCTTAAAATAAAGGATGCGCTGCGACCAATAATGAAGGTAACTCCTCCAAAAACCGGCGGAAGAAGTGTGAGCTTTAGACCTCCGGCGAGCAGTGCCGGATTGATATTCCCTAAGGATTCAAAAGCATCAAAAACCTGGATTAACCCAATTAACTGAAAGAAAAGTCCAATAATTACCGCCAGTAATGCCACCTGATTGATGAGCGATATGGATTTTCTGAAAACATGTGGTAGGGCTTTAAGTTTCATGGCTGATCTCGCGATGAAAAAGATCATTAAACTAAAGAGAAGCAAAATAAGCGTCATAGGGAACGGCCCGCCTTCATAAATCCTGGCTAATAATTGCTGAAAAAATCCCTGTTCCTGAAACAGGTAGAACATAAAAGTGATCATAACTGCGTTTTAAGATTAGTACTTCAAAATTATCATATTTTCACACGCATATTTAGTCTTTGCGATGAATGACAAGATACCACCTCTTTTCTACCAAATTTCTGAGGCACCTGTTTTCCACCTGCTAAAAACGGTAATCTGCCGCAAAAACTTTCAGCAATCGATTTTTAGTCGCATTTTTATTTCTTAATGAAAATGAAGAATAGTTACTTTCAGCTTATAAAACGAGTGCTGACCCATTTGCTTTTATGGGTCGCTGTGCTGTTCTTTTTCAGTTTTTTTATTGGACTGGAAGGAGCCGATCCCGCCTCAAAATTCATTTTTTCGGCATTTTTCTTACCAGTTACGATCGCGACGACATACGTTTTTATATATCACCTCATCCCTGATTACCTGTTACCGAAACGCTATTTCAAATTCGGATTGTATACGGGTTATACATTTATAGCTTCCGCTATTTTCATCATCGTTTCGGCATTTTACGGTTTCGTTATTGCGTTGGAACTGGAATGGAACGATCGCTTTCCTATATCCAAAAGTATTTTCTATATCATGATCACGATCTATTTGGTCGTCGTCATCGCATCGGCGTTTAGTCTGCTGAAAAATAATTACTCTTCCGCAGCAAAAAATGAAGAGCTGAAAAATCGCATTCTGGAAGCACAGCTTAAATTGAAAGAACAGGAATTGCAGTACCTAAAAATGCAGATTCATCCCCACTTCCTTTTTAATACTCTGAATACGATCTACGGCTTAAGTCTCGCGAAAAATGAACAGACTCCCGAAATGATCCTGCAGCTTTCCGAATTGCTGGACTATATTCTTTATCAAACCAAAAAGCCGTTGGTAAAACTCCAGGACGAGATCAATCATATAAAAAATTATATCGATCTTGAAAAAAAGCGTTTTCACGATAATTTAAAGATTAGCATGGAGATCGATCCGGTACCTGATTCATTAGAAATAGCGCCAATGTTATTACTACCGCTGGTGGAAAACAGTTTCAAACACGGAAAGGACGAACAGGGAAATTTGGTTATCGACTTAAGGCTGAAACTGAATGATAGCATGCTGATTTTCGAAATAAGCAATTCCAAAGAGGCGAATAAAGCAAATGCTGAAAGCCAGGGAATTGGGCTGCAAAATATCAAACGCCGACTGGAACTAATTTATCCCGATTTTGAACTGGACACTCAAAATAACCCGAAACATTTTCGAGCTTATTTAAAAATAGACCTGAAACAAATTCCGAAGGATGCCAGAAAAAATTAAATGCATCATTGTGGATGACGAGCCGGTAGCGCTGGATATTATGGAAAATCACCTTTCCAGGATCGAGTCTATCGAAGTTGTGAAACGCTGTAGAAATGCAACGGAAGCTTTCAATGCGATCAATGCTGAAAAGATCGACCTTATTTTCCTGGATATCAACATGCCCGGGATTTCCGGGATTTCCTTCGCCAGATCGATCAACAGGAACATCAAAATAATCTTTACTACCGCCTATCGCGAATACGCCATTGATGGTTTTGACCTGCACGCAGTAGACTATCTTTTAAAACCGATTTCATTTGAGCGCTTGCTGGATGCAGTAACCAATTTCCAGGAAAATCATTCCAACTCGAACAATACTGAAAATAAAACAGCATTTCAGCCAAATTTCATTTTTGTAAAAATCGACCGTAAAATGCACAAGATCGATTTCAATAGTATTCTTTGGTTTGAAAGTCTAAGCGATTATCTCAAAATTGAAACAATAGAAGGTACTAAAGTAACCCGCGAGACCATTACGGCGCTGGAAAACAAGCTTCCATCAATAGATTTTATCAGGATACATCGCTCCTTCATCGTTTCTTTAAGCAAAATAGATTCGTATTCTAATGAAGAAGTGATCATTCAGAAGAATTCACTTCCCATTAGCCGAACGTATAAAGAAAATGTTTTGGCCAGGCTGGAAAAATTTCATTGATCACCTGGTTCCGGAAGCATCGTTTTGGATTAGCTGAACGGCTTTATCCAACAGCTCATCTTTCCCATTTCTAAATCCTTTGATCGTTGGTTCCAATTCGACATCTGGAACAATTCCCACGCGTTGCGTTTCAGTTCCATCAGGATAATACACGCCAATTCCCGAGATCATCGTAGAAATATCGCCTGGCAGTATAATGCGGGAAACATTCCCGTCTGCCCCGGCAGTGGTGCTTCCCACAACCGTTGCCCGAGGTGCCACTCTCAATGCCATCGCCGTATATTCTGCCTGGCTCTGAGTCATTTCATTGATGAGAATGATGACCTTGCCATCGTAGGTTCTTTTCAGCAGACTTCCGTTTTTGAGTCCATTTCTGAAATCAAAATAGCCCGGGTTTTCTAATGAGGTGCTGGTAAATTTCACAAATTTCGTTGGCTTCGGAATAATGTATTTGCCCATTTTGAACACGATAAAATCTGAAGGATAACAGCGCAGGTCTAGAACTATCCCATCGGTATCCATATAATCTTTCATGATGTCATTAATTTCATCTGTACGAAGACTTTGCGGGTAGATGTAACCAATATTATCAGTGAGCAATTTATGGCTTGGAATTTCTTCTGAAGGTGGTTGCCAGTTTTCTTCCGTTTTTACTGTTTTGGTAAAAGTTCCTGATTCGTTCTGAAACGTTATTTGCAACGAATCATCATTTGTGCGAAGCAACTTCACAGCCATATTCCTCAGCTTTGTTGGGTAGTTCGATGCCGGGTAATATTGCAGGTTTTCTTCCACAATTTCAGCTACCGGTTTCCCGTTAATTGCTGAAATAACGTCTCCTTTTTCAATAGTATTATCAGCAGATTCAGCATATTCTACCACCGGTTTATCCTCGATGAAGCGCACTTCAATTGGAGCTGTTTTTCTTCCGAAGAAATCATTTAAAACTTCCGGCCTGTTCAAAATAGTTGCATGCGTATCGCTTATTTCACCAATTAACTGAAGCATATCCAGCTTGTATTCTTTTTCCGTATCGCTCTCTACCATCTTCGGAATATATTCCTTCAGGACGCCATCCCAGTTTTGATCAATGGCATATTTATACGGAAAAAAATACTCGATCATGTTCCAGTATTTGAAAAGGGCGAGCAGCTTTATTCCGGTATCATCATAGGCCATATCTTCATACGCCTTTTCATTCATGAATTTTGGATTACCCACCCCACGCTGAAAACCGATATAATAATTCTCCTTTTCTCTATCTGAGGTAAGAACTTTTTTTAATACTGCTGAAAGCTGAGGACTCAGAAAATCTTCATTACTTAACCATTTAAGGTCGACTGAATAATCAAAATTCTCAGAATTTGCTTTATCCCTTTCACCACCTTCAAGACTACCCAGAGTTTTGATATATTGAATTAAAACCGAATCAAAATCTTCAGAATTGATTTCGGGCAGAATTTTGAATAATTCGTTATCCCAATTGAAATTTCCCTTGGCAATTTCCGGGTGATGATATTTTAAAAAGCCCCAAACCTTCCCTAATTTATACAGATTTTTCTCCTGAAGAGTAGTTAAACTTTCCAGTTTAAGGTTCGAATTATCTGTAAAAGAAGAGTCAAGATCTGCCGGTTTATACTCTGGCATTGTCTCCTCCAGGGTTTGAATGTTTTTCCTGCCAACTTTGAGTGTAAAATCATCGAACCATGCTTTACCTTTTCCCTGTATAATTCCGCCGATATATATCGTCCTGGTCTCATCGGGAAATGAAACTAATACCTTATACTTTTCCCAGTCGTTAGTCCCTTCAATTTTTTCGGCACTCATATTTTTAAAGGCTAGTGTTTTACCACCTACATCATCCAATCTTATCAAAAGTCCCGCTGAACCTACTACATTTTCGGTTTTCATATAGCCCTCCAATTGTAGATAATTGCCTTTATAATTTGCCGGAATTTGATAGGCAATGCTCCCAAAGCTCTCTCCCTTTTCTGAAAAAATACGAACGGCATTTTCTCCGGAATACTTGATTTCTGAATCGTTAGAAATTGGATAATCTCCCCACTTGATCCAGCCATTGGGTAGTTCCTCATTGCGACTTATTTTTTCAAAATCGAGGTTAAATTTTGGAGTTTGCGCCTGGATAAAATTTAGGAATAGAAAAATTGGAAGGAGTAATAACTTCATTGATGGTTAGGTTAGTTCGTTAAATGATTGATTTCGGCAAAAATAATAAGCCCGGACAAGTATAACGTCCGGGCTTAAAAATTTATTTTATAGCAATTAAATTTACACGTGTATTGCTCTGTTTTCAGTAGCAGCAAGGGCTGCTTCTTTTACAGCTTCAGCAAAAGTTGGGTGAGCATGGCTCATTCTCGCGATATCTTCCGCAGAAGCCCGGTATTCCATGGCAGTAACCGCTTCCGCGATCAAATCGGCAGTACGAGCCCCGATCATATGGATTCCAAGAACCTCATCGGTCTTTTCATCAGCTAGAATTTTAACAAAACCGTCCAGATCACCACTTGCTCTGGAACGTCCCAGCGCACGCATCGGGAATTTCCCTTCTTTAAACTTCACTCCCGCTTCTTTTAATTCTTCAGCTGTTTTTCCTACGGCAGCAACTTCTGGCCAGGTATATACCACACCAGGAATCAGGTTATAGTTTACATGTGGTTTTTGTCCGGCGATCGATTCAGCAACAAATACACCTTCCTCCTCGGCCTTATGGGCAAGCATCGCTCCACGAACCACATCGCCAATCGCGTAGATATTATCTACATTGGTTTGAAGATGATCGTTTACCTGAACACGACCTTTTTCATCCATCTGTATTCCAACGGCATCAGCGTTTAATCCGTCAGTATAAGGACGACGTCCAACCGAAACCAGGCAATAATCCCCTTTCAATTCGATTTCTTTATCCTTTTTATCATCAGCTTTTACGATAATTTCATCACCATTTCTTTCAACCGACTTTACTTTGGTGCTGAGATGGAAAGTAACTCCCTGCTTTTTCAACACTTTCTGAAGTTCTTTGGCAAGAGCACTGTCCATTGTTGGGATAATGCGATCCATGAATTCTACCACGGTCACTTCAGCTCCTAAACGACGGTACACCTGTCCTAACTCCAAACCAATCACTCCACCACCGATCACGATCATGTGTTTCGGAATTTCCTTCAGCTTTAAAGCTTCCGTAGATGTGATCACGCGCTCTTTATCCAACTCAATAAACGGAAGGTTTGCTGGCTTGGAACCGGTTGCGATGATCGTCTTTTTCGCCTCGATTGTCTGCGTCTCCCCGTCTTTATCAATATTGATATGAGTTTTATCTTTAAAAGACCCTAAACCTTCATAAACATCGATCTTATTCTTGTCCATGAGGAATTTCACTCCATCACAGGTCTGGCTTACTACGGCCGATTTACGCTCCATCATCTTGTCCAAATTCACCTTGATCTCCCCGGGAATATCGATCCCGTGTTCTTCAAAATGCGCTACCGCATCATGGTAATGGTGAGAGGAATCTAAAAGCGCCTTACTTGGTATACAACCAACGTTTAAGCAGGTTCCTCCAAGTGTAGAATATTTTTCTATGATAGCAGTTTTCAATCCCAGTTGTGCACAGCGAATCGCCGCTACATATCCTCCTGGTCCCGATCCTATCACTGCTACATCATATGTACTCATAATTATATTTTTTATGGATTTTTGAACAAATTGAAAACAAAAATACGACTATTCTCATCAATGACCAATCCAGCCCTACCGACAATTTAAAATTTTAAGACTTACAGGTTTACGGCTGTTGTTTGTTTGACTTTGCTAATTGTAAAGATGCTTTTGGTACTGCCAATATGCTTTAAGGTAGTGAGTTTGGTAACCATGAATTCTCGATAAGCTTCCATGTCTTTTACCAGTACTTTTAGAAGGTAATCATAGTCACCACTTACGTGTAACACTTCAATCACTTCTGGCAAATCGGTCACTTCTTTTTCAAACCGGGTTAGATATTCCCTGGAATGCTGGAGAAGTTTGATCTGGCATAGAACCATAAAATTCTTTTCAATCTTTTCAGGATTTAGCAAAGCCACATATTTATTGATCACTCCTTCCCGTTCCATTTTCCGAATGCGTTCATAAACCGCGGTCACAGAGAGTCCCACAGCATTCGAAATTTCTTTATTTGTTTTCTTCGAATCTTCCTGAAGATGTTTCAGAATAAGACGATCAAAATTATCCAATTTCATAACTGACAGAATTTTGGAAACACTAACATTTTCACCACTATAATAGATTTTAAATCTTAAATATACCTTTTTTCAGGTTTATTTTCTACATCTACTTTATTCAATTGATTAAATAACATCAAACATTGAAATTTGATGAAACCAATAATTCAATCACCATGAAATATAAACCGGCAGATCGTATTCAAGATCTTCAATATTTTGGAGAATTTGGAGGAGTGAATCCTTCTATTTCAGATTCATCAACCTATACCTTCCTTTCAGCAAAAACTATGTTCGATACTTTTGAAGGAAATGCCGAAGGTTGTTATTTATATTCCCGCCACTCCTCACCTTCCAATTTATATTTGGGTGAAGCGCTGGCGGCTATGGAAGGAACTGAAACGGCTAATGTTGCTGCTTCCGGAATGGGCGCGATCACTTCAGTAATTCTTCAACTTTGTAAAAGTGGGGATCATATTGTTTGCAGCCGGACTATTTATGGCGGAACCTATGCTTTCCTGAAAAATTTCGCTCCGCAGCTGGGAATAAAAACCACTTTCGTGGATATCACAAAAATTGAAGCGGTAGATGCCGCTATTCAGAAAAACACTAAAATGATCTACTGTGAGAGTGTGAGCAATCCGTTATTGGAAATTGCTGATCTACCAACGCTTTCCAGACTTTCTAAAGTTCATAATTTAAAACTGGTCGTAGACAATACTTTTTCACCTTTGTCCATAAGTCCGCAGAAATTAGGTGCAGATGTGGTCATTCACAGTTTGACCAAATTCATTAATGGCAGCAGCGATACCGTGGGTGGTGTGGTTTGCGGCACCAAAGATTTAATCAATGCATTGCGCAATGTAAATGATGGTGCCGCGATGCTTCTTGGACCAACAATGGATAGTTTCCGCGCGGCTTCCATTCTGAAAAACCTTAGAACGCTGCATATCAGAATGAAACAGCACAGCCATAACGCAAAATTTTTAGCCGAAAAATTCCAGCAAGATGGTTTTAGAACGGTTTATCCCGGTTTAAAAACGCATCCCGGCCATGAACTTTTCAGAAATATGATGAATGAGGATTACGGTTTTGGTGGAATGCTAACCATCGATGTTGGTTCGCTGGATCGCGCAAATGATTTGATGGAACTTATGCAGGAGCGCAATTTGGGCTACCTGGCAGTGAGCCTTGGCTTTTATAAAACACTGTTCAGCGCTCCAGGAAGTTCGACTTCTTCTGAAATTCCCGCGGAAGAACAAAAAGCGATGGGATTAAGCGACGGTCTGATTCGTTTTTCTATCGGACTTGACAATAATATTGAGAGAACTTACCAAATGATGAAAGATTGCATGATCGAAGTTGGAGTTCTCAAAACTGAACTCGCCTAAAATTTTGCAGGATTAAACCGAAAGTCGTAAAATTACGTTCAGAAAAAATGATCAGAATTAACGACAGCGTTTAAATAAAAGCCTCACACCTGTTTCAGATGAAATATGTGTGAGGCTTTATTTTCGCACTCATCTCGAAAATCTAAATAAATAAATGGAAAACTCTACTGCGAATCCTGAAAACGAACCGGTAATTGAGAACAGAGAGCTCAATATTTGGGAAGCTTTAATTCCCGTTTTTGCTCTCGTTGCCATGTTAGCTTTTAACGTGTACGTTTTTGGAGATGACGCCCTGAGTGGATCGAACCAGTTCATTCTACTTATGGGCGGCGCAGTTGCGGCCATCGTGGGTTATTTCAACAAAGTGAAGTTTGATGACATGATCGATGAAGTGGCAAACAATATCCACAGTACCGCCGGTGCTATCCTGATTTTACTGATGGTAGGTGCCTTAGCTGGTACCTGGCTTATCAGCGGCATCATTCCTACCATGATCTATTACGGTTTACAAATTTTGAATCCCACTATTTTCCTTGCTGCGACCGTGATCATTTGTTCTATTATTTCAGTGGCAACAGGAAGCAGTTGGACCACCTCAGCGACAGTTGGGATCGCGCTGATTGGAATTGCTAATGCATTGGGTATTTCTTTAGGTATGACAGCTGGTGCCATTCTTTCAGGGGCTTATTTTGGCGATAAGATGTCTCCTCTAAGCGATACCACAAACCTGGCTCCCGCCATGGCCGGAACCGATCTTTTCACTCATATTAAATATATGGCAATTACGACCGTTCCTACCATCACGGTGACTTTGCTCATATTTGTGATTATCGGTTTAAACCTCGATACTCAAGGTACTACCGATACTTCTTCTATTTTAAATGCGATTGATTCGGCTTTTAATATTAGCCCGTGGTTATTCATAGTTCCAATAATCGTGATTTTCCTAATTGTTAGAAAGACTTCCCCATTAGTGGCTCTTTTAATAGGAACACTGCTTGGAGCAATTGCTGCACTGATTCTTCAACCGGGAATTGTTCAAAGCATCAGTGGCTCAGATGAATTAAATTTCATTAGTGGCTATAAAGGAATTATGAATGCTATTACAGTAGATACGGCAATCGAAACCGATTCTGAAGCATTGAACGACCTGTTCGCTTCCAGCGGAATGGCCGGGATGCTTGGGACAATCTGGTTAATTCTTTGTGCAATGGTTTTTGGTGGGATCATGGAGGCTATCGGTGCACTTGCCCGTATTAGTAAAGCATTACTGAATCTTTTTCATACCACCTTTGGTCTGTTTGCCAGCACGGTTTTTAGCTGTCTTGCTTTAAACGTCACTGCATCAGATCAATACCTGGCGATCGTGGTACCCGGAAAAATGTTTGCAAAGGCGTACAAGGACAAAGGCCTTGCTCCTGAAAATTTAAGTCGATCCCTAGAGGATTCCGGTACGGTAACTTCAGTATTAGTTCCATGGAATACTTGTGGGGCTTATCATAGCGGTGTGTTGGGTGTTCCAACTCTTTCCTATGCGGGCTACGCTTTCTTCAATTACCTGAGTCCGTTTATGACATTGCTATTTGCAGCATTAAATATTAAAATAAGAACTTTGGTAAGCTCCAAATAATTGCCAACTCTGCAAGTTTCGGCTTAAAATTTCAACAATTTCACAACAATAGAATTGATTTATTAATTGATTCTAATTCAATAGTCATTCTTTATTACTGAATAGGATTTTAAAATTTTTTGACGCTTGGAAAAGGGGAATTCTAAGTTAAATTTGCACTAGAAAGAGAAAAAGTTAAACCTTAAAATAACCGAATTTATATGGCTTTAGTAGGAAAAAAATTTCCAAACCTTAGCGTAGATGCTATGAACGAAATGGGAGATACTTTCAAATTAAATGTTTTGGAAGAAGCTCAGAAAAATAACAAGAAAGTATTGCTTTTCTGGTACCCTAAAGATTTCACCTTTGTTTGCCCTACCGAATTGCACGCTTTTCAAAGCGCTCTGGAAGAGTTTGAAAAGAGAAACGTAATGGTAATTGGTGCTTCTTGCGATACTCCTGAGGTTCATTTTGCTTGGTTGAATACCCCTAAAGATAATGGTGGCATAGAAGGGGTTACTTACCCGATCCTCGCAGATTCCAATAGAAATCTAAGTAACCGTCTTGGTATCTTAGATATCATGAACGAATCTTATGACGAAGAAACTGGAGCTTACACCGTTGAAGGTGATAATGTAACTTACCGTGCGACTTACCTGATCGACGAAGAAGGAACCGTTTTCCATGAAGGTATTAATCACATGCCACTTGGAAGAAATGTTGGAGAATTCCTAAGATTAGTAGACGCTTACACTCATGTACAGGAAAAAGGAGAAGTTTGTCCAGCCAACTGGGAAGAAGGTAAAGATGCAATGAAAGCTGACCGCGATGGTGTTGCTAGCTATTTGAGCTTGAATTAAAAATCACTAAAAAGGGAAATCAATTGCTATGATTCACGAATTAGATCAAGATAACTTAAGCGAAATTGTTAGCGAAAATGATACGGTCGTAGTTCAGTATATGGCCGGGTGGTGCGGAAACTGCCGTTTGATGAAGCCGAAGTTCAAAAAACTTGCTTCAGAAAATGAGAATGCAAAATTTATTATGGTGGATGCTGAAAAATATCCGGAATCCAGAAAACTGGCTACAGTAGATAATTTACCGACTTTCGCTACGTTTCAAAATGGAAGTTTCAAAAATCAGGTTCAGACAAACAAGTTTGACCAGCTAAAAAACTTAGTAGATGAAGTTACCAGTAATTAAACATCTACAGCGAAACAATTCTTCGGTGAAGATCGAGCATACAATTGAAGTGCTCGAAAGTTTTACCGAACACCGCTCGGTTACTGACGAGCAAATGGATGTGATCGGTGAATTGATCACTAATCTTTGCGGAGCTGTAGAAGTTCATAAAATGATAGAAGATGGCATGCCTGAAAAGGATGCCGCAAACAACTTTGTAAAGAAGGTATTAGGTTCTATAGACCAATAAATTCTTAACAAATATAATCTCGTAAGGGCTGTTTTCATTGGGAAACAGCCCTTATTGTTTTATGATAATTTTAGTAATAAGCCATAGACAATCTTCTAAATTTATAAAACTCTAAAAAAAATTGCTATGGCGAAGATTAATTTGAAGGACCATAAGGTTACGACGTACGGCAGCTTACCTGCACTTGATGAAAAAGCTCCTCATTTTGAACTGATTAAAGCTGATCTTTCTACTGCTACTCTGGAAGATTTTAAAGGAAAAAGAGTGGTAATGAATATATTTCCAAGTATTGATACAGGCGTTTGCGCTACCTCAGTAAGAAATTTTAATGAAAGAGCAACCGATCTTAAAAATACCGTGGTTCTTTGTATTTCACGAGATCTGCCATTTGCCCAGAAACGTTTTGTAAACGATGAAGGTTTGGAGAATGTCACCAATTTGTCAGATTTTAAAGATCGTAACTTCGGAAAAGATTATGGGGTAGAAATGATCGATGGCCCAATGGAAGGATTGCTGTCTCGTGCTGTAGTTGTTTTAGACGAAAATGGTCATGTGATCTATTCCCAGCAGGTCGAAGATATCAGCGATGAACCTGATTACCTTTCTGCTCTTAAAACGCTTTTATAATGAAAGACTCTTTCCTCGGAAAAAGAATCAGAGGAGGTGGTTATGCAATGAAAGGTGCTTGGCTACTGCTCAGGCACGAACCCAGCATCCAGGTGCAGTTCGTAATAGCTATACTGGTAAGTATCGCCGGTTGGTATTTCGATATCACGAAGAATGAGTGGGTTTTTCAGTTCTTAGCGATAGGAATGGTCATGAGTGCAGAAGGTTTGAACAGCGCCATCGAAGCAATGGCAGATTTTGTTCATCCAGATTTTCATAACAAAATTGGTCACATTAAAGATATCGCCGCAGGGGCCGTTTTTTTTGCTGCTGTGATTGCAGTAATCATTGCCGGCATCATTTACTTTCCCTATTTATTCTAATTACATATGAAAAAATTTATACTGGCCGTTCTCGGCCTTTTTTTGTTTCAGATGACCTCTGCGCAGGAGGTCAAAGAACTAGCTATTAATCTAGAAAATTATGAATACCCCTACCAGGTAAATTTTCTGGAATTCGAAGCTCAGCAACAAACGCTCCAAATGGCCTATGTGTATGTTAAAGCTGAAAATTCCAATGGGCAAACGGTGGTACTCCTACACGGGAAAAATTTCAACGGAGCTTATTGGGAAACTACAATTAATGCATTGAGCAAAAACGGATTTGATGTTCTGGTTCCAGATCAGGTAGGCTTCGGAAAATCAACAAAGCCGGGATACTTTCAGTATACTTTTCAGCAACTCGCAGAGAACACCCATCATTTAATTGAATCCCTGCAAATTGAAAACCCGGTTATTCTCGGACATTCCATGGGTGGCATGTTAGCTACAAGATTCGCTTTAATGTATCCTGACAATACGAAAAAACTGGTACTGGTAAATCCAATTGGTCTGGAAGACTGGAAATTGAAAGTCCCTTATCAGAGTATAGATGACTGGTACAAGCAGGAACTAGGAAAAAACTATGAAAAAATTAAAGCTTATCAACAAGAAAGTTATTACGCCGGGGACTGGAATGAAAATTATGACGAATGGGCGAGGTTACTGGCAGGATGGACATTAAATGAGAATTACTCCCTAATAGCATGGAATGCAGCCCTAACTTATGATATGATATTTACTCAACCGGTGGTTTATGAATTCAGCGAAATAAAAGTTCCAACATTGCTAATTATTGGTACCAGGGACCGAACCGCCCTGGGAAAAAATCTCGTTTCAGAAGAAGTACGTGCTACGATGGGGCTATACGATCAGCTTGGGAAACAAACGGCTGAAAAAATTCCGGATGCAAAACTCATTGAACTGGAGAATCTTGGGCACCTTCCGCATATCGAAGCATTTGATCGATTCATCACACCGCTTCTTTCCTATTTAAAAGAATAATTCGCGGCAGGCAGCGTTCAACTTACTAAAGTCAGCAACTTTTCAAATTGGCGTTTTTTTTACTTAATTTGGAAAAGGCTAATTTGTATTTTTGCCGAAATCTCTAAACCTTCTATGGTCAAAAAAAAAGCTAAAACCAGGAAAACCACTAAGAAATCCCGTAAATTCTCTTTGAAACTGGACAGGCAACAAAAAGTGGTTCTAGGTAGTTTCCTGATGCTTTTCGGCCTGGCGCTAATTGTAGCATTCGTAAGTTTTCTTTTTAACTGGCAGGCAGATCAAAGTGTGCTGAGTGAATTTGGTGACAGAAGCGCCGAAGCTAAGAACTGGCTCAGCAAATTTGGTGCTCTGGTGAGTGATTTCTTTATTTTCAGAGGTTTTGGAGTGGCCAGTTTTGCACTTGCCTTCCTGGTATTTCTTACCGGTGTTTATTTATTTTTTGGAAAAAACAGCAGCAACCTGCGAAAATTATGGTTCTGGGGTCTACTCGTCATGATCTGGGTCTCGGTATTTCTTGGATTCTTTGCAACAAAATATTCTTTACTCGGTGGCCGAATTGGTTACGAAACGAATGATTTTCTGCAGGATTATCTCGGTTTCTTCGGAACCGCTCTTCTGCTAACGTTTTTACTGATCACCTATCTGGTAGTGAGATTAAAAGTAACTCCGGAACTAGTTGCCGGCTATTTTAAATCAGGAAAGAAAGAGCTTCAGGATGCTTTTGAAAAAGAGAATAAGGAGTCTACAGTATCTGAAACAGAAGAGGAATTAGACTGGAAGGAAGAAACACTAAAAAAACAGAAAGAAGAAGAAGAGTCTTCAGAAATTGAATTAATCGACACAAAGCCCGAACCAAAACCAGAGCCCAAGCAGGAACCAAAAATTGAAGTGCAGCCGGCTAATGAGGAAGATGTCTCTATGGAAGTTGAAGCTGCGCCGGAAGAAGAGGAAGAAGACAACCTCAGCAAAAAGCTGGTAAAAGATTTCGGTGAATTTGACCCAACACTTGAACTTAAGAACTATAAGTTTCCAACCATCGATCTTTTAAAAGATTATGGCGGCGGAATTACGATCGACCAGGAAGAACTGGAAGAAAATAAAAATCGGATTGTAGAAACGCTTAAAAACTACAAGATCGATATTTCTCAGATCAAAGCTACAGTAGGTCCTACGGTTACACTTTATGAGATCGTACCCGAAGCGGGTATTCGTATTTCCAAGATCAAAAACCTGGAAGATGATATTGCCTTATCACTTTCGGCTTTAGGAATTCGAATTATCGCACCGATTCCAGGAAGAGGTACGATTGGTATTGAAGTCCCTAATAAAAATGCCAGCATTGTTTCCATGCGATCTGTCATTGCGTCGCCAAGGTTTCAAAATGCAGAAATGGAATTGCCACTGGCCCTGGGGAAAACAATTTCTAATGAAACCTTCGTGGTTGATCTGGCTAAAATGCCACACATGTTAATGGCCGGTGCGACCGGGCAGGGTAAATCGGTTGGATTGAATGCCATTCTTGCCTCCCTGCTCTATTGCAAGCATCCTGCAGAAGTGAAATTTGTGCTGGTCGACCCGAAAAAAGTGGAATTGACCCTATTCAATAAGATCGAAAGACATTACCTGGCGAAATTGCCAAATTCCGAAGAAGCTATTATTACTGATAATACCAAGGTGATCAATACGCTGAATTCTTTGTGTATTGAAATGGATGAACGTTACGAATTGCTGAAAAACGCGATGTGTCGTAATATTAAGGAATACAATACGAAATTCAAGGCACGCAAGCTGAATCCGAACGACGGGCACAAATTTCTACCATATATCGTATTAGTGGTAGACGAATTTGCTGATTTGATTATGACCGCGGGAAAAGAGGTAGAAACGCCTATTGCGCGTCTTGCACAACTTGCCCGGGCTATTGGTATTCATTTGATCATTGCTACGCAGAGACCTTCGGTTAATGTAATTACAGGGATAATTAAAGCCAACTTCCCGGCTCGAGTTGCCTTCCGTGTAACTTCAAAAATCGATTCCAGGACTATCCTCGATAGTCAGGGGGCAGATCAGCTTATTGGTCGTGGGGATATGCTATTTACGCAGGGAAATGAATTGAAGCGTTTGCAGTGTGCCTTTGTAGATACTCCGGAAGTTGATAAGATCACCGAATTCATCGGATCCCAAAAAGCATATCCAGATGCCCACCAGCTTCCTGAATATGAAGGAGAGGAAAGTGGCACAGGACTTGATATAGATGTGAGCGAGCGGGACAAGCTGTTCCGCGAAGCCGCAGAAGTGATCGTTACAGCTCAACAAGGCTCAGCTTCACTTCTTCAGAGAAAACTAAAATTAGGTTACAACCGTGCAGGTAGAATCATTGACCAATTAGAAGCTGCAGGTATAGTTGGACCGTTCGAAGGCAGCAAAGCCAGGCAGGTTTTAGTGAATGATTTGGCGGCGCTTGATCAACTTTTAAATGAAGAACCAAATTAAAAAAGCAAGATGAAAAAGTTAGTTTTGATTTTGGCCGCGATTTTGGCTATTAATGTACAGGCTCAGAGTTCCCAGCAGGCTGAAAAACTGCTAAAGGAGGTGACCAACAAAGTACAGGCCTATGACAATATGGTCATTGATTTTAAATATTCCCTTGATAATACAGCTGAAAATATCAGCCAGGAAACTCGTGGTGATGTAAGCATTAAAGGCGATAAATACGTTCTAAACTTAATGGGTACAACCCAGATGTTTGATGGTAAAAAGATCTATACGATCATCCCGGAAGATGAAGAGATCAATATCTCTAATTATGTAGAAGAAGATAAAAACAGTATCACTCCTTCAAAAATGTTCACTTTTTATCAGGACGGGTACAATTACCAGATGGATATCAAACAAAATGTAAAAGGTCGTGAGATCCAATACGTGAAGCTTACTCCAAAAGATTCGAATGCAGAGATCAAAAATATTCTGTTGGGAATTGACACCCAAACAAAGCATATTTATAACCTGATCCAGAACCAGGATAATGGTACTAAAATCACCATTACCGTAAAAAGCTTTAAAACCGACCAGCCTCTTGCAAAAAATCTGTTTACTTTTGACGAGAACAGGTATAGTAGTTACTACATCAATCGCTTAGATTAAATTGAAAATATTAGACCGGTACATAATAACGAGTTTTTTAAAAACTTTCTTTACGGTCTTTATCATACTCATGTTCATCTTTGTACTCCAGACGATCTGGCTCTACATAGGTGAACTTGCTGGTAAAGATCTGGATGTAGAAGTGATCTTCAAATTTTTACTCTACTTCTCCCCTAAATTAGTACCGCTAGTATTACCACTCACAATTCTGGTTTCCTCTATCATGGTTTTCGGTGCTTTTGCTGAAAATTATGAATTCGCCGCGATGAAATCATCCGGTATATCGCTGCAGCGCGCCATGAGAGGACTGACTGTTTTTATCGTTTTTGTAAGTCTTGTGGCATACTTCTTTGCCAATAATGTAATTCCGGCTGCGGAATTTAAATCTATTAATCTCAGAAAAAATATTGCTCAGCTTAAGCCGGCTATGGCTATTACTGAAGGTACTTTTAATGACCTAGGTGATTATAACATTAAAGTTGCTAAAAAGAGTGGAGAGAATGACCAGTATCTAACAGATGTAATCATTCATGAGAACACTATCAATGGTGGTAATCACACTGTTATTAAAGCAAAGGAAGGGGAACTTGCCGGAAGCACCGACTCTGATGTACTCTCTCTTATTCTGAAAGAAGGAAATTACTACCGGGAATATCAGCCAAGCGACTATTCCAAGCGCGAAAGAAGGCCTTACACAAAAACTTATTTTGACGAATATGTGATCAACATCGATCTGTCCAATTTCAATAATGTGGACCTGGAAGATGAATCCTACAGTAATACCGATGGAATGCTGAAGGCTTCCGAATTACGGGAAAGTATTGACTCTTTTTCGGTTTCGTATAATGACCGCATGGGACAGTTCCGACAGAATATGTATTCCCGTTCCGGTCTGCAAACCATGAAACTGAATTTCAAACCTAAAGATACCACGGTTCAAATTGGAAATTCGGTATTAGATAATTTTGATGCTTATGACGGTTCCCAGATCGCTAATCTCGCCTTGGGAACGATCAATTCGGCTAAGGCGCATCTCGCCATGAAAAAGCAGGAATTTAAAAATTCTACTAAACAACTGAATAAATTTGAGATCGCCCTGCACGAAAAATATGTGCTGTCTATTGCCTGTATCGTACTGTTCTTTGTCGGCGCGCCACTTGGAGCAATCATTCGTAAAGGAGGAATGGGACTTCCCATGGTTGTGGCAATCGTATTATTTTTAACCTATCATTTTATCGGAATTTTTGCCAAAAATTCAGCTGAAGATGGCAGTATCAGTCCGTTTGTGGCTACCTGGCTTTCTACCTGGATCATGCTTCCGCTGGGGATACTCCTTACCTATCGAGCTACGACTGATCAGGGCTTGTTTTTATTCGGAAACATCAGTGATGCCTTCCGAAGACTCTTCAAAAAAGGTAAGTTGAAGAAGTCAAAAAGTAAAACAGAGTAATTATCTTTGCGCCATAAATAAGATGTTATGGCCGAGGTGAAGAGCAGCAATCAATATTCTATCAAATTAGACAATATTAAAGATGCGATCGATGACATCCGCGAGGGTAAAGTCATTATTGTAGTTGATGATATTGATCGTGAAAATGAAGGAGATTTTCTTGCAGCTGCTGAAAAGGTTACGCCTGAAATGATCAATTTCATGGCCACACATGGCCGCGGACTTATTTGCGCTCCAATTACTGAAGCTCGCTGTGAAGAACTTAAACTGGACATGATGGTTGGTAACAATACCGATCCCATGGAAACAGCCTTCACTATTTCAATTGATCTACGCGGTCAGGGGGTAACCACTGGAATTTCAGCTTCTGACAGGGCTAAAACTGTGCGCTCCTTAATTGATGACAATACGAAACCTCAAGATCTAAATCGTCCTGGCCATATTTTTCCGCTTAAGGCTAAAGAAGGAGGAGTTTTAAGACGAACTGGTCATACTGAAGCAGCTATTGATTTTGCTCGCCTTGCAGGTTTTGCCCCTGCGGGAGTGATCGTGGAAATCATGAATGAAGATGGAACCATGGCCCGGCTTCCGCAATTGATGGAAGTGGCTAAGAAATTTGACCTCAAAGTGGTGTCTATCGAAGATCTTATCGCTTACAGAATGCAGCACGACTCTTTGATCAGCAAAGAAGAAGATTTTCATGTTCAGACGAGATTTGGAGATTTCAGGCTCCGTGCCTATAAGCAAACTACCAATTCCCAGGTTCATATTGCTCTGACTAAAGGAAGCTGGAGTCCTGATGAAGAAGTACTGGTACGAATGAACAGTACCCAGGTGAATAACGATATTCTTGGCACTCTAACCAATGACGCTGATAAAAAGCTGGACAGCATGTTTCGTGCGATCAATGATGAAGGCCGGGGAGCCATTGTTTTTATTAATCCTGAAGTTCAGACTCAGAATATGCTTTCCCGTTTAGCTGATTTGAAAGAAGGACAGAAAAAAGGCGAAATGAAGGCACCGCCGGTAAAGATGGATAATAAAGACTTCGGAATTGGAGCCCAGATCTTACACGACCTGGAAATTCATAAAATCAAATTACTTTCTAACAGCGAGCATACGAAAAGAGTCGGAATGATTGGTTATGGTTTAGAAATAACCGATTATGTGAATTATTAATCAACTTCGATAATCACCTCATCCAGGGGTCGACGAACTTTTTTGAAAGTAGAAAATTCATCGTCTTCAGCCCGATATCCCACGGGAAGTACTAATACTGATTTCAGGTTTTTTTCCTTCAATTTCAGCAATTGATCATATTTTTCAGGTTCGAAGCCTTCCATCGGGCAGGCGTCAATTTCTTCCGCAGCACAAACGGTTAGAAGCGTTCCTAAAGCAAGGTAAGCCTGATTTATAGCCCAGGCTTCGATTTCATTTTTTGCTTTCGCATTAAAATCATCGACCAAAAATTCACGAAAAGGTTCCAGGATTTCATCTGGAACATCGCGAACGTGTTTGACTCGCTGGAAATAATTCCGAATGAATTCTTCATTGACACGATCTTCAATACAAATAACCAAAACATGCGAAGCCGTATCGATCTGTTTCTGATTAAAGGAACTCTCCTTTAACTTTAATTGCAGTTCCTTATTACTGACCATTACCAATTTTAACGGCTGCAAACCATATGAGGTAGCCGTTAGGTTAAAAGTGTGCTTTAGTACATTGACCTTTTCTTCAGAAAGCAGTTTGGAAGCGTCAAACTTTTTGGTGGCGTAACGCCATTTTAATGCATCGATACTCATGAACTGGAATTTCTACAAATTTATGCAATAGCCAATCTTTTTGCGGCATTACAAAATAAATTCTCCTTATACATTGAATATTTATAATTATCTTCGATCGGAAAATGATCGTTTAGCGCATGAAACGCCTTAAAAAATTTATAATTTTCCTGGTTCTCGGACTGATAATGGTCATTTTCGCGGTACTCGGTTTAGAGAGCATCTTCAAAAGACAAACAAACTCCATTATCTATAGCGATATTTCAAAAGTTCCTTCTACAGAAACGGTGATCGTGATGGGTGCCAGTGTTCATGCCAACGGCGATCTCTCCCCTATTCTTAAAGATCGTGTAGACACGGCAATAAAGTTATATCGTAATAAAAAGGTGAAGAATTTCCTGGTTACGGGTGATCACCGATCTGAGGATTATAATGAAGTTTCTGCCATGGTCAATTACCTGGAAGAAAATGGAATTGACAAATCCCTGATAAAAGCTGATCATGCGGGTCTTGACACATACGACAGTATGTATCGCGCGGGAAAACTATTCAACGTTAAAAATGCCGTTGTGGTAACTCAGGCTTTTCACCTGCCAAGAGCATTATTCATTGCACATCATCTGGACTTGGATTATATTGGATTTAGAGCAGATCAACGTGCTTACGAAACAGAATACCGGTTGAAGCAAAGAGAAAAACTGGCTAATTTCAAGGCTCTTTGGGAAGTTGCCTTAGATAAAAAACCTACTACACTAAAACCTAGGTTAGAGAATTAAGATTCTAACATTTTTAGTATCTTGATTAACAACTAACATTTCAACCTATTATTATGATTCAGTGGATTATTCATATTCTAATTGATGCCGCCGTGCTTTTAATCGCCGCGAAAATGATGAGCAGCGTCGAATTAAAAGGTTTTAAATCGGCCGTTATTGTAGCTCTAATCATTGGAGTTTTAAGCTTCCTATTAAGCTGGTTATTAACCGCTATTTTGAATATTGCTACTTTGGGAATATTCTACTTCCTTGGCTTAGGATTTATCACCCGCGTGGTAGCTTACGCCATTATCATCGAAGTTGCAGATAAGCTGACAAATGATTTCAAAACTCATGGTTTTCTTCCTTCTTTATACCTGGCCATTATCCTGGCAATAGTTGGCGGAATTGTGGATATGATTATTTTCTAAAAAAATTACCGGGTGAGATGTTTCATCCGGTTTTTTCTTCCCCACCAAATTATAAAACCTGTTACCGGTAATGAAGCCACAAACAGGCTTAGAATAAAAGCTATGATCTTACCGGTGATTCCAAAATATTGCCCGGTATGAATGCCATAGGTCATTTCCTGAAATTTGAGCCCAGTACTTTTACTTTGATATGGCTGACTCTGTAAAAGTGCCCCTGTCTGCGGATGAAAATAGTAATTTGACTGATGATCATAATCTAAAGATTCCAGGTAAGCACCCGTTACAATAGGATGATCGGGTCCTTCAGTCCACACAAAATACATCTGGTTTTCAGGATTTTCTTCTAAAGTCTGATAAAATGCCATATCGACGGGATTCCCTGAAATTCCAGGTTTTTGTTCTATTTTCTCGATATGATGATCTGTTGGCACGTCTTTGCCCAGGTTTCCAACGAAATAGATGCCATCACTAACCCATTCGTAAGAAAAGTATAATCCGGTGATTGCTACGATAATCGCGAGGATGTGAAGATAAAATCCGCTGATGTTATGTAGATCATAATTCACTCTTCTCCAGCGGGCATTCCATTTTACTTTCAGACTTTTCCTAAGATTTTTCAGCTTTTTAGGCCACCATAAAATGATTCCCGTGATCATCATCAGAATAAAGATAAGAGTGGAAATTCCTACCACGTGCTTTCCAATTTCAGTTGGTAGCAGCAAATACATGTGTAACGATTTGACAATCTCGAAAAAATCTTTTTTAAAGTTCTGGGCATATAGAAATTCTCCGGAATACGGATTCAGATAAAAATAATAGGGTGTTTCCTCAAACACTCCATACACTGCAACCGGTCTGTTTGCGCCGGTATAGATCACAAAATCATCAGTAGTTCCCGGAAATTTCTCCTGAACGATTTCCTTGATTTTTGAAGGCTCCAGATATTTCTGGTCCTGCACTTCCACAAACCGATAATCATATAAGGCATCTTTAATCTCATCATGAAAAACATAAATACACCCTGTCACCGCTACGATAAAAACAATGATCCCGGTGAGCAGTCCCAGCCAAAGATGAAGTCTACCAGCCCAAAGCCGTAATAAGTTCTTCTTTTTTGCTTTTTCTTTCATATCGTGATAAAAGGGAATCACTTTCGGAATGATACCCTTGTTTAATCGATTTTAAAAATTATAGGTCAGGCTGGCTGCAAAATTTCTAGGTTGCTGAGGATTGATCGTGGACCAACCGGTGAAATAATCTTCATTCGTAAGATTATTCAGCTTTAAATTAATGCTAAACTGGTCAATATCATAGAATATTGCTGCATTCAAAATGGTATAAGAAGGCAGGGTAAAAGTCCCGGCCAGGTTTCGGTTGAAAATCATATTTTCACTAGCATAATTTCCACCAAAACCTATTCCGAAGTCTTTGATGAATCCATTCTGGAAGCGATAACTTGCCCAGAAATTCGCCATTGTCTCAGGTCCTGCAGATTCCGGTCTTCTTCCCAGGAAATCGTCATTTTCGTCAGCCTTCGTTACCTTACTCTCATTATGACTAAAGCCTGCGACGAGATTCAATCCGTTCACTGGGCTTGCTGTTACCCGTGCTTCAAAGCCACGGCTGTATTTTTCACCATCCTGACTTACCTCGAAACCAGTTCCCATCACAATATTCTCCACATTGATGTTGTAATAGCTCAGTGTTGCAAAAAGACGGTCATTTAATAAGTTGAATTTTGTACCAATTTCGAATTGCGTAGCGTGCTCGGGATCAAAAACTATTCTGCGTGTTTCACCTGTTCCCTGGTTGATCGCTTCGGAAGGTGCCACATTGGAAAAACCATCCATGTAATTAGCAAATACTGAAATCTTGTCGAGAAGCGGCTGGTATACAATTCCGAATTTTGGAGAAAGCGCAGTCTGGCTATTCGATTCATTTTCAAATTGATCAATTCTTAAGCTCGCCATTGCAGAAAGTTTCGGTGTGATATTTAATACGTTAGAAACGTATGCGCTGTAAATGTCTTCCTGTGTTTTGCGATTATTTCTTTCAGTATTAGCCAGCAAATTGTCTACGTGTTGCGAACTTAGAATTCCGCTATCATTGTCATTAATATAATTTGAGCTTTCAAAAATATTGTACACTCTTTCATTGACGTTCTGTAAACTGGCTTCACCTATATAAACATTTCCGTTTCCAACGTAACCGGTTCCATTATCGATGATATTCCGCTGAAAATAATCCAGTCCTGCAACTACACGGTTTCTCATTCCGCCAATTTCAAAATATCCAATGAAATTCTGCTGAAAATCAGTTGTCAAAGTAGTTGAATTCTGATGATTCATATATCTGGTAAGAACAATTCCTTCATCCAGATTTGGGGTTTCACCATCTACCTCATCTCGATTTTGATAAAAACGCGTGGTTTCATATAAATAAGAATAGTAGCCTTTAGATTTTGAACTGCTTCGGGACACCACGGTTTGGGAAGTCCAGTTGTCAGATAACTCGTAATTCATCTGAGCCTGAAGACTGAAATTAGGATTTTCCAGGGTGAGATCATTACTGGTATAAGATCTATTGGTATCATAACCCAATTCATCGATATTCGTAACTTGTAATGGTGCACCACGATCTACAAAAAGCATGGTAGGATTGGTAGCTTCTGAATCATAAAATTCAGTATTAACCAAAAAAGATAACCGATCGTTCACCTGATAACTTAAAGAAGGAGCTACAAAAAATGACTTAGAAAATCCGGCATCCTGAAAAGAATTTTTAGTCTGATAAGCTGTGTTGATGCGCAATGCGACATCACCCTGACTATCTAGAGGGGTATTCACATCTGCCGAAACACGATTCAAGCCGAAGCTTCCAAGGGTATAATTCACCGATCCACCAAAATAGTCGTAAGGCTTCTTGGTTACAATATTGATCAAACCACCGTATGAAATCAGGCTACTCCCAAAAAGAGTTCCCGATGGACCTTTAATCACTTCAATGGTTTCGATATTTGCGGGATCTGGGCTGCCATTGGTAATTCCCGGAAGTCCGTTAACCAACGTTGGCTGGACCGCAAAACCACGTAAAGCATAATAGCCTGCACCATCGCCTCCACGACCGGTAGATTCCCAGAGTTTTGTTAGCCCGGAACTGTTCTTGATCGCATCATCAAAAGAGGTTACCACCTGTTCCTGCAATAGTTCTGAAGTAATATTATCATAAACCTGAGGATTTTCCAGTTTCTTCAGTGGCATTTTGGATACCATCGTACTTTTCTGCCTACTGAAAGAACTCGGATTTCCATTCCCATTAACCACCACTTCATTTAGAGATTCTCCAGCTTTAAGGATTATAGCGGGTATTTCTGTGACTACAGCACTCTGAATGTTGAAAGCAATTTCTTTTGTAGGATATCCCACAAAACTGACTTTCAAAATATAATTCCCTATTGGAAGATTCGTGATCTGGAATTTCCCCTGGGAATTGGTCTCCGTCCCCCTTCCTATTTTTCCAATTTCTACGGAAGCGTTTTTTATAGGTTCATTTTCAGAATTCATCACTTTTCCAGAAACAGATCCCGTATTCTGTCCTAAAACTATTCCAGTAAACAGAAGGCATATGAGGAAAAAATTCAACTTCATGATTGACTATATTTATTTAGATTTGATATAAATAACACCGCAAACTTAAATCAGAATTTAAATTTTACAAAGCTTATTTAGAATAATTTCAAACAAAATTTAGCAGAAAATTGATTTTCAGAATCTTATATAAAACGATTTAGTAGAAATTTTCAGATTTAATCTAAATTTTAGATACTTAGCCATCTCAAATAGTAACTTTGCCGCTTAAATTTTTGCTATGATCAAATTAATTGTCACCGACATGGATGGAACGCTGCTGAATGATCAGCACGAACTTCACCCGGATTTCTGGAAAATTGAAAAAGAATTATCTGAAAGAGGCATTCTGTTCGCCATCGCCAGTGGAAGACAATTCTATAACCTCGAAGCAAAATTTGATCAGATCAAAGATCGCATCATGTTTTTCGCGGAGAATGGCACTTTTGTATCTTATAAGGGTAAGGAACTTTACGTGAACCCTATTGAAAAAGAGGCTGCCATCGAGTTTACGGCCCATTTTTATAAAATCGATGGCAGCCTCTCTTTCAATAGGATTTACGTAAAGTTCCTTTCCCTTATACGATACATAAGTGCCGTTTTCCGCGAAAAACATGATACGATCTTTAATCTGATCAA
>CAXPUM010000074.1:0-4835 GCA_964220295.1 Flavobacteriaceae bacterium | reverse complement strand
TAAAATTCAGGATTATTATGTAAAACCCGGATTGAGCGCTACCAAGGGGGTTTCTGAAGTGGCTTCAATTGGCGGTTATGTTCAGGAATATCAAATTGATGTAAATCCTGATGCATTAAAAGCTTATGACATAGGTATCGATAAGGTCATGATGGCTGTGAAGAACTCCAATCGCGATGCTGGTGCCAAAACGCTAGAGGTCAATAAAGTGGAATATCTCGTTCGCGGTTTGGGTTATATAGAATCTATCGCAGATATCGAAAATACGGTGGTTACCGAAAAAGATAATACACCTGTTTTAATCAAAGATATCGCGAAGGTCCATGTTGGCCCGGAACAACGCCGCGGAATCCTAGATAAAGGTGGAGCTGAGGTTGCCGGTGGAGTGGTAGTAGCTCGTTATGGGTCTAATCCGCTACAGGTTATTGAAAATACTAAAGATAAGATCGTCGAAATCTCCAGCGGACTTCCGAGTAAAACTTTAAATGATGGGACAGAATCAAAGCTTACCATTGTTCCGTTTTATGATCGCACCCAGCTGATAAATGAAACTATTGGGACGTTGCAAAGTGCGCTTTCTCATGAAATTCTCATCAGTATCATCGTCATTATTGTACTGGTTCTAAACCTGCGTGCTTCTGTATTAATTTCGAGTTTACTGCCAATTGCGGTTCTAATGACCTTCATCGCCATGAGATATCTTGGTGTAGATGCGAACGTAGTGGCACTTTCTGGAATCGCGATCGCTATTGGCGTGATGGTAGACGTGGGGATTGTCTTTGTGGAAAATACGATTCGGTGGCTGGAAATGGAAGAAAACAGAAATGCCCGTGGTCAAAAACTGGCGAATATCATTTACCAGGCTACGATTGAAGTAGCTCCTGCTGTCACTACTGCGTTATTGACCACCATTGTGAGTTTTATTCCGGTTTTCTTCATGGAACATGCCGAAGGTAAATTATTCAGACCTTTAGCTTTTACCAAGACTTTTGCGATCGGTGCCGCATTTTTGATCGGAGTTTTTATTTTACCGATGTTTTCCTATTTCTTTTTCAATTTTAAAACCGACAGGAAAAAAGTAAGTCAGGTCTGGAACTATATACTCATTATCTCCGGAATATTGTTGACTGTAATTTTCGGTTTCTGGCTTCCCTTGGCCCTCACATTAATTGGAGCTCTAAAGGTTCTGGAATCACACAAACCCAATATCTTCGGAAAACATTCCGATAAAATTGTACTCGGAATAACCCTCGCGGTAACGCTGTTTTTCCTGGCAGAAGAGTGGATGCCTTTAGGTTTTCAGAAACCGGTTCTTTCCAACTATATTTTTGTCATCTTATAGCTGGCGATCACCCTTATTCTTTTGCTTGGAGTCGTTCGATACTATGAGGTGATTCTTGGCTGGTGTCTTCAGAATAAAGGTAAATTTCTGGCAGTACCAGTCGTTACTATCCTTTTTGGAATAATGATCTGGTTCGGTTTTCCGAAGATCTTTGGATTTGTTGCTAACGGATTCGATTCCGTAAATATCAATATTCGGAAAAATTCAGTCTGGCAGGGAATGGCCAATACCTTTCCCGGAGTCGGTAAAGAATTCATGCCATCCCTGAACGAAGGTAGCTTTTTGCTGATGCCAACAGTTATGCCGCATGCGGGAATTGAATATTCTCATGAAACTGTACGAAAACTGGATCTCGCAACCTCCAATATTCCGGAAGTGGAAATGGCTGTAGGAAAGCTAGGCCGTGTGGAAAGTGCACTCGATCCGGCTCCGGTTTCAATGTTTGAAAATATTATCAATTACAAGCCTGAATATATTTTATCTACTTCCGGGAAACCGATGCGTTTTAAGGTAGACGATGACAAGAATTTTATTCTGAAATCTGGCGATACCTTATCCAACCTGGAAGCGATCAGCGCAAAGACTACCCGGGAGCAATTGATCGCAGATGAGGATGGAGAATACTACAGAAATTGGCGTCCCGAAATTCAAAGTCCTGATGATATCTGGAATGAAATTGTAAAATATACCAATATGCCTGGAGTCACTTCTGCGCCAAAATTGCAGCCAATAGAAACGCGTTTGGTGATGTTGCAAACAGGAATGCGGGCACCTATGGGGATTAAGGTTTTTGGACCCGACCTACAAACCATTCAGGATTTTGGGATACAGCTGGAAAATCTTCTGAAACAAGTTCCATCAGTAAAGAAGGAGGCTGTTTTTGCTGATCGGGTTGTGGGGAAGCCTTATCTCGAACTGGATATCGACCGTTTAGCAATTTCTAGATTTGGATTGAGCATTGAAGATGTTCAAAAAACCATCGAAACAGCAATTGGCGGAATGGAAATTACCTCCACGGTCGAAGGGAGGGAGCGGTTCCCTGTTCGCGTACGTTATCCACGTGAATTGCGCGATAATCCCGAATCAATCAAGCAAATTCTAGTGCCCACTTCTTCCGGAGCCCAGGTTCCACTTGGCGACCTTGTCAAGGTGAATTACACCCGTGGACCACAAATGATCAAAAGTGAGAATACTTTTAAAGTTGGTTATGTGCTTTTTGATAAGCGAGAAGGAATGGCCGAAGTAAATGTCGTCAATGATGCCAGGAATTTTATTCAGGAGAAGATTGATAAAGGGGAGCTGCAGGTGCCTGCCGGGGTGAGCTATAAATTTTCAGGTAATTATGAAAACCAGGTTCGCGCTGTAAAAAGGCTGGCAATTTTGATCCCAATTTGTTTAATTATCATCTTCCTGTTGCTGTATTTTCAGTTTAAAACAGTGATCGCCTCTACCATTCATTTTTCAGGCGTCTTTGTGGCGTTTGCCGGCGGATTTATCATGATCTGGTTATATGGACAGGGATGGTTCATGGACTTCGCTTTATTAGGAACAAATATGCGAGACCTTTTCCAAATGCATGAAATCAATCTTAGCGTTGCTGTTTGGGTTGGTTTCATAGCCCTATTCGGAATCGCGACAGATGATGGCGTATTAATGGGCACGTATATCCACCAGGTTTTTGAAAGGAGAAAACCAACAACCGTCTTGACCGTTCGCGATGCGGTGATGGAAGCAGGTAAAAAAAGGGTAAGGCCCGCCATGATGACCACAGCGGTTACCATCATTGCACTCTTCCCGGTGTTGACATCCACAGGAAAAGGTTCAGACATTATGGTGCCAATGGCAATCCCTATCGTAGGCGGAATGATCATTCAGATAATGACCATTTTCGTGGTGCCGGTTTTACAGGCTTACTGGCGGGAAACAGTGGTAAAAAAACAAAATTCAGAAGTATGAAAAACTTGAAAATATATTTGCTGCTGGCATTCGCCTTCTTCGGAATAACTTCTGAAGCGCAAAGCGTGGAGCATTTCCTACAGATCGCTGCGGAAAATAACCCGGAGATCCAGTCGGCTTACAGCGAATTTGAAGCAGCTTTACAGAAATCTTCGCAGGTTTCCAGTTTACCAGATCCAACACTTACCGTTAGTGCTTTTGGCAGAATGATGGAAACCAGGTTGGGATCACAGGAAGCAAGATTTTCACTAATGCAGATGTTTCCCTGGTTTGGAAGTCTTTCAGCAAAAGCCAATTCTGCCGATTTGATGGCGGAAGCAAAATTTCAGGAATACCTGGACACCCGGGAGAAGGTCTTCATGAAGGTGAAAAATGCTTATGCCGATATTTTTGAGGTAGCGGGCACAATTGCTGTTAAAAACGATAATTTCGAGATCCTGGATTCTTATCGTGACCTGACTCTAAATCGGTTTGAAGCCGGAAATGCACCGATGGTAAATGTCGTAAAAGTCGATATTCAGAAGGATGAAGCGGAAATTGAGATCGAAATTTTAAAGGAAAAACTGGAAACCCGAAAAGATCAACTCCGGTTTTTATTGAACTATTCCGGAAATAAAGAACTGCTCGTCCAGGATACTTTAATAGTCAATTTTGAAAATTTTAAAGACCAGGATTTTGATGATCATCCAAAAGTGGCGATGGTTCAAAAGAAAGCTGATGCTTATAGAAACGATGAGCTGGTAGCCGAAAAAAGTGGATTACCTAACCTGGGCGTCGGTTTGGATTATAGTATCATTTCCAAAAGAACCGACGCGAATCCAGAAAATAACGGTCAGGATGCTATCATGCCAATGGTTTCTATCAGCTTGCCGATCTTCAGAAAAAAATACAAAGCTCAAAAAGAAGAAGAACGATTAATGGCAAAGGCATCTGAACAACAAAAACAGGCAATTGAAAATGAACTGAAAAGTGAATTTTCTTTGGCAAAATATCAACTGAAAAAAGCTGAAAAGTTGCTTAGTTTATATTCCAGCCAGATCGAAAAATCCAATCAGGCAAATGAATTGCTGATTTCAGGTTTCAGCAATGCCAATTCCGATTTTCAGGAGGTGTTGCAAATGAATAGTGATATACTCATGTTTAAAATACAATATGTTTCGGCATTGGCGCAGGCCTACAAAGCTGCGGCAAAGTTGGAATATTTACAATACCAAAATAGTGATGAGAACAAATAATAAGAATATCCTCGTGATGGCCGGGATTCTCGTATTGGGAATTCTGCTTGGTTGGGTCTTTTTTGGTGAAAATGATACTGCTGAAAATAATCACGATCATGCCAGAGATATAGAAGAGGGGCAGGTCTGGACCTGTTCCATGCATCCTCAAATTAGACAAAAAGAGCCAGGTCAGTGCCCAATTTGCGGAATGGACCTGATACCGGTTTCGGTTGGTGATGATGAGTTGGACGCTAGCGTTTATCAAATGAGTGAAAACGCCATGAAACTGGCAAATATTACTACGATGCAGGTCGGAAATG
>CAXPUM010000073.1:0-105637 GCA_964220295.1 Flavobacteriaceae bacterium | reverse complement strand
TCGAGGCTGAGCCAGCTCCACAAATCATTGTATCCGAACTTGGTGATAACTCAGTAAACTTCTCTGTACGTTATTTCGCCAAAACCAGCGTTTTCTGGGATATTCACTGGTATATGATCGAAGAAGGTAAGATCAGACTGGAAGAAGCCGGAATGACCATTCCTTACCCACAAAGAGACGTGTATCTTTATGATCAGACCAAAATGAGAGGTACTGTGAGAGAAAATAATAAGACCGAATAATTTATCCGGCTACAAAATCTTTTAGATAATAAGGTTCAAAATAAGCGACATCTTCGGTGTCGCTTATTTTGTATTTAGCTTCTGCCAGTTCACACATTTCGGTTGCTGAAGGAAATTCCTGCACATGAAAAACCGCGTTTTCGTTTTTACAGATTTCTTCAAATTTCTGCACGCCATTACCAATAAAATGAACCGTATTTTTCATTAAATATTCTGAAAAAGAATTTTCTTCCAGAATTTCGGCTTTTGTTTCCCGAACCTGATGATAACTGGCATCAAAAACGGCTGAATAAACCTCCATCCTTCTGGCATCCATCAGCGGAATGATATAACCCTCTTTAATTTCAATTCTTCTGGAAATGAGGTCCAAAGTCGGAATGGATATTAATGGAATATCCAGTGAAAAACACAAACCTTTCGCCGTGGAAACGCCAATTCTCAATCCTGTATAAGATCCCGGTCCTTTGCTTACTGCGATCGCATCGAGTTCCGAAGAAGAAATACTATTTTCTTTCAGGATTTCATCAATAAACACATGCAACTTTTCTGCATGCGAATACTGTTGATTATTGATTTCCTTGATAGCGATTTGTTGCCCGTCTTTTGCAAGTGCAACAGAGCAATTGGTTGTCGCTGTTTCCAGACAAAGGATAAGTGCCAAAATTCAGAATTTATTCGGCATTCGGTGGTCCGCCTTTTTTCACTTCGATTTCGTCACCAGTTTGAAGGTCTTTGGTCACCGTGCTGTAAGGCCCTGTAATAACTTCTTCTCCTTCTTTTAAACCTTCAGAAATCTCAATAAACGTGTCGTCCTGAATACCTGTTTTTACCACGCGAAGTTTAGCCTTATTTCCGTCTTTTACAAATACACATTCGAATTTTTGCTGATTTTCATCAGCAGGTTCTGAAATAAGCGGCTTTTTAGCTGAAGTGGTATCGGTTTTAATCACGATAGAACTGATCGGCACGGCAATCACATCATCGGCTTTTGAAGTGATAATATCTACCGTAGCCGTCATCCCAGGACGGAAAGGAGAATAATTCTCAGCCTTCCCTTCCAATAGATCGTTGTACGAATCTTTCAATATTCTCACCTTCACCTTGAAATTGGTCACCTGATCTGTAGTAAGCTCATTATCGGCAGTGTTGGAAATTTCTGTTACCACCCCTTTGAATTCTTTCTTCAAATAAGCATCCACCTCAACGATCGTAGAATCTCCAACTGAAACTTTTACGATATCATTTTCATTTACATCCACCTCAACTTCCATATTGGCAAGATTTGCCACGCGAAGAATCTCGGTACCCGCCATTTGCTGAGTCCCCACCACTCGCTCTCCTAGCTCGGCATCCAGTTTTGAAATGGTCCCGGTCATCGGCGCATAAATATTGGTTCTTCCAAGGTTGTCGTTAGCCTCGTTTACCGAAGCTGCAGCACTTTGCATGCTGAAATAAGCCGATTCTTTGTTGGCCTGTGCTACTTCATAATTGCTGGTGATCTGATCCCATTCAGATTTGGAGATCACTCCTTTATCAAACAATTTCTGGTTTCGGTTATAGTCGGCTTCAGCCTGCTTCAAAGTGGCCTGTGTCTGGGAGTAATTTGCTTTCGCATTTTGATAGCTGGCACGCACTCTTTCAACATTAGACTGGTAGATATCCGGATTAATGCGAACAAGAAGATCTCCTTTTTCAACCTGCTGCCCTTCTACAACCGGAAGTTCAATGATTTCTCCGGAAACTTCCGAAGATAACTTCACCTCTACTTCGGGCTGAATTTTACCGGTAGCCGAAACAGTTTCAGTAATATCCATTGGTTTGATCTCACTAACCTCTACCTGTTCCACATCAGCTGAATTGCCAAACCAACCGGCTTTCTTACCAACGATTAATAATACGATGAGTAATACGACGATGGCGATGATGATGAAAAGTGTCTTCTTTTTCATTCTTTATTTAAAATTTAAGGTCCCTAACCGGAACACCAAAGTATAATTCTACGACTTTTAGTTTGAAAATATAGTCATATTTAGCTCTAAGAACTTCTCTCTGAGCATTTTCGTAACGAACTTTTGCCTGATTAAAATCGAATGCATTGGTTAAACCAACATCATAACGATCATTAGCATATTGAAACGCTCTTTCCTGGGCTTCTACCGCTGCCTGAGCCGCTTCATAGCTCTGGTAAGCGCCCTTAGCATCGGTATAGGCCTGGTAAACATTTGCTTCCAGGTCTAATTCTGCCTGCTCCAGGTTGAATTCAGCTCGTTTTACGGCAACCTCACTTCTGCGAACCTGGTTCCTGGTGGCAAAACCATTCAGAATAGGAATACTTAATTGAAAACCATAAGAAAAACCATCGTTCCTAGATAACTGATCAAAGAACGGTAACGGCGCTCCTACGGTTGCAATAGTATTTGGTGTTACAACAGCCTGTTCAGTCTCCTGAACAAAACCGATTGTATTAAAGGTTCCATCTGGAGTGAAATTGGTAATTCTTCCCTGGCCTGATTCCCTTGTGTTATAATTGAAGAAAGCTCCAAGCGTTGGCATATAAGCTCCTTTGGAGATTGCGACATCCTGCTCGGCAAGATCTTTATTGGCTTCTGCAATTTTAATTTCTGAACGTTCTTCTTTTGCTCTTTCAATCACCTCGTAAACCGATTGATCAAGAATCTCATCACCTACAATATTATAATCCCGCTCTTCGATATCGAAATTCTGATAGTCCTTAATTCCAAGAGTTTGTGCCAAACTGATCAAAGAAATTCTGATCTGGTTTTCTGCGATGATCATTTGCTGATTTTCATCGGCAATTGAAGCTTTTATTTCTAACAGGTCACCTTCCGGTAAAACACCAGCATCCACTAACTCACCTGTGCGGTCAAGTTGCTGCTTGGTCACTTCATTCTGAGCCTGCAGCACATCCAGATTCTGCTTATTGAAAAGCACCTGCAAATAAGAATCGGCTACAAAAAGGGCAATATCATCTTTCATTTTGTCCAGCGAGTATTCGCTAGCCAACCTGGAAAGTCTTGCTCTTTGAAGCGATTTAAAGTTTCTCAATCCATCAAATAACGTAATGCTGGCTGTAGCATTTGCTGAAAAGTTCCTTACGGTTTGATTCTGAAGAATACCAGTAGTAACGTTTTGTGTTAAACCAGTGTTCCAGGCGTTTGTTGCCTGAGCGTTTAAATTCGGAATAAAATTCCCGATGGCATCTCTTTTTTCAATGTCGCTCAGTTCCACGTCCAGTTCACTCTGCTTAATGGAAATGTTGTTTTCCAAAGCGTAATTTACACATTCTTCCAGGCTCCATTTTTTCTCCTGTGCCTGAAGAATGCTGCCGAAAAGCAATATAAGGGCTAATAAGCTATAATTTCTCATAATTGTATTCTGTAAGATATGTATGTAAAATGTGCAGGATGTTACACTAAAAACAAATTTTAGTTTTGGGCAAGATTATTTTCTGCAGGTTTCAACTGGTTCCAGACCTTGATCTTATCATCTTTTGAAAGTCCGCTTTTCACTTCCACATTGATCCCGTCAGAGACGCCAAGTTCAATATCCTG
Organism: Flavobacteriaceae bacterium; assembly: GCA_964220295.1. Lineage (GTDB taxonomy): Bacteria > Bacteroidota > Bacteroidia > Flavobacteriales > Flavobacteriaceae > Christiangramia. The sequence continues at coordinate 101,823 of CAXPUM010000073.1, read as the reverse complement.
CCTTTTAAATTGCTGGTCACCCGTCATCACTTCTACATATGGCTTCTGCGTATCTTCATCAAACTGAACGAGCGCTTCTTTAATAGCCAAAACATTTTCGGCTTTAGCCAGAATAATAGAAGCATTCGCACTCAAACCGGCACGAATGAAAGTAGTATCGGCTTTGTCCAGAGTTCCTTTAATCTCAAACTGAATAGCACCATTTTCTTCTACTCCTTTGGGAGCGATGTAATCCAGAACCGCATCAAAAGATTTGTTTTCAATGGCACCAACGGTTACTTCCAGCGGAAGATCTTCCTTGATTTTTCCAACTTCGCTTTCATCAACTTTACCTTCGAAAATCATATTATTTACGTTGGCGAGAGTGGCAATCGTGGTACCATCGTTGAAATTATTACTTTCAATTACCTGGTTCCCGGCTTTTACAGGCACATCGAGCACCATTCCTTCTACAGTAGAACGAATTAAAGTGTTCGCCGCACTACCAATTCCACTAGTGGTACCCGTACGAACGATCTCATAATTTTGTTGAGCCGACTTGTAATTTTGCTCCGCACGCTTATATGAAACTTGTACATTATCAAAATCATTGGCAGAGATAACACCTTTATCGAACAAAGCCTTTTGACGATCGTAAAGTTTTTTTTCATTATCCAGGTTGATCTTGGCAGTAGAAACTGCATCTTTCGCGCTTTGTAATGATGATACATTCGGAATCACCCGAATTTTTGCGATAAGATCTCCCTGCTTCACCTGGTCACCCGCTTCAATATAAATTTCATCTATAACCCCGGAAATGTTGGGCTTAATCAAGACTTCTTCTTTTGGAACAATTTTACCTGTAGCGACAGTTTTCTTGATGATCGTCTGCTCACTAGGCTGCTCGGTTTGATACACAACAGGATCTTCCTGGTTTTTCTGATACAAATAATACAACGCACCCACAAAGGTTATTGCAATTACTGCCAGAATAGCGATGGTTACGTATTTTTTCATTTTTTGATTGTTTTACTAATTTATTCTGTTCGCAAAGCGTCGACAGGTTTAACTTTTATTGCTTGTTGCGCCGGAATCAAACCTGCTAAGAGTCCGGAGATTATTAATATTGTTAAGGCTACCAGTACAACCCCAAGGTTTACTGATGGATTGAGAAACATGGTGTCTGAAGTGTCCATTCCCTGCATTTGCATATTTACGATCCAGATAATTCCCGTTGCAAGAATGATCCCGGCCATACCAGAGATAATGGTCAAAAAGATGGATTCCATCAGGATCTGACCACGAATGGACCACGGGGTTGCTCCGAGAGCTCTTCTCACCCCAATCTCGTTGGTACGCTCCTTCACCACGATCAGCATAATATTACTGATACCTATTATTCCAGAGAGCAGCACCAAAGTTCCTACGAAATAAGCCACGGATTTCAGCGCAACAAATAATCCGTTTACGCGGCTATATTCCTGGAATAGATCAAAATTCCCTACCGCACGATCATCATCGGGATGAATTAAATGTCTCTTCTTGATAACGTCAATAACATCTTCCTTTAAATTGGTAATTGGGTGACCATCTTCCGCAGTAATTGCCATCCAGCCTACGCGGTTCCCCATATTAAAGGCTTGTGAAAAAGCGGTAAATGGCACATATATTTCCTTTTGCATTTCTTCAGCATCCCCGTTATTTCCTTTCTTTTTATAGGTGCCGATAACCATGAAGTTCACTCCGTTGATCTTGATATATGTTCCGAGGACATCTTCACCCTTATCATACAAAGTAGTTTTCACACCTTCCCCGATCACAGCCACCTTTCTTTTTTCGTTGATATCGGAATAATTCACGAAGCGGCCACTGGTAATATCCATTGGTTCCTGCTGAATAATTTCCGGATAATCTCCATAGACGTTGAAAGCACCCACATTCAAACCGCGGGTCACGTTGTTCGCTCCCCTGAAACCGCCAAGCTGATTTCTTGGAGATACTATCCGAAGGTTTGGTACATCGTTTTTGATCGCAGCCACGTCTTCCACATCAAAATTATACCGACGCCCTTTGGGCATTCCTTTATAGGGCTTGGAAGCTATCTGCGTCCACATAAACATGGTATTGGTAGCCATGCCGCCAAAACCCTGCTTTACTCCGTTTTCCAATCCTTTTCCAGCTGCCAGGAGAATAACGAGGATGAAAATTCCCCATAATACTCCAAAGGCGGTAAGCACGGTTCTAAACCAGTTAGAAGTTAATGCTTCGATTATTTCGTTCCAGCGATCTCTACTAAACATATTATTCGTCTCTTAAGGCTATAATTGGTTTAATTCTGGCAGCACGCCAGGCCGGGAAAAATCCTGCGACGGCTCCTGCCACGACCAGAATAATTACGGTATTGATCGCAACAGCAAAGTTCACTGATGGGTTATAGATATAGGGTGTTTCAATTGCCGGCCCAACAAATTCCAGTAACACAAGACTTAAGATCAGTCCTGTAAAGCCGGCAATCGCCGTTACGAAAATCGACTCATGAAGAATCATCCCAATGATGGATAATGGCTGGGCACCCAGAGCTTTCCTAATTCCGATCTCGCGTGTTCTCTCTTTTACGATAATCAGCATAATATTACTTACTCCCACCACTCCCGCGATTATGGTACAGATTCCTACACCCCAAAAGAAAAGTTTGATCATATTGATGAGCGTATAAAAACGCATCATATTCTCCAGTGTATTATTAATATGCAACGCACTATTATCATCTGGCGCGATGGTGTGTCTTTCCTTTAAAAAGCTTTCTAATTCTGAAGTGAAAAACTGAGAATCGGCCACAGCAGTCTCAAAATCGTCATTCTGTTTGATGGTAAGATACATTCTGGCTATATCGCCACCGCCGCCATAAGTGGTTTGAGCAGTGGTAATAGGAACCGTAAATCTGGATTCTTCTCTTTCCCCTCCTGGATCAGTAAAAACCCCAACGACTTTAAAAGTCACTCCCTGAATTTTGACATACTTCCCAATAGCATCCTCATCCTTGAATAGATCTAATTTGATCCTGTTACCAATAACAACCACTTTTGCATTTTCTTCCAGGTCGTTCATATTAAGGAAACGGCCGGAAACCAAACTGATATTCTCTAGTTTTTGAAAGGCAGGAAAAACACCGTCTGCTCGGTACGAACCGGTTTCTTTCCCATAGACCATTTCTCCGGAAGGCAATTGGTAAACGGCAGAAGTCGCATCCAAAACATCTGCATGCTTCAGTAGAATCTTATTATAATCATCATTTTTCAGCTGAATTATTCTTCCGGGATTGAGACCTCTATATTCTTTGGACGTCACACCTGGAAAAACGAAGATCAGGTTTGCGGCATCTTGCTCAAACTCGCGAGAAATTCCGTTTTTCATGCCTTCTCCTACTCCCAGTAGGATCACAAGGATAAATATTCCTGAGGCTACAGAAAGGCCGGTAAGGAAGGTGCGAAGTTTATTTTTGCGGATGGTTTCGAAGATCTCATCCCATCTCTCCAGATCAAACATTTTCGAGCGCTCTTACTTGTTGTACCGGGGTATCTTCTATGATCAGACCGTCTTTAAGATTCACGATCCGTTTGGTCATATGCGCAATGTCATTTTCGTGCGTTACCACCAGAATGGTACGGCCTTCATCGTTAATTTTCTGGATCAAGTCCATCACCTCATAGGAGGTTTTTGTATCTAGTGCTCCGGTCGGCTCATCTGCAAGGAGTACTTTTGGATCACTCGCTAATGCTCTTGCAATCGCTACCCGTTGCTTTTGACCACCAGAAAGCTGATTTGGTAAATGATCACTCCACTGGGCAAGACCCACTTTTTCAAGATAAGCCATGGCGCGATCCATACGTTCTCCCCGAGCCATGCCCTGGTAATACAATGGTAACGCGACGTTATCTAAAGCCGATTTATAACTTATCAGGTTGAATGACTGGAAGATGAACCCTAAAAACTTATTGCGATACTTGGCGCCCTGTTTCTCACTCAGATTTTTGATAGTAACTCCGTCTAAAACGTAAGAGCCTTCATCAGCTTCATCCAGCATTCCAAGAATATTCAGCAAGGTAGATTTCCCGGATCCAGACGAACCCATGATGGAAACCAGTTCTCCTTCCGCTACATTAAAATTGATCCCTTTTAGGACATGCAGAGAATTTGCTCCGGTTTTATAGGATTTGTGAAGATTGGTAATTTGAATCATGATCGATGGTTATTAAACAGAAGTGATGACCTTCTGCCTAATAAGACTATCAAAATTTCAAATTGTTACAGTAAATCCTAAAATTTTTATAAAACGGAATTTATTCCGAAGAATGCAGTTTTTTCTTTCGGCGAGATCGATAGACAGCATAGCCAACACCACCTACCAGAATGTAAGGGAAAATCATGAGATAAAGAATTCCGTCATTGATACCCTTGGCGGCGCTTTGATCGGCTTCACTTTCAAGAACTGCGCGACACATGGCACATTGAGCCTCAGCTACAGATGGAACGAGCAGCAGCGCGATAAAAAATAACATTAAAATGGCTTCTTTCTTCATCTTCAGGTCATTTGCTTCACAAAAATACGCAATTCAGCAGGAAATTAATAATAAGGATACATCAGGATAAATACCAGTACCCCGGTAACCGCCACATAAAGCCAAATAGGAAAAGTCCATCTCGCAACTTTTCGGTGCTTAGCGTAATCCCCACTTAAACCGCGATACATGGTGAACAACACCAGTGGCACAATCACAGCAGATAACACGATATGGGTGATCAAAATAAAAAAGTAGATATATCTTAAAATGCCATCTCCTCCATACGGTACGGGTTCATTACTGATCTTTGACAGAACATAGCTCAAAAGAAAGATCGTAGAAAGACCAAAAGCACCGATCATGGTATTGCGATGTTTTGTAAACTCTCCATTTAGCTGAAATTTGTAGCCTATAACCAGCAGTACGGCCGTCAGCAGGTTTAAAACTCCGTGGAAAGTGGGAAATGTAAGACTATCGGTTCCAAAAATATTGAACCGCTCCGGAAGCATCATTAAAATTAACACGATCAAAGGCACAGCGATAGAAAGGCCAATAATGACCGGCACTGCAACCTTATCTGAAGTATTTATCGTTTTCACAGCAATTGTTTTATATCTTCAATTAAAATATCAATCTGCGGCTCCTCTTCTCCTTCAAGCACACTTTTATTTCGTTTTACAGAACCTTTATAGAAAATTATAGGATTCCCGAATTCATCTTCTCTTGAACGAATAAAACCATCTTTATCGATAAGCACAAAAAATCCTTGGTGCGCAAATCCTCCGGCGACATCTCCATCTTCCCCAGCGTAAATTCCAAACTCCTTATTCGCCAGTTGATAGATCGAATCTCTTTCACCGGTCATTAAATTCCAGTTTGGATGATTGATGCCGTGATCCTGGGCATATTCTTTCAGAACTTCTGGAGTGTCATGACTGGGGTCTATCGAAAATGATGCGATCCCGAAATCCTTTCGGTTTTTGAACTCATCCTGTATTTCTACCAGGTTGCTATTCATAATAGGACAAATGGTAGGACAGGTGGAAAAGAAGAATTCCACTAAGTACACTTTACCATTATAAAAATCATCGGTAATAGTATCGTTATCTTGGTTCACAAACTTGAAAGAAGGTTCCTTTTTTCTCTCATTATTGATTTCGATATAGCGCAGTGGTTTCTTATTTTCTTTAGCTTTTGAATTACTCGTGGAGTTCCCGGTTAGCCTATCTGCATCTACCACATCGTTATTCTGAACCCGCTCAATGATCCTAGGCACGAAAATAATTCCGAAGATTAAAATAATCAGTGTAACTCCTACGTATGAATAATTTTTCATCTTGTAAGTTTTTGCTTCTCTTCATTATACTTTTTCAAGGCCAGGCGATATTCGGCTAAAATGATCTTTACATCATCATTCATCTTATTGTGCAGCTCTGCAACCGATCGCGAATCATAACCATAGAGCTCGCCATCATCGTCATCTTTTCTTCCGCGTAAATTCCCGTCTTTATCTATTATAAAAACATAGGGAGAATAACTTTCGGAATTTAATTGATAAGGTGATTTTAAACTATTGAAAACTTGTTCAACCTTAGTCGGACTGGAATAAGCGATCTTCCATTTTTCTGCTTCAGATATTTTACTGAAATCGCGAATATAATTTTCGGTTTGTTCTCTGGCAGATTCTGGCAGGACAATCACAAACTGAAAATCATCAAAACCGTAATATTTTTCGAGAATCTTTTTATCCAGATTGAACGTGTTCCCTTTGATACTATCAAGATCGGAACCGAAAAACGCGACGATGCTGATCTTATCCTGGAAAGTTATAGCCGTGTCAGATTTGGTATCGAAATCGGCAATATCCTGGACGTTTTTGGTCAAAACAGGAAGGTGGGCAAAATTGTTTTTTCCAGAAGCAAAAAACAAATAAGCGGTAATCGGCAGGGCAAAGAGAATCCCCAGTACCAGAAACTTTTTCATAACGAAAATCCTGTTTTACAAAGGGCTACAAAAATAAAAAGACGGTTTAAAAAAACCGCCTTTAATTATGCTTTTAACTTTTTTAGAAGTCCCAGGCCACAAAGCCGGTTCGATATACCTCGTAGATATAGTCTCCTTCTGTTAAAAGAATGAAGATCAGATAAGAGATCAGGAAAATTCCTGTCCAGACTATAGCCCTTCTTAAACCTTTTGATTCGTGCTCTAAGTGCATGAATGCCCAGGCAATATAGTATGCTTTATAAATTGTTAGAATGATGAAAACCCAGTTAAGAAGTCTCATATTCAGAAAGTAGGTGTGCGTTAAAAAGTGAGGTCTTATAATACCAAGTGCCACCTCTACGATTGTAACAGCCGAAAGGATTGCAAATACGATCCAGATCCTTCTTACGGCACCTTCATGATGTTCTGTATGTCCTGCTGTATTGTGAGCCATGATTAGTAATTTCAGAATTAAACCAGATAAAAGAATGTAAATACGAATACCCAAACAAGATCTACAAAGTGCCAGTAAAGTCCAACCTTTTCAACCATCTCGTAAGAACCACGTCTTTCGTAAGTACCAATTACCACGTTAAAGAAAATGATAATATTGATCACGATTCCAGAAAATACGTGGAATCCGTGGAAACCTGTAATAAAGAAAAAGAAGTCTGCGAAAAGTGGTGGTCCATATTCATTATGGATCAGGTTCGCTCCTTCTACAACTCCAACGGCTTCATTATTTATTTTTTCTAGAGATTGCTCTCTTGTAAGTAGAGATTTCTCGTCGCGATTATCATTTAATGTCTGAGTTCGAACAAGTAAATCTTCACGTGCCAGGAATCCAGCTTTTACTTCTTCTACGGAAAATGAGGTTGTTTCTTTACCCGCTTCGAACCATACACCTTGATCTTCAGTATGATCTACACGCTCGCTCAAGGAAGGTACAGCAAATTCTGAAATTGCAACGCGCTCTCCTTCACCATTCACAAACTGAAGGATCTGTCCTCCTTTGGTTTCGACTGCTCCGAATTCCCCTTTGATAAAAGTACTCCACTCCCATGCCTGAGATCCAACGAAGATGATACCACCTATAATTGTTAGGAACATGTAAAGGATCACTTTCCCCTGCTTCATACGGTGACCGGCATCTACCGCCAACACCATCGTTACAGATGAGAAAATAAGGATAAAGGTCATGAACGCCACGTAATACATTGGTGCTTCCACACCATGTAAAAACGGGAAGTGAGTAAACACTTCGTCGGCGATAGGCCAGATATCAATAAATTTAAATCTTGAAAAACCGTAAGCGGCCAGAAATCCTGAAAATGTTAAAGCATCGGAAAGGATGAAGAACCACATCATCATTTTTCCGTAGCTGGACTTTAGCGGCTCATTACCGCCTCCCCAGGTCTTTCCTTCGGTGCCTGTTCTAACAACAGTAGCCTCCATAGAAGTAGTTTAATGTTAAAGGTTGCGCAAAAATACGCATTTTTATTATCTAAAGAAATATAAAAACAAAATCAAGTACAGCCAAAGAAAGTCTACGAAATGCCAGAAAGTCGCACCAAGCTCAAATCCAAGCATTTGACCTGCTTTATAACGCTGTTTAAAATGGTTATAAATTAACACTAAAAGCACGATCACTCCAGCCATTAAATGCACCAGGTGCACCACCACGAGAATATAAATAAACGAAGTAGTGATAGAACTTTCGCTTCCGGTAAAGTAATAGCCATTCGCGATAATTTCTGAAAAACTATAAAACTGGAACATAACAAAAAGCACGGCCAGTATCAAGGTCCCCAACAATAATGCTGAAGCGTTCTTTCGCTTATTCTGAATAATGCTCTTTTTCGCCAGGAAGAGGGTTACACTGCTCAGCACGATGACGATTGTACTGTATAAAAATGATTCCGGTAGCTGAAAATCTGTCAACCAATCTGGCCTGTTCTTACTTACTACGTAAGCACTGGTCAGGCCTGCAAAAGTCATTCCCATACTAATGATCCCAAACCATAGCATCATTTTCTTAGAACGGGCTCTTTTTTCTTCTAAAGTGTTTTCGGTTAAATCCATTGTCTGATAAATTTATCTAAGACATAAACAATTTGAAGCAAGGTGATGTAAGACACACTTGCAAACATTAATTTTTTAGCAGCTTCAGCTGTTTTCTCTTTATATAATCTAAACGCATAATACAGCATTCCCAACCCTAAAATCAGGATGATTACTGCGGAAACCGGAGATAAGAACAGTTTTCCCGTAACGCCGAAAGCCGGAATCAATGACACCAATATCGTCCAGCAGGTATAAAGAATCACCTGTACGGCTGTACCTTTATCTCTCTTTCCGGTAGGTAGCATAAAAAAACCACCTTTCTTATAATCATCAAACAACCACCATCCTATCGCCCAGAAATGGGGGAATTGCCAGAAAAACTGAATCATGAATAAGGTTCCTGGTTCTATACTGAATTTACCGGTAGCCGCTACCCAGCCTAACATAAAAGGTATTGCCCCAGGAAAAGCTCCAACAAAAACTGAAAGTGGTGTTTTAGTTTTCAGGGGAGTGTAAACACTCACATATAAAAAGATGCTGATCGCCCCGAACATTGCCGTTTTGGGATTGATAATATACAAAACGACCAATCCTAAAACTGTAAAAAGTGTAGCGATCGTGAAAGCAGTACCTACGGTCATTCTCCCAGCGGGAAGCGGCCTGTTTTTAGTACGATCCATCAGCGCATCTAGATTTCTCTCGATGATCTGGTTGTAAGCATTCGATGCACCGACCATAAAATAACCTCCTATGGAAAGCAGAAACACGACGACAAAGTCAACTGTTTCTGCTCCCAGAAAATATCCGGCAACCGATGAGAATACCACGCTAATAGCGAGCCTCATTTTGGTAATTTCCTTAAAATCTGAGAGAATTGAAGCGTTAGAAGTATGTACGCGGGTGCTGCTCAAAAAAGCCATTTTTTAACTGGCGCAAAGATACTCCTTAAAAAGGTTTTAGCAAGGCAGTCAGGCTGTTAATTTTCTGAAGGAATTTCTACTAGTAATCGTAGTACCAGTTAAAAATATCTGTCCTGATTCCAAAATTCAACCAAACCGTTGAATTGTCAAAATGATTAGCAGTATTGCGCTGCACGTCGAAATCACGATAGATAAATCTTCCGAATAATTTTAAATTGGTTGTGGGGTTTACAATATATCCAGCTTCCAATGAACCGAAAATGGAATTAGTGGTATTTCCCTGGCCTATTTTTACACCAGTCTCGTAAGCTCGGTCAACCTCAGTTCGGTAAATATTTTGTCCGAAATTAGTTTTAGAGCCAAAATCAACAAAATCAAAACCACGCTTCCCAATTATCAGCTTCGAATCGCCATACCAGCGATCTTTCCTGTAACGTGCGATTGCGATGAATTCCCTGAAATTTGCTCCCCATTGATGCGCCATAGACTGGTTGTTGTGTCCATAATTTAGGGTAATTGTATTATGAGAATAAGTATATGGCCTTACCTGATTGTACTCTGCCTGAAGAAATAAATTGGGAACATTAAAAGCATCTGAGTATTTCACTCCTAATTGAAAACCAAGCTTATTCTTCCAGCTACTATCGCCACCAAATACATCACCTGATGAAAACTCGTCAATTACCCACTGGCCATAGGTATAGAGATCATCAGTCCATTTATATTTTCCGGAAAAGCCAATGATCGCATTTCCACCATCAGCACCGGTAGAAAATTCAATCGCCCGGTAAAAAATTACAGGGTTCAAATAGTTCACGTCGAAGCCGCGCCCATTATCGTTCTCCCACATAACCGATTCAAAAAAACCTATATTTAATCTCTTAGTTGCATTCCAGCTTAAATAATGGTTCGCGATATATTTTGTCCTGTAAGAGCCTTCATCCACCACATCTGCCCGCACATCTCGCAAAGACATCCAGGTATTGGTATATTTCAGTTTCCAAAAAGTTGTATTCAGCTTCAAAAACGGATAAGGCGAAGCATTGTCGCTCAACAACAGTGAGCGATACCCATCGCCAATAAAATTCTTGCCATGTCCAAACTGAATATTGATGAAATCGCCGGGCGAAAAAGACAAATAACCTTCAGCTACCGGGTAATCATAGCCATCATTCATAAAGTCTTTCGCTATTCCTCTCCCAGGCACAATTGCCGGACCACCTCTGGAAGGCCTGATGGATTCAGCATACCGGTTATAATACCCAGCAAACCTGCCCTGATTTTCATAAACGACCGTATAAAAATTGAGATTTTTACCCAGACCTCCTTGGATGATCGCCATCCTGGAGTTGTTGTAAGTAAAATCAAATTCCTCGTCTTCAAAATCTTTCCCAATCTCCAGGTCCAGTCCGGCATCAATCGTAAACCAGTAGTCATCGGTTTGGAACCTGATTAAATGCTCATTCCATAATTTTCTACCAACTAATGTAGAAGTCGACCTTTCCAGCTTTTCCATTTCGGCTTCAAAATCATAATAATGATTTACTTCTCCGAACAAAAATGGCTTGGAAGCGGAGTGGGTATTTAGACCAATTCGGTTAAAATCACCATCAAACCGACTGTAAAACTCATGTGACAATGGAATATTTATAGAACTTTTATAACGCGGATTGGTAAATTCATCTGACTTTATCTGGTCATACTCATCTAAATTTTGCTCTGATAAAGTTTTCGAGTCAACCTCGCTTTCAATCTCCTCGGAACTTTTAACCTGGATCTGGTCTTCCTCAGCTACCTGGCTAATAGCACTATTTCTATTTAGCGGAATTTGAACAGGCATTTTGAATTGCATATGAATTGGCCTGCCGTTATAAGTAGCCGGCTGAATCTTCGGAAGCGTTTCAAAAACCCTTTTCATTTCCTCCTTAAGCTCGTCATACGCGGCATCCTGATAGATCATTTCAAAATTACCTTCTTCTGAGACTTCAAAAATAACCGTCAAAGTCCCTTTGTAATCTTCAGAAGTGACTTTTTCCGGAATCTCATATTCCGAAAGTATCAGTGAGATTAAAGTATTATTAAAACAATTTTCCTGTTCAGAATAAACGGCATTTTCACATTCAGGAAATTTCGGATAGATTTCAGAAAAACTTGCTGTATCCTGGGCAAAAAGAAAAGTTCCGGAAAATATAAAAAGTAGTAGTAAGTAGTGCTTCATATGCTCAGGGGCCTTTGATTCAAAGCGCTGGTAATATACATCTTTTCTGAAAGCGAAGTAAACTAAAATAAAAAATCCCGGTATAACCGGGATTCTTAAATATATCATTATGGATTCTTAGTCCTGTACTTTAAATGCGATTGGAAGTGAATAGGTAACTCCTACCGGCTTACCACGCTGTCTACCTGGCTTCATTTTAGGTAAACTTTTAATTACTCTAGCAGCTTCCTGCTCCAATCTTGGGTGAGGAGCACGAGATCTAATTTGCTCAACATTTCCCTGTTCATTAATTCTAAATTGGACAATAACTCGAGTAATACCGCTTAAACCAAGCTCTGCGCCAAGATCTGTATCAAATTCCTTAGTTACATAACGCTGAACTTTTTCCTGCATACAGTTCTTACGTTCAGTATTATTCTTCAGGTTTTCACAACCTGGATAAATCGGCACATCCTCAATAACAGCAAAAGGAACGTCTTCTACCTCTTCTTCAACCGGAGCTTCCACAACTTCTTCTACCTCAACGATCTCGTCCAGGTTAGTTTCAGTAGATTGGATCTCGTCCTCTTCCACTTCTTCCTCATCTTCAACGACCTCGATAACTTCTGGTGCTGGAGGTGGCGGTGGCGGTGGCGGTGGCGTATTCTGCATCTCTGTAATTGGCACATCTTCTTCATCAAGGGCGTCCATGTTTACCTGCCCAATGTCAATCTGCTCGGGATCATACGTCTTCCACTCGATGGCCTGCCATGTGATGAACAGTACAACGATAAGACCCAACTGAAGGAATAGAACTCGGTTCTTATTCAGGTCAGCTTTAGGATTTTTCTTAGGTTCCATAATGCTTAGTATTATTAAGGGTTGCTAAAATAAAGATTTTTTCCAAAAAATTAAATTTATCAGTAGAGAATAAACAATTAAAACGAATTTATTCGTTAAGCTTAACAGTATCAGTCCTGAACTCTAAATCTAATTGGTATGTTATAACGTACCGGAACAGGCTCTCCTCTTTGTTTTCCTGGTGTCATTTTCGGCAATTTGCCAATTACTCTCCTGGCTTCTTTTTCCAAAGCAGGATGCGGCGCACGGGTTTTGATGTCAGAAACTTCCCCCTGTTTATTCACAGTAAATTGAATATAAACAGTATTTGTTCCAGACAATCCCAGTTCTTCACCTAGACCAGTATCAAATTCTTTTACGACGAAATTATTGATCTTCATACTCATACAGGATTTGCGCTCATCATTATTAACCAGGCTTTCGCAACCTGGAAACAGCGGTACATCCTCTACTGCGACAAAATCATAGGTAATATCTTCTTCCGGTGCCTCAGGCTCATCAATTTCTTCGACTTCTTTGATATCTCCAAAATCCATATCGGTTGGTGCGATATTGTCCTCTTTTACTGGCTCGTCATCATCAATAGGATCAATTTTGTTTGTAATAACCTTAGGAGGTTTCGGCGGCGGAGTTTTTTCCGGCATTACTGTAATGGGCGGAGTTTCTTCGATTATAAAATTCGTATTAACTTCTGAGGCAGCTTCCTTTTCGCCGCCGGGCGTTTCCCATTCAATGGCCTGAAGAGTCAGGAACAATACAATGATGAGTCCTATTTGAAGGAATAGAACCCATTTCCGATTTAGATCGGCTTTCGGGTTTTTCTTGGGTTTCATAATAAAGATTAGTCATTAAGGTTAAACAACCTTCTGCTTCAAATCTTTAATTTTTGGCGCCGTCAAAATTAAAAACAGGGCAGCAAGGCAAATACCAGTTGAATTGGCGAGCACGTCCCACCAATCGGGTGTCCTGTAACTGGTTAAGGTTCCCTGTAATACCTCAATTAGCATACCAAAAAGGATACAGCCTATTGCAACCCAAAGCAATTTTGACCTGTATCGTTCATTTCCATCCTTTCTTAGGATGAAAAAAAAGCTCCATAAAAGCATTAAAACTAAATATGCTCCGGCATGGAGCATTTTATCGGTAGGATTGAAACCGCCTAAACTGATCTTACCCAGATGTGTTAAGGAAAGCCAGGTTATTAAACCGGTATAGGCAGCTGCAAGAAGTAAGAATATCTTAGCTACCAATTACTTCCTGATATTGTTCCGCAGAAAGAAGACTTTCAACTTCAGATGCATCAGAAAGTTTTACTTTGATCATCCAGCCTTCACCGTAGGGATCATCATTTACTTTCTCAGGTTCATCTTCAAGACTGTCGTTAAATTCAATAATTTCCCCGGAAACCGGCATAAAAAGATCGGAAACGGTTTTTACGGCTTCTACGGTTCCAAAAACCTCTTCCTTATCTAGTGTATCATCAAGGGTTTCCACCTCAACATAAACGATATCTCCAAGCTCACCCTGAGCAAAATCGGTCACGCCAATTGTTGCGATATCCCCTTCAACACGAACCCACTCGTGATCTTTAGTGTACTTTAATTCTTGCGGAATGTTCATCAGTATAAATTATATGAAGCAAAGTTAATTTTTTAGCTGAATTGTTCAAATAAGCCTGCGTTAATTTCCGAAATTATAAATAAGTGTGATCCCGGAGCGGATGGTTGTTTGTGGAAACGCTGTAGATACGGCATATTCAGAAAAACTGTGATCGTAATAAAAACGAGCGGTAAGGTTTCTGGTCAAGCCGTAATCTGTTGTGAAATTGATCGCCCAGATATCCTGCCCAGAAATGGTCTGGTTATTTGAAAGATCCAGGTATCTCACAATTGTCCTGTTCTTACGGTAAGAAACATCAGCCTTAAAATTCAGGTCGCTGCTCAGTACTCTTCGATTTCCGCCAAGATTGGTAACGATCTTCAAATCCTTAAGTCTGTAACCCAAACCTACGGTATACTCATTTCCAGAATATTCGGTCAACAAATTATTATCGAAACTAAATGCCAGCGAACGATCTTTTTCCATCTGCGCGAGGATCTGGATATTATCTTTCGTCTCAAAATCTACTCTCGCAAGCGGAGTAAAAAGTTCAGTCAACACCACATTGGAATAAAGAATCGGATTTTTATAATCTCCCGCCTGATTCAGTTCATTTGGATTTTGCGGATCATAATCCAGGTTCGTCTGGTATTGATTTAGCGTATAATCCGATCGATATCCGTGGTTTATGGAAAATCTTCGGAAATTATCCCGGAACCATTTAAGACGCATCAACCCGGTATATTTCACATTCCAGTTTGGTAAAGGCGTATCTCTGAAAGGACCAAGTTTGATACTTCCAGGATCGGAACCGGCATAAGCCGATATGAAAGCCGGCAGAAGTACCGCCTGGTTGCTTTTACCAATTCCAATGGGATAACCTTCTTCATCTACATCATTCGGGTCCAGTCCTCGTTGCTGAGCCAGCCTTCTGGCAATATCAATTCGGTTTTGGCGAAAAGTTTCAAAGGTTTCCGAAGAAACTTCTGTCGACTGGTTGAAGGCGGTTTTAATAAGAATGGTAGAAATATTGAAATTCCCGAAGGTGTAAGGCGTTAAAGGCTGGTATTCCAATGTCACCGGATTCACCCTGTAATTTTCTGAAAAGTTTTCTGAATAATTCTTTCTTCCCGTAAGCTCAATGGTAAGATCTGGCAGAAGGTCCAGTGTGGCCTGCGCATCCAACTGCTCCGTTTCCACCGCTGTGTATTGCTGATTGAAATTCTGAAAAAGGGTCAACCAGCCTCTCTCCGCCGCCATGTACCTGATCTCATCCTGGAAGCCTAGCGTAAATCCAAAAGTTGGCCTGGCCGTTCCCATAAAACCAACGCTTGGTAGATAACCGGGAAGGAAGATTCCGCGGCTATTGCGGTAGTTTACCTGGAAAGTTTTTATTCCTGTAACGATATTCACAAAAGTATTGTAACCTTTATTCGCGTTATTCTGTGGTGCTACTTCAGGTTTTTGAGGCTCCTGGTTATTTTGGTCTGGCGGACCGATAGTAGGCACTCCCCTGCTTCGTTCCCTGATACTTGTTCCAACTTTTTTCGGTTTTTTCTCCACTAAACCTACATAATTATACAAATCCTGAAGATTCAGGTTCGCATTGATCTGGTGGGAATTAGAGTTCTGAACACTGTTTCCGATATTCGGAATATTCTCAAGCGTTTGATAGATTCTGGAACCTCGCTGCCACTGGAAATCACCGGTGTAGGAATAGGTAGCTTTAATGAATTTCAAAACCGGTATTTTCTGAAAAGGAATCTCATAATTCACCTGTAACGTCTGGTAATGAATATCAGGATTCCCGATATTAAATAAATCGTTCCAGAGACCAACGGAATTATCAGCAAATCCTTCATCGTCAATATAATTTCTGATAATACGGTTATTGCTCGCGTTGAAAGAGAAACTCAGAGAATTCGTCAAATTATAATTCACCCCGTACTGCCAGTCGAATAAATAATTTCGCTGATATAGAGTCGGAATTCCAATATCTCGGGAAGTCAATTCCAGCGAACGGAATTTCTGCTCGTTATACTGCCTGAAAATATTACTACTCGCATTAATATTTGTTGGTAAGTAATTGATATTGAAATCCCTGAAAATAGCCAGATAATCACTGCTGTCCAAAATGGCTATTTTGCGAAGTGGCTCCAGTTTTTTCTCCGGGAAACTATATTCATAAGTACCACCAAGGCGTACACTTTGATCTATACTCTCCTCGATCTCGAAATCGCGATGTTCCACCTGGTTATAGGATGATGAAAAAGTAAAGTTCTCGACATCGTATGGCATCGGTTTTTTATCCCCGGTTCGCTCTTTCCGAAGGCCGATCACATTGATACTTTGTCGTTTTGTATATGATTGAGACTGTTTTTTAACGCGTTCCCGTTCAGAATTATCTTGAATATTTGCCAGCCTCGTATCCAGTTCAACATCCAAATATTCCTGGTCATATTTTGGAGTAATCAGTTCTTCTCCCCTGCTATAGTTCACCGGTACTTTAACTCCCCATTTCTTCGGAAGCAATTGTCCCATGTTGACGTTGGTCACAAAATCATATTGCTGAAGATCTTCCCGGCTACGCTGATTGGGACCTTGTTCAATACTTCCAAAACCTACAGTGCTTCTTCTCCCGGTCGCTGAAATATTCGCAAAATCTGCCATATTTCCATCAACACTGACTACACCGGCCCAACCGCCTTCATTCTTCAGCTCAGAAAGCCTTAATTCGTTAAACCAGACTTCCCCGCAGAGATCAGCAACGCCATTAGTTGAAGTTCCATTTTTAACCCCCAGCATCAGCAACCTGATATTTCCAAAACTTGGATTTCCTTTGATCCCAAGTCGCAACCTGCCCATATCATATGGTGCTTCGGCGTCTACTTCCTGCAGGTCCTCCGTAAAGAAATTCAGTTCGGTAGAAATAAGTCCCGGACTTCCTAAAACGGTTGTTTTGACCTGTTGTAACAGGTCGAGATCCAGATTCAGGTTATTAACTTCTGGCCAGATCTCATCAGCAGTGCTTGCGCCAAATTGTGTTGGAGAAAGAGGAATTTCGATCTGGTAATAGTTATCTGTGAAATCTGTTCCCATTCGAATAAAAGCTACCAGCTGCCCATCTTTTAAAGGCTGTTTATTCGGAAGCGATTCAGCATGAAGGAACATCTCCAGGTTCTTATACTGGCGCATGTCTACCTGGAAATTCTTATAAACACCCCGTGCGTTCTGAGGTTGAAGGTCGCAGGTGGTTATGGAAAGCGACTGCTCATTCTGGCGAATATTAGTATTGTTTTCATATAATTGCTCCCGGCGCACACCCGGAGGCAAAACATAAGGAATAGGTTGGCGATTTTCGTTCTCTTCAATATTAACCGCTTTTACCTCGAACAACGTATTAGGATTTTCCTGCTGCCCGTCTTCCTCAATCAGGCTTTGGGTATATCTTCTGTAATCCCCACGAACCAAATCCATCGTTCCGAAACGAAGCAGAATTGGATTCTCAAAATCAGTCATGAACATCCTGATAAAACGAATAGATCTAAAATCGGCAATTCCCCCAACCGCATCGGTTGGTTCAAAGATCGGCACTTTGAACTGCAGCCATCTCACCGGCAATTGCTGGCCATTTCTTAAAGTCGCAGTGATCTCTTTTACATCAGTGATGTAACGGTTATTCTCGATATTCATCCCACGGAAAAACGGCACCTCATAATCAAAATAACTATTAATGGTGTTCATGGTGTTATCGCGGTTGATATCTTCAGCAGTAGGAAGCGTGGTATTTCCGCGATTGGTATCGGTTACATCGGTAGGAGAGTTTCCTTCGGTCCCGTTATAATTCCTGTAACGCTGTAGAATATTCCCTTCGGTATTCAGGAAGTAATTGTAATTATCGGCTGCGGGGTCTTCAAGTCCTCCAAAATCAGGAAACTGCGCGGCTTCTTCCGCGTCCAGCAAACCATCATAACCTGCATCCTGATTGACCCTGGCCTGGCCTTCTGTATCGAATGCATACACTAAGGACTGATCTGCCGGAACCTGGCCAAATGCGGTACTGATCACACTGGTATTGTCTTCGCCTTCCGGAAGACCGTTTTCGTATTGTTTTCTTCCATCTTTCAGGACATCTTCGGAAATATTTCCCAGGTTAAAGTGAATTGTTCCCGGACCATTAGTGGCATTTTCAGAATAAATATACGGGTCCATCACCCAAAACTGGATGTACTCCACGTTCGTCTGCTCAAAATTGGTCGTATTAATAGACCGCATGATGCCCCCAAAGTTGTCTGAAGGATTCGTTAGATCATTAGTTCCGTTGGCAGTTGGGTTGAAGTTGTAAGGACCTCTTTCGGTCGGATCGTAATTCACATCCATGGTATAAACCACCTGCGGCTGCCCAGTGACCACATCGGTATTCGGAAAAATCTCGTTCAGAGCTACTCTTCTCGCGGCATAAGTAGAAATATCGGAATCTGAAATTCCCGCCGGTCTCCGGTTACTGTAGAAAATAGGATCGATCGTGTACCAGGAAAGCTTCGCTCTTTTGAAACCAGCCGCTAACTCTCCATTTGAACGCTCACCACCATAACCAATAGGTGCACTGGAAAGTTCCCAACTCAACGGATTATTAATATCGATACTGGTTTGTGCTGCTTCAAAATCGTCTATATACGTCGTGGCTTTTCCGCCAAAATCACTTTGGCTTGGTTGCCCCGGAAGCAGATAGGCAAATTCCCCCCGAACCGAGACGTTTGATCGCACATCAGTATCAATATTTGGCAATTTATTCACGAGCCTGGTCAAAAACGGCACTTCTGTGCTATAATTTAAATTGAAACCTAAAATGGTATTATTTATAGGCTCGTAGCTATAGTTCGCTTTTTGAGTTAATGGCCGTTCTTTCAAATTGATGAACGTACCTCCTATCAGGAAATTTTCGTTAAACTGGTGCTCTACATTAATACCGGTAAACCTTTTCGTTTGCTGGCCAAATAAGGCATTATTTTCGGTGTTTACCTGAATTGGAATATCTGAAGCAAGCAAAGCCTCATCCAGGATCTGAACGCGACCTAATTCATAGTTCACCACGTAATCCACTCCTTCCTGAAGCACTCGCCCACCAGCAGTAACTGTCACAGAACCTGGCGGTAAATTGAAACCAATTGGGATGCCTTCTACTTCAGCCGATTTGTACCTACCTTTCAACTGAAATTTGTTCTTATCAGCCTCCAGCTGTTCGGCCTGGGTTTTTGTGGTTTCGTACATTGACCGGAAGACATACTTTTGCTGGTTGGGATTCCAGGTTTCCGGTATATTATAATCTTCCGTCCCAGTATTAGGATTATCGTCCAGCTTATCGAAAAGCCAGCTCCCGAAAGGCTCGACCGTGGTAAAGATTACATTTCCATTTTGAGGATCAATGGTAATTTGTGGCACATAATCAAAGAACCCGTCACCACCCTGGATCGGGTCATTATTCGTATTTAACTGGTCTAACCTAAAAACCCGCAAAAGCGGAATTTCAGCTACATCTGCAGGCAAGGTTGTGCCATCTACCGGTTGAATATAATTCAGCGGCTGCGGATCTGTATACAGAATATTCATCCTGAAATCCTGTCGTTCTAACTGGTAAGCTCCAAGACTATAAATGTTTTTCATCATCAAGTCCCAGATTGGCTCATTCACATTCGTGATCGTACTTTTCAGCAATTTGACTACCAGGTTTTGATTGGCTCTCGGGTTAGTTCCCTGTGGTGGCTGCTCGTCTGGATTGGTGTTGGTAGAATTGACACCATCATTTGCAAATTCCCCGATCTGGAAAACTTCCCCATTGATGGTGTATTGGAATGCAACTGCCAGCACCTCGTCATTGCTCAATCGCTGATTTAAGGAAATATATCCCAGCTGAGAATTGACGGTATATTCATTCGGTTTTAGCTGGCGGGCATTTTCAAGCTTCACATAATCGGTCCCTTCAGAAACTGTCACTCCGCCAAACCCATTATCAACTGTCGCAATATCTCGAATTGCCGGAGTCAGAATCGATTCACCCGTACCGGTTATTCCGAAGGGGTTGAAATCATTGTTTACGTTATCTGGAAAACTTCCTGCCGGCTGATTGAAGAATCCACCTGGAATGTTATCTAAACCGATATTGCCGGGAACATTGGTCTCACCTAAATCCTGGATTGCCACGATGTTTCGTGTATCGGTTAAATTCTGAATATTATTAGTACGGTTAGTAATCCAGACCTGGATTCTTTTTATCTGAATATTTGAATTAATAAAGGGATAATTTGCCAGCGCTTCGTCGTAATGATCGCGGAAATAATGAGCCAGGAAAAAGTGACGATCCTGGTCATAATCCAGTATGAATTTCTCAAAGTCTTCTACGGTCGCGCCGCCTTCCACATTGACCGTACGACGTTCAGACTTTTGTTCAGAAAAAACACCGGTAACCGTAGTTTTCCCGAATTGCAATTGTGTCTTGAATCCGAATAGACTCTGAGCACCCTGTATGAGAGCATTATTTAAAGGCATATTCACGTTACCCACTTCGATCTTCTGAACGATATCATCTTCGTTTGGCGTGTATTCCAGTTTTAACTGGTTCTGAAAATCAAAGGTCGACTCGGTATCATAATTCGCGGTAACCTGTAAACGCTCACCAATTTGTCCAAGCAAACTTAAACTGATTCGCTGGTCAAAATCAAAAGATAAATTTCTCCGGTTTCTCGGCGAAAAGGCTGGATTATCCTGTTTCGTGTAGAGCAGGCCAAGATCCATTTCTACTGAACCCTGTGGCACAATATCGATCTCTGAACCACCGAAAATGCTTTCAAAAAAGTTGTTGTTCACGTAGAAATCAGGTAAAAGGTCACGCTGAATATCTTCTGAACCTTCTTTTCTGCCAGTAAGCGCATCGTTTTTAAGTTTAAAATAATTTCGCATTTCTTCGGAAAGAACGAGATCTTCATATTCCTTTGGAGTGAGAACCAAAGGCAGCCCTAGATTGACGGCGCCTAATTTTTCCTTGAAAAAGTAACGATCCAGAACAGGATCATATTCATAATAAGACTCAATGCTTTCGGGATCAGGAAGGCTCAATTCACCCAAAACGTAACCGGTCTTCGTGGAATCCTGCGGAGTGTCATTTTCCTGCGCAGCAGCATCCAAAGAGCAAACCAGTATCATCAGGAATGTTAATCTTACCGGTAAAGACAATTTCAGGTAATTGTTCCTCAATGTAATTACAGCGTTTTAAGAGCCAGTTTTATAATTGATTCTACGGATGAGTCAGGGTCGTCTTTCAAAATCTTGTCTACTACTTTTCCTGCCTGGCGACGGTTGTATCCCAAGACCTCTAAAGCTGATAACGCTTCTTCCTTATTTGTATTGTTCTGAGAGACGAAAACTTCATCGCCTTCGGCCATCACTTTCAGAACTTTATCTTTCAGATCTAAAATAACCCTTTGAGCGGTTTTAGCACCTATTCCCTTAACGCTTTGAATAGTTGCCACATCTCCCGTTGCGATCGCATTGGTTACTTCCTTAGGTAATAATGAAGAAAGCATCGTTCTTGCTATGCTGGTTCCCACACCAGATACAGAAATCAATAATTTGAATATCTCCCTTTCCGATTTTTCCATGAAGCCATAAAGCGTATGAGAATCTTCTTTGACCTGTAAATAGGTATATAAGCTGATAGCTTCAGAATCAGAAAGAAGGGAAAAAGTATGCAGGGAAATGTTCACGGTATAACCTACACCGTTACAATCTATAACAACATAAGTTGGATTTTTCTCAACTAGTTGTCCCTTTAAATGATGAATCATGAAAAAGACTTAGGTTAGTCCTCAAATGTAGTAAAATAAACTAAAGGCAGAAATTGGAATTTCTGCCTTTGAGTTTACTGAAGTATTTACCTATTTTTTTGCTCTCTTCTCTTTTTCCTGAGCATCAACAACCGCCACTGCAGCCATGTTTACCATTTCTTCCACGCTTGCTCCTAACTGAAGAATGTGAACTGGTTTTTTCATTCCCATCATAATAGGACCAATAGAATCCACATTGTTCAGCTCTTTAATAAGTTTGTAGGTACTGTTTGCTGAATCCAGATCTGGATAAATGAGCGTATTCACCTTCATTCCAGCCAGTTTTGAAAATGGAAATTTATTCTGAAGCATTTCACGGTTCAGGGCAAAATCGGTTTGCAATTCTCCATCTACTTTCAAATCTGGATGGAAACGATGTAAATAAGCAACCGCATCTTTGACTTTTCTCGCGCGTGGATCTTTTGAAGAACCGAAGTTTGCATAAGAAATCATCGCGATGACCGGCTCCATTCCAAATAGCTGAACTGTTCTCGCTGTCATTTGAGCGATCTTAGCCAAATCTTTAGCCGGCGGATCAATATTTATGGAGGTATCACTAATAAAAATAGGGCCTCTAGACGTGTTCATTACGTTAGTAGCAGCTACCCTTGAAACACCTTTAGCCATCCCAATCAATTCTAGCATTGGCTTTACAACTGTAGGATAGGCCCGGGAATATCCAGAAAGCAGCGCATCAGCATCTCCTTCATTCACCATCATAGCTGCGAAATAATTACGTTCCCGCATTAACTTTTCAGCGTCATATTTGGTTACGCCATTACGATGGCGATTTTCCCAGTATTTTTGAGCGTACAGATCAAGTTGTTCTTTGGCTTCGTCAGATTTTGGGTCGATGATCGTTACTTCCTCTTCTTCAAAATCTATCTCTGCCATCAATTCCTTGATCACTTCTCTTCGACCTAGTAAAATTGGAATTCCGATTCCTTCGTCTCTCACAATTTGTGCAGCCTTGAGTACATCCAGGTGATCTGCTTCCGCAAAAACAATACGTTTCGGATTTGTTTTAGCGCGATTCAGTAACAACCTGGTGATTTTATTATCGCTACCCATTCGTTCCAGCAGCTCATCTTCATATTTCTGCCAGTCTTGTATTTCCTGTCTTGCCACACCGCTTTCCATAGCAGCTTTTGCAACGGCCGGTGGCACTTTCGCGATTAGTCTAGGGTCAAATGGCTTCGGAATAATATATTCAGGTCCAAAATTGAGCCTTGTTTCTCCGTAGGCGATATTTACCTGTTCTGGCACCGCTTCTTTAGCCAATTCAGCTAAAGCCTTAACCGCCGCCATTTTCATCGCTTCATTGATCTTGGTAGCGCGAACGTCTAGAGCTCCTCGAAAAATGAATGGAAAACCAAGCACGTTATTCACCTGGTTAGGATGGTCGCTACGGCCCGTTGCCATGATCACATCCTTACGTGTTTTCATAGCCAGTTCATAATCGATCTCCGGATTTGGATTCGCCATCGCAAAGACAATAGGTCGCTTCGACATACTTTTCAGCATCTCGGGAGACACAATATTGGCAATAGAAAGCCCTATGAAAACATCTGCATTTTTCATGGCTTCATCAAGCGTATCGATTTTACGTGAGGTCGCAAATTCCTTCTTTTCTTCGGAAAGATTCTCGCGATCCTTTCTAATCACGCCTTTGCTGTCCAGCATTACAATATTTTCAGCTTTTGCACCAAAGGCTTTGTAAAGCTTGGTACAGGAAACCGCAGCAGCACCCGCACCACTTACTACGATCTTGACCTTTTCCATTTTCTTTTTTGCGAGCTCCACTGCATTCAGTAAAGCAGCAGCAGAAATTATGGCGGTTCCATGCTGGTCATCGTGCATAACCGGGATGTCCAGCTCTGCTTTCAGTCTTTGTTCTATTTCAAAAGCTTCGGGAGCTTTGATATCTTCCAGGTTAATTCCACCAAAAGTCGGAGCAATATTCTTAACTGTTTCAATGAATTTGTCAACGTCTTTAGTATCGACTTCAATATCAAATACATCGATATCAGCAAATATCTTAAATAGCAAACCTTTTCCTTCCATTACCGGCTTAGAGGCTTCCGGACCAATGTCTCCAAGTCCCAGAACAGCCGTACCATTAGAGATTACGGCTACAAGATTTCCTTTGGTTGTATATTTATAGGCATTCTCTTTATCTTTCTCGATTTCCAGGCATGGTTCAGCGACTCCGGGCGAATAGGCCAGCGAAAGATCTCTCTGCGTTGCATACTTCTTTGTAGGGACTACTTCAATCTTTCCCGGCTTTGGCTTAGCGTGATAAACCAATGCCTCTCTTCTCTTTCTGGAGGAATTACTCATATTTTAATTTTTCGACTCTAAACAAAGATAAAAAGGTATTTGGCCTAACAGAAGAATAATAATCGAAAGATTCAAATTTTAAATATTTCATAATAAGATTGAAGTTATTCTGAATTTTTGATATACTTAAAAGCCTAATTATTTAAACATCTTATTAATCCCTGAAAATGGATATAAATGAATTACAAAATGAATCAATTATATCTCTCAACAAAAAAATAAAAGAACAGTACGAAAAGCTGAAAAACTTATTAAATGAAGTTCGCAAAAAAGAGGTTCCTCCGGAAGTCAGTTATCATATTAACCCTTTAATTGATAAAGTAAACAACTTAAGTTCTTTCGATAAACGATTAGCCTTAATACTTCATAACACGCAAAAGGAGATAATTAAAATATTAGAAAAGGAAACACAGATCGTTCCCAGAAATTTCTATACCAAAAAATGGACACCACTTGGAATGGCTGTTTTTGGCATTCCTATTGGAGCTGCCTTATCTGGTGCTAGCGGAAATTCTGGTTTGTTGGGTGCCGGACTTGCAGTGGGGCTGGCTGTTGGAGCTGGTCGTGGCAAAAAACTGGATAAGAAAGCGAAGGAAGAAAATCGCGTTCTGGATTTCGATTATTGATTCTTTAGAAAATCGATGTTTCTTTTCAAGCCTTCAAATTTAGTTCTCTTCACGGCAGATTTTCTGAAAATTTCATTGAAGGTTTCCCTGGTGATATCTTCCCAATCTTTCTTATTGTTGGCTAAAAGCTCGGGATGAGGATTAAATAATGGTTCGTTATGCGGTTTTGAAAAACGATTCCATGGGCAAACGTCCTGACAAACATCACAGCCAAACATCCAGTCGTCAAACTGATTTTTATATGAATTTGGCAATTCGTCTTTAAGCTCAATAGTGAAATAGGAAATACACTTGCTTCCATCAACCTTATAGGGCTCGACAATGGCATTCGTGGGACAGGCATCAATACAGGCGGTACAACTTCCGCAATGATCGGTTACCGGCGTATCATATTCTAATTCCAGGTCTACAATCAATTCTGCGATAAAATAGAATGAACCAGTCTTTTTTGAAAGCAAATTTGAATGCTTCCCAATCCAGCCCAATCCACTTTTAGCCGCCCAGGCTTTATCCAACACCGGTGCCGAATCTACAAAAGCACGACCATGAAAATCACCAATTTGGTCCTGCAAAGAAGAAAGCATTTGCTTGAGCTTGTCTTTAATCACAAAATGATAATCCCTTCCGTAAGCATATTTACTGATCTTATAGGAATCTTCATTCTGAAAATCTGAGGGATAATAATTAAGTAAAAGGGAAATGACACTTTTGGAGCCAGGAACGAGTTTCGTGGGATCGAGACGCTTATCGAAATAGTTTTCCATATAACGCATCTCACCATGCATATTATTATTCAGCCAGCTTTCCAGTCGCGGAGCTTCATCTTCCAGAAATTCAGCTTTACTGATCCCACAAGAAAGAAAGCCGAGGCGCTTGGCTTCGGCTTTGATGAGTTCTGAATATTTATTTCTTAGGCTATGCAAGTCTTAGATTTGCCGCCAATTTATAAAAAATATCTTCAGTTATTCAGCACAGGATTAAAAGCTGCAAAAACGCCATCGGGATTTTCCAAACCAACCCATGCGTGCAGCGTCCATCCTCCGGCCTGGCAATTTAAATGCCAGTGATCCTGATCCCCCAAAAATCCATCTTCCGGTGCTGGATAATCTACCGATTGATCACAATTACCAACGGGAATTAAATATTCTGCAGCTACGAACTGCATCACTCCATTTTCATCGGGATGGTATACCAGGATCTCTGGCTTTAAAATGTCAAATTTCATATCAACATATTCAGGTTTTACAAAATGGAAGCCCATTCCGGGAACCAGTTCGCTTACTTTAATATAACCCTGAGCTACTGCCACATCAAAATTATGGAACCTGCGCATCGCTTTGGTTAACATTTCTAACTGTGCTTCGGGAGTCGTGGCTTTTTCAAGTTTAAAATTATAAACTTCAATCGAATCGATTTCAGAATCCTTTTCTGTGCTGCAGGAAAAAAAGAGCCCGGCGGAAAAGATCAGTAAAATCAACTGAGCCCTTCGGAAGAGAAAATTTGTATTCATAATATTTAAAGTTGGTTAATAAAATATCGTTATCAGCCCAGCTGAATTTTCATATCGTAATCGGGTGCTTTTTCTAAAACCTGCTGAATAATTTCCGGCGCAACCGATTTCTGCATCGCATCCGGCTCGCTTTCATCTATGCCATATTCCATGAAAAAATCTGCAAACCCTGCAGGACTGTGTATATTCACCCATTTACATGATTTATCTCCGGAATTTTTGAAAGTATGCAGCGTTTTCTGAGGAATATCTATTGACTCCCCTGCTTTTACCTTTTTAAGGTTTCCATCAATAATGAAATCCATTTCACCTTCGATGATCAGGAAAGTCTCATGATATTTTTCATGGTAATGCGGAGGTGGACCCGGAACATTCGGTGCCGATTCCCCCATGGCTAAATCGTAATCTGCTTTTAATTGATGACCTGAAACTTTATGTCCTAACACCCACATATTGAATATTTTAATTAAACTTATGAGATAATTGTCTCGTAAATATATTTTTAAATTTTCATATCTCAAAATATTATAAGACATTTGTCTCATGAAAGAGAAATATTTAAATAGCGGAAGGAAAAAACAAAAGCATAAAACCAGGGACAGGATCCTGGCAAGCGCCCAGAATTTACTGGCGGAAGGAAAAGAATTCACTCTTGAAGATGTTGCAAAGGAAACCGATATTTCTAGGGCGACGATTTACAGGTATTTTTCAAATATTGATATTCTGGCTTCGGAAGCAGGCCTGGATCTAAACACCAAAACTTCAAATGAAATTCTTGAAGATGTGAGAGAATTCAATACGAAGGAAGCTATTCTAGAAATTCAGAATTATTATAACGATCTGGCTCTTGAAAATGAACCGGGTTTCAGAAAGTACCTCAGTGCGACTTTGAACGTACCAAACGATAAAAAAACGAGGGGAGCCAGAAGAAAATCGACTCTCGAATTACTTTTCCAGAAAAAAGGAATCCAATTATCAGAAGATGAAAAAGAGAAAGTTTCGAATATTGCAACCGTTCTTATGGGAATTGAAGCGTTAGTCGTCACAAAAGATGTGTGCCGTCTCAATGATCAATCTTCCAAAGATCTATTAAACTGGGGATTAGAGCATATTCTTAATTCTGTGATTGCGGAAAATAAAATCAACGCTGCTCAAACTTCAAAATAGCATTATCAGGCTTTAAAGTGATCAATGGCTTGATATCGATTTCCTGCTTTACAGATTTGATTTCATATTTCGAAATAATCTCCAGAACACATAAGATCATTTCAAACATTGCGAAGTTATTACCGATACATTTCCTGGGACCGGCACCAAAAGGAAAATACTGCGAACTATATTTCATACTATTCCCTTCAAAACGCTCCGGCTTAAAATCATCGGGATCTTGCCAAAAGTCCGGATGACGATGCATTTCATGAATAGACAGTAAAAGATTCGTTCCCTCCTCAAATTTCATATTCTCAAATTCATCTTTCTCCACGTTTACGCGATCTATGAAATAAGCTGGCGGATACAATCTCATAGATTCCTCGATCACCATCTGGGTCACGGGTGTTTGAGTTACGACACTCATCAGGTCATCTTCAAAAGTCAGACTTTCTAACTCTTTAAAAATTCGTTCCTGCCATTCCGGATTATGAGCAAGAAGCTGCGTGATAAAACTTAAAGCATTCGAAGTCGTTTCATGACCTGCCGTGAAAAGGATCAGAATTTCATCTATGAGCTGCTCTTCATCCATATAATTTCCGTCTTCATACCTTGCATCCAGCAACATATCCAGCAAATCATCAAATCGCTCACCAGACTCTTTTCGCTCTTTTACAATCTTTTTTAGGATTTCCCGGGATTCTCGGGTAAGCTTAAGATACGATTCCAGCTTTCCGCTTACTTTAAAATACCAGCCGAGATAAGGTTGCCTTAGTTCTCTGACTAGCATTTTCTGAGCCTCTTCCGTTATAAATTGAAGCCTGTTGATTTCATCCTGGGAAACAGCACTGCTAAAAAGTGATTTCACCACAGTTTGAAAAGCCAGGTCATTGAAAATGGGAAAAACATCCAATTCCTTTCCTGGTTCAATTCGTCTTATTTCAGTTTGAATAGCACTTTGCACTGAGTCTAGCAGTTTGGCAAGTTGCTTTTTATGAAAGGCAGGCTGAATCAGTTTGCGTTGTTTCTTCCAGTGGTCTCCTTCCGCAGTCAATAATCCGTGACCGATATATTTAGCCAGGTCTTTGGTCTGAATTTCGGTCTTTGCGTAGTTTTTCTGGTTTTTCTGAAGTACATATTCTGCCAGAGCCGGATCCCTGCTGAAAATAACTGATTTGTTTGGGCCTATATTCAGCCTAAAAGTATCTCCTTTTTTCTCAAAATTCTCATGATGAAAAGGCAGCGGATTCTTTAAAATCTCGAGGGAATGTTTCAAAAACCGAAGTAAGGATACTTCAGGAATATTATCAGAATTGCTCATAATCTCTTACTGCATTAATTAAAAAGTCCGCCCTGTGGGCCGCCTTTGATCCTTCCAAGATGTTTATAGGCTGCTTCGGTAACCTCTCTTCCGCGGGGAGTACGATAAATAAATCCCTGCTGAATAAGGAAGGGTTCATAAACCTCTTCGATAGTTTCGGCACTTTCACTTACAGCCGTTGCCAGGGTGGTAATTCCAACAGGCCCACCTTTAAATTTGTCGATAATTGTTGAAAGGATCTTATTATCCATTTCATCCAGACCGTGTGCATCCACGTTCAAGGCTTTTAGTCCGTATCTTGCTATTTCCAGGTCTATGCGTCCATTACCCTTTATCTGGGCGAAATCACGAACACGGCGGAGTAAGGCGTTAGCGATACGCGGAGTACCTCTACTTCTCCCGGCAATTTCTATGGCTGCATCCTGGTTAATCGGAACTTTTAATATCTCGGCACTTCTTTCAACAATGCCTGAAAGGAGTTCCGTAGTATAATACTGCAAGCGGCTGGAGATCCCAAAACGAGCTCTCATTGGCGCGGTAAGCAGTCCTGAACGGGTGGTTGCACCTATCAGCGTAAACGGATTTAAATTGATCTGAACTGTACGCGCATTGGGTCCGGTTTCAAGCATGATATCAATACGGTAATCTTCCATGGCAGAATATAAATATTCTTCAACAATAGGACTTAGCCGATGGATCTCATCAATAAAAAGAATATCGCGCTCCTCCAGATTAGTCAAAAGCCCGGCAAGATCTCCAGGTTTATCGAGAACGGGGCCTGAAGTAACCTTGATACCAACATTCAGTTCATTAGCCAGAATATGCGCTAAGGTCGTTTTCCCTAATCCCGGGGGGCCATGAAAAAGGGTATGATCCAGTGCATCTCCCCGCATATTCGCTGCTTGAACGAATACCTGCAGGTTATCTAGAACCTGCTCCTGCCCTGCAAAATCGTCAAAACTGAGAGGACGCAGCGCTCTTTCAAAATCAAATTCTTCAGCTGAAAAGTTCTCTCCGCTTGGATCCAGGTTCTCGTTCATGGGTTGGAAATTGTTCCGTTGAATATATGAAAAATAAGGTCAAATCAAGAAGAAAGCGACCAGCTCAAAGATAATTAAAAAAGCCTCCCCGGTTTAGCGGAAAGGCTTTGATGTTTATTGAAGTAATCAATTTTAGTGATTTAGCTCTTCTTCGTTTTCTTGTAAAGGAACAGTTTGCGGAACAAAGTCCTGACCGGCTATCACATACTCTCCGCTTTCTAATTGCTTAGAGTAATCATATGGCCAACGGTATACGAATGGAATTGCTCCAGGCCAGTTTCCGTGGATGTGCTCCACTGGAGTAGTCCATTCCAAAGTATTTGATCTCCATGGGTTCTGCACCGCCTTCTTTCCGTAGAACATAGAATGGAAGAAGTTGTAGATAAATACTAACTGAACTAAAGCCGTAATAATTGCTGAAACAGTAATGATGGTATTCACATCAGCGAAATCCTCAAAATATGGGAACGCTGTGTTGGTATAATAACGTCTTGGAAGACCGGCGATACCGATAAAGTGCATTGGGAAGAAAACTCCGTAAGCACCCACTGCTGTTACCCAGAAGTGAATATACCCAAGATTTTTGTTCATCATTCTTCCCCACATTTTTGGATACCAGTGGTAAACCCCGGCAAATAACCCGTAAAGTGCAGAGATACCCATTACTAAGTGGAAGTGAGCAACCACAAAATAGGTATCGTGAACGTTGATATCTAATGTAGAATCCCCAAGGATAATACCAGTTAAACCACCAGTAATGAAAGTAGATACTAAACCAATGGAAAATAACATCGCAGGGTTTAGCTGTAAATTACCTTTCCATAGAGTGGTAATATAGTTGAATGCTTTCACCGCAGAAGGGATCGCGATCAATAATGTTGTAAAAGTAAATACTGAACCTAGGAACGGGTTCATTCCCGAAACGAACATATGGTGACCCCATACGATAGTTGAAAGGAATGCAATCGCCAGGATCGAAGCAACCATTGCACGGTATCCAAATATTGGCTTACGTGAGTTCGTTGCAATAATTTCTGAAGTAATACCTA
This sequence comes from Flavobacteriaceae bacterium, assembly GCA_964220295.1. Lineage (GTDB taxonomy): Bacteria > Bacteroidota > Bacteroidia > Flavobacteriales > Flavobacteriaceae > Christiangramia. Next base: position 70,743 of record CAXPUM010000073.1, on the reverse strand, counting down.
ACGCAGGTAATAGTACAATATAAACCTCTGGGTGACCAAGGAACCAGAATAGGTGTTCAAAAAGTACTGGAGAACCACCCTGGTGACTCAATACTTCTCCCTGGATGAAAATATCACTTAGGAAGAATGATGTACCAAAGCTACGGTCCATGATTAGTAATAAAGCTGCTGAAAGAAGTACCGGGAAAGAAACTACCCCGATAATTGCAGTTACAAAAAATGCCCAGATCGTAAGCGGAAGTCTGGTCATAGACATCCCTTTAGTTCTCAGGTTGATTACAGTAACAATATAATTCAGTGATCCTAAAAGAGACGAGGCAATGAAGATAGCCATGGAAACCAACCATAAAGTCATACCGGTTCCTGAACCACTTACTGCCTGCGGCAGCGCACTTAAAGGAGGATAGATCGTCCAACCCGCCATTGCTGGTCCAGATTCCACGAAAAGGGAGCTGATCATGATCACACTTGAAAGGAAGAATAACCAGTAAGAAACCATATTCAAGAATCCTGAAGCCATATCACGCGCACCAATTTGCAACGGAATAAGCAGGTTACTAAAGGTACCACTCAGACCAGCCGTTAATACGAAGAATACCATGATAGTACCATGAATAGTCACTAACGCCAGGTAGATGCTTGGAGACATGACTCCTTCCGGAGCCCATTTTTCACCTAATAAAACTTTAAAGATCCAGAATGACTGTTCCGGCCAGGCTAGCTGGATACGGAAAAGGATAGACATCCCAATTCCTATAATACCCATGATCAAACCAGTGATAAGGTATTGTTTAGAGATCATTTTATGATCCTGGCTAAAGATATACTTAGTAATAAAAGTCTCTTTATGATGATGTCCGTGATCGTCGTGGTGATCGTGTGCCGGTGCTGCGTGTGCAATTGCTGACATATCTTCTTTATCTTAATTTTTTTAATTTTCTTCTACAACAGCTACAGTAGTCTCTTCCTGAGCTCCTTCAGCTGATTCCTCATTTCCACTTCCTGTTCCTTGTGCCGGAGCATCTCCCGCCTCATCAGCAGGTTTAGGCTCTTCGTTCGCAGAAGTATCCTCAGCAGGCTGATTCTGATCTTTCATGGTGCTGGCGAAAGTTGGCTGCTCGTCCAACCAGGCCTGGTAGTCTTCTTCAGATTCTACAACGATCTTCATTTGCATGTTGTAGTGACCCTGACCACAAATTTTGTTACATAAAAGGAAATATTCAAATTCATAAGAATCTTTTGCAGGTTCTCCCTTAGCAGCCAATTCTTTATTTTGTTCCTGGATAATATCGTTAACCGATTCCATCTTATCCTGCATGTATTTGCTGGAACGCATTTCTTCGGAAGTGATCGTAGGCGTAAAGCTAAACTGTGTGATCATTCCAGGAACCACGTTCATCTGGGCACGGAAGAATGGGAAATAAGCTGAATGCAACACATCCTGAGAACGGAACTTGAACAAAACTGGTTTATTCACCGGGAGGTGCAATTCAGTTGTGATAATATCATCCTCTGCATAAGAGTCTGACTCATCCACACCAAGCTGGTTTACTCCTTCAATATATCTCACATTTGCTTTTCCTAATGTATTATCTTCTCCAGAATAACGCGCTCTCCATGCAAACTGGTAAGCATACAATTCTACTACCATCGGATCTTCATCTTCATTCACGTTCATGATATCACTCCAGGTGAATAATCCGTAAATAATCAAACCTGCAAGAACGATTACCGGGATGATGGTCCAGATAAATTCCAATTTATCATTATCAGCATAAAATAGAGCCTTCTTTGTTTTTTCTCCTTTGTATTTATAGGCAAAGAAGTGAAGCAGACCCTGAGTGATAATCTGTACCACCATGATCAAAGCGATGGAAACAAACATTAAGGTATCATACTGAGACCCGTGCTCTGATGCCGCCTCTGGAAGGTAAAATTTACCATAATTCCAGAAACAATAGATGGTAAGAATGTAAAGGAAAATTACAAATCCCAGCATCAATTTACCATTCATGCGGTTGTCGCTATCATTTGCAACCTGAGAAGTATCGGCATCTGGTTTCTTAGAAAGCTGAACGATCTTGGAGATCTGCCAACCTGTTACTGCCAGAAGTGCTAGAACTATGATTACTAAAAATACGGTCATTTTATAAATTCTTCTTTAAACAATCAGTCTTTTATTAATAATGATAATGTTCACTTTCTTTAAGGAACGGGTTGCCTTTAGGATATAGCGATACTTTGCTTAGTCCACTGCCTACAACCATTACAAATAGTCCAAGGAAGAAAAGCAATCCGCCAATTTCAGCAGGACCGATGCTCCAGTTAGGACCAACAGTTGAAGGTGTAACCAGTAAGTAAATATCAATATAGTGACCTGTCAAGATTATCAAACCTGCCAGCAAAATAAAGATAGGCACACGTTTGTAATCGCTGTTCATCAATACCAAGATCGGGAACACGAAGTTCAGGATCAGCATTCCGAAGAACAACAGGTTATAATTTTCAATTCTCATGATGAAATAAGTAACCTCTTCAGGAATATTCGCATACCAGATAAGCATGAACTGTCCAAACCAAAGGTAAGTCCAGAATACACTAAATGCGAACATGAATTTAGCAAGGTCATGTAAATGACTATCATTCACAAAAGGAAGGTATCCTGCTCTTCTCAAGAAAATAGTTACAATGGCGATCACCGTGATAGCTGATACGAACATACTTGCAAAAATATACCAAGCGAAAAGTGTGCTATACCAGTGCGGATCCATACTCATAAACCAGTCCCAAGCCATCATTGATTCAGAAATGATGAAGAATAATAGGAAGAATACGGCCGCCTTGAAACTTTTCTTATAAGGTCTGTAATCTTTCCCTGTTACTTCTGCCTGCTGGTTCGAAAATTTCACAGCAAAGAAGCGATATAGGTTCCATCCTATTAGGTAGATTATACCCCTAATAACAAAGAATGGAAAGTTCAAATATCCAGACTTGGCCTGTAAGATCTTATCCTCTGCTACTAATTCTTCATTTTGCCATGGGTAAAAATGTGTTCCAGCAAAAAGTACGATTAGAAAGACAATGATGGAACCTGGCAAAAGGTAAGATGATATTCCTTCTAAAACCTTAAATAATACTGGAGACCAACCGGCCTGTGCAGCATACTGAATTGCATAGAATACAGTTGCTCCCAACGCGATCATAAAGAAAAAGAACGCTGCTACATAAATGGCAGACCATGGTTTGGTTTGCAATTGATGCAGGATATGCTCGTAATGTGCATCACCGTGATCACCACCATGAGATGCTTCCTCTCCATGAGCCTCTTCACCATGTCCTGCGGAAGATGCCGCTTCATGAGTTTGTTCGGCATGTCCTGAAGCATTCATTTCGGCTTCCTCCATATGAGCAGTTGTAGTAGATTCTTCGTGAGATGCTTCAGCTCCGTGATGAGCCTCTTGCTCGGCCATCATTTGCTTTACATCCTCAACATTATCTGGTGCAGCCATGAATCCCCATACGATGCCAATAACACCTACAACCATTAAGATGATTGCACTTATTTTTAATTTACTTGAAAACGTATACATACTAACAGATAGATATTATTGCTTATTCCTGACTTGCAGTTTGATTCATATTTTGATCAACCATCAACGAATCCTGCACCATACTCTCGGCCATTTCCGGAAACAGTGCTTCTTCATTGGTCATATCAGTCTCTTCAAATTCTGGTTCAGACGCACCATTCAATTGAGCTTTCAGGCTCATCACGTAATAGTCAATTTGCCAGCGCTCTTCTTCACTGGTCTGAACCGCATAAGATCCCATATTATTCAATCCGTAATACATCACATGATAGACATCACCTTCAGTAATATTACGCCCAGAATCATTATAAGCTGGAACCCCTAAGATTTTCTCACGCTGCACAAGAATACCTTTTCCGTCGCCTTTATCTCCATGACAAACGGCACAGTAAATGGTATAAAGTGCTTTCCCTTCGTTCATGTTATCTTCTGTATAAGGAAGCGGATTCTTAAGGTTTGCTTTAGCAGCTTCTTTTCCTTCCGGAGTGTTTTCGTACTCATATGGCATCCATCCGCGAGGCACAGAACCATCTGCCGGAAGTTTTGCCTCCTGCTCATTCTGGAAGATAGGATAAGCTCCGTAGGCCTCGTAAGGCACCGGCTGATACATATCCGGAAAATATTGATAATTTGGTTCATCCTTACCTGCACAGGAAACCAGCAGACCTGCAAGGACAACAGCAAATATGGATTTATTGAATAAACTAGTCATTAGTTTTTTAATTTTCGATTAGTTTAATTTCAGCTGCACCGGTATTGTACAGAAAGTCTGTTAACTTATCTACATTGTGGTTAGATGCATCTACTTCGATAAGAAAGTGATCATCTGTAGTTCTTGGATCTGGATTTTCAGCTTTTCTGAAAGGCCATAGCTTTGAACGCATGTAAAAAGTAATCACCATAAGGTGAGCCGCGAAAAATACCGTAAGCTCAAACATGATCGGAACGAACGTTGGCATGTTCTGGTAAAAGTGGAAACTGGGTTTACCACCAATATCCTGAGGCCAGTCCTGGATCATCATAAAGTTCATCATTACAACGGCAACAGTAAGCCCGGTTATACCGTAAAGAAAAGAACAGATCGCCAACCTTGTTGGTGCAAGTCCCATAGCTTTATCGATACCATGTACCGGAAATGGCGTATAAACTTCGCCAATGTGATAGCGCGCGTCTCTGATCTGCTTTACTGCCTGTAAAACAAGATCGTCGTCTTTGTAAATAGCATGTATTAACTTTGAAGCCATCTCTTAAATTACTTTTTTATCTGTTTATTTGCCTGTGCAACCCAGCCCTCACGCTTATCAGCAGTTGGGAAACGTTCAATCACACGTTCCAGCAATTCAAAATCTCTATCCTGAAGCTTGGCGATCTGGCGGAATTTATATAATCCTACCTGATGCAATCTTTGTTGCATCAAAGGACCGACAGCATTTAATTTTGTTAGATCATCTACTTCTTCAGTTGCAGGATCGTAAGTTCCTACGCGGTCAAGCATCGAATCCAGCTCATCTTTATCAGTTTCAGAAAAAGTAAGCGCATCAGCATTTACCGTTTCATTATGATGTGGTTTCTCATCTTCAAATTGTGAAGTAAGATCTGAATTCACATTAGATTCAGGTTCCACCGCAGTTGGATCATTATCTACATGAATGTGACTTACATCATCTCCATGCTCCGCTCTCAATCTCTTATACTTATCTCCTGAAGATTTCAGGATAGTTTTAACCTCTGCCTGCGCAATTACAGGGAAGGTACGCGCATATAGCAAGAACAATACGAAGAAGAAACCTATAGTTCCAATAAAAACTCCTATATCTACAAAAGTTGGAGAAAACATAGCCCATGAGGAAGGCGTTCTACCGTGACTAAGGTCAACTACAATAATATTGAAACGCTCGAACCACATACCAATATTGATGATCAGGGCCACAATGAAGGTCCACAGAATATTTCTTCTCAGACTCTTCACCCATAATGATAATGGCACAATAAAGTTACAGGTAATCAACGCCCAGAATGCCCACCAGTAAGGTCCGGTTGCTGCACCATAAGAAAGATAGGTATAGTTCTCATAACTACTTCCAGAATACCAACCAATGAAATATTCCGTGATATAGGCAATAGAAACGATACCACCTGTAAGCAGGATCACCTTATTCATATATTCAATATGAAGCAGAGTGATGTAATTTTCCAAATTGATCACTTTACGCATGATGATCAATAGCGTCTGCACCATCGCAAATCCAGAGAAGATTGCCCCGGCAACGAAGTAAGGAGGATAAATAGTTGAGTGCCATCCTGGGACAACCGAAGTTGCGAAGTCAAAAGATACGATCGTGTGAACCGAAAGTACCAGTGGGGTTGCCAAACCTGCAAGTACCAAAGAAACTTCTTCGAATCTTTGCCAGTCTTTTGCACGTCCACTCCATCCAAAACTTAGCAGACTGTATATTTTCTTCTGAAATGGTTTTGTTGCTCTGTCACGAATCATCGCGAAATCAGGAAGTAAACCTGTCCACCAGAACACCAGTGAAACCGAAAGATATGTCGAGATCGCGAAAACGTCCCAAAGTAACGGGGAGTTAAAATTCACCCAAAGCGATCCGAACTGGTTTGGAATTGGAAGTACCCAATAGGCCAACCAAGGACGCCCCATGTGAATTATCGGGAACAAACCTGCCTGAACAACCGCGAAAATGGTCATCGCCTCTGCAGAACGGTTTACCGCCATTCTCCATTTTTGACGGAACAGTAAGAGTACAGCAGAGATCAGTGTACCAGCGTGACCAATACCTACCCACCAAACGAAGTTGGTGATATCCCAGGCCCAGCCAATGGTTTTATTCAGACCCCATACTCCAATACCAGTGGAAACGGTGTAGATAATACAACCCAATCCCCATAAAAATGCTACTAACGAGATAGAGAAAACAATCCACCAGGATTTATTTGCTCTTCCTTCAATTGGAGCAGCAACATCTACGCTTACATCGTGATAAGATTTTTCCCCGGTAACTAGAGGCTCTCTTATAGGCGCTTCGTAATGTGACGACATATTTATTAACTAATTAATTTTTTAATTCTGTTTTTTATGCTTCTGAAGTATTTCTCACTTTCATCTGATACATCACATTTGGTTGTGTTCCCAAATATTCTAACAGATAATACTTCCTGTCATTTTCTTTCAACTTCACGATTTCAGCATCTTCATTGTTCACGTCTCCAAATTTGATCGCTCCTTTATCACAAGCATCAGAACATGCTGTGCTAAATTCACCATCTTCGATCTCTCTTCCTTCACGCTTCGCATCAAGAATAGTTTTCTGAGTTCTCTGGATACACATAGAACATTTTTCCATAACCCCTCTGGAACGTACCACCACATCTGGGTTCAATACCATTCTTCCAAGGTCATTATTCATGTGATAGTCAAATTCATCATTTTGAGCATAGTTGAACCAGTTGAAACGACGTACTTTATAAGGACAGTTGTTTGCGCAATAACGTGTACCAACACATCTATTATAAATCATCTGGTTCTGACCCTGTCTACCATGTGAAGTTGCCGCAACCGGACAAACAGTTTCACAAGGCGCATGGTTACAATGCTGACACATTACCGGCTGGAAGGCTACTTCAGGATTATCATATGATGGATTCTCAATCACATCATAATTTTCAAAAGCAGGCAACTCTTCTAGAGTTTTCTGTTCTTCCTTGAAAGTATCTCCGGCAGAATAATACCTATCAATACGCAACCAGTGCATATCACGGAACTTTCTAACCTCTTCCTTACCAACAACTGGAACGTTGTTTTCAGAATGACAAGAGATCACGCAGGCACCACAACCGGTACAGGCGTTAAGATCTATTGAAAGGTTAAAGTGATGCCCGATTGAACGATCAAAAGATGTCCAGATATCAGCATTTTTATCACTTGTTGGAATCTCCTGGTGGTTATAACTAACTTCAGGAACAGGATTCCAAGCGTGCTTATCTTTTGTATTGAAGATCTCTAAAGTTGTTTCTCTCACAACTTCTTCACGACCAGCCATTGTACTTTGCATCTGTACAGAAGCAAACTCATGCTCTCCAGCAGCCTTCTCGATCTTCACATTTTGGAAAGATTTGAAGTTTTTGTAAAGCGGATACGCGTTTACACCAACCTGCATTTCTTCCTGTACTCCTTCTTTTTTACCATAACCAAGCGCCAAACCAACAGAACCTTTAGCCTGTCCTGGCTGAATGATTACTGGTACATTTTTAAGAGTGATATTATCAACGGTGATATTTACATAACTTCCGTTAAGGGCACCGTTAGAAACGATTTCATTTTCTAGCTCCAATGCTTCTGCATCAGACTTAGATATCATAAGGTAGTTATCCCAGGTGGTTCTCGTAATAGGATCTGGCATCTCCTGCAACCAAGGGTTGTTGAACTGCTTACCATCACCCATGGAAGTCTTGGTGTAAAGTACCATTTCCATACCTCCCTGACCTTCAGAAAGACTCTCCATATCTAAAGACGAGCCCGAAGAAGCCATTTCAGCAGAAACAGAAACAGGACTAGACCCTTCAAACACTCCATCATGCAGCGCTCTTGCCCATCCTTTTCCTGAAAGCTGACCAGCCCAGGTTTCCTTTAAATAATCATGATAAGAAGTATCATTATCTGTCCAAGACAATAAACACTCTTGAAATTGTTTTGTATCAAAAAGAGGTCTGATAGTTGGCTGAGTTAGCGCAAATTGTTTTTCAGTAAACTGAACATCTCCCCAAGCCTCGAGGTAATGAGGAGCAGCAGCCACATATTTACACAATTTCGCAGTAGCATCTTCTTTCTCGGTAAAAGAAAGCGTCATTCCAACCTGCTTCAAACCTTCTTTAAATTCCGCAGCATTTGGCAAACTGTATGCAGGATCCACTCCCGCAACAATTAACGCACCTACGCTACCAGAATTCATATCTTCAACTAATTGCTTTACAGCCTGAGAATTCCCCTGTCTGGTCATTCTGGCATTGGCAGTATCCATCACCTGACTTCCAAGAGCCTCATTGATTTCCAATACCATTTGCTGAGCTTTCACATCTGGAATTCCAGAAACAACTACAGCACCATTTCTTGCTTTTCTTAACTGACTTGCAGCTTTCACCACAACATCATCCAACTTAGCCGGCAGATCACTTGTTGAAGTTCCTCCAGCCACATAACCATGAAGGGCTGCAAGTACTTTTTTCTGATCTGACGGTTTAACCGGCATACGCTTATCGGCTTTGGCCCCAGTCTGGGTCAAATTGGCCTCAAACTGAATGTGACGGGACATTTTCCCATCCTTCGGAATACGACTCTGAGCATAGCTCACGTCATGACCGCCACCCTGCCAGTCTCCAAGGAAATCTGCTCCTATACTCACGATCATTTCAGCTTTTGAAAAATCATAGTTAGGCAGAGCACGCTTTCCGTATTTTGAAGAATATGCACTAAGCGCAGCATCTTCAGAAACAGCATCATAAACTACGTGACGCACATTTCCATATTTTGAAGAAAACTCCTGGATCAACTTAGTAGTTGACGGGCTAGCAAATGTTTGAGTTAACAACACAATTTCGCCACTCGCATTTTCAAGAGCTCCTTTAACTTCTTTATCGAATTCTTCCCAAGATACGTTTCTACCCTCAATCATTGGGCGCTTCACTCTCTTGGTATCATACAATGATAATACTGACGCGTTGACCCTAGCACCACTTCCCGCTTTGATTGAAGCCAGTTTATTAGACTCAATTTTGATCGGTCTACCCTCACGGGTTTTTACCAAAACTGGAGAGAAATCAAAACCATCAGAAATTGCAGAGGCATAATAATTAGCTACACCAGGAACGATTCGCTCAGGTTGAACTACATAAGGAATAGATTTGATCACAGGTCCTTCACAAGCTGCAAGAGAAGCAGCGGCAGTAGAGAAACCTACATATTTAAGGAAGTCCCTACGTGAAGTTTTAGAACCTTCAAGAGTCTTTTTGTCTCCTAAAAATTCATCCACCGGAATCTCCTCAGCAAATTCCTTATTTTTTAGCGTCTCAACAATAGAACTGTTATTCAGCTCTTCAACACTTTTCCAGTATTTTTTGTTTGATGACATATAGAATAAAAATTAACTTCTTAAAACAAGATTAGTAGTGACACTTACCACATTCAATTCCACCCATCTGTGCGGCGGTAAGTTCTTCCACACCATATTTCTTAGACAGCTCCTCATGGATCTTTTCGTAATATTTATTACCCTCCATTTGAACGTTGGTTTCACGGTGACAATTAATACACCATCCCATGGTAAGAGGAGCTTCCTGATGCACGATTTCCATTTCCTGGATCTGCCCGTGACAATGCTGACACTCAACACCCGCCACACTAACGTGCTGAGAGTGGTTGAAGTAAACAAAGTCGGGAAGGTTATGGATCTTCACCCACTTCACCGGCTTTTCTTCTCCGGAATAAGTTCTGGTAGCAGGATCCCAACCTACTGCATCATATAATTTTGCGATTTCTTTATCGTAATATTCTTTTGAATAATCTTCGGTAGCAGTTTCAGGAGCCACTTCAGAAATTGCTTTGTGACAGTTCATACAAACATTTAAAGAAGGAATTCCTGAATGCTTGGAAACTCTAGCCGAAGAGTGGCAATACTTACACTCGATCTGGTTATCACCAGCATGAATTCTATGAGAATAATGAATTGGCTGAATTGGCTGATAACCCTGATCGATACCAACCTGCATTAAAAAGCCATAAGCGAAATATCCAACTGCAAGCAACACAAAGATCGTAGACACCACCAGCAAGAATTGATTTTCAACAAAAGCTTTCCAAATTGGTTTTCTATGAGGTTTCTCCGGAAGAGCTATCCCAGAAGCATCAGCGAAATTACGAAGCGTCTTGTTCACAAGGAATAGCACCACAAGAAGAATCGCCAACACAAAAACAAGAATTCCAAGAATCACGTTCACCGAAATTCCACCTCCGGAACCACCACCTTGCTCACCACCTCCCGCAGCTGCAGAAGCCGTCTGAGGTTCAGGTTTTGGCTGTTCCACATAAGCCATGATGTTATTGATATCATCATTGCTCAATTGTGGGAAAGCAGGCATCTGAGTTTGATTGTACTCTTCAAAAATTGCTTTCGCATCTGGATCTCCAGAAGCAATAAAAGCAGAAGAGTTTTTCACCCAGGTATGAATCCAGTCTAAGCTCTGTCTTTCTGTCACTCCATGCAATGCAGGACCAATAGATTCAGAATACGGTTTATGACAGGACGCACATAGTGTGTTAAACAATTCTTTTCCGGCAGAAGGATCTCCTAAAGCATCGGCTGATGCCGCTGAAGCACCACTATCTCCCGATGATTGTTCAGTTGCAGTACTATCGGCAGCCTGCTCCTGAGAAAACCCAAAAAATGTGAATGAAAACAAGAATACTACACAGAAAAGTAGTTGTCGCGAAATTGAATGGCGGAAATTCACCTTTTTCATATTATAAGTTCGATTAGCGTCTAAACTTTGGTACGGTTTTTACACTCAGTATTTTAGGGCAAAAAACCTAAAAAGGTACCTTTAAATTCGTGCACAAAAGTAATACTTATAGTCGATTTTAGGAATGTTACAGTTCTGTTAATCGTTAATTTATAACAGTTCTAAATAATAAATTAGGACCTGTTTAAGTTATTATATTCTACATTTGTCAAAAAGCCAAATTAATATGAGAAAATCAACTTTTCGTTTTGCTGCTACCAGTCTGATTTTGACTGTTTTTTTCAGCTTAAATGTTAGCGCCCAGCAGGGATCTGTTAACATAAAACAAAGTGAAAAAATAGAAAAGCTGGTCGAAGTAAAAAAAGAAATGAATGAAGATGGAAAGATCGGTGATCGTTTTGTAATACAGTTGTTTTATGGAGATAATGGTGAAGCCAATGACGTGATCCAGAAGTACCGAACTTTATACACCTATCCTTCAAAAGTCGCTTACGAGGCGCCAAATTATAAGGTTTGGGTTGGAAACTTTAGAACTCGTCTTGAAGCAGACAGAGCTCTTTTGAAAATTAAAGAAAACTTTCCTGCAGCCTTTGTTCCAAAACCTCAACGAAAATAAATCTGAATTTAAAGCAAAAAAAAGCGGCCGGAAATTCCGGCCGCTTTTTTTATATAAATATCTGATTCTTATTTCAGCTTTTTCTTCACTTCAACTTCTCTAAAGGCTTCGATCACATCATCAACTTTAATATCGTTGTAGTTTTTCACCTGGATACCACAATCATATCCTTTAGACACTTCTTTTACATCATCCTTGAAACGCTTAAGAGAAGCCAATTCGCCAGTGTAAACAACCACACCATCGCGAATTAATCTAATTCCACCATTTCTATAGATCTTACCAGAAGTTACCATACAACCTGCAATGGTTCCGATTTTGGAAATTTTGAATGTTTCCCTGATTTCTGCAGTACCGGTAATCTCTTCCTTCAATTCAGGAGAAAGCATACCTTCCATCGCGTCTTTCAGATCGTTAATCGCATCGTAGATGATCGAATAGGTTCTGATATCGATTTCCTCTTTATCAGCAACTGTTCTGGCGTTACCCTGTGGGCGAACATTAAATCCGATAATAATCGCATCTGAAGCTGAAGCCAGCAACACATCACTTTCAGTAATCGCACCTACTCCTTTGTGGATGATATTCACCTGAATCTCTTCCGTAGAAAGTTTCTGGAATGAATCTGTCAGTGCTTCAACCGAACCATCCACATCCCCTTTCAGGATAATATTCAATTCTTTGAAGTCCCCAAGAGCGATACGTCTACCAATTTCATCCAGCGTAATATGACGTTGTGTACGAACATTCTGCTCACGCTGTAATTGTGTACGTCTTGCAGCGATATCTTTAGCTTCTCTTTCATCTTCCATCACCTTGAAGCTATCACCTGCCTGAGGCGCCCCATCCAGACCCAGGATGGAAACCGGAGTTGAAGGACCTGCTTCTTTCACTTCATGTCCACGCTCATCGTGCATAGCTTTGATCTTACCACTATGACGACCAGCTAATACATAATCTCCGATTTTCAGCGTACCTCCCTGAACCAAGATCGTAGCTACGTAACCACGACCACGGTCAAGATAAGCTTCTACCACTGTACCGTTTGAAAGTTTATCAGGATTCGCTTGCAGATCTAAAATTTCGGCTTCCAGAAGTACTTTTTCAAGCAATTCTTTTACACCAGCACCGGTTTTAGCCGATATATCATGAGACTGTATCTTACCACCCCAATCTTCTACAAGAAGATTCATTGCAGCAAGTTTCTCTTTAATTTTTTCAGGATTTGCAGTCGGAAGATCAGATTTGTTGATTGCAAAAACGATTGGTACTCCTGCAGCCTGAGCGTGAGAGATCGCCTCTTTTGTCTGAGGCATCACATCATCATCTGCCGCAATCACAATAATCGCAATATCTGTAACCTGAGCACCACGAGCACGCATCGCCGTAAAGGCTTCGTGACCTGGCGTATCCAGGAAGGTTATTTTTTGACCTCCTTCTAATTCTACACCGTAAGCACCGATATGCTGGGTAATACCACCACTCTCACCGGCAATCACATTTTCCTGACGCACGTAATCCAGTAAGGACGTTTTACCGTGGTCAACGTGACCCATCACCGTCACAATCGGAGCACGTGGCTCAAGGTCATCCGGATTCTCTACGACAACTTCTTTTTCGTCTTCAACATCTGCCGTAGTAAATTCTACTTCGTACCCAAATTCTTCAGCTACGATACTTAGCGTTTCTGCATCCAGACGTTGATTCATCGTCACCATCATACCAAGAGACATACAGGCAGAAATTACTTTTGTAACCGGAACATCCATCATGGTAGCAACCTCGCTAACCGTAACAAATTCGGTAACCTTCAGTACTTTTTCCTGAGACTCCTGCTGTGCAGCATCCTGCTCGGAACGCTGACGGTGCTGATCTCTTTTTTCACGACGATATTTAGCACCTTTACCTTTACTGGATTTACCCTGAAGTTTTTCAAGTGTTTCTCGCACTTGTTTTTGTACTTCTTCCTCGGTAGGCTCCTCTTTGGTAATAGGTTTACTTCTTCGTTTTCCTTTATTATTTCCTCCGCGCTGGTTGTTATTACCACCGCCACCTTTCACATCTTTACTGATGCGACGACGACGTTTTTTACGCTTGTCTTTCTTATCATCGTCAGACGATTTTTTGTCGTCCTTCTTTTTAGGCTTCTTGAATTGAGAGAGGTCAATTTTCTTTCCGGTAAAGTTCGGCCCGTCTAATTTGGTGTATTTTGTTTCAATACGGTTAGACTCTTCAGTTTGAGGCTTCTCTTCCACCTTTTCTTCTTCTTTCTTAGCTTCTTCTTTCTTAGGCTCAGATTGCTTGGCAGCGGGCTTTTCTGGCTTCTTTTCTTCTTGCTTAGGTTCAGCTTCGGCGGGCTTTTTCTCTTCTTCTTTTTTCGGCTCTTCCTTTGGCTCTTCTTTCTTTTCCTCTTTCGGCTTCTGTCCGGATTTTTTTTCCAGATCAATCTTACCTACAGGTTTAAGACCTTCCAACTTTGTTCTTGAAGTAACCGGTTCTTCCTCCTCTTCCTTCTTATTCTTTTCTATCTCCTTCTCCTTCTTATCTTCCTCTGCCTTACGCTTTTCTTCTATCTCTTTGCGCAATTCTTCCTTCTCCTTCTTTCGCTCCTCACCAACTTCTTTAGAAGCAACTTTCTTGCTCTTGTCGGTCTGGAATTCATCAGAAAGCACTTCGTAGATCTCTCCCGAAATTTTTGTAGTAGGACGTGCGTCTATCTCGTAGCCTTTGGAAGTAAGATATTCCACAGCACGGTCTAACGAGATATTGAACTCACGTAGAACTTTATTTAATCGCATTGTTTTTGCTTCTGCCATAAATTGCCCTCTAAATTAACCTCTTTTAGTATTCTTGAAATATTATTTTCTATTATTCTTCAAATTCCGCACGAAGCACTGCCAAAACTTCACGGATAGTTTCTTCTTCAAGATCGGTACGGCGCACGAGGTCATCTACATCCTGTTCCAGAATACTCTTTGCAGTATCCAGACCAATTTTAGAAAATTCCTCGATCACCCAGCTATCGATCTCATCAGCAAACTCTTTCAACTCCACATCTTCTTCTACACCTTCGCGATAAACATCGATCTCAAAACCTGTTAATTGCCCGGCCAGCCTAATGTTGTGACCACCACGACCAATCGCTTTGGAAACTTCTTCCGGCTTTAACATAACCTCAGCAGTTTTTGCTTCCTCATCTATTTTCATAGAAGTGATCTTCGCCGGACTCAATGCTCTGGTGATGAATAACTGGTCATTATTGGTGAAATTAATCACATCAATATTTTCATTCCCCAGCTCTCTTACGATACTGTGAATCCTAGAACCCTTCATCCCAACACATGCTCCTACTGGATCGATACGATCATCGTAAGAGTCTACGGCAACCTTCGCTTTTTCACCAGGAACACGTACAACTTTTTTAATAGTAATAAGTCCATCGAACACTTCCGGGATTTCCTGCTCAAATAATTTTTCGAGGAAGGCCGGAGCCGTTCTGGACATTATAATAGTTGGCTTGTTACCTTTTAATTCGACGCTTTCTATGATTCCCCTTACATTTTCTCCTTTTCGGAAAAAATCTGAAGGGATCTGGCGGTCTTTTGGAAGCACGATCTCGTTTCCTTCATCATCTAAAAGAATAATCGCTCTGTGCCTGATATGATGAACTTCTGCAGTATAAATCTCTCCTTCAAGTTCTTTAAACTGCTTATAAATATTCGTGTTGTCATGCTCATGGATTTTGGAAATCAGGTTTTGACGCAACGCAAGAATCGCACGTCTACCAAGATCAACAAGCTTTACCTCTTCAGAAACATCTTCACCAACTTCAAAGTCAGGTTCGATTTTTCTGGCCTGAGTTAAGGAAATCTCTCTGTTTGAATCTTCCACTTCACCATCTGCCACTACGATCCTGTTTCTCCAAATCTCAAGGTCACCCTTATCCGGGTTTACAATAATATCAAAATTATCGTCTTCTCCATACTTTTTCTTCAAAGCATTTCTAAAAACATCCTCAAGAATCGCCATCAGGGTTACCCGATCTATTAATTTATCATCCTTGAATTCTGAGAATGACTCAATCAACGCGATATTTTCCATATCAATTTGTGATTAAAATGTTATTTTAACTTTAGCTTCCAAAATATCAGAATAAGGCAGTACTGCCTCTTTCTCTACTGTTACTTTCCCTTTACCAACAGGTTTAGGCTCCCGTGCTTTCCAGGAAAGTTTGATCTCATAATCTGTAGCCGAAATTAGCTCGCCTTCGAATTTATCTTCGGCAGTTTTAACTTTTAGCTTTCGGCCTATATTCTTTTTATACTGTCTCGCCATTATAAGAGGTTCCGACACCCCGGCAGAGGTTACTTCGAGAGAAAAATCTTCTTCGTCCCTGTCCAGATTATGCTCTATGGCTCTACTCACCATAATACAATCATTCACAGCAACTCCTTCATCTCCATCAATCACCACCTTAATGTGATTGTTTGCGTTCACGTCAAGGCTGATTAAAAATAATGATTTATTTTCTTCAAAAACCTTCGCGGCTAATTTTTCTACTTTTTCCTTCAGCATAATTTACAAAAAGAGGGGACTTTCGTCCCCTCGCTGTACTTTTTTCAAATTCAACGCTGCAAATATAACAATATTTTCCGGAGTATAAAATGGTGATTCTAAATGAAATATTCTTCGTAAATTTAATAGAACCATTCTTCAGTCTCATGAAAAATATTTTAGTTCCCACAGATTTTAGCGAACAGGCTGAAAATGCCTTGAAAGTCGCTGCCCAACTGGCAAGGAAACATCAAAGTGAGATTTTCCTGTTACACATGTTAGAGTTACCAATGCAGCTCATAGACCCAATTAATACCAGGGATCAGAATTTGCCTGAAGCTATATTTTTTATGAAACTCGCACATCAGCGTTTCAGCCAGATCATGAAAAGACCTTTTTTAAAAGACATTAAGGTTCATGAAACTGTTGAATTTCACAGGGCTTTTGAAGGAATTATGGAGATCAGTAAAGAAAAAAACTGCGATCTTATCGTTATGGGTTCTCATGGCATGAGCGGATTTCGTGAAATGTTCATCGGTTCGAATACCGAAAAAGTTGTACGAAATTCTAAAATTCCTGTGCTGGTCATTAAAAATGAGATCAAAGATTTCATGGTAGATAATTTTATTTTCGCCACTGATGCTGATCCAGAACATATGCATACCCTTTCTAAAGCTGAAAATTTCGCTAAAACTATCAAAGCAAAATTGCATTTGCTGTTCGTGAATACTCCAAATAATTTTATGACCAGCAATGAAGCTTATAAAAGACTGGAATCCTATACTCAGCAATTAGAGCAAGAACACGAGATACACATATACAATGACGTGAGTGTGGAAAAGGGAATTTTAAACTTTGCGGCGAAATTGGATGCCGGGCTGATCGGCATTAGCACACATGGCAGAAAAGGACTGGCACATTTCTTCAACGGTAGCATTAGCGAAGATTTGGTCAATCACGCCAACCGACCCGTAGTCACTTTTCAGATCTAAAGAAAGGTTTTCAGCGCTCCGGTTTTAACGCAATTCCAAAGGTAATTCCAGAAAGATTTAGAACGATCACGCTCTACGCTTATTTCTTTGTTATCGGGTTTTTCATTTAAAGCTTTATTTTTCACCACAAGATTTGCAAGAGCCGAAACGATCTTGTTTTTCTCATCGCCATCCTTTTTCAGTACTTCTACTTTAAAATCCTGATAAGCTATTTTCATATTGCCATTTGCCTGGTAGGCATTCCCTGTGAAATAATAATTAAGGTTCTCAATTCTCCCTTCAGCTTTCACATTTAAAGCCGGCTGGAGAAATTCATTGATCTGCTTAGCTCTTAAATGCGCCATATTACCAGAAACTTCAAAACGATCACTTTTATCTGCTACACTAAACTTCAGATCGATATTAATAGGTGCCTGTTGCATCAATTTAGCAGAAGCGATAATATGAGTTTCTGGAAAATCCTTTCGATTCAGCCCCATATTGGTAAGATTATAGATTTTTCCGTTCAGGTCTGAAAACTCAACCAAACCCGGCTTTCTTTCAGCTTTTATTTTCTCTTCATATTTTAAGTAGACATTGGAAACAGCCACACTATCAATATTGAGTTTAATGGAAAGTTCTCTGAGCATTTTACTATACATTGGCTTAATGCTCGTATCGTCTGGCTGCAATTTATCGCGATAGATCCTGAAGTCCGCACCACGAATTTCAGTATAAGAATTCCTGATTTCCATAGTATCCTTATCTACATTCCAGTTGAAATTATTCAGCCTAATGGTATCAATTTTCAGGTTATAGCGATCTTTTTCAACATCGGTTGTTTTTTGGTGTTCCGCCCTGGAATACTTCGGAATAATTCTGAAATCGGTAGTTAAAATATCCAAATTATCCATTTGAAATTCCCCTGCAGTCATAGTATGTTGCTTATCCAGATCATAGAAGATACTGTCGCAGTCCAACCTGATCAATTCATAATTGAAAGGAACTGCTTCATCCAGGGTTTTGGAATTGATGCGAACATTTTCCATATTCAGTTTACGCAGGGAGGTGTACAACCGATGATCGGAACTATCTTTTTCAAAAATTTCAAAACTCCCACCATTGATCTTCACCCTTTTCAAAAGAATATTATTTTTAAAATTGCTCTTCTCTTTAGATTTGGTACTGGTAGAATCCTTTTTATCTGCTGGCAGATTGTATATTTTCACCACCGGATTGGAAATATACAAATCGCCGATAATAAGATCTTTTTTGAATAGATAATCCCATAAATGGATGTTATCAACCTTAATGGTATCCACTTTTAGAACTTTTCCTTTAAACCGAAATTTCGGCTGAAAGATCTCGGCCTTTCTATTCAGCACTTTTACATCAACTTTATCAAAAGATGCATTCGCATTTTTCAGACTATTTTCTAAAGAAGTTTTTATCCTTTTTTCTGCATAATTATTAAATACGAGGAAGCTGATGGCCAAAAGACCGATCGCCACAAGAACTCCAACAGAATTTTTTTTAGATTTTTTCAATGGGATATTAGTATTTGGGTGACAAATTACAATTACGGTGCTTGCAAGCACGTTGGTTTAAGATTATTTAACTTAAATGATTGTGATACAGTGCACAGCATAGTTAAATTTTCGTCAAACTTACTTAACACTATTTCAAACACGAGTTCTCGATAGTATATTTGTAGCAAATACAACCTAACGAATGTTTTTCAAATTTGGCTTTAAAATATTATTCATCGCTGTAGAATTATTTCTAGGATTCTACAGTCTTGTAATCAGTGATAGTCTATTGATGAAATTCGTGTTTTTTGTAGTGACCGCGATCACGATCGCATTCATTATGATAAAAATGATCAATAAAGTTCTTCCTCAAGACAAGGATTTTGTTTCTATGGATATGGAAACTGAAATGGAAGAATAACATCACGTTGAAATTATTTTGAAGGTCCGTTGAACAAAAATCAACGGATTTTTTATTTTAAGCCATCAGATATCAATTAATGACATTAGTTTGTCTTTCAGACACGCACGGTTTACACCAAGACCTATTAATTCCGGATGGAGATGTTTTAATCCATGCCGGTGATTGCACAGATGGCGGAACAAAGAGAGAAACGATCAGTTTTTTGAATTGGTTTGCCTCCCAACCACATCCGCACAAAATCATCGTTCCCGGGAATCACGACTTTTTCTTTGAGAAGGATGGCGTGTCTGAGATCATTCCAGCAGGAATTGAAGTCTTGATCGATCGTAGGTTAGAAATTGGAGGAATACATTTTTGGGGTTCGCCGTATATTCCCGCGGAAGGAAACTGGGCATTTTCAAAAGAACGTGGGGCGGATATCAGGAAGCATTGGAAATTGATTCCTTCAGAAACTGATGTTTTGATTACTCACACACCGCCCTACGGAATTTTAGATGAAATTCGCAGCGGTTTGAAACTCGGTTGCGAAGAACTCACCCGGATTTTAAAATTCGTTGAACCATCCTATCATTTATTTGGACATATTCACCATGCTGCGGGCACCGTTTTTCGAAATAATATTCATCATTTCAATTTGGCGATCCTTGACGAACGCTTTCGTATTATGCATTCTCCACATATCATCATCATCGAAAAGTAAATTAAATCTTAAGGCTTTCATTCTGAAGTTAAAAATTTATTAATCAGAGAAGTATTACATTTTTTTTAACAGCATTTGCATGTTCTAGTAGTAATTTAGCCCCGATGATTATGACGAAACTAAGAAGCATGAATACAACTACCACCCCCGAAATTCTTGATGAAGTAAAGAATTTAATTTCTTACAGTGTTGCACATTTAGATCAGGAAAGTTCTAATTTCCAGACAATGCATCGTGCTATTGTTAAAAAGTATTTCGAAGCAAAACATGTGCATATTAACTACAACGACCAATCAATAGAACTACAACTTCCAGTTGGAGAAAGAAAATATACCGGAATTACATTTGAATGTCAGGATTTGGAAAGATTTCTAAGATCTTGTCTGAAGAAAGATGAAAAAAGCATGTTCTTTTATCAGAATTTGCTGGTACACTATAATGTGATTTCAGCAGCATAAAATTTTACTCACCATTTATTCTTAAAGCGCGGTCCCTACACCGGGCTTTTTTATTTCAATTTTCTGCTAATTCCTTCAGAATAGAAACTGAAATTGGTTTAGTGATAAATCCCTTCAGCTTCGGAAATAATTTCGCTTTTTCCCTATCGCTCCCGGCAATTGATGAAGAGACGATATAAACCTGAGATTTATCTAAAACACAAGGATTACTTTTTTCTACCTCATCCAGAAACTGCCAGCCATCCATCAAAGGCATATTGATATCCAGCAGAATCAAATCTGGTAACTGGTTTTCGCTCGCCAAAAATACCAATGCTTCGCTCGCGTGCGTGAAATAAAGCGCTTCAGAAAAAACCTCTGCCCGCTCTATCATTCTCGAGGCAATCTTCTGATAGATCTCGTCATCATCTATTATGCAAACAGATTTTTTCATTTAAAAAATACTTTAAAACAGGTTCCTTTTCCTAATTCACTTTCTACTCCAACTTCTCCACCCATCGCGTTCACTTGATTCTTTGTTATAAAAAGACCAACACCCCGTGAATCCTTTCTATTTGTAAAGGTTTTATATAAACCAAAGACCTTATCTTTATTTTTACCCAGATCAATACCAATCCCGTTATCACAAATCTTCAGGATCCAATCTCCTTTTTTCTTGATGGCAGAAAGCTTGATTTCTGGCTGCATTCCAGGTTTTGAATATCTCAACGCGTTAGTAATAAAATTAAGCAAAATACTTTCCATATAAGCAGGATTGAATGTCACTCGCATTTCTTCCGGAATATCATTTATGATAATAGCCTCCATCGCACTGACCTGAAGGCTTAAAACGGCTAGTGCCTTTTCAGCATAATTTCGAACCTGGATCTCTTCTGCTTTAATTTCAAGATTGGTATTTATAGAAACCACCTCATTGAGATCAGTAAGTGTTTCATTAAGACTAGATGAGACTTCACCGATCATTTTAATATAATTCGTTCTTTCTTCAGCGGAATCTTCAATGTCATATAATTCCAGTATGGACTGTAAATTACTCGAATGGGAGCGAAGATTATGCGAGACGATATAAGCAAAATTAAGCAGCCTCTTATTCTGCTCCATGACGAAATCGTAAGATTTCATGAGATTTAGTTCCGCCTCCTTTTTTCCGGAGATATCCCGCAGGTTAACCACATATCCGTTGATCGATTTTTCATGGAGCATGTTAGTGATCGTCGCATTAGTCCAGATCCAATGCCCTTGCTTCGCTTTTATACGTACAATGATTTCAGAAAAAGGTACTCCTTTTAAGGAATTTGATTCCTCCAATTTTTTCAGCAGAAAACTGCGCTCCATTGGATGAGTAAAAGAAAGGATTTCATCTCCAAAAGTTTCAATGCGCTCATAGCCAGTGATCCTTTTCAAGGATGGAGAATGATAAACTACTTCACCTTTCTTATTGATGATGAGAATGATCTCGTTAGAATTCTCCACCAGGGAACGGAAACGTTTCTCATTCTCTTCCAGCTGCTGCTTAGTTTGCACACGTGCAGTGACATCCTCTACCAAAGCAATATGAGAAGTTGCCTTCTCTCCTTCAGCCCATAAGGGCGAAACATTCAAACGAATCCAGATTGCCTGACCATCTTTTCTTTGCAGCCTTTTCTGAAGCGCGTACTCCCTGATCTCATTATCTCTCAGCTGTCTCATCAGCTTTGTGTTCTCAGTAATGTCTTCAGGATGCGAAACCATTTTATAATCCATTTCCTGCAATTCCTCTGCTGAATATCCCAATAGTTCCTGGAATCTTTTATTGGTTTCCAGGATCATCCCGGTATTGGAGTCTACACGTGCCATCCCGATCGCGGCCTGATTAAAGATCGTCCTGAATCTCAATTCGCTCTCGGCCAGCGCACCGCTCTGTTGTTTTACGCGTTCTTCCAGTATCGCCGGTTGCTTCATGATCTTATATACCAAATACCCGAAAGCGAATCCGAATAGAAATACCAGGATGGAAATTGGTAGTAACACATAGATTATCTGGTGTGGATGATCGGGGATGATATAAATTTTCCAGTCTCCCTCTGGTAATACAACTTCTTCGGAATAAGAATTATCTAAATTGATACCTTTAAGAAGGTATTTTTCTTCTCCCGTTTCCGGATTGAACTTGGCGAACTGAAACTGATACTCACCTTTGGAAAGTTCAGCAATACCCGATTGTTTTAATAACTTCTCAAAATCGATCAATACCGCCGTGAATCCCCAGAATTTATCCCTAATAAAAACGGGAAGTCTCCCGATGATAGAATAACCTCCCTGACGAAGTTCAACAGGTCCCGCGAAAAACATTTTCCTGCTTTCAATAGCAATCTGAGCTTCCTTATTCCGTGTACTATCAGCCATAATATTGTAACCGATAGCCGCTTTATTTTCTTCAAAGGGATAAACCTGATCAATAATTCCGCTTGGCACCGCTTCAATGCCATCGATATTGGAATTTTGATCAACCAGCTGGGAGGCCACCTCATCGAAATTTTCTATTTCTCCGTTTTCTTTAATTTGCAGTGCCAGGGAAAGAGCAGCTGAATAACTATATTTTAAGGACTGATCTATATTTTGCTCTACCAGATTGACAATTCCTGCCATTTCACGCTGGCGAGCTTCTTTCATGATCTGGTAACGCTGCCAGATTATAAAAAATCCAATAAGAAGCACAAAAAGAAAAGTAAGGGCGCCGGCAAGTAGCGGCTTTTTGGAAGCCATAGTAGGGTTTTGGTTGGCAGAATTTCTCCGTTTCATTGCAGGGGCAGGCTTTTAACGGGAGGACAAAAAGCAATTATCTTCGACAAAGATAGCTAAAAGACTGAAAATTTGAATTTTATTGATATAAATAAAAAAGGATCGGCTACTAACCGATCCTCCAAATTAAACTTGGAAAAAAGTTACCAGAACATTGCCTTGTTTTTAAGCTTACTCCATAAACCTGTTTCTTCTACACCATAGGTGTAACCATATTTATTACCGTATCCAAAATTGGAAAGCTCTACATCATTTAGCACGAAACCTACATCATGCAGTTTCCCCTCTCTTTTTGAGTCTAAAGCAAATTCCTGTAATTTCTTTTCTGTATAACCTGCTCGAACCATATATAGAGTAAGATCGGCGTGCTTGTTAATTAGGAAGGTATCTGCCACCAACATAGACGGAGCTGTATCCACTATTACATAATCAAAGTTTGCTTCCAGTTCCTGAAATAAGGTTGTAGCTTTTTCCAGTCTCCACAATTCCGCAGGGTTTGGTGGAATACTTCCTGAGGAAAGCAAATAAAGGTTTTCATGTAACTTTGACTGTTTTATTAGGCCTGATAATTCATATTTATCATTCACTAGATAATCGCTAACTCCAAGCATTTCTTTGGTTTGAGCCTCATATCGCTGCAATTGAGGATTCCGTAAATCTCCACCTACAACTACCACTCTTTTTCCTGTATTTGCCAAAGTCATCGCCAGGTTAAAGGCTGCAAAAGTCTTTCCTTCGCCTTTTACGGTAGAAGTAATAAAAATCTTTATACCTGTTTTTTTATCACCGTTATTAACCAATAGATACTGTAAATTGGTATGCAAGATTCGAAATGCTTCTGCAAGTACTGAACGGTCATTCTTTCTTTCTATTATTTCTTGTTCCCCTTTATTTATTCTAGGCACTTCACCAACAATAGGAATTTCTTTTGACGCTTTTTCAAGATCGGCTCTATTCTTAACCTTGTTATTTAAAAGATTTTTCAAATAGATAATTAGAAAGGGAATAAGCATCCCAATAATCAATGCGGCAAGTAAAATAATTTTCGGTTTGGGGGAAACAGGTTCATTAGAACTGTAGGCATTATCAACAATTTTAGCCTTTGGTGCAGTTACTGCAAGACTTAAAGAATTTTCTTCCCTTTTCTGTAGTAAAAACAGGTAAAGAGACTCTTTTATGTTTTGTTGCCTTTCAATGCCGCGATATTGTCTTTCCCTAGATGGAACTGCTGAAATCTGACTACCAATTGATGATACCTGACGGTTCAAATCTTTCTCTGCAATTCGGAGATTTGACCTCATTCTTTCAAGGCTCTGTTTGACATTAGCCTGCATTTGACTGATTTGGTTTGTCAATCTTCTTACAATTGGGTTTTTCTCAGTTGAACCATTTAAAATACGGTTACGTTCTAATACCAATTCATTGTAATTACGAATCTGTTCGTTGACCCCGTCTTCTTCTATTCCGAGATTAGCAGGTAATAAATCTGTACTATCCCCAGAGTCTAAATATTCGATCATTGCATTGGCCAATTCCAATTGCGTTCCAACTTCCTGTTGCTTTTTATTATACTCACTGGCATTCTCGATAAATAATTCTGACTCTGCTTCAATATTTGTAAGCCTATTTTCTTCTTTGAAATCCTCCTTGCCGCTTTCAACCGAATCCAATTCACTATTAATTATTTCAAGACGATCATCGATAAACTCAGCTGTATTTCTAGCAACCAAATTCTTATCTTCAATAGCCTCTTTATTATATTCAAGAATTAATTGGTCTAAAATATTCTGAGCTTTTTCCTTTACAGGATCCTCTAAACCTAATTCAATTAAGCTGGAGTTTTTATCTGTTAGATTAACCTGTAAACGGCTGCGGTAATTATCTGTGACATTTTCAATTGTAGAAAAACTAAGAAGTACTCGATTCAAAATGCCTTCGTAATCTATATTTTTAGAGATTACAAATTCCGCAAAATTGAGGCTAATAAGCTTTCCCAATTTTCCTTTATAGACTTTTCCAGTCTCTGCATTTGTAATATTTAAGGTTTTATCAGATTGAGATATATAGTAATTTCCTGATCCAGTAATCTCCAGTTCCTTTCGAAATTTTTCAGCATCGAATGTTATTACATTTATCGAATAAGGTTGATTTTTATATAATTCAGCCTGATTTAATTCTTCAGGATCAAAGAAACGGTAGTTTAGATCTAAAGCGCGAACCGTACTGTTCATCATTCTTCTAGACTTCAAGATACCGATCTCATTTTCTATACTATTTGTGCCCATACCGCCTAGTAAACCTAAGTCAGCAAATGCAGCCATTTCCGAAGAGGGACCTTTGCTGTCTTCATCTTTAATAATAATACTTGCGGTTGTCTTGTAAATAGGAGTAGTGAATTTTAAGTAGATAAAGCCAACAACTACACACAAAATTGTGGATAATAAAAACCAAGGCCAATATCTCAGATATTTATCTAACTCTTCCCGAAGATTGATTTCTTCCTCTGTAATTTGATTTGATGGATATTGAGACATATAATTATCTTGTAAGTAGAACAGCGAGTGAGACGAGAACTGAGGCTATTGAAATATAAACGGAAGCATTTCTATTATAACTTGCCGATTGTATTTGCGCATTATTTGGCTCAACATAGACAACATCATTTTGTTGCAAATTATAAAATGGAGAATTAATCACTGATGGATCAGTAAGATCTAAATAGGTATGAATCTTTAATCCATCCTTTTCACGCATTACTAAAACATTATCTCTGCGACCATAAACCGATAAATCCCCTGCAAGTCCTAAAGCCTTTGGCAGACTTACATACTCATCTTGAATATCGAAAGTTCCCGGTCTCCCAACTTCACCTAAAACACTAATTTGAAAATTTACGATGCGAGTATTGACAATTGGATCTTTCACATACTCCTGAATTTTAGATTCCAGTAACTCGGAGAGATCTGAACTTGATAAATCAATTACCTTAAGCCTGCCTAAAACTGGAAAATGTATAAAACCGTAATCATTAACACGATAGGTTTGCAATTGTTGTTGCCCGCCAACATTGAGAGACATGTTGGAGCTAGTAGATTGTGGAACCCCTATTACAGGTAGGTTGAATGGAATAGCCGCGTCTTGCTCTGGTGCTGAAACCGAAATAGTCAGAAGATCATTTGGTTTAATAGTAATAAGATTGCTTGAAGTCTTTTCTAGCTGCGTACCGGCTTTTTCCAAACCCTGAAAATATACCATCTCCTTGCGTGAAACGCATGAAAAGCATAATAAACCAGTAATAAATAAGATACTGATAGTTTTAAATTTGGGGAAAATCATAACTGTATTATTAAGGTGCGAATATAACATATTGAAATATAAATTTCACAATATTTTAACTATTCGAAATCTTGAATGAATTCTTCTTTGTATTGCCGTAATCTATCACTTAATTTAGGAATACCGGTTCGATATTTCATTCCAACAAAATCCTGATTATTATAGGTGTATTCCCAACGGAATTCATCTGTAGTTCTCAATTCAAAAGCCTTTGAGCGTAGAATTTTACCCGGAAATAAATTAAATGCAAAATTAAATCCAGCCGTGGCACCCGAAGTACTTCCTGTTCCAAAAAGACCGATATCCACATTTCCGAATTGTTTGATCAATTCCAATCTTGCTCCGGTGTCGCTGTATAAAAATCTTCCTACAGATAATTTTACGCTCAGATTCTCATAATTCAAACGATATTCTGCATCAGCAACCAGCATAATCCTATTGAGGGAAGAATTAGAATAATTGAAACTGTTGAACCTATAAAATCCTGTGACATTGCTTTCTAGGCCAAAACTCCAGTTTGAATCCATTCTATAATAGCGGTACTGAAAGTCCAGACCATAGCGATCGTTATAAAAGGTTCCCGCGCTAATCGATAGAAAATGAGATGGCAAAGGTTGAGAAAAGTAATTTAAAGAAGTTGGCGCCGGCCTTAAATTAGTAGATTGTGAGTCTAATGTATTGGTCACCGGTATGCTTATTCCGGTGAATAAAGAAAATCCGGGCAGCAGGAAAATCTGGGTATCTATGTTCAGATTGAATTTGGTTTCAAACGGCTGACTGTAAAATCCAAACCTTGAAATCACCTCAGGCTGAATACGAAAATTCCAACGATAATTTTTCAGAGGTTGGTTGTGTTCAGTGAAAAATGCCTTTTCAATAAAGCCTAATGGTTGATATGAATAGTTTTCCGCAGAATAAATCCCGATCGGCACATTCCTGTAAATTGGAATAAAATTGATTTCATTATCAGCCTCTGAAATTCCGTTATTCTTTAAAATTAGCTTGGCAAATTTCATAGAATGAAACGGACTTCGGAACTCCCGATGTTCAAAATATATATTCGTTTTTCCTGAAGATGAATCTATAAGAACACTTTCATAACCTTTATTGCGCAATAGTTCTCCTGCTTCCTGCGAATAAATCTTAATCAGAAAAGCGGATAGAAAAAACGCCACAATACTAATTTTCAACTTCATAGGATCTTAAAGTTTTTGGCGCCAAATGAAGAGGGAAATTAGCAGAGAAACTGAAACCAAGTTTTTCAAAATCAAAACTATATGCCTGGACATAAAAACGTTCATCCAGTTTAAGAAAGACTCCTGTATTTACTGTTTGGGTATTATATTCAGCCATTACTCCAGCAATTTTTAGTGGCATATAGGAAAAACCGCCAAAAAATCCGCTTAAATACTGATTATTTCTAAAGTTTTCCTTTTTTAGGAATTGTAAAGATTTCCAGAACGTATTGTCCTCCTGCGGATCTCTGTAAATTATATATGGAGATCCATAACCTGTGGTAATTTCAAATCTACCCAATTTTGAAGTTATTACTTTGGTAGCCGCAAGATAGTCATGTGCTAAAACCGGTGATCTTGAGCCCGGCGGAGTGATTCCTAAAACCAGGGAAGGGAAGAATTCTTTCTCCTTCAGCAGTCGAAATCTAAAATCCAATTGCCGATCTCCGATGCCTATTTTCTCTTTTATTTCTGGACGATAGGCTATACTTAAGTTAACATCAAAAAAACTGGTGATCGATGCCCTTACATTGTAAAAATTAAGGGTATTCAAAACGGTAGGATTGTTACCGGTCGCTAGGATATCGCTAGCATAATTTTCCGGAATATTGGAAAAGGAAACACCTAAATCAGTGCGATCAAACCAGGAACCGGAAGGTACAGAGATATACCCTGGTTTACCTAAAGAGTTTACCTGAGCCGGACAAAAATGAATGCTGCCGAAAAATAGAATAAAGCCTAAAAGGAAATTTCTCATTAATATAATAAAAAAGGTCTGCAGGAATGCAGACCTTTAATTATTTAAGATCTTTAATTAGCTACCAGTTCCCTGATTGTGGCATTGTGAGTATGCCGTCTTAAGAGCTGCCTTCGCTTTATCTTCAACAGTTTTAAAAGCGTTCATAACCATAGCCTCCTTATCATTTCTGATACTCTCTATATAAGCAGTTTCATCGGCTTTTACATCTATCAATAATTCAGAAGCAGCATTATACCACTCTTCTACTGACTTGTAGGCGTTGACTGCGTAAATTAAAGCATATTTCTTCAATGTATTTGATAAGTCCGCTTCTGAGTCTTCCAAACTGTTCGCGACAGCGAGGATGCTTTTTGCGGTTTCCATAGCGTTGGTTTTATAGGTTCCTAATGCTTCATCTACATTTGCCTGGCGAGAATCATATCTGGTATTAACCGCAGTTAAACGAGTTTGATAGTTTGTTTCTATCGTAGCAAGCTGAGCATCTCTTTTTGCTATTGGCTCTTCCATCGCATCATCATAAGCTTCCTTGGCCGCATCAAAACAAGGACCAGTACCTACATCCTGCATCATGATTTTATCAGAAAGATCAATTCCAGATTTTGCTAAAGCATTGGCAAGAAATGATCGGTTAAAATCATCACTGTAGTTAATTGTAGGCAATAAAGCAGCCACATTATCAGGAATATCATTGGTTAAAGAAGCTAAATCTTCATCCAAGCTTGCCGCGTTAATAATTTCTTCTATACGTTCTGCAGTAAGATTAGAAGCTTCTGCTTGCACCTCTGCTGAAAAATCTGTTAAAAATGCATCAATTGCATCAAGGCTTGCTTGTGTTTCTGCTGAGAGATCTCCACCTTCTTCCAAATTTGTAATTACGCTTTCCGTTGCTGCCGAAGCTTTTACACCGCCAAGATCAGGTTCGCTAATTTCAGGATCCGGATCATCGAGTTCGGGCAATTCCCCGATATCTTCAAAATCTTCGGAAAACTCGTATTCTTCTGGTGGATTGTCGTCATCATTACTACAGTTTGTTAGTGTAAATGTCATGGAGAGAAAAAGTGCAAAGCACAATCCTCTGGTTACTGGGGTTAAAAATTTGGCTGTCATAAGAAAGATTAGTTATTAAATGATTAAATTAAAATTTAAAGTTGAATAATAGTTGAATTTGTTAAAATGCCACAAAAATCCGCAAAGATAGCAAATATCAATAAGCCTTTTCTTCACCATAGATTGCATTTGTGACCGTATGATAGATAATTTTCAGGTCTAATGAGGGGGACCATTTTTCCAGGTAAAAAATATCCAGCCGGGTGCGATTAATAATATCACGATCTTCAAGGATCTCACCTCTATAACCTCTTACCTGAGCCAGACCGGTAATTCCCGGTTTTGTATAATGCCGCACTAAATATTTATCTACGGAACTTTCATATTCAAAAGTATGAGCTTCCATATGTGGGCGGGGACCTACCACGCTCATACAGCCCATAAAAACATTCAGAAATTGAGGTAATTCGTCAATACTTGTTTTCCTCATAAATTTCCCGATCTTAGTGATACGCATATCATTCTTAGTAGCCATCACTTTATCGGAATCTTCATTCACAGCCATTGATCGAAATTTTAGGCAGTGAAAAACTTTTTTATTGATACCATGCCTTTTCTGTTTAAAAAATACAGGTCCTTTAGATTCCCACTTAATCAGAATTGCCATTAATGGAATTAGCCAGGAAAGCAGAAAAACAATCACCAGGCTGGAAAAAATCAGGTCAAAAATACGCTTTCCATAAAGTGCGTAATTAGACTCAAGAGGTGACTTGCGTAGATTAAGAATAGGTATATTATTAAACATTTCCATATCCATTGCACGGGTAAAAACCTCTTTATTATCTGGTATGATTTTAATCTTTTTAAAATTTTTATCAGCGAATGAGATAATACTATGCAACTCTTTTTTAGTTAGCTGTGAGGCGTAACAATACACCTCGTCTATCGAATTTTCCAGAATATATTGAAATGCCTGATTCACTTTGCCTTTGTAATTTTTACTGGTAGAAGAGAGGTTATCAAAAAATCCCATATAACGATATCCCAGTTCCGGCTGGTGAAAGATCTGCTTTAGTTTTTTCAGGTTATTATCGCGACCTATTACAACTACGGTAGCAGAGTTCCCTCCCAAGATCCGATATTTGCTACGCATATAATAGAAGATGATCCTAAAAACTAAAAGGCTTGCAAAGAGAAAACTTAGAATATAAAACTGTTCATAACGGTCAAAGGCATATGACTTAAATGCCATAACCGTAAAATACCCTAAACAGAATAATAAAAATACCTGCACGAACCTGTGGAAATTAGTGAAGAAATTCTCCTTCCTGGCCGTAGGGTAAAATTCCATAAAGAAGCAAATTAATAACCAGAAGCTATTAATAGCCAGCAGAGATCGCCAGCCAAAATAATTAACGGTGTTAAAGCCAATTAATACCGCATTAATTATAGATAAATGCGCCACAATAGAAAACGGGATGATAAGATCAGATCTTTTCATAAGTAGGTTGGGTTGTCAAAGCTATCGTAGGGGAAAAGCTTAAGAGTTAGCTATCTTAAGTTTGGTTTTTAAATATTCTTTGGTAAATAAAAATAGAAAAAGAGAATTGGTATAAAAGTACCGCTTGAACAATCGTTTGGGCTCCTGTCCTAAGCGATAAAGCCATTCCAATGATGCATCCTGTATCCATTTTGGAGCTCTTTTCTGCATGCCGATCATAACGGGCAGCGCTCCTCCAATACCCACCATACATGAATTAATTCTACCTTGCATCGCGGCCATCCATTTTTCCTGTTTAGGACAACCCAAAGCAACAAATACAAAGTTTGCACCACTGGCATTGATCGTCATGGCATAGTCCTCATTTTCCTTTTCACTAAGAGGCCTGAAAGGCGGACTGATCAATCCGGAAATTTTTAATTCAGGATAATTTGAGAGACAATACTCTTCAGTTTTATCCAGCATATCCTGAGTACCCCCATAGAAAAACACCTTTAAGTTTTTTGTTTCAGAAATCTTTAATAGGTCTGGCAACAGATCCATTCCGGCAACCCTGTCCTGCTTCTTCCCATGCAGTAATCGTAAACCTTTTGCAAGGGGCATACCATCTGGAGTTACCAAATCGGCACTATTCACAATTGCTGCAAATTCTTCATCTTTATAGGCTTCTACCAGCATATGCACATTTGCCACACAGGTGTAGGTTGATTTTCCGGATACAGAATATTCATGGAGGCTGGACAAAAATTTCTCATAGGTTCCGGTAGAAATCTTAAGAGACAACAATGAATTTTTTTTCATGCTAAATTGATTTGGGGTGTCAGCATTTTCTTAGTTGAGACCTTTATTCTAGGTGGTCTTCGAAGGAGATATTATAATTAGGATTAGAGAATCCTCTATTTAGATTTTTGTCAAGACGTTTTGTAAAATGAACAAGATTCTTGTTTCAAAGTTTTGAAATGTGAAGTTTTCATTAAACCTGATTTTTCCTTCCCCCCCCATTTCCTTAGCTAAATCTGCATGCTCAAGGAGCAATTGCAATTTGTCGGCCAAAGATATCGGATCTTTTTTAGGAATAATAAATCCATTTCGGCCATCTTCCACAATCGCTTCAATACCCCCTTCTGAAGTGGTGACTATTGGTAATGAGAACTGCATCGCCTCTAAAAGCACTAATGGGAAACACTCTTTGGGATAAAAGGTCGGAAAGACAAAAACACTAGCTTTTTTATATATTTCGTTTTTATCTTGCCCATATTGTTTACCTAAATACTCGACATTATTTTCTAAGCCTTTACCTTTAATAACATTCCTCAAATCATTTTCGGAGAGATCTCCTTCCCCGCCTACTAGCGAGCAATGAAAATCGACATTTCTTTCTTTCAAAATTTGACAGGCATTAAGCAGAACTAATATCCCTTTAGACTTTATGAGATTGGAAAGAAATAGAATTTCCCTGGTTACTTTATTTTCAGAACAACTAAATTCAATTTTGGGTATTCCATTAGGGCATATATATACCTGTTTTCTATTTACATACTTCTCAACATCCTTAAACAGATTCTTAGAAAGTAGGATTACGGCAGACTTTCGGAATAATAACTTATACAGTAAATCATTTAACCAGCTATCAGAGTTTTCTTTTATTCCTTTATTATGAAAGTGATAAATAACCTTGAATCCAATAGCTTTTACGATTAATGAAACCAAAGCATCTTTGTAAAATCCCGGTCCACTGGCTGTTAAAGTTAGGTAAACCAGTTTGGGACGGAAATTGACCAAACTCCAAATTACATTAAAAATTAAGCGTACGTAGCGTATCAGTTTTACCAAACCTCCTTTACCAATTTCATCAACCGAAACCGAAGTGCCTAAATTTATATACTTTGTGTCAAAAGAGGAATTAATGAATTGACTTTTCCGTATATATTCTCCAATCATGGAAGCCCCGTGTACCGGTGGCGGGAAATGCATTATAAACAATACCTTTCCACCCTGCTTTCTTACCAAGTAAATCTGTCTTTTAAACGATTCATAATTGAAAATCGTTTTTTAAATTCTTTTATAAGTTCTAAATGTATTTTTGGAAATTCATCAAAAACAAAACTTCTTTGGCTACCATCGTCTAAGATTGTATCAAAACGTTTGGTTTGCTTAGTATGAGTCGCGCTTTTTCCAAATCCAATAGACTTGACTTTTGAAACACGCGGAAATATTGTTAGCATATCTTTCTGAAATTGATCGTAGCACCATCGAATCGCCCAAGAATCAATTTTACCATTTATTTGTTTCTTAAGCATGCGGGGCATATCACTGCCTCCACGCATAAATCTTTTTTGTTGTTTCGCACTTTTAATAAATGTATGGTATCCCTTTACTTCCCAATCTACATTTTCCCAAACATCATTCCACGTGCCCCATCCCCATGAAAAAGCCCTGTACCCCAGGTAAAAATCCTGTTGATATGAATTAAGTGATGGCAGGTTAAAACTATATCCAGATATAGAAAAGATATTTCTGTTTTTATAAAATTCTAGGGATTGATTCATAAAATCAAGGAAATTAGGCGATGTGATTAGATCATCTTCCAGAACGATAACCTTTCCATATTTTTCAATAATTTCAGAAACTCCATCAATAATTGAATTTGCCAGGCCTTTATTTTCTTTAGACTCAATAATTGAAACATTCCTGAATCCTTCTACAGTTTTCAGATAATCTCTAACCTCCTTGACTTTAGAAAATCCTTTTTCATCCTTAGGCCCATCAGAAAATATAAAAAGTTCACTCTCTCCGGCGAGATAGTTATTCTGTAATGCATCAACCGTTTGGCGGGTTTCTTTCAATCTATTATAAGTAAAAAGACAAATTGGAGCTAATTTTAACATTTTACTTCTGTAAAATTTTTTTAGCTGTTGACTTGGCCATAAAATATGTTCTTTGAGAAAAATTTAAGTTAGGAATCTTGAAAAAAAGACTTTAAATTTTTAGACAGTGTTTCATCATTTAAATCTTTCGCAGTAAAATTCTTAACCTTCAAAAACTTATAAAACCTTTCCTTTTTTCTGCTGGTAAATGCCAGACCAGCAATTTTTCATCACCTGGTTCAACATTTCTAAAGGTTGTAGGGTCTGTCCAAAGCCTTTTAACATATTTATTCCCGATAGAGTTTTCATTTTTAGATTTAAAAATTTATAACTTAAAACATGTGCCTCTTCGTTTAAGCGATCTTCATTTCTTCGATGCAGTTGAATTAATTTTGGCCACAATATTTTGAAGTATCGGTTGATTTCTTTAATTCCAGAAATACTTGTGGCTAAAAATTCCCCTCCATAATATTCTGGGAATTCATTAACTTCCGCTCCTTCTAGTTTTTGAAATACTTTTCTCATATCTTCTCGTGAAAGTCCGTTTATAACATGCTCAGGAGTATAATTTATTTTATAATTTAGAAACAAGTTATCCAATAGCTCAAGAAATATTTTTTCTAAAGATCCCGAAATAATACAATCGGAATCTATCAGGCAAAATTTATCACTCTCATCAAAAAGAGGGGAATTAGAAATATATTCAAATATGGAAAATTCGTAAAATTGGTTACGCCAATTATTAAAGTAGCCTTCGGGAGTCTGATAATTAAATTCTGTGGTGTGTAATTCTACATTAAGCTTTTGAAATAAAGCTTGAAAATCTACTCCATCTATAACCGGAAGTTCCTCTGTATTAGAGAAAACAACTAATCTTATTTCGGGATTGTAAAAGCGTGCTGTAAACATAGAGCAAGCCAGGCACTTCCAATAAACCTGTTGCACTGTAAAATCAGAGGAGAATCCCTTTGAAGATGGAAAATAGGAGCTATTCTCTTCGGTATCAAGACAAATCCAGGTGGCTAGAATATTCATTGTTTAAATTTCAGTAATTAATAAAGTTCCTATTTAAGCTTTGCATAAATACCAGGGAAAATGACTTTTAAATAGGCTTTC
Source organism: Flavobacteriaceae bacterium (assembly GCA_964220295.1). GTDB lineage: Bacteria > Bacteroidota > Bacteroidia > Flavobacteriales > Flavobacteriaceae > Christiangramia. The sequence goes on along the minus strand of CAXPUM010000073.1, from coordinate 35,728 downwards.
AAAGCGTATTCCCTCCATTTATTTCCCCAGAATTTTTTTCGGAATAATAAATATTCTTTTAGGTTGAGACCAAGAGGCGAATATAAAAGTGCCCATCTTTTACTAAAAGGTACATTTGGATTACACCAGTCAGGTATGCCTTCATTGGGTGCACAAGTTGCAACGAAACTTTTGGTCGTATAACAATTAAATCCTTTTTGAATAGCTCTTAAACCATAATCATAATCCCCCATTCCATGGGTATAATCTGGAGAAAGATTTCCCAGTGCTTTATAAACTTCAACCGGGACTAGAACAGCATTCCCATTTATATATTTACAAGTTTGTAGGTCTCCGTTGGGTATTAATGGCTGGGATTCTGTTCGACCTCCATAAGAAAATTTAGTTTTTCCAGCTTCACTTCTACAAGCGGCAGTCACTAGGCCCGACGTATTACTCATCTGAAAACCTTCCTCTAAACAATCCAACATTTCGGTTATCGCATTCCTGTCTAAAAGAGTATCGTCATTTAACCAAAGAAAAAAATCGTAATCGGCTGTTTGGGTTGCTGTTTGCCAGGCCAGCCGCATTCCCTGGTTCCAATATAAATTTCCGGTGCCGGTTATGACAGTTACCTTCGGAAAATTATTTTTAACAGCCTCACCTGTACCATCCGCAGAGCCGTCATCAACAAGAAAAACCTCTAAAATAAACCCAGGTGGGACTTTGGCAGCGAATAAGGCATTCAAGCAATTAAGTGTTTTATCTCTACGATTATGACAAGTTAAAAGAACGGCTATTTTAAATTTAGTAATCATAGATTTCAATTCTGGAATTGAGGTGAAGAAGTCTCTGGCAAATTATAATAATATTCCCTATACCGTTTATCAAAAATTCCCCGAACCCAGAGTTTTAATTCATAATCATCCATTTCTCTAAATTTGGAAGAATAACAAATACCAATTGTGATCCATAAGAAAATATACTGTAATTCAAATACAGTAAAATCCTCTATAAATGCAAAAAGCCACCGAAAGGCTACGAAAACCCCTAGCAGTTTCATAGTATAGCTATTTGATCTATATAATGCTAGCAAAGAAGCTTTGTAAAAGACTAAAAAATATAAAAATACTCCAGTTAAGCCGTTCCAGGTAAATATATTATGTATGGCTACTTCGGAACCAAAACGTTCATTCTTACCAGTTCCAAGATCTTCAGCAAGAAATTCACCGAAGGCGACTGAATCGTAACCGCGAGCGGGAGTACGACCAACAAAGAAATAATCATTTTTGATAGCTGATTGTAAAACTTCGACATATAAAAAGGAACGAGTATCAGCTGTCAATGAAGCATCCTTTATTTCTCCATTCTTAACAACTTGTGTAGTATATTCTCCGCTAATATATTCATCCATTTTGAAAACATTAAATTTTCCTGAAATGCCAAGAACTAAAAGTACTATGGGCAATATGAAAAAGCAGAAACTACATATTTTCAAGAATTGAGGTCTAATAAGCCGTCTGAAATAAAAAGCGAAGCCAAGAAAACCTGCAACCAAAAAACGAATGATATTACTCCGAGCATCCAGGCTAAATAGTAAAACAATTATCGAGATAATTAAGATAAATATTCGATACCTAACCGGCAATAAGTATATGAAAGGTAGTAAAAATAAGACTGGAACAAAATATTTACCGTACAAATCTGCACCATGCTCTACACCAATTGTAAAAGGAATAAATAGAAAGAATAACCATGGCATATATGTAAACCATTTTCGCAATAATTTCTGAAGAAAAAAAAGATCACTTGAGACATAAACAATTAGTGGGATGAAAAGCATCAAACCGGTTCCCAACAGATTCTTCCATTCCCAGTAATTTTCAGCAATGAGAAAGCCGCGAATAATACATATTGCATTCCAGATCAACAGATATTTGACGGGATTGGCGAATTTGCCAGGATCTATTCGCCCTATGTTTTTTCCAACAGCAGCAATTAGTAGAATAATTACAAACTCTATTATCCACCATAAGGTTGTATTTCCAATTTGTAATTCGGTATAGGTATCTACCCTGAATAGGGTTAAAAATAAAAGAAGCCATATCAACCAAATCTGCTTTTGTTTCATTATTTCTGGTTATACAAATTAGCTATACTACCAGCGTTGTTTACCATATTATATTTTTCATCAACGAAGGATTTTGCTCTCTTTGCAATAGCTACTTTAAATAAATTATCTATCTGTAGCTTATCTATACTATTCACTAATTCACTAATATCTTCTTTAATAACCAACGCATTCTGTTGCGTTGAATTAAAGTCTCTCAAACCAGGTACATCATATAAAATTGCTGGAATCTTGCAGGCCATGGCTTCAATCGTGGTTAAGGAAATTCCTTCAAATTTGCTTGGCATAAGGTAAATATCGGAAGCTATTAAGAATTTCCTCACATCGTTTTGATTACCTTCAAAATAAATTTTTTCGCCTATGTTTAATTTTTTCGCCAATTCTTTCTCCTCACATAAAACATCTCCCTCTCCTAGGTGTAAATAAACGGTATTCGGATATTTCTGGAGAATCCTCGGCAGAGCCTTTATAATATCCGAGTGCCTCTTTATATGACTACATCCTCCTATGGAGACTAAAACCAACGCATGTTTATCTATACCTAGCTCATTTCTTATGGCTTCCTTTTCCTCTTCCTGAGCGTGGTAAAAACGTTTTTCACAATACCAATTATTAATTAAAACGGTGCTATTTAAAAATGTTCTTTGTTCATTCCGGTAAACAGAATCACTAATAGATTGAAAAGTACAGCCCAATAAATTCTTTGCTGACCACCTGAGCCAGATATGATACCATCTGCTATACCACGATGTTGGAAAGACATTATGAAAAGTATGCACACATTTTATTCCGGCAAGCTTAGCACAAAGTGCCATTCCCCAATAGGTAGCACTTGAGTGATTGTGGATTACGTCGTATTGTTCGCGCTTTATGAAATTTATAAATTTTGAATAATAACCTAATCTTTGAAAAACAGATTTTTTTTTAGGTATAGTTTTATGATAAACAGTATACCCTGCCTCCCTAAATTTTGGAGCAAATTCACCCAAATTAGAAGCGGTAGCTACCACAGAAAGATCACATCCTAAGGAATTAAAGACTGGGGCAGCATCGACATACATAATTTCCGCCCCGGAGTATTTTAATTCATGTAATATATGTAAAACTTTCATCATTTAACTAATAGCGCTTGCCGTTAATTAATAAATTCGAAACTGGATGTCTTTTGGAAAAAAAATATATAATTAAGGAAAAAATAAGAGCAAGCATTATTTTAATCCAAGGTATACTAATAGGTAAACTTACTTGAATAAACTGGTGAAGAAACATTATAACTAATGAAGCATTACCTATATATGATATAGCTGCCCCTAGTTTAGTATCTTCTAAAAAGATACTAACGGAAAGTATACCTGATGTTAATAATATGGCCATGAATTCCGCATAAACGGGCACACCATAAATATTATTTTTCATATCGAATTTATAGTTAAAACCAAATAAAAATATTCCAATTGCAATTACCATCAAAAAAATCACAGATGCCTTATACTTTCTGAAATCGAAAAAGGTCAACAAATTACCTACTAGTAATAATGGAATCGCATATAAGATGACATTTATAGAAAATGGAAAATATTTTAAATATGAGATTGATGTAATCAAATGAGAAAAAAATAATAAGATTAATGATAAAATTATTATGTGTGACCGCTCTTTTAAAACATTTTTTCTCAGCACATGAACTATTATTAAAGACATAAATAATACTTCCGGAAACCAAAACGTAGTTGTAATTCCATTTCCCCCAAATAATGGACTAATAGCAACGGTATTTTTAAAAGTTAAATCCCCCGTAATTTTTAAGTTGAAAAGCTGATAAGGAAAAAATAAAAAAGTAAAAAAAATCAATGGAACAATTATCCGATAAAAATTTTTTATAACCAGTGCTTTGGTCCTACTCTTGTTTCTAATAAACATTCCTGCAATTAGAAAAAATAAAGGCATATGGAAAGTATATATTAATTGATTCAATTCTTTATTAGGAGAAATATGCCCTACTACAACTAATATAATACCTAATCCCTTAGCAATATCTATGTATTCTAAGCGTCCTGAGTTCATAAAGAATTAAATCAAATAATATTATTAGAAGTATTTTTTCACTATTTGGAATATTTTCCTTAGGCAAATTCACCATTTAATAGTCAAATTTGAGAGAAGTTATATCCCTTATTGGTATATTTCCAACATTTAATTGCGTAAATTTCGAAGCCAGCATCATTTCCTGCTCTCCAGTCAACCGCAATCGTGATATGTTATAACCAATAATTTTACCAGGGCTTCCCCCAATCACCAAACTATCTTCCCCTTGGGGTATCTTATAGGGTTTATTTGTTATTGAATTACTTGCAACAATAGTTTTGTCCGGCAAAATTGTGCCTTTCATTAAACTAGCTCTATTAGCCAACCAACAATCATTGCCAATGACAATTGGCATTTGTTTTGAAGCAACTTCCTTGGTTTTACTATTTATGGTAAAATGAAAATTTGTGTCAATAATTTGAACATCCCAAGCCGTTCTTATGTTTTTACCTAAAATAATTTTCTGCTGTGAAATAACTTTATTTTTACCCCCAATAGTCACATTATTTCCAAATTGGATCTTAGCATTTATAAGACAACTTATGCATGTGCCAGTGCCAACCCTAATATTTTCACCTTCGATTACAACCTCTCCATGATTTGTCCAGTGTGATGCTGTCTTTCCAAGAATTTCACTATGGATTGTTGAGAAAATAAACATCTTACGTTTGATAGGAACTGTAAAATGAATTTTACCGCTATTCCCATGGATAATAACCTTCTGATTCAACCAGAATGGTAATTTCAAAGCATCTTTAAAGGTCAAAACTTTAAAATTAAAAATTATTGTCCTTATAAAATTAATTGCGAATCTTCCGTATCTATTCACCTCCAATTATTTACCAGTAACAAGCCCCTTCAACACTTTCTGCATTTTTAGGTTTTGTAATTTCGCCAGGTCTCACCCAATGCTCGTTCATCAAATTACTATAGCTGCCTTTAGGTATACCCCAGGTTTTTACACCATAATTCGGATTTTCCCATCTTTTACCCCTAATACCAAACAATAACTGCAAAGCACCACCCAAATGCACCGCTTTTCTACCTTGCCTTTTCACATGAGCTGCTAATGGAAATCCGTATGCTCCAGCTCCTATTAAACAAATATCATAATCTTGTTTATCAATTTCCGCCTTCATATAGTCAAAAGCCTCAAACCAGGATTTAAACGTACTGTCACCGCCCAGACTTTGAACAGCTTTAATTGTTCTTAATTCAAATTCTGGCAGGATCTCCTTATCAAATAAAAGACTTCTTTTTTTATACTGTTCCTCAATGGTTTCGCTAAATGGATGCACTACCAAAACCTTTTTGCTTTTTAAAGCCAAAGTCCAAGGTGTTTCTGACCAAAAAGGCTCTAGCATACGAAGATGCATGTCTAAAGAATTTTTTGATCTGTATATATCTACATTTTTTTCTGCATATAACCATGATCCTAAAATATCTACTTCAGTTATATCCTGGAGCATTAGTTCACAAAAACGAGTAATATTTTTCTGATTTGCCGGAAAGAATCCACTCCAGTTCTTCATTTGTTCCAATATATTCTGGTTCCACCAGAAGGCCTCGCTTTCACCTCTTATATATTTTATATATTGATTTTTATTTTCCTTAATACTTAAAAAATTTAATAAGCAAGTTAACTCCGTAGATCCCAATCTAGCAATCATAAACGGTTCTTGAATTGAAAGCTTTTCGATTATAATTTTTGAACAAAGGTCTTCATCCTGAACTCCGCGAACTACCTTAAATGGAGTTTTATAAACTTTTTGATAAAGCTTTTTAAATCCTTTAAGAGTATATATTAAGAATTTATCCATTATTTAGAAGTTGATTATTACAAGCTATTAAAATTGAAATAAATTTTGAAGAATTTGAATGCACCTTAAAATATCTTCTCAAAAATATTAGTATACAAATTTTAGAATCATGCCTGGATCATCTTTCAAAATTTTCTTAGTTGAGTTCTGAATATGTTTGAATATTGGATGATTCAAGAAATTGATAATCTATCTATTCTTTAATTTTAAAAGTTCTAACTCGTTTTTAATTTGATTAGGGATTTTATTAAAACGATACTGAACCTTCTTATGAAAAGGTTTTTCAACTCTTTCAGAAAGAAATCCACGCACAGCGTAATCAACCGAAATATCATGTTTCTCAAAAAGATCTACAACTTCTTCCTTCCATCTTCCCTGTACAATCCCAGTGAAGATGTAAGGTATTATTTCATATTCCCCCAATTTCACCCAATTTCTATTCACCACATAGAAGTTATGTTTCATTTTAGAGCTTCTTTTCGAACCAAATTCTTCAAAATCCCAAGCACTTTCATAAGACCTTAAATATGAAGCCAAAATATCTTTTTGCCATAACGCAGCTTGACAGCTAATTCTGTATCGTTGATTCATTTCAACATTATCCAAATTTTCATATTTAGAGCCACCTGCCGATTTTACTGACTGATCAGTCAGATGAATACAATGTAAATTTTGCGCATTATTCATGAGGTTACTATATTTTTCTACTAAATCATTCTTTACCGAACCTTTTAAAAAATAATCTTCTTGCATATATAGTAATATATCTTCATCAATTTTTTCCAAAGCTCTTTTCAAACATTCACTCCAAGTAATTTTGTCTGCATCTTGTTTTTTTTCTGCTACTTTAAGTGGAATAATGTTTAAGCCAGAATATGAAAAATCTTTATACTCAGTGTTTAGGTAAATTTTACCATTATAATCCGGCCAATAAATTTTAAAAAGCTTAAAAAATGGAATCCAACAATCTTCAAATTTGTCACAGGTATTAACCAAAATTGCATACTTCTTCATAATAATTAGTTTAATTACTTTACAAATTCAATTTCGCGGATTACTTCGCAAGGATTACCTGCAGCAAAGACATTTGGGGGAATATCTTTAGTAACAACACTTCCTGCTCCTATGATGGTATTATCACCAATACTAACTCCAGGTAATATTGTAACATTTGTAGTAATCCATACCTTTCTGCCTATACTTATAGGTTTTGCAATAATTGTAGAAAAGTTGCTAATTTCATGAGTTGAAGTTATTATCATATTTCGAAATGAAAAAGAAGTCCCTTCTCCAATAAAGACCGGCGCATATGCTAAAATATAAGTATCTGCTAAACCCACGTTATTTCCAACTTTTATATTCGGAGCAGAACAGTAAAAATCCTTATTAAATGATGTAGAAAATGGAAGGCCGAAACTTTTACAAAACATTCTTTTAATAAAATTTAAATTACGAATTATAGGCAAACTATTAATCTTAAGAAACATTTTCTGTTCTATTCCATTGTGAGGCCTTTTTAAGCCGTTAATTGGATAAATGATTTTTTCCTTATTCATATTGAAAGCTATTAATTATCGAGACAAAAAATGAAAACTGTAATTTTTCAAAGAATTCTCTACTATCTTTTTAAAAGCTTCACGCTCTTCCCTATTAAGCCCAATCATCCAAATCACCAAAGCAAAAGAAATAAAGTGTACAAATACTACTGCAATAATTCTTATTAATCCGACATTAAAAATGGTGGATGATAAATACGAAATTGAATAAACTATGACAAAGCAAAATATGCAAGGAAGAAAAACATTTTTAAAAAAGATTTTAACTTTTAATCCACATTCTTTTTTGGTAAACCAGAGTATCATCGCCCCCTTGCTTAAAGCATAAATTATAAATACAACGTAAATATAGTATGGCTGAAATCCCAGATAAAAAAATAAATAAGAAATTGGTAATGGTAAAAAAGTTAAAATAGAGCTATATATCTGAAAATATTTTATTTTTCCAACTGCATTAATAGATGTAACTAAAGGAAGAAAAAGCTGTTCCACAAGACTTCGAAGTAAAGCCAATTTGCAAAAAATGACAGCATATTCAGGTATATTCTTAAGCCAAAGTGTAAAAATGTATTCTGTTTCAATCAAAAACGGTATATAAAATAGCAATAATAAAAGAAAAGAGATTTTACTGCCTATTAACGAAGCCTTCAACATCCTATCTCTTTTACCTGCGCCTTCACTTTTAGCTATATATGGATTTAATGCTCTAAGAACAACGTTAGCAAAAGCACTAAGTTGGCCGTTAATTTGAACGGCTACTCCCTGTGCCGCATTTATTGTAGTTCCAAAAAAGAGGTTTAAAACTATTCCCTGCCCATAATTAGCAATAATATTGGTTGAAGAACCCGCGAAGGACCAACCGGCAAAACCGGTCATTTCCTGAAATAAAGGCTTATTATAATATTTTTTTATCCCTATTTCCACTTCTTCATATTTCCTATGGCAATAAATTTGTCTAATGATCAATAATATTACAGATAAAGAAGCCATAAGGAGACCGTAGGTCAACAGCTTATCATAAGGAGAGAAGGATAAATAAAACGCTATAGCCAGTTTTAAAATTACTTCTATAATTCTTAATATGGCAACGAGGAGCATATTTTCATGTGCATTGATCACCGCATCATAGGGCACAGAGATTATAGTAAAAAAGGTACTTATAATAAGGAACTGGAAAATATCTTTTGCTACACCAATATTTTCAGGTTCAATATTTAAGAATCCATCAAATAAAAAGTAGCTGCATCCTTCCAGGAATACTACTACCGCAATAGCTACCCCTATATGAAGTAATAAACTTATATTAAAAATTTGCTTTTGTTTTAGCTCTATTCCTTCCCCCTGGGAATAAGACATGAACCGCTGTGACGCCGAAGCCATTGCTGTGTTTAAGAAAGTAAGCATGGCAATAGCACCACCAACAAGATTAAACACTCCAAAATCTTTAACTCCCAAAGCAGATAGTACTATACGAGTTGTATATAAAGAAATGAATACTGTAATGGCCATTTGGGCATATAAAAACCCGGTATTTTTAGCTACTTTTTTAGCCTGGCTCATAGAAAATTAATAACTATTTAAGTTTAAGAAAATTATCTTCATCCCTATCGAATAAAATTCAAAACCTATTTCTTTCTGTTGTTGCTTATCCAGCAGCTTCCTACCCTCAAACAAAAATGCAGGTTTCCAAAATTAATGGTTGGCCTACTGCCAGTTCTTGGGTACCTCCGTAAAGTGAAAAAGGGCTAAGATATTTTAGCTTTTTTATGTTGGGATGGGTCTTTATATTCAACTACACTTACTTAAAATAGTATCTCAGTGATATTATAGCCTTATTACAATTTCACTTCTTTATACTGGCCTTTATTCTGCAGGAACCAATTATAGGTTTTTTTAACTCCTGCTTCCAGGGAGGTTGAAGCCTGCCACCCAGCATCTTTCATTTTATCTACATTCATCAGCTTACGCGGAGTACCATCGGGTTTGGTAGCATCCCATTTTATTTCTCCTTTATGTCCAACGATACTCTGAATAGTCTCGGCAAGTTCTTTGATCGTAAGATCCTTTCCAGTCCCTATGTTGTAAAGATTTTCCGGAAGTTTATTTTCCAAAGCGAAACATACGGCATCGGCAAGGTCATCTACAAATAAAAATTCTCTCATTGGATTACCGGAGCCCCAGAGCTTTACTGGCGAATGATCACTTAGCTTAGCCTCATGAAATTTTCGGATCATTGCAGGTAAAACATGAGATGTTTTCAAATCAAAATTGTCGTGAGTACCGTAAAGATTGGTAGGCATAAGGCTTACGTAGTCTTTCCCGAATTGTTTTCTTATCGCTTCGCAAGCTTTAACCCCTGCGATCTTAGCAATAGCATACCATTCGTTGGTTGGTTCCAGACTATCGGTTAACAGATATTCTTCCTTTAAAGGCTGTGGCGCATGTTTTGGGTAGATGCAAGAACTCCCTAAAAAAATGAATTTCTTTACATCTGTCTTATGGGAGAAATCAATGAGATTATTTTGAATCTGCATATTCTCCATTAAAAACTGGTAGGGATAATCGTTGTTCGCCAGTATTCCTCCTACTCTCGCGGCAGCATCGATGACTATCTCCGGTTTTTCGGTTTCGAAGAATTCCTGAACGGCCTTCTGATCTCTAAGATCCAGTTCTTTCGAATTTTTCCCAATCAGGTTTGAGTAGCTTTCTACCTCCAGTTTCCTCCAGATAGCTGAACCAACCATTCCCCGATGTCCGGCAACATATATTTTTGATGATTTGTTAATCATTATAATGATTTAAATAAGATTATCCCGTTCTCTGGAAATCATATTCTATTCGTAATAATTTAAAGTCTGGTATCCGCCTTCTTTTAGATGCTGATCTTTCTGCATAAGCTTTACATCGCTTTGCATCATATCTTTAACCAGGTCTTTAAGATCATATTCCGGCGTCCATCCAAGTTTAGTGTTCGCTTTAGAAGCATCTCCAATTAACAGGTCCACCTCGGTTGGCCTGAAGTATTTTGGATCTACCGCAAGCACTTCTTTACCTTCCTCGATCTGGAATTCCGGGTTACTACAGGATTTTACAAAAGCCTTTTCCTCTACTCCTTCACCTTCAAACTCCAGCTCTATCCCCACTTCAGCGAAAGCCATTTTTACAAAATCCCGAACAGGAGTTGTCTTTCCAGTGGCGATCACCCAGTCCTCGGCTTCCTCTGCCTGAAGGATCATCCACATCATTCTTACATAATCTTTTGCATGACCCCAGTCTCTTTGTGCATCCAGGTTCCCCAGGTAGAATTTATCCTGAAGTCCCAAAGCGATACGCGCGGCAGCCCTGGTGATCTTCCTGGTCACGAAAGTTTCACCACGTAATGGTGATTCATGATTAAAAAGTATCCCGTTGCAGGCATACATCCCGTAAGCTTCGCGATAATTTACTGTAATCCAGTAGGCATACATTTTTGCAACAGCATAAGGGCTTCTCGGATAAAAAGGAGTAGTTTCCGACTGAGGTACCTCCTGTACCTTTCCATATAATTCTGAAGTAGATGCCTGGTAGATCCTTGTTTTCTTTTCAAGTCCGAGTAATCTTACTGCATCAAGAATCCGTAAAGTTCCCAGACCATCAGCATTACCAGTATATTCCGGAGTTTCAAAAGATACATGAACGTGACTCATCGCCGCGAGGTTATAGATCTCATCAGGCTTGATTTCTTGGATAAGACGGATGAGGTTAGTACTGTCAGTCATATCTCCATAATGTAGAATGAAATTTCTTTCAGTCTCATGAGGATCCTGGTATAAATGATCGATACGATCTGTATTAAAAAGAGAGGACCTCCTTTTTAAACCATGAACTATGTACCCTTTTTTCAAAAGAAACTCACTAAGATAAGCCCCGTCCTGCCCGGTTACTCCGGTAATTAATGCTACTTTTTTCATATACAAATTACTAAACTAATTCCTTATTGGTTGATTCTAATTGAGAATAAATCTTTTTAACGTTCTGAGAGTCATTTTTAGAAAGGACAAGGTTGGCGTCTGGAGTACATACAAAAATACTATCTTTTAAACCTACAAAGGCGGTATAGATACCTGTTCCAATGACCATATTACCATTTTCATCGGTTTTATGACCTTGCAGTTTTAGGTAATCATAGATCGCTTCAAAACTTCCCATATCGCTCCACTCAAACTCTGCACGCACCACTTTAATCCTTTCACTTCTTTCCATCACCGCATAATCCACACTAATGGATGGGATCTTCATTGAATCGTCTAGTTGCAATGCTCCCTCTACATTATTAAACCAGGCCTCCATGGATCTGGCTAAAATTTCAGGCTGATATTTTTTTATTTCCTCTAAAAAAACACCGGCTTTAAAGCAGAACATTCCACTATTCCATAGAAAATTTCCCTTTTTTAAAAAGCCTTCGGCAGTTTTTAGATCTGGTTTTTCTCTGAAGGAAATGACATTATCTTCATTATGCTCAATATAGCCATATCCCGTTTCAGGCCTGTCTGGTTTAATCCCGAATGTAACGATAAAATCTTCTTTGGCGAGTTCTACAGCTTCTACTATCGCCTTATCATAAGCCTCCCCCTCTTTAATAATGTGGTCTGCCGGGGTGACTAACAAAATATCGTCAGGATTCGCCTGCAAAGCGGCAAAACAAATTGCCGGAGCTGTATTTCTGGGAGTTGCTTCGATGGTGTTGTTATAACCAATAATTTCAAGTTTCTTTAAAGCATCCAGAGATAAAGCATTATTATCAGTATTTCCCACTAAATTCAGTGAATTACAGAATTTCAAATTCCGTTTAACGCTGTGTTCAAACAAACTATAACCCCCAAAAAGATCAATATACTGCTTTGGCCTCGATTTGCGAGACAAAGGCCACAATCGGCTACCTACTCCTCCGGTAAGCAAAACGTGAATAATTTTTGACATATTTTAGATATGAAAACAAGGCTTCGCCGTCGTGAATCACATAATGTAATTCCCGAAAAGAAAATTGTTAAAAAAAAATTCCTGAGTGAAAATTTATCCGGGATCGGACAAACACATAAGTAGGGTAAATTCAGGACTTTCTTTAAGCCGACAAATTTAATAGGTTAAACAGAAGTTAGTGAATTTTGAATGTTAAAATTTTAACCTTAAAATTAGAAAAATTGATGGAAATCAACGAAAACGTTATAGTTAATAAAAAATGTTAGGTTTATTTCTTAAAAACATGATTATTATTCGTTAAGAATATGTTATTAAAAATTAAATTATTTTGAATTTTGACAGGTTTCTTTCGGAATATGATAACGTTATCGATATTTTTCGATATACCACTGAACCGTTTTCAATAACCCGGAAGCAAAGTCTTCCTCCGCATTCCAACCCAGATCTTTTTCAATTTTACTGGCGTCGATAGCATATCTTTTGTCATGCCCGGCACGATCCTCCACAAATTGAACCTGTTCAAGATAAGTCTGCCTTCCATTTGACTGAAGTTTATCAAGGAGCCTGCATAAATTTTCAACGATCTCATTGTTGGTTCGTTCGTTACCCCCTCCAATGTTGTACACTTCACCAGCTTTGCCCTTATAGAAAGCCAGCTCTATACCCTTCACATGATCCTCAACAAACAACCAGTCCCTTATATTTTTACCATCTCCATAAATAGGGATCTTATCTCCAGTCAGTGCTTTTCTTATAATCGTAGGAATTAATTTTTCATCGTGTTGTCCCGGACCATAATTATTAGAACAATTGGTAATTACCGTGTTCATTCCGTAAGTATGATGATAACTCCTTACGATCATGTCGGCCGCAGCTTTACTTGCAGAATAGGGTGAATTTGGTGCATAAGCCATGTTTTCACTGAATAACCCTGTTTCACCCAAACTTCCATATACTTCGTCTGTTGAGATCTGATGAAAGCGTTGATTATTAGCTACTCTATACTGAAAAGGTGCAGACATCCACTTTTTGTATGCAACATCGAGCAAGTTAAAAGTGCCATTTACATTGGTTCTAATAAAAACTTCAGGATCGGCAATAGAATTATCCACATGGGATTCTGCGGCAAAATTGATCACCCCACCGATTGAGTATTCTTCAAAAATTTGTTTTACAAGCCTACGATCTGCAATATCACCTTTGATAAAAATATGCCGTGGATGTTCCTGATATTCTCCTAAATTCTGAAGATTGCCGGCATAGGTTAAAAGATCCAGATTAACGATAATGCATTCCGGATCCGTCTTTAGTTTATATCGAATATAATTTGAACCAATAAATCCGGCACCCCCGGTTACGAGTATGGTTTGCTGTGCTTGCATTATTTCTGGACAAGTTTTATAAGGTATTCTCCATAAGTGCTTTTCTTCAGGGGCTCAGCCAGCTTCAGTAATTGTTCTTTGGAAATATATTTCTTTTCGTAAGCGATTTCTTCCAGGCAGGCCACTTTCAACCCCTGTCTTTTTTCAATGGTATGAATGAAATTGGAGGCTTCGAGCATAGACTCGTGGGTACCGGTATCCAGCCAGGCATATCCCCGGCTTAACACTTCTAGCTTTAACCTGGATTCTTCCAAGAAAGATTGAATCACCGAAGTGATTTCCAGCTCACCCCTGGCACTTGGCTTGACCTGTTTGGCTTTTTGAACCACAGAGTTTGGAAAAAAGTACAAGCCTACAACCGCAAAATTCGATTTTGGATCCTTTGGTTTTTCTTCAATACTTATAACATTTCGATCTTCATCAAATTCGGCCACTCCATATCTTCCCGGATCATTAACATAATACCCGAAAATTCCGGCCTTATCCTGTTCTTCGACGGTTTTTACCGATTCCTTTAAAAGTCCGGTAAATCCGTGTCCATAAAATATATTATCTCCCAGCACAAGACATACATGAGCATCCCCTATGAATTCCTCACCAATAAGGAAAGCCTGGGCCAACCCATCAGGATGTGGCTGAACCTTATACTGAAAATTCATTCCCAATGATTTCCCGTCTCCCAGCAATTTCTTAAACCCAGGAAGATCTTCTTCTGTTGAAATAATAAGTACTTCCCTGATTCCGGCTAGCATAAGTACCGACAATGGATAGTAGATCATCGGTTTATCGTAGATATTCAATAGCTGTTTTGAAACTCCTTTAGTAATGGGGTAAAGTCTTGTTCCAGAACCTCCGGCCAGAATAATTCCTTTCATGATATCAGGCTTTGAAATTTTTCAGTTTACTTGACCAGAAACCAGTTGTTCAGCAATTGCTCCCGGTTATATAACATTTCTTTTCCGGTTTTATGATCATAAACTGTTTTACCAGCATACTTGCAAATTGCCTGGCCTGCAGCCGTATCCCATTCCATGGTAGGCGCAAAACGCGGATATTCATTTGCCACTCCCTCGGCAACCATACATAATTTTAAGGAACTGCCTTTAGAAATGGTTTCCACTTCGCCATACTTTTCCTTGAGTTCTGCAATATAGTCTTCAGTCTCGCTAGATAAATGTGATTTACTAGCAACCACTGTAAATTTAGAGCCTGATGTGCATGGCAATTTTTCAGCCTCCGAAATTATTGCATCCATCCCCTGAAAAGAATTGATATTTTCAACTTTAAAGGAACCAGATTCTTTCGATGCAAAGTATAATTCAGAAAGAGCCGGAACAAAAATGACGCCCAATACTGGAACCTGATCTGCTACAAGAGCAATATTCACGGTAAATTCTCCATTCCGCTTAATAAATTCTTTGGTCCCATCAATAGGATCCACGATCCATAAATTTTTCCAGTTTTTTCTTTCTGCAAATGATAGGTCTTTTCCTTCTTCAGAGAGCACCGGTATCTTAGTATACTGAAGATTCTTCATGATAATATGGTGAGAGGCAATATCTGCTTTGGTCAATGGTGAATCGTCACCTTTAAAATCTACTTCGAAATCTTCATTTTCATAGATTTCCATAATTCTTTTTCCAGCCTCCAGTGAAGCTTTAATAGCTGTTTCAAGCAGATTTTTAAGATCCATTAGTTCAGTTTGATTTGATGCATATGATTTTCAAATTTAAGGAAGCAAATTTTAATGAGCTTATAACCCAGGTAAATAATGCAAATTATACCTACAGGCTTCTAAAGCACATCCTGCACATTCACCGTTAACGTCCACCCCACTTCTTTCAATATAAGTTTGAGCTTTTTATTTCCGGCTTGCTGAATAACAGCCTTTTTATCTTTCATCTTTCCAGATTGAAGAACTACCTCATCGCCTGGTTTTAGCATTCCCACCTGGAAATCGTTTGCCTTATGGTTTTCCAGCCACGACCGCAGAACTTCGATCTCTTCTTCCCTAACAATAGCCGGCTTGTTAAGATAGTAAAGAAACGAATTCACTCCGGGAGCTTCAAAAACCTTGTTACGTGCTTTTTCATCCAGGTTAACGAAAACATAGCTTTTAAATAATGGGACTGTCACTTTCTTACGGCGATCACTCCATTGCCTAACTTCAGTAATTACAGGACAATAAACATGCACACCAGCTTTTTCCAAAATGGCGGCCGTCTTTATTTCGTGTTGTGGTTTTGCGCGTACTACATACCAGGGCATACTGTTAACAGTAATTAGATTAATTAATGGTAAGTAGGGTCTATCTTTAAATTTCGGACTAAATATCGGTATAAATAATGCAATTCAAAAACCGATCAAATAAAAAATCCGGCCTGAAATACAGACCGGATTTTACATTTCCGTTGGCCTACTAGGGCTCGAACCTAGACTCTTCTGGACCAAAACCAGACGTGTTGCCAGTTACACCATAGGCCAATGCTTAAATGCGGATGCAAATTTAATACAAAGTTTTTTTCGCACAAACTTTTTCAATTTTTTTTCTGAAAAATTTCCAATTCCAAAAGCCCGTAATTCTTCCGTTTCTCATTTTCAGCTATTTCCGAAAATAAATCCTTTTCCTTTTCGTTGATAAGGCATTCAGCAATTTATTATTAAATTCGCCACTTTACTGGAAGATCAGAATTTCTATGACCGATATCAACTTTAGCAAGTGGAACAAAATACTGGGATGGCTGGTATTTGTTATCGCGCTAACGACCTATACGCTTACCCTTGAGCCAACCGCCAGTTTCTGGGATGCAGGAGAATACATTGCCACATCTGCCAACCTTGAAGTAGGACACCCTCCCGGTGCGCCTCTTTACCAGATGCTCGGAGCCTTCTTTTCAACATTCGCTCCAAGCAATGCAGATGTTGCACACATGATCAATTTTATGAGTGGCCTCGCCAGTGCCTTCGCGATCCTCTTTATGTTCTGGTCAATTAGTCTGCTTGTACGGAAGATTGCAGGTCCAGCCGAAACTTTGACTCCCGGTAAGAAAATTGCCGTTTTGGGTAGTGCGCTAGTAGGCTCATTGGCCTTTACTTTCACTGATAGTTTCTGGTTTAACGCGGTGGAAGCAGAAGTGTATGCATCGGCTGCCTGCCTGATGTCACTTATGTTCTACCTAGGCCTTTTATGGGAACGCGATATGTTTACCTCCAGGGGAAACAAGTGGATCATATTGATTTCACTAATCATCGGACTCTCTTTCGGAGTTCACTTTATGGGATTATTAACCCTGCCGGCTATCGGCTTTTTATATTTTTTCAAAAACTACAAGGAAGTAACAGTTAAGAACTTTATCGTTGCCAATATCGTGGTAGTGGCCGTTCTGATGTTTATTTTTAAACTGCTTTTACCCTATACACTTACCTTTTTCGCATCTTCAGAAGTATTTTTCACCAACAGCCTTGGCATGCCTTTCAATACGGGTACCATCGTTGCTTTCCTCGTAATCGTGGCTATTTTCTACTTCGGAATAAATTATACCAGAAAGAAACAATTCTATAAGTACAATACCTTATTACTCTGTATCCTTTTTGTATTGATCGGGTTTTCCAGCTGGATCATGCTCCCAATCAGAAGTAATGCACCGACGGTAATCAACGAGAACAGTCCGGATAATGCTCGTGAATTACTGGCATACTACAACAGGGAACAGTACGGTGAAACTCATTTATTTTATGGCCCGCAATGGACAGAAATGTATGCTGGGATTGACGAAGATGATCCTTACCGCGACGGAAAACCGAAATACGAAAAAGACGAAGAACAGGGCAAATACGTGATCGTGAATGATTACAAAAATGCTCGCCAAAATTTAGATAATAACCACAAGGCCATTCTACCGCGTATGTGGAGTTCAGAACATGCAGTGAACTACATGGCTTATACCGGACCTTTAGATTTCACAATCAAACCAGAGTATCAGAGTGAGGACCGGCTGATAGCCGCGGTAAATGAATTCAAAACGCAGTTCGCTCGGGGTGATCGAGACCTGGAAGATTATCACAATTTTTTAAGGCAGTTCAGCGAATATATCAACGTGGAGAAGCCTTCATTTTCTGATAATATGAAATATCTTTTCGAGTACCAGATAGGTTATATGTACTGGAGGTATTTTATGTGGAATTTCGTTGGGAGACAGGACGATATCCAGGGGAAAGACGATGTGCTTCACGGGAACTGGCTTAGCGGCATCAAATTTATAGATGAATGGCATCTGGGTTCTCAGGATGACCTAACCAGCGACATGAAAAACAACCCGGCGAGAAACACCTATTTCTTTCTCCCATTATTATTAGGATTGATCGGCTTGGTTTTTCACTTTAAAAGAGACCAGAAAAGTTTTTGGGTGTTACTGGTATTATATCTGTTTACCGGGATAGCCTTAAAAATTTACCTAAATGAGCGCCCTTTTGAGCCAAGGGAACGTGATTACGCACTGGTTGGATCTTTCTATGTTTTTGCCATGTGGATCGGCTTCGGAGTTTATGCGATATTCGACAAGCTTCGTTCAAAAATTTCAGCAAAAGTACTGGCTCCTGCCATCACGGTTGTTTGCCTGTTATGCGTGCCGGTTTTAATGGCTTCGGAAAACTGGAATGATCACGATCGTTCCGGAAGAGACACCGCCTTCACCATGGCGAAGATGTATCTGGATTCCGTAGATAAAAATGGAATTATTTTCACCATTGGTGATAATGATACTTTTGCCCTTTGGTATGTACAGCAGGTGGAGAAATACCGAACCGATGTTCGAATTGTCAACACCAGCTTACTCGCAACCGATTGGTATATTGACCAGATGAAACGCAAGGCTTTCGATAGCGATGCGGTTCCATCCCAGCTTACTAATGATTTCTATAATGGTAAGAATGAGGCAATTCTTCTGAAGGAAGTGACCCAGGATACAATTCCGATTAAAACCTGGATGAATTATGTGCAGAATGAAGATCCACGTACTAAAGTGGAAATGCAAAGCGGAACAATGCTCAACACCTTCCCGACCAGGCATATCAGCATTCCTGTCGACAAAGAAACAGTATTGAAAAACGGGATTGTTGATCGCAAAGACGCCGATAAAATCGTGAAAGAAATTGATGTAACTATCAAAGATCGCGTGGTATATATTAACCGCCTGATCATGCTGGATATAATAGCCAATAACAATTGGGAACGCCCAATTTACTTCACCGGCGGCAGCTTTGGAGACGATGATTACCTATGGATGAAAGATTACCTGGAACTTGACGGAATGGCCTATAAGCTGGTTCCAATCAAAACCCCTATTGATCCGAGAAATCCTTTTGACATGGGTCGAATCGATACCGAAAAGATGTATAATATTGTGAAGAAATGGGATTGGGGTAACATGAGCTCGCCAGATATCTATCATGATCCGGAAACCCGTAAAAACTCGATCTCATACCGAAGCAACCTGGCAAGGCTAACCGAGAACCTGATCAATGAAGGCGACACGATTCATGCGAAGGAAATTCTCGATATGGGAATGAAACAAATGCCAGTAGAATATTTTGAATATTACACCCTTTTAGAGCCGTTTATCAGAGGATATTACGAAGTGAATGAACCTCAAAAGGCCAGAGATCTATGGGAAAAGGTGGCGACAAAATACCAGGAAAACCTGAAATTTTACAGCTCGTGGAATGTAGACAGGCAATATAATTATGCTGATGATATCATCACAGATATGGAGCGATACAGAGCCCTACTGGATATGATGGCGAGATACGAGGATGAAGCGACTGTTAGGAAAAAAGCCGATGAATTCAATAATTACATCAAACTTTTCAGTCATTTCTACCGCGATGAAGAACAATTTAACGCTGAAGAAAATATGGACGCTCCTCAGGAAATGCAGGGAATAGATGGCTCAATGCAGAACGTTCCGCTGGACTCCATTTCAATAGATAGTTTGGAGGAATAGAATTACAGGCGGGTAGAACTCACTGCCCGCTTTTTAACTATTATAATGCCGTTTTTCAGAGCGAAATATCCTTCTCTTCTAAAGAAATTATATCCCAAAAGAATAACGAATTTAAATTCGGAAAAAACCATTTACCTCACTTTTGATGATGGCCCGATTCCGGAAATAACTCCTTGGGTTTTAGCAGAGTTAAAAAAATATAATGCAAAAGCGACCTTTTTTTGTATAGGCGAAAATGTATCCAAGAATGCTGAAATCTTTAAGCAGGTACTGGACGAAGGCCATGAAATTGGCAATCACACCTACAATCACCTGAACGGTTGGAAAACCAATCTTTCAGAATATCTTCGCAATGTGGAAATGGCAGATCACATAATCAGCGCCAACCTATCCGGGTCCTTATCCACAAAACCTTCAAAAAAACTTTTCAGGCCACCTTACGGAAGGATCAAAAACCAGCAGGCTGAAAAACTGATCAAACGGGGTTACAGAATAGTGATGTGGGATGTTATAAGCGGAGATTTTAATTCAGCATTTTCCGCAGAAAAATGTTACGAGAATGTGATCAAAAATGCATCTGAAGGCAGTACCATCGTATTTCACGACAGCAAAAAAGCATTTAATAATCTTGAGGAGATTTTACCAAGGATCCTGAAATATTATGCAGAAAAAGGTTGGGAGTTTCGAAGTCTTAGCGATGCTCTTTAAGCAAACCAATCAGCGTATTGGCATCCTGCTCGCCACTATGTCTCCACTTCATTTCGCCAGACCTGTAGATCATTAAAGTGGGTAAACCTTTAACTCGCAAAGCTTCTGCCAACTGCGAGTTCTTATCTACATCAATCTTGATTACCTTTGCCTTATCGCCCATCGCCGCAGCAACATCTCTCAATACCGGATGCATGGCAACCGAGGCTTCATTCCATTCGGTATAAAAATCAAGAAGAACAGGAATATCCAGATCTACTAATTCACCAAATTTTGACATACTTCTTCAATTTATTAAAGGCAGAATTTCAATGAATCTCTGCCTCTTTAATCAAATATAGCAAATTCTTATAATTATGCAGGTTTCGGGCCTTTTTTCAATTCGATCACGCTTACCTCAGGCCAAATACCCACTCTACCAGGATACGCTAAAAATCCAAAGCCGCGATTGACGTTGATGTATCGTCCTTCATGTTCGTAAATTCCTGCCCATTGCTTATAACGGTATTTCACTGGGCTCCATTTGATCCATCCAGGAATCTCAATACCAAATTGCATCCCGTGGGTATGGCCGCTCATGGTTAAATGATATTTTTTTTTAGGATGACTTTTCACCTGTTGGTCCCAATGAGAAGGATCGTGACTCAATAGTATTTTAAAATCGTCATCTGCCACACCTTGCTCTGCCTTATTCAAATCTCCGACCTGCTTGAATCCGGCGCCCCAGTTCTCTACTCCGACCAGAGCGATCTTTTGTCCGTTTTTTTCGATATACCGATTCTCGTTCAGAAGCAGATCCCAACCCATTTCTCCGTGGGTGTTCTTTAATTTCTGAAGATTTTGCTTTTTCGCTTCTTCACTTGGAAATTGATGGTAATCGCCATAATCGTGATTTCCTAAAATGGAATACACCCCATCTTTCGCCTTGATCTGGGAAAACATGCTTTTCCAGTTCTCCATCTCATCGGCAATATTATTTACCAGGTCTCCCGTGAAAACTACCAGGTCAGTATCCTGTTCTTTAATAAGGTCTACACCATATTGTATCTTCTCCTCGTGATCAAAACTTCCGCTGTGAATATCGCTGATTTGAGTAATTCTGTAGCCGTCAAAGGCATCTGGAAGATCATCGAAATATAGCGTATAATTCAGCACACGGAAATTGTACCTTCCACGAAACATTCCGTATAAAAATCCGGCGAAGGGAATCGCTGCTACACCCAGGGCCAGCGTGCTCAAAAATTTACGCCTGGAGGGAATGCTGAAGCTTTCCGAAGAACCAAATAACTTCTGAAATCCGGCCAGAGGAATTCGAATCACATCCTCACCCAACATGAGAATTGCGATCAATAATTTCGATACAAAAAACGCCAGGAAAATTCCAATAGCGTAACCTCTTCCGCCACCCAAACCACTGTAAGGAGCAGGCTGATTAAACTGATAGATCAAATTAGCTATTACGATTGCCGAAATAACAAAATAAACTATTCCAAACCATCCATTTTTGAAATACACTCGGAAAGCCTGGAAAGCATAAATATCCACGACCAGATACAGCAAAATAAGTATCAACCAACGCATGCTAACAATTTTTGTCGCGAAGATAATTTCATTCTCAGTTATTTAAGGTTATTTTCTCGTTATTTTACTCGATGCTACCATAGCCAGTAACAATTTTAGTATTTTAGAAACCCTTTCTGGATCCAAATTATTAAGATGAAAAGACGAAATTTTATTAAAACTGCGGGAGTTGCAGGGTTGGGCGTTTCAGTTTCTGGCGACTTGCTTGCACAATCCATCCTGAAAAAACGAAATATGGTAAATCAATATCCTGTTGCGGTGGCAACCTGGAATTTTCAAAATGCGGTCAAAAGGGCCGGTGAATATTTAAGTAATGGCTCCTCCGCCCTCGACTCTGTAGAACAGGGAGTAATGGTGGAAGAAGCTAATTTGAAAAATACCACCGTGGGGAATGGTGGTGCACCAGATCGTGACGGAAATGTCACGCTGGACGCCTGTATTATGTCTCCCGATGGTGATGCCGGATCTGTAGTTTACCTGAAAGAAATAGAACATCCTGTTTCTGTAGCAAGAAAAGTCATGGAAGAAACCCCACATGTAATGATGGCGGGCGAGGGAGCTTTGCAATTTGCCATTCAGCAGGGTTTTAAAAGACAAAATCTTTTAACAGAGCAATCTGAAAAAGACTGGAAAGACTGGTTAGAGCATAAAAATTATAAGCCGATCATCAATATTGAAAACCACGATACGATTGGGATGTTATGCATCGACGAGAAAGGTGATATAGCAGGAGCCTGTACCACATCGGGACTAGCCTATAAAATGAATGGCCGTGTAGGAGACTCGCCAATCATCGGCGCTGGACTTTTTTTAGACAATGAAGTGGGTGGTGCAGTCGCAACTGGAATGGGCGAAGCGGTGATGAAAAGCGTTGGTTCCTTTTTGATCGTAGAATTGATGAGGCAGGGAAAAACTCCGCAGGAAGCCTGTGAAGAAGCAGTAAACAGAATCGTCGCGAAAAACTCAAATTATAAGGCCTTCCAGGTTGCATTCGTAGCTCTAGATAAAGCAGGAAATGTTGGATCTTACTGCATTCACGAAGGTTTCAGTTATGCAAAATATTACGAGAATGAAGTGACAAATAACCCTAGCAAATTCTACATTAAGTAAAAAATCGATAAGGAAGACTGATTTAATCTTCGTAGTTTTGAGAGAATTGAAATTTCAACTTTAAATACCTGAAATGGCTGATAAAAAACGCCTGTTTTTACTCGACGCATACGCACTGATTTTCCGCGGTTATTACGCTTTCATCAAGAATCCCAGAATCAATTCCAAAGGTTTCAATACCTCTGCGATCATGGGCTTCACCAATTCGCTTTTTGATGTAATCAGGAGGGAAAAACCCGATCATCTCGCAGTATGTTTTGATAAACATGGCAGTGAAGCCAGAACAGAAATGTTTGCTGACTATAAGGCGAACCGGGATGAAACACCGGAACCAATTCAGCTTTCCATCCCGATCATCCAGGATATCCTGAGAGCGATGCACATCCCGGTGATCGAATGTGCCGGAATGGAAGCCGATGATATTATCGGGACACTCGCCAAGCAGGCAGAAAAGCAGAATTACCAGGTATTCATGGTAACGCCAGATAAAGATTTTGCGCAGCTGGTTTCAGAAAATATTTTCATGTATCGTCCAGCCCGAATGGGTAACGGAATTGAGATCTGGGGAATTCCCGAAGTTCAGAAAAAATTTGCAGTAGAAAGACCGGAACAGGTCATCGATTTCCTCGGAATGATGGGCGACTCGGTTGATAACATTCCCGGGCTTCCCGGGGTTGGAGAGAAAACCGCGAAAAAATTTCTGAAACAATTCGGAAGTATGGAAGGTTTATTGGAAAATACCGATAAACTGAAAGGTAAAATGAAGGAAAAGGTTGAAGAAAATGCCGAACAAGGACGACTTTCCAAAAAACTGGCCACCATTTTTACTGATTGTAATGTCAAATTCCACGAAGAAGATTTTGAACTTTCCATGCCTGATGCGCAAAAAGTGCAGGAGATCTTTGACGAATTGGAATTCCGAAGACTGAAAGATCAATTCATTAAACTTTTCAGCGGGGAAGATGATCAGCCGCAAACGCAGGTCACCAATTCTGCTTCCGCTAAAAAAGTGGCCAATACCACGGCTGGTGCAGGTCAATTTTCATTATTCGACTCAGATGGAGGCGAAATAGAACGAACCGATTCCAGAAAATCTCTGGCTGATACACCACATGTTTACCAAAGCATCGAAACGAAACTGGCGAAAAAACTGTTTCTCGAAAAGCTGATGCTTCAGAAAAGTGTGTGTTTTGATACGGAAACCACGAGTCTTAACCCGCTGGAAGCCGATCTGGTGGGAATTGCCTTTTCGTGGGATACCGGTAAAGGTTTTTATCTTCCATTTCCGGAGGAAAATGAGCAAGCTCAGGAGCTGATCGAAGAATTACGACCGTTTTTTGAAAATAAAGAAATAGAGAAAATCGGTCAGAATTTAAAATATGACATCAAGGTTCTGGACAAGTACCACGTCAAACTAAAAGGACCGTTATTTGACACCATGATCGCGCATTACCTGATCAATCCTGATATGCGCCATAATATGGATGTTTTAGCTGAAACCTACCTGAACTATTCCCCTCAGCCTATCACCGAACTGATCGGTAAAAAAGGTAAAAACCAGGGAAATATGCGCGATGTAGAGCTTAGCAAACAAACGGAATATGCCGCGGAAGATGCCGATATAACGTTTCAGCTAAAGAACTTTTTCCAGCAGGAACTGGATGAAGCCGAAACAAGAAAACTATTTAATGATATAGAAATTCCGCTGGTAAAGGTCTTAGCTGACATGGAACTGGAAGGGATCAATCTGGACGAAGTTTATCTGAAATCGCTTTCAGAAGCATTGACCAGCGATATTCAGCAATTGGAAAAGAATATTTACGAGCATGCCGGGGAAGAATTCCTGATCAGTTCCCCAAAACAATTGGGCATCATCCTTTTTGAAAAAATGGAACTGGTCAAAAAACCGAAAAAGACCAAAACCGGACAGTATTCCACAAGTGAAGACGTACTTTCTGCGATTGCTGATAAACATGAAATTATACAGGATGTACTGGATTACCGCGGACTGGTAAAACTACAGAATACCTATGTGGATGCATTGCCATCGCAGGTCGAAAAAACAACCGGGAGAGTTCACACCGATTATGTGCAGACAATCGCCGCGACGGGAAGACTGAGTTCCAATAATCCGAACCTTCAGAATATTCCAATTCGAACTGAAAGAGGTCGACAGGTTAGAAAGGCCTTTGTTCCAAGAGATGAAAATTATGTCTTACTGGCAGCCGATTATTCCCAGATTGAACTTCGAATTATCGCCGCTTTGAGTGAAGAAGAAAACATGATCAAAGCTTTTCAGGATGGAGAAGATATTCATGCATCGACGGCGGCCAAGGTTTTTAATGTCCCTATCAACGAAGTGACAAGAGAACAAAGAAGCAATGCGAAAACAGTGAATTTCGGGATCATTTATGGAGTTTCCGCATTTGGATTGAGTAACCAAACCTCTTTAACACGAAGTGAAGCTAAAGAATTGATCGATACCTATTATAAAACTTATCCAAAACTGAGCAATTTCATCAGTGACCAGGTGCAGTTTGCCAGGGAACACGGTTATGTTTCCACGGTTTTAGGAAGAAGACGGTATTTAAAAGATATCAATTCCAGAAACGGAGTGGTTCGTGGTGCTGCCGAAAGAAACGCGGTGAACGCCCCGATCCAGGGAAGCGCGGCAGATATTATCAAACTGGCCATGATTAATATTCACAAAAAGCTGGAGGACGAAAATTATAAAACTAAGATGCTGCTTCAGGTGCATGATGAACTGGTGTTCGATGCTCATAAAGAGGAACTGGAAAAGGTTCAGCAAATGATCAAGAACGAAATGGAGAATGCCTACAAACTTTCTGTTCCTCTGGAAGTAGACCTTGGAACTGGTCAAAACTGGCTGGAAGCCCATTAATATTCAGTAGATGAAATCTGAAAAAGAAAAAATGCTGGCCGGCGAAGCCTATATTGCAGTTGGCAGAAGAGGAGAAGAACTGTTTCACGAAAGGCAACTTGCCAAAGAGCTTTTATTTCAATTCAATAATCTCAGGCCTTCGCAAATTGAAGAGCGCAACAAGATTCTGAAAAAAGTACTGGGAAAAACAGGGAAGAATTTCTTTTTTGAACCACCATTTAGATGTGACTACGGTTATAATATCGAGATCGGGAAAAACTTTTACTCCAATTACAATCTTATCATTTTGGATTGTGCAAAAGTACAGATTGGTGATAATGTCATGATTGGTCCAAATGTACAGATCTATACCGCAGGACATCCCATTCATCACGAAACGCGAAATGCATTATGGGAATATGCACAACCTATCAGCATTGGTAATAATGTTTGGATTGGCGGTAATACAGTGATCAATCCCGATGTAAAAATTGGTGATAATGTGGTGATTGGCGCTGGTAGTGTAGTGACCAAAGACATCCCGGCAAACATGATCGCTTTTGGCAATCCGTGTAAGGTCCACCGGGAGATCACCGATGAGGACAAAAAATTTTATTACAAAGACCGCGAATTTCCTAAAGAATAAACCTGTAAGTCGCCTTGATCAAAAAGGTGTTCTGAGGTCGTTGTCTTAAAAGCTGATTATCTACGATCGCGCTAAAACTATTGTTTACATCACCAAAACCATTTATCCCCTGTGACCAAACAAGGTAGATCTCACTCCCGGGAATGTATTCCCAACGAGCTACCAGGTTAGAACGAAACTGTACAAATGCGAAATCTGGATTAGCAATTGTATAATCTGTCGCCATATCACGATTTTCATCAATGTAATAAGTGTCATTATCAAACGCAACCTGATCATCTTTATACCAGGTTACTCGCTGATTCAAGTCTTCCGCAGTAGCATCATTGACGTAATTCAATTGGGAATAATCTGCCTTGAAAATATACGGCTGCCCATAATACTGAATGGTCAGATTCGGATTGATATTATAATTAAGCCTTAAGGTAGCGCTATAAGTTTCCTGATCTATATGCCCTAAAATATATCTTGTATCGGTATTGAATTGCTTTTCTGTAATGTACTGGGTTTTACTGGGATTTTTTTCATACTCCAAATTCAGCGACAGGCTCAAAGCATTCACCGGCTGATATCGTGCCCTGAGAACATATCGCCTTAAGTCAAAGGCATCCTGCTTTCCTTCAGAGTGAACATACCCCAGATCGAAACTTGCCTTTTTACGACGATCTGTTCCGGAAAAAATAAAGAAATAGTTCTCTTCATTGTATCTCCAGCGTGGACCACCGCGAAGGAAAGAAGTGGTATAAATTCGAGGTTTGTGAGCGGCACCAAATTCTGTCCACCAGTTATTCTTGTAATTTAAAAAACCATTCAGCTCATACATCATTCGATTATAATTACCCTGAAAATCAAATGCTGAAGATTGCGTCAATGAAAGATTGACCCTACGATACCAGGAAGTGGGCTTATTGAACATTCTTAACACGCTGACAAATTGTTCAATCTGGTCGGCCTGTCTCAAAAAACCAATATCGTTCAGTTCTAATTCTGGTGATGTCCAGTTTCCACCAGCATTGTATCGCCAGTTTCCACCACCACTTTTCCCAAATTCCAATCGGCCGCCGGTACCGGTCAGCGAAGTACTATTAGGATCAACAGCGACATGGTCTGCATCTACACGTTGAAATAAATGAGTGATCGAATTTTGCGTATTCGTGATCGCTTCCTTACTACCGTTCACCAGACTGCCCACCAAATTCCCTTGAATGAAATAGTTCCGGTTATTCCAGTTATGTCTGAAATCCAACCCGCCAGAATACGCCTGAGTATGTAAAAAAGTCACATTTTCATGCATTTTTCGGTGCGTACCTGTTAGAATTCCACCTATATAACTATTCCTATCGTTAAAATCTTTTTGCACGCGACCCACAAAATAATTGGTTAGTGGCTCCACTAATACCTCCTCTTTAGTTCCTTCTTCGGAAAGAACACTGGCGTATTCATTGGCAGTAAGTGATTCCAGAACACCAATAGTCCATCCGTCTTTAGTTTTTCCACTGAATTTTGCCGCGCCTATAATAGTTGTATTATTTGGCTGATCCACGTAGGCTATCCCGGGACCAGCTGCAGAACCCTGAGGACTTCGACCTATTCTTCTTGAAAAGAACAAATTATCCTGACCTCCTGCAAAATTATAATCGAAAATATTCTTGTTTTCAACAAAAAAGGGTCTTCTCTCCTGAAAGAAAATCTCGAAACCATCAAGGGAAACGGCTCCCGGATCGGCTTCAACCTGACCAAAATCGGGATTGATCGTCAAATCTAACGTTAGGTCATTCGTTATTCCAATTTTAGCGTCCAGACCTCCTGAAAATTTACTATCCCGACCATCACGAAAAGGATTTCCATCTTCCTTTTCATAAGTAGCATATCGACCTAAAGCGTAAGGTTGAATTTCCAGTTGCTTTTGAGGTTTTAAATTTTTCAATCCTCTTAATTCGCCAAATGAACTAACCCAACCGGGAGGATTTGCCGGAATTGGTTGCCAGGTGGAACGTTCTTCTTTGCTGAAATACCTCCTGGTAGACTGGATACCCCAAATCTGATCTGCACCATTCCCAAACCGAAGCTGACTTAGCGGAATTCGTAACTCTGCAATCCAACCATCTGAAACTACCTTGGTTTTCACATACCAAATCGGGTTCCAGCTGGTATCCCAATTATTACCATTATTGGAAACAAATTCGTCCCCTTTCACACCGCTAACAGAAGTTGTGAAAGAAAATGCCGTACGATCGTCATTATAGCTATCTATGTTCACCTCAATCCAATCTCCCGGAAAATCATCCCTTCTTCCCATTCTCTGAATAATATTATCAGGGTTGGATTCCAGACAATAAAAAGCCAGATATAGATTTTTATCATCGTAAACGATCTTCATTTTTGTTTGCTGGGAGGGAGCTGTAGCATTATCTGGTTCCCATTCAGTATAATCTGAACTCCATTCCACCTTATCCCATGCAGGGTCGCTTAGATCTGCATCTATCACTATAGGTTCCAGCCCCTGTACACTGGAGGTAGTGTAACTGCGTTTTGGATATTGAACTGAATCATTTTTGGCCTCCTCCTGTGAAAATCCAGGAAAAAAAGATAGTATAAAGGCTAAGCTTAAAAGCCTATAACTCGGTGATGACATAATTGATTGATTGATGGTTCAACTGATGTTATAGTATAAGGACTGCGAAAAATTTTGAGTGTTACATTTAAAAACAAAAAACCCCGCTTTTCAGCAGGGTTTTTCCAAACTAACACTAAAAACTACATTTGAACTGAGATTACCTTCTGGTATATTCCAGTTCTAATATTCTGATATTTGATGCCGAGGTATTCCCCGGATCAGTCACATATTGCTCAGACTCCAACCTATTAACATCAAAACTGAAAGTATTGGAAGTCATATCTAAAGGTTTTCGATGAGTAATGGTGTCACCATCGAATAGCATCATTAACACCAGTTCATTGTTTTCAACCTTCCAGTATCCCTTATCCTGCCTGTCATCCAGACATCTAAATTGATCCAGCGATTCTCCACCTTCAAAAGTCATAGTCGCATTGTTGCTATTAAACGCTCCACCTTCTTCAAATGTTATACTCATTGTGTTAAAACAGGTAGTCTCATCTAAAAGATTGGTACTGCTGCTTCCATTTTTATCCAGATCTACAGCAGAATCTGCCAGCATTTTTGAAAGATCCCAGGAACCAATCAGATCGGCCGGATTAATAGCTGTGGCATTGCTCACTTTTAATTCTTCAGAATTCATCACATCAGAATCGGTCGTACAGGAGGTGAAAATAAGTCCTACAAAAAAACTGATGGATAAATACGTTCGCATATTAAATTTCATAAGTCATTTAGATTTAAGGGATTGCAAATATAAATACAGAAACTATTTTTTATGACTTTTTTAAGAATTTGATTAACGTTAAACGATTATTTAGGTATTTCAGCGAACTAATTTCATACTCGAACATCTTAACCGATTTGTTTAACTTCAAATCTGCTCTACTTTCAAAGGCTTTGGGAATCAGTCCTTTCTACGGAAATAAAATAATGAATTGCCTATTTGCTATATGAATTTATAATTGTACATTTGCACCCCTGTTTTCCCGATTCAGATCGAGGTAAACGGGATTGGAATGTTTAATTATTTGTAAAAATTATTGGTGTGGACACATTGAGTTACAAAACAGTATCGGCTAACAAAGCCACCAGAACCAAAGAATGGGTTGTGGTAGATGCTGAAGGACAATCTTTAGGTCGCCTTGCTTCTAAAGTAGCTTTTATGCTACGCGGTAAGCACAAGCCTAACTACACCCCACATGTTGACTGTGGTGATAATGTAATTGTTATCAATGCATTAGGAGTACAGTTATCCGGAAAGAAATGGGATGCGAAAGAATACATTCGCCATACTAACTATCCTGGTGGGCAAAGAAGTCTTACAGCTAGAGAATTATTCAACAAAAGTCCTGAGAGACTAGTTGAGAAAGCCGTAAAAGGAATGCTACCAAAAAACAAGCTTGGAGCAGAACTATTCAGAAATTTAAAGGTTTATGCAGGCGCTGAACACGATCACGATGCACAAAAACCGAAAGCTATTAACTTAAACGACGTTAAGTAATGGAGGTAATTCACAAAATTGGCCGTAGAAAAACAGCTGTGGCCCGTGTATATGTTTCAGAAGGAAAAGGAAACATTACCGTAAACAAGAAAGACCTTAAAGATTACTTCACAACTGGAACCCTTTTATATAAGGTAAACCAGCCAATGATGCTTACCGAAAACGAAGGGAACTTCGACGTTAAAATTAACGTATACGGTGGAGGTATCACTGGGCAGGCTGAAGCAATCCGTCTTGCACTTTCCAGAGCTATGGTAGCGCTAGACGAAGAAAACCACGGTGCTCTTAAGCCGGAAGGTCTTCTTACCAGAGATCCACGTATGGTAGAACGTAAGAAATACGGTCAGAAGAAAGCCCGTAAGAAATTCCAGTTCTCTAAACGTTAATCTTATACCGGATTGGTTTCCGGAGAGTTCATTTAAAAAATTAATTTTTTGTTGTTACTCTGGCTTGATCCAGAGGTTAGTTTAGCATCTAAACCTACAGGGCCATACTTATAAGTAGCCACCTGTAAGTTGCTATCTCAACAGAACGTAAACTATTACAAAAATGGCAAACAAAGTAGAAGTAAAAGAATTACTTGATGCTGGTGTACATTTTGGACACCTTACCAGAAGATGGAATCCAAATATGGCTCCTTATATTTATATGGAGCGTAACGGGATTCACATCATCAACCTTTATAAAAGTGCTGCCAAAATGCAGGAGGCTGGAGAAGCCCTTGCTAAGATCGCAGCCAGTGGTAGAAAAATCCTTTTCGTAGCCACTAAAAAACAGGCTAAAGAAATCGTAGCCGAACAGGCAGAAAGAGCTAACATGCCTTACATTACCGAGCGTTGGCCAGGTGGGATGTTAACCAACTTTGTCACTATTCGTAAAGCTGTTAAGAAAATGGCTTCTATTGATAGAATGAAGAAAGATGGTACTTACAACACTCTGTCTAAAAAAGAACGCCTTCAGGTAGATCGTTTAAGAGCTAAATTAGATAAGAACTTAGGTTCAATCGCTGATATGTCTCGTCTTCCAGCTGCATTGTTCATTGTGGATATCACTCGTGAGCATATTGCTGTGAAGGAAGCTCAAAAATTAAACATTCCAATTTTTGCAATGGTAGATACGAATTCAGACCCACGTGAGGTTGAATATGTAATACCATCTAACGACGATGCTTCTAAATCTATTAGCAAAGTCATGTCTTATGTTGCAGATTCTATTATAGAAGGACTTTCTGAAAGAAAAGCAAGCAAAGATTCCAAGAAGAAAGATAAAGACTCATCTGGAGAAGAAAAACCAGCTAAGAAATCCAAAAAGGAAAAAGCTGAAGTTCCTTCAGAAGATAAGTCAGACAAGAAAGCCATGAAAGAGGCTAAGAAAGATGTCAAGCTGGAATCTAAGCAGGAAACTCTTGAGAAAGCTAAATCTTCTAACGACGAAGAAGAATAAAATAACATTTTGATAATTTCTAAAAGTCGTTTAGTTCCTTTCTTTACAGTTAGTTTCTAAACGACTTTTTTTAAATAAAAAACAATATTATGGCTAAGATAACCGCCGCTGAAGTAAATAAATTGAGAAAAGCTACCGGTGCTGGTATGATGGACTGTAAAAAAGCATTGGTTGAAGCTGATGGTGATTTTGATCAGGCAATCGAACTACTTCGTAAGAAGGGTCAGAAAGTTGCTGCAAAAAGAGCCGACAGAGATTCTTCTGAAGGTGCTGCTATCGCTCAGGTTAATGCTGATAACACTAAAGGTGTGATCATCTCTTTGAACTGTGAGACAGATTTCGTTGCTAAAAATGATGATTTCATCAAACTAGCGAATGATTTCGCAAACATGGCTCTGGACTATTCAACTAAAGAAGAGTTATTAAAAGCTGACTACAAAGGTATTTCTGTCGAAGATAAACTTACAGAGCAAACAGGAGTGATCGGTGAAAAAATCGAGATTGGTGCATTCAGAACTTTGGAAGCTCCATTCGTTGGGTCTTATATCCACGCTGGTAACAAAATTGCTGTTCTAACTGGTCTTAATAAAAATGTTGAAGGAGCTGAAGAAGCTGCAAAGAACGTTTCTATGCAGGCTGCAGCGATGAACCCGGTTGCTTTGAACGAAGAAGGTGTTGATCAGGAAACTATCGATAAAGAAATCGAGATCGCAAAAGACACTTTGAGAGAAGAAGGAAAGCCAGAAAACATGCTTGACAAAATCGCTCAGGGAAAACTTCAGCGTTTCTTCAAAGACAATACGCTTGTACATCAGGATTACATTAAAGACAACAAACAAAGTGTTGCTCAGTATGTAAAATCTGTAGACAGCGACTTGGAAGTTGTAGGATTTGAAAGAGTAGCTTTAGGATAAGCTAATTATGATATTTTACAGAAAAGAGGTCTTGTTTTCAGGACCTCTTTTATTTTAAGATGTTTCGTCACTGCGAGTGAAACGAAGCAGTCTCTTGAGATTGCTTCACTATGTTCGCAATGACCAAACACTAAAATGATTGCGCTCAACTAAAGCATCTTAATTCACGCTAACTTTAGTCCAATATTAAATTATGTCCAGCAAACCCTTTAAATTCAAACAATTCACCGTTCAGCAGGATCGCTGCGCGATGAAGATTGGTACCGACGGAGTTTTACTAGGAGCCTGGACCGGTATTGATCATTTTCCAGAGACAATTCTCGATATTGGTGCCGGAACCGGTGTTATTTCTCTCATGCTTGCACAGCGTTCTGAAGCCATGCAGATCGATGCCATTGAAATTGAAGAGAACGCGTATGAGCAGACAGTGGAGAATTTTGAAGCATCAAACTGGGGCGATCGTTTATTTTGCTACCATGCCGGTTTTGACGAATTTGTTGAAGAAATGCAGGATGATGAACATTATGACCTGATCATTTCGAATCCGCCGTTTTATTCCGAAGATTATAAATCTGGAAACGATCATCGCGATATTGCCCGTTTTGCTGAGGCACTCCCACTTTCCGAATTAATTCCTGGCGCTTCCCTCCTGCTTTCCGAAAATGGTCATTTTGACATCATCATTCCTTTTTCCGAAGAAAATAATGCATTGGAAATCGCGGCTAATTCCATATTATTTCCACGGAAGATCACCCGGGTAAAAGGCAAAGCTGACGCGCCCGTTAAAAGAAGCCTGATGAGTTTTCAGAAAAATGAAACAGAACCTGAGATCGATGAACTGATCATCGAAATCTCCCGTCATCAATACACCGAAATGTATAAAACCCTGGTTAAAGATTTTTATTTGAAGTTATAAGTATTTATCCGATGCCGTCACCCTGAATTCGATTCAGGGTCTTTTATAAAAACCTCCTTCCACTTCAAATAGATGCTGAATCAAGTTCAGCATGACGAGCAAAGAGAAAAATAAAAAGATTGCTTCCCAAAAAAGACTTGGTTACCTTTGGTAGAAACACTACACAAATGAAACCAGATCAATTCCAGTCGCCAGATTATTATAACCTGGACGAACTGCTTTCCGACGAACATAAAATGGTGCGCGATGCCACCCGTGAATTTGTTAAGCGCGAAGTCTCCCCGATTATTGAAGACGCCGCTCAAAAGGCAGAATTCCCAAAACAGCTGATCAAAGGTTTAGCTGAAATTGGTGCTTTTGGACCTTATATTCCTGAGGAATATGGCGGTGCTGGCCTCGACCAGATCTCTTACGGACTCATCATGCAGGAGATAGAACGAGGAGACAGCGGAATTCGGTCTACTGCCTCTGTGCAGTCATCATTGGTGATGTATCCCATTTTCAAATACGGAACCGAAGAGCAGAAGAAGAAATTCCTTCCAAAACTGGCTGCCGGTGAAATGATTGGTTGCTTCGGACTAACCGAACCAGATCATGGATCGAATCCCGGCGGAATGACCACCAATTTCAAAGACAAAGGAGATCATTTTTTACTGAATGGTGCGAAAATGTGGATTTCCAATTCACCCTTCGCAGATATCGCCATAGTCTGGGCTAAAAATGAAGAAGGAAGAATTCATGGATTGATAGTGGAACGAGGAATGGAAGGTTTTTCTACTCCGGAAACTCATAATAAATGGTCACTTCGTGCCAGCGCAACAGGAGAACTGATATTTGACAATGTAAAAGTTCCGAAAGAAAATTTAATGCCTGAAAAATCAGGGCTTGGTGCACCACTCGGCTGCCTGGATTCCGCTCGTTACGGGATCGCCTGGGGAGCTATTGGAGCTGCCATGGATTGTTATGATACAGCTTTACGCTACGCAAAAGAACGGGAACAATTTGGTGTTCCTATCGCATCGAAACAACTTCAGCAGAAGAAACTGGCAGAAATGATCACAGAGATCACCAAAGCACAGTTGCTGGCATGGCGCCTTGGAACACTCAGAAACGACGGCAAAGCCACTTCAGCCCAAATATCTATGGCGAAGCGAAACAACGTGGATATGGCTATTAAAATCGCTCGTGAGGCAAGACAGGTATTAGGCGGAATGGGAATCACTGGGGAATACAGTATTATGCGCCATATGATGAATCTGGAAAGCGTGATCACTTACGAGGGAACTCATGATATTCACTTATTAATAACCGGCTTGGACATTACCGGCCACGCCGCATTCTAATTCTGTAATTATGGAAAAGATTCGTGCCTGGCCCAAAGCTCTTCAAAAACTGAAACAGATCTGCGAAGCTAATTTTTAGTATAATAATAGATCAAAACACGGGCAGCGCTTGCAGCGTTTGCCCTTTTTATATTTCTCACAGCATTCTTTC
>CAXPUM010000072.1:0-5778 GCA_964220295.1 Flavobacteriaceae bacterium | reverse complement strand
GTAATTTTTGTTACTTCCACTGTAAAAGGGGAAGGAAAAACTTTTGTCTCTTATAACCTTTCTAGGACACTATCCACTACAAATAAAAAAGTTTTATTGATTGGAGCTGATATTCGTAATCCTAAATTACATCGTTATACATCTGCAACGATTGGTGCTAAGGAAAAAGGTTTGTCAGATTATCTTTATGATTATGATGTGGTGGCAGAGGATGTTATTTCAAAAACAAGTGATGAAGGCATTAATGTTGACGTGATTCTGTCCGGACCAATTCCACCGAATCCGGCTGAATTATTAATGAATGACCGTATGGAACGTCTTCTTAACGATCAGAAGCCGAACTACGATTATATAATTGTGGATACCGCACCGACAATGATTGTGACCGATACACTTTTAATTAGTCAGCAAGCTGATTATACACTTTATGTAACTCGTGCTGATTATACTGAAAAGAACCTACTACAATTTCCGAAAGACTTGAAAAAGCAAGGGAAACTCAAAGGTTTGGCAGTCATTCTGAATGATGTAGATTATTCCAAGTTTTCTTATGGAGCGAAGTATGGTTATTCTTATGGTTATGGGTATGGTTATGGTGCAGATGAAGAATCTCGCTGGGAACGTATAAAAAATAGGCTATTTTCTAAGTCGAAGTAATTTTAAGCAAATAATAATTTGTTGTTAGTTACTAGTTTTTCGACTAAGGGTTGATGTTTTGACTTCAGTTTGATTACTTTTAATTTTTCTATGTGGTCAATACGGTGCGTGTCACTGGCTATAAAGTCTATAAATCCTTTCTCTAATAATTGAAAAGCTGTTTTTTGAATTCCAGACCCGTAGTGTCCAGATAGAGATAACATATTCAACTGAAATTTACACCCTCTTTCCTTTAAATCTTCATATTTCTGAAAGTTACGATGAAAATATGCATACCGCTCAGGATGCGCTAATATTGGAGCATATGCATTATTTTGAAGCCGAAAAAGGATTTCGTTGAGATTAATAGGCGCCTGAAAATAAGACATTTCAACTAGTACTTTATTTTCAATAATGGGTAAGACCTCTTTTTTATCAATGATCTCCAGGAAAGTTTGATCCATCATATATTCCGCGGAAGCTGATAATTCTAAGTCGCTAGCCGATTTTAATTCTTTTAATGCAGATTTTATAGCTTCTGGAGTATTGGGATAATAATCTCCCATCACATGAGGACT
Organism: Flavobacteriaceae bacterium; assembly: GCA_964220295.1. Lineage (GTDB taxonomy): Bacteria > Bacteroidota > Bacteroidia > Flavobacteriales > Flavobacteriaceae > Christiangramia. The sequence continues at coordinate 4,564 of CAXPUM010000072.1, read as the reverse complement.
ACAGACAAACTTGGTGATTCCAATATCTCGAAATCCTTCTAGTAAGTTCAAACTTTCTTCTACATTCTTTGCGCCATCGTCTAAACCGGGCAATATATGGTTATGAAAATCTGTTATACCTTCTAGAAGGTCTACCAGGTAAGTGCTTTTCCTGAAAATTGATAACATTTAAGCTCTTTTTATCATTCAAAATTACATAATTTAAATAGTTATTGATAATATTTGCAGCATTGTCCACAAATTGATATGCATAAAAAATTCCTACTTCTCTTTTTATTTCTAGGAAGCACCATGGCTTATGCTCAAATGGAGTTCGAAGGTAAGTTTGAAGGTTTAGGACAGGTTTCTACAGATTCTATAGTGCCTTTTTGGTTCCACGCCAATAATAGAGGTAGAACAGATGAAACTACCAACTTGATGGCACTTTTGTTTGGTAAGACTACTTTACCTACCGGAGATGATTCAAAAGTTGAAATTGGCGCCGGAGCTTTCTTCAGTGAAGGTTATGATAATAGTCTAAAATTAGATGAAGCTTATTTCAGTTATACCAATCCCAAGATTGGCGTAGTAGTCGGTAAAAAGCAAAGGGAAGATAACTTTAGGGGATTAAGCGCTTCTAATGAAAGCATACTTTGGTCATTAAACGCCGGGGCCATTCCAGGAATTCGCTTATTTACCACCAATCCTTTTTTTATTTCAGGCAAAGATTATGGTTTTGGCGTAATGGCTAGTTTGGAAGAGTATATTTTTACCGATAATCGGTATGTGAAAGATACGCGCCTTCACCATAAAAGTTTTCATTTGGTGTATCAAAATCAGTCTAATTTCCAGATTGCTGTTGGCATTCAGCATTTTGTGCAATGGGCCGGTATCTCTCCAGATTTTGGTAAGCTTCCTAATAGTTTTAAAGATTATACGAAGATTTTCACTGGTGGTGTAGGAGATGATACGGTAGAAGGGCAGGAGGTGAATGCCTTGGGAAATCAACTTGGTAGTTATGAGATTAAGATTAAAACAAAAATTCACGATATAGATACAAGGTTTCTATACAATCATATTTTTGAAGATGGTTCTGGTTTAAAAATGGGAAATTTACCAGATGGAAGATATTCTCTATATTTTGAAGATAATCGCGATACCTTCTGGGGAACTCCATGGATCAAAGCTTTTATAATTGAATATTATCACCTTGAAAATCAGTCAAGAAATCGCCAGGGTTCGGCAGAAGATGGGAGCGATAATTATTTCAGTAATAATCTTTACCGTTCTGGCTGGACTTATAATCAGCAGGTTATTGGAACCCCATTTGTCATTCCGAATACTCCTCCAGAGGTAGGAATTAAATATAATATTGTATCGGCTTTGCATACGGGAGTTGCCGGTCATTTATTTGAAGAGCTCCCGTACCGGTTTTTACTATCCTATAGATCGATATACGGAAAAAAAGATGCTTATTTGGCAACTCCTAAAAAGATCATTTCCCCTTTCCTGGAATTGCAATTATTGGAAGGCGATTATAATGTAAACCTACAAATAAGTGCCGATCTGGATCCCAACGAAAAAGCTAATCTCGGAATTGGAGTGCGTTTCTCTCAAAGTTTTTATTAGCTGAAATTAGGTAAATCTTAGTTCAGCTATTTTATTATATTTACCTCGCACTCAATATTTCACTTATGATACCCTACAATAAATCTAAAATTTTCGATCGAGCAGAAATCATCAGCCTATTCAGTATCCTGGCTTAGTCTGATTTTAGTATGATTGAAAAAAATTATCGTTTGCTCTATGTTGAGAGCAAGTTTTCACGCTACCATATACTAAGAGATTTGTTGGAAGAGGAATCTCCTGAGATCCAGTTGATTTATGCTGATTCTATCGAAGTTGCCGTTAAAAATACAGAAGAGCAGTTTTTCGATGGTATTCTTCTTCATTTTAATTTGGATGATTCGAAAATTGATTTTTTATTGAAATTGGTTGAAAATCGTCTGGATGCTCCAGTTGTGGTATTGATTGAAAAAGTTGAAGGTAATATTCAAAGATTTTTAAAACTTGGAGTTAGCGATTACATCATCAAAGGCGACCTCAATGCTTCTACGCTTCTGAAAACTTTTCAGCATACCATAGAAAGGAAAAAAGCACAGCGACAAATAAATAATTCCGAGAAAAAGTATCAAAGCCTTTTTAATTATAACCCAATGCCCATGTGGGTGCTGGACAATGAAAATTTGAAATTTCTTAGCGTAAATAAAGCTGCTATAAAATTATATGGCTATTCAGAAGAGGAGTTTTTGAAAATGACCGTACGCGATCTCTGGGCTCCCGATCAGGAAAAGCATACAGAGAAAATTGTATCGCGGAATAAGGAACGATTTTTTAAGTTAAGAGTGCGTCATCTTAAAAAATGTGGAATGCCGATTGACGTCGAAGTAAAAAGTAATCCGCTGATATATGAAAATAGAAATGCGCGCGTATCTCTTATCAACGATGTTACTGAAAAACTGAAAGCATTAAAAAAGATTGCGGAAAGTGAGAAACGTTTCAAAGCTTTAGTGCAGGAGGGAAGCGAACTCATTGCTGTCATTGATGCTGAAAATAATTACACCTATAATTCCCCATCTTGCGAGACGGTTTTTGGCATTTCTTCGAAAGAATTACATCACAAAAATTTCTTCGATCTTATTCACTCCAAGGATCGTGATACTATATTTTCAGAATTATGGAGACTTCAGGATCAAGCGCGTATTCAGTTTTCTTCCTATCGCATTTTAACAGCTAATAATGAGGTGAAATGGATTGAAACAATCGCCACGAACCTTAAAAATGATCCAGTAATAAATGGAATTGTTCTGAATTCTAGGGATATAACAGAGTTTAAGGAGCAGGAGTTGCAAATTAAGCATAGTCTGGAGCGATTCAATATTGTTTCAAAAGCTACGAGCGATTTAATTACTGATTATAACATTGAGTATGATACAATGAATTTTTCTGAATCAGTAACTGAAATGTTCGGATATCCAATCGAGGAAGTTGGTAAAAGCGCAGCCTGGTGGAACGATAAGATTCATCCTGAAGATTACAAGAAACTTCAACCCGAAGTTCAAAAGATGAAAGAAAAGGGTCTGAAAAATCTTACAGTTGAATATCGTTTTAGATGTTATGATCAAACCTATAAATATATACTGGATCGCAGTTATTTAATTACAGATGATAATAATTTACCTGTAAGAATAATCGGTTCTATGCAAGATATTACTGAGCGGAAACGCTATATAATGCAGGTTGAGGAAACTAATAAGCGTTTAAGAGAAATCGCATGGACTCAATCTCATGTGGTTAGAGCGCCACTCGCTAAAGTGATGGGTTTAGTCGATTTAATGAAAAATTATAAAAATGATTTAGATAATTTTGACGATGTAATTGAAAATGTTTTAATTTCAGCTAATGAGCTCGATCAGGTTATCCGAAAAATAGCCCGAGAAACCGAAAGGGAGCTCTAAATTGTAACCCCAAATACGCCTATTATGTTACGAACTATCATCATTGATGATGACGAGATCATCACCCTTTTGCAGAAAAATTTGGTCAAAAAATGTGATCTGGATTCAGATCCTTATTCGTTTAAAAATGCTGAGCACGCGATAGAATTTTTACAGAACGATAGTGACCCTTCTGTGGAATACTTGATCATGTTAGATATTAATATGCCTCAAATGACCGGCTGGGAGTTTTTGAACAGGTTAAAATCTGTAGATAATAACGAGCGCTTTTCGGTTGTTATGGTTACATCTTCGATAGACCGGATAGATAAAAGAAAGGCCGCAAATGACAATCACGTAGTGGATTTTATTGAAAAACCTGTTTCTGCCAGACATTGTGAAAAGCTCAAAGGCTTATCAAAATTATCGATGCATTTTCAGGAGTCTGCCTAATAATTAATCGATTTTAGGAACTAGGGGATTAGCGCTTTTGATCTTTTCATCAGCCCATTCTTTCTCCTCTTCATCTGGCTTATCGGTATCCTCATTAATGATCTGGGCAGTAGGCTCGTAATTCAAATTAATGTACATCGGGAAATGGTCAGATCCGATATTTCTTTCCCTTGCAATTTCAATCAGCGTGAAATCCTTGGTATGAAAAACATGATCAAGCGGCCAACGCAACAAAGCATATCCAGCATGAAAAGTGTTGAAAAAACCACGACCTATCCTAGGATCCATGAGTCCGCTCAACTTCTGAAATAATCTCGTGGTTCTGGACCAAGCCACGTCGTTCAAGTCACCAACTACTAAAGCGGGCTCTTTTTCACAATCGATATCACGGCCCAACATTAATAATTCAGCATCTCTGTTGGTAGAGGTATCACTTTCCGTAGGGCTTGGAGGCATAGGGTGAAGGCAATGTAGTTTAATACGTTTGCCATTCCTTAGGACCACGTAACCATGAATGGAAGGAATATCTTCCTGAACGAGGTAGCGCACCTTAATATCTTCCAATTTCAACTTAGAATACAGATGCATTCCGTAGAGATTATCTAAAGGAATTTTGACGGTATAACAATAATCCT
>CAXPUM010000071.1:0-5143 GCA_964220295.1 Flavobacteriaceae bacterium | reverse complement strand
ATACTTTCCAGTTTATCCTTAGGGATTCCAATTCCGTTATCATGAATAGTAAAATGAAAATATTCTTTGCTTTCTACACAATCGATATCAATCACGATCTTCTCTTCCGCATTATATTTAAGACTATTACTAATCAAATTCATGAAAATCTGACCTAAAACCGCGCTGTTTCCTTCAATCAATAAGTTAGCATCTGGTAAATTGATCTCGCAGTTATCTTCAATTTGAAGCAGGTCAATAATATCTTCTAAAAGATCGTTCAAATGAAATTTTTCCAGGCTGGTATTCACGCTTTTACTGGAATAATGATCCAGAAGTCCGCTAATATAAGTGCTTAAGGTTAAACCTGATTGCTTCAAATGTGCCAGATATCTGTTACCTTCATCGTCTAAATGAGCAGCATATTTCACTTTCAAAATATCCGCGGTTAGGATCATATTGGCCAGAGGCATTTTCAAGTCGTGCGAAACGGTACTTGCAAATTCCTGAAGTATTCGGTTATTTTCATTTAAATCATCGCGTAATTGCTCCAGAGCCTTATTTTTAAGGTGATATTCATATAAAAGCTCGACCTGTTTGCCAAGTGCTTTCAAGGCGTTCTTCTGATTTTCGCTTAGTGATCGTTCTTTTTTATCTAAAACACATAACGTTCCCATTGGTAATCCGTTTTTATCCAGAATAGGAATTCCTGCATAAAACCGAATATTCGTATCTTCATCTGTCACTAAAGGATTTTTAATGAAGCGCAGGTCTTTTGAAGCATCTTTCACTTCCATTAACTCTTGCGGTTGCAAAATTGCGTGTCCGCAAAACGAGGTTTCCCGAGGTGTCTCGTCAAAATCAATTCCCGTCTTCGCCTTGAACCACTGGCGCTTTTCATCAAGAATAGTCAATAAAGCAATAGGAGAATCACAGATCTCGCTGGCAAGAGTTGTAATACTATCATAAGAACCTTCGGGTAACGAATCAATGAGTCCTAATCTCTTGACAGCTGCCAGCCGAAGTGATTCATTTTCAGGAATTTTAGGAGCGATCATTTATTGGCGATTTTGCGCTTAAAGAAAACCAAAATTGATGATATAATCAAGTTTAAAACGACCGTTTTTCGTGGGCTCCGATTCCAAAAAGGGCAAAATCGTATTTAACCGGATCTATCGGATCAAATTTGCGAAGTTTCTTATCCAGTTCAGCCAGGGCCTTAGCATCATTTTGCTTCCTTTTCAAAATCTTAAGTTTTCTGGCAATATTTCCTGAATGTACATCCAGCGGACAGGATAATTTCGAAGGAGAGATAGACTGCCAAATCCCAAAATCCACTCCTGCGTAGTCCTTTCTAACCATCCATCTCAGAAACATATTGATTCGCTTTGCGGCGGAATTTTTTAAAGGATCACTTACATGTTTTTCAGTTCGTTTTTCATGAGGTAGTTCGAAGAATGTTTTTTTAAATTCATGAATCGCAGGCTGAAGCGTTTCGTGTTCAGAATAATCAAAAAATAATTTTTCTAACCCATTGTATTTTAGGTAGATATTTCTTATTGATTGAATAAAATATTTAAGATCTGTTGAGTTAAATGTACGATGCACAAAATCGTCCAAAATACTCAGGTCATTATCTTCAGCATTTAGGATAAAATCATGTGGAGCGTGATCCATAAGCTCCATCATTTTCCTTGAATTAGTAAGAATACTTTTCCTATTTCCCCAGGCAATGGCTGCCGTCAAAAAACCTGAAATTTCAACGTCTTCTTTTTTAGAAAACATGTGCGGAATCTGGATGGGATCGCTTTCAATAAATTCAGGAGTATTGTATTGATCTACTTTATAATCGAGGAATTCCTTGATCTCAGATTGCTTCAAAATAAAAATTTTAATGAACTATTGCGCCGTCTACCATCGTAAGTTTACGGTCGGCCATATTTGCCAGTTCTTCATTGTGTGTTACGATTACAAAAGTCTGTTCGAACTCATCTCGTAACTTAAAGAATAGTTTATGCAAGTTTTCAGCTGATTCGCTATCGAGATTACCAGATGGTTCATCTGCAAAAATCACGGCAGGATTATTAATCAGGCTTCGGGCCACTGCAATTCGTTGCTGTTCTCCACCGCTGAGTTCGCCGGGTTTATGCGAAGCCCTTTTTTCAAGGCCTAAAAAGCCAAGTAATTCCATCGCCCTCTTTTCTGCTTCTTTTTTTGGTGTATTGTGAATAAAAGCTGGAATACAAATATTTTCTAAGGCGGTAAATTCAGGTAACAGCTGGTGAAATTGAAAAATGAAACCAATATTCCGGTTTCGGAATTTCGCCAGTTCTTTTGTGGAAAGGGTATAAATATCAGTATTGTTGATCTCCAATTGGGTGCCATAATTTCGGCTCGGGCGGTCCAATGTTCCTAAAATTTGTAAAAGCGTTGTTTTTCCGGCACCTGATGCACCCACTATCGATACGATTTCAGATTTTTTAATATGCAGTTCAACCGATTTGAGAACGTGTAAATCTCCGTAATATTTATGAATATTTTTGGCAACGATCATTTTGTCTAAATAAGATTCCGAAAATAGCCAAATTAACGGCAATCGCCAAGATTAGCCTTTCAATAAGTTTTGAAGCTGTTAGTAATTATTTTTATAAGCCGAAGAAACCCGTTCAAAAGGAATTAAAAATCGTTTAATTCAGAATTATCACTAAATATATGAATTAGGCAGTTATATCTTAATTGAACTTATATAGCCAGACATTCTATAAAATCGCGTTAAAGCTGGGAGCAAACCTTATCAATTCTGTATTTTTAACATTCAAATGCGTGAAGAAAGAAATATGGAAAAATTAGAAATCGCAACATTTGCAGGTGGATGTTTCTGGTGTACAGAAGCCGTTTTTCAGCGTTTAGATGGGGTGGAAAAAGTTCTTTCAGGTTTTACCGGTGGAACTATTAAAAATCCTGCCTACCGGGAAATCGTTACGGGAAGGACGGGTCATGCGGAGGCTATTGAAATTCATTTTGATCCCACGGTGATTTCTTTTGAAGAATTATTATTGGTCTTTTTTGCAACGCATGATCCTACAACTTTAAACCGGCAGCAAAACGATGTAGGAACGCAATATCGCAGCGGTATTTTTTACCATTCAGAAGAACAAAGGGAAATTGCGGAAAAAGTGATAGAAACCTTAGAAAGCGAAAAGGTTTTTGAAGATGCTATAGTCACAGAAATTACCGAGGCGGGTCCTTTTTATATTGCTGAAGACGAACACCAGGATTTTTATAATCAGCACAGGCAAAAGCCATACTGTCAGTTTATTATAGATCCAAAAATCATGAAACTGAATAAATTATTTTCTGATAAACTAAAAAAGAACTAATGGCCTACGAGTATTTCGAGCAATACGAAGATGAAACCACCAATAAACTGAAAAAGAACTTCGAGGAAATTATTGAAGGAGTAGGAGAGAACCCGGAAAGGGAGGGCATCTTGAAAACCCCGGAAAGAGCAGCGAAAGCGATGCAATTTCTTACCCAGGGTTATACCATGAATGCTGAGAAAATCTTAAACAAAGCCATCTTCCACGAAAAATATGATGAGATGGTAGTGGTGAAGGATATTGAGCTTTATTCCTTATGCGAACATCATATGTTGCCTTTTTTCGGAAAAGCACATATAGCCTATATTCCAAATGGGAAAATTATCGGTTTGAGTAAATTGCCAAGAGTAGTGGATGTCTTTGCAAGACGCCTGCAGGTTCAGGAGCGCTTGACACATGATATTTTGGAGTGTTTGAATAAAACGTTGCAACCTCAGGGCGTTGCAGTGGTAATCGAGGCCGTTCATATGTGTATGATGATGCGTGGAGTTCAGAAGCAAAATAGTGCTACCACGACCTCAGGATTCAGGGGTCAATTTGAAAAGCAGGAAACAAGGAATGAGTTCTTAAAGTTGATCAGCTCTGACCTTCGCTAGAATTTTGGCACCTTATTTGTTTTATTAGAGTAAAAAACTCAGATATAATGAAAAAGTTATTCTATAATACAAAGTTTTTAAAATCTCTGACTTTTGATGCTATTGGTATGGCTACTATGGCAATTCCATTCATAGGGCCATTTTTAGATCTTTTATGGGCTCCGTACGCTGCAAAAAAAATGAGTGAAATGTATTCCGGAAATAAGGGAAAACTAGCTTCAGTATTAGTATTTCTGGAGGAAATCTTACCGGGAACTGATATCATTCCAACGTTTACATTAATGTATTTGTATACTTATGTATGGAAGAAACAGCCAATGAAACCTCAGGTTATTGAAGTGAAAAGCTATTAAAATAAAAAAGGCTGCCGTTTGGCAGCCTTTCCTTTTTAGATCTCCCAGTTTAATGAAAACTTTATATTTCGGCCAATATTCGGGATACCATTTTGCTTTAATCTTGATAAATGAGATACATAAGTCTTATTTAGCAGGTTGTTTCCGCTTAGACTGAAACTCAAAGTGCTTTTTCCCAGGTCGATTGCTGAACCGAATCCCGCACTTAGTAATGAGTAACCACCTGTCCTGGTTTCTGAAAATCCAGGATTATTTTGATCGAAAACATTTTTTAGGGTGGTAAAAACATATTTATCCTGGAATGTTTTTCCGCCTAAAAATTCCGTCCGGATCGTGTTAGATATAGAATTTGCAGGGATGAGAGGCAGATAGGCATTTCCTCGTTTCCCGGTAACGGTTTCGAAATTACCTTCAATATGTAACCAGTCTAATGGATGTGGATGGAAGTGGTACCCAGCTTCTCCACCATAAAGCACTGCATTGTCTTGTAGGTAGCGGAAAACGTTTTCTCCGTCTAGCATTTCACTTGTAGGGCTAATAAAAATATAATCCTGTATCGAATTTCTGAAACCATTCAGGTACGCTTCAAAATGTTCGCCACGATACTCCAGAGCCAGGTCGATCTGTAAGTTCTGTTCGTTGTCCAGATCTGGATTCCCAATTTCATATCGGTTGGCCCCGTTGTGATTTCCGTTGGAAGTTAGTTCCGCCAGGTTTGGCGCTCTAAAACCAGTTGCGAGATTCAGTCTAACGGTTAGATGATCATTGAAACCGTATTTTCCACCTAGAGCCGCATTTAAACTGGAAAAATCCCTGTCAATTACCGGAAATTTTC
>CAXPUM010000070.1:0-32273 GCA_964220295.1 Flavobacteriaceae bacterium | reverse complement strand
TAGGATTAAACCTCCAGTAATAATCCCTGTCCATTTAAGAGCATCCAGCTTTTCTTCCGAATGAATTTTTCTATCAAAGAGTTTATACAACCCGAATACGGCCATGATCGGCACACAAAGTTCAATGATCACCTGGATAGAAGAAACTGCTCGGAACTTGTTATATAATGGCACGACGTCTATAAAGAATTCCGTTAAAAATCCAAAATTCTTTCCCCAACTTAGTAGGAGAGCAAGAACGCTGGCACCAATTATCCACCATTTAAGTCTTCCTCTAATTAAAAATAATGCAAAGATAAATAGAAATAATACTGCTGCGCCAATGTATGCAGGAGCAGCAACTATAGGTTGTTGTCCCCAATAAGTGGGAGCACTTTCAGTAAATCCTTTTGCCTGGGCGGGCGAAACACCCATTTTAACCAGCTCATTATATAAATTTGAATCAGTCCCAATATTTTCATTAGAACCGCCCATGAATCCCGGTATAAACAGATCTAATGTTTCTGCAATACCATAACTGTACTGCGTAATATAATCAAAGGTCAATCCTTCAGCCCTTTTTTCACTACCGTCAGGATTGATTGTTAAACCGGTCTCTCCACGCGTACTGTGCGCAGTATATTCTTGTGTTGCCAGTAGTAATGTGGCATTGGCAGCTACTGCGATTACCACGGCAACGATCATTACGCCTATAGATTTGAAAAAGGAGGAAAGCAAACCTTTTCGATAATAGTCTACTAAATAGGCTATTCCTAAAACAATTACCAAAAGTAAAAGGTAATAGGTCATCTGGAAGTGATTTGCCTGGATTTCCAGCGCCATGGCTACCGTCAATAAGAGAAAACTCCAGATATTCCTATTTCTGAAAATGGCGATTATTCCCGCCAATACCATCGGCATATAGGCAATCGCGTGTGCTTTAGCATTATGTCCGACGCCTAATATGATAATAAGGTATGTTGAAAAGCCAAAGGCCAGTGAACCTAGAAAGGCCAGTTTCCAATCCAGTTTCATACAAAGCAATAAAATGTAAAAGCCCAGGAAGTAAAGAAATAGGTAATCCGCTGGCCTGGGTAAAAACCTCATAGCGAGATCTAATTCTTTAATGTAATTATGAGGATATTTAGCGCCAAGTTGAAATGTTGGCATTCCGCCAAAAGCCGAATCAGTCCAATAGGTTTCTTTCCCGGTTTGCTCTCTGAAATCGTTTTGTTGTTTAGCCATTCCCAGGTACTGAACGATATCGCTTTGGAAAATCTGTTTTCCCTGCAAAACCGGGCTAAAATAAAATAATGATAAAATGATGAAGCCTGCAAGAACGAGCAGGTGTGGTAGAAACTTTTTAAGTTGATCCATTAAAGCGGATTTTTATTTGTACGATAGCGCACGACAGAGTTATTCTGTCAAAATCCGAAATTAATCAATTTCTTCGTAATCGATATATTCACCGACTTTTTTGTCGGAAGTTCTATCGTTTTTCGGCTTTTTATCTATGCTGACACTCCCCTCCTTTTGCTGAGATTTATTCTGAAAACCTCCAAATTGCTGATTGAACTGCTGCTCGAATTTTCTTCCCATTTTTTTCATGAAGTATTTCAGGATCATTGGGCCAAAAAACCGAAATAGTATTTTAAAACCGAAGTATACTAACAGGATTATGAGAACCGTTTTCAGTACTCCGGTGAACGATGCTTCTAACATTTTTAAGCTTTTGACAAAAATAAAAAGAAGCCTTCAGAATAAACAGGGAACCAAATTAAATTTATAATAAAACTTCTATCTTTGAGAGAAACAAGCCATTCTATGAGCCTTAAATTTCGCTTGATCAGCTTAACTTTTTTATTCATTTTCAGCCTGAGTTCTCAGGCTCAATACACTGAAACCATCAATTCTAACAGACCAGGACAGTCCCAGGGTGCTTTCTCAGTCGGAACGAATGTAATCCAGATCGAAACCGGCGCTTACATGGGGAATGACGAACACACAGGGCTGGCTTACAATAACGACTTATGGGGAATTGATTACCAGTTGCGTTATGGATTATTGATGGAACGACTGGAAATAAGTTTAACCGGTGCTTTTGAAAATCAGGACCAGACATACACCTTTTTAGGGACAGTCGAAGAGCGAAATATTAGAAATTTTAGATCGAATACTTTAGGTTTAAAATACCTGGTTTACGATCCGAATGTGAGCCTTCCGGAAGAAAAACCGAATCTTTACAGCTGGAAAGCAAACCAAAAATTTAAGTGGAGAAGACTGATCCCTGCGATTTCTGTTTATGCCGGAGCGAATTTCTCTTTTGGTGACAATCCATATTTATATCCCGGAGAGGGAAAATATACGCCTAAAGCCGCTATTATCACGCAAAACAACTGGGGACGAACTGTGCTGGTATTGAATTTAATAGGTGACAAATTATCTGAGGAATACCGATCGTTGATAGGAATTGCGACCGTGACGCATGCGATCACCCCGCAATTGGCCATTTTCGGCGAATATCAGGGAATTAATTCTGATGTGTACGCAGACGATATTCTACGTGGTGGAGCTGCTTATTTGATCGGAAGTAATTTCCAGGTAGATGTTTCGGGCCTGATTAATTTTAAGGACACTCCTTCCAGGTGGCAGCTGGCAGCGGGAATTTCCTGGAGACTGGATCTACATGAGATCGATGAGTTCCTAGAGGAATCTGATGAAGGAAATAACCGGAAAGCCCGTTCAGAAAAAATGAGCAGAGAACGCGAAGGAGATGATGATGGAGATAGTGACGGAGACGGCAAACTTTAAAATAACAAATACTGAAAATAAAAAACCGGCTAAAAGCCGGTTTTGATTTTTTATGATATTCAGATAAATTAAGACTTATTAGCCATGGCTGCACTTACCGAAGCCGACAGTCTTTTATAAGTTCCATTTTCCAATCGTTCTCTAATTGCCGAAAATGCCACTAACGTTTCCTCTACATCCTCCAGAGTATGGCTTGCTGTAGGAATTAATCTAAGAAGGATCAATCCTTTAGGAATCACAGGGTAAACCACAATAGAACAGAAGATTCCATGATTTTCACGAAGGTCTTTTACCAGCGCCATAGCTTCAGGAATACTTCCTTTTAGGTAAACCGGAGTTACACAGCTTTGTGTAGTACCAATATCAAACCCTTTATCTTTCAACCCATTCTGAAGCGCATTTACATTCTCCCAAAGTTTGTTCTTCAGCTCCGGCATGGTACGTAGCATTTCCAGACGTTTCAAAGCTCCAACTACCAATTGCATCTGAAGCGATTTTGCGAACATCTGTGAACGCAGGTTATATTTTAAATAATCAATTATCTCTTTATCAGCAGCGATGAATGCACCGGTACTGGCCATAGACTTAGCAAAAGTTGCGAAGTATACATCAATATCATCCTGTACGCCCTGCTCCTCTCCTGCTCCGGCACCTGTCTTACCAAGTGTCCCAAAACCATGAGCATCATCTACGAACAATCTGAAATTATATTTTTTCTTCAGCTCAACAATTTCTTTCAGCTTACCTTGCTCACCGCGCATTCCAAAAACACCTTCGGAAATCAATAAAATTCCTCCACCTGTTTGTTCTGCGATTTTGGTAGCTCTCTGGAGATTTTTTTCGATGCTCTCCATATCGTTATGCTTATAAGTGAATCGCTGTCCTAAATGCAAACGAACACCATCTATAATACAGGCGTGCGCATCAACATCATATACAATTACATCCTGCTTGGACACCAAAGCATCAATTGTTGAAACCATTCCCTGGTACCCAAAATTCAGCAAATATGCTGCTTGTTTATGTACAAAAGAAGCCAACTCATCCTGCAAGCGTTCGTGAAGAGTAGTATGACCACTCATCATTCTTGCTCCCATAGGATAAGCTGAACCATATTCGGCGGCAGCCTCAGCATCTACTTTTCTAACTTCCGGGTGATTAGCTAGTCCCAGATAATCGTTCACACTCCAGGTAATAACATCTTTACCACGGAATTTCATTCTGTTGGAAATAGGTCCTTCCAACTTTGGAAAAACAAAATAACCTTCAGCCTGCTCTGCCCACTTTCCTAATGGTCCCTTGTCTTTATATATTTTGTCAAATAAATCCTTCATAGGTCATTTTTTTGGTCGGGCGCAAAAATACTGAAAATCGGCCCAATTCCACAAAGTAATTTTTTAAACATGGCAAGCTACTAAAAACAAAAGCATCCTACAAAGAATAGGATGCTTTTGTTAATAAATGTTAATATTTTTTCAGCTTATTTGATTACTTCTATCGACTGGGATGCTGATTCGTTTTCTGTATCAAAAAATCCCTGTTCGCTCATCCAATCATCTGAATAAATCTTGCTCATATATCTGGAGCCATGGTCTGGAAAAATCACCACAACCTTAGAATCTTTATCAAATTCTCCCTCTTCATCCAGCTGTTTCAAACCTTGCATAGCTGCACCGCTGGTATAACCTGCAAACATTCCTTCAGTTCTGGCAAGTTCTCGTGCGGTATGCGCCGCATCTTCATCGGTTACTTTTATGAACTTATCAATTACATCAAAATCTGTAGCCGTAGGAATCAAGTTTTTACCCAAACCTTCAATTCGGTAAGGATAAATTTCCTCCTGATCAAATTCCCTGGTTTCGTGATATTTTTTCAACACTGAACCGAAGGCATCAATACCGATGATTTTAATATCAGGATTTTTAGATTTTAGAAAACGTGCCGTTCCAGAAATGGTTCCACCGGTTCCACTACAGGCAACCAAGTGCGTAATTTTTCCTTCAGTTTGTTTCCAGATCTCAGGACCGGTAGAATTAAAATGGGCATCCATATTTAACTCGTTGAAATATTGATTAATATATACCGAACCTTTTATTTCTTTATGCAATCTTTTAGCAACTTCGTAATAAGACCGTTCATCGTCTGCCGGAACGTTTGCTGGGCATACATACACTTTTGCCCCCATGGTTCGCAGCATGTTGATCTTATCTTTTGAAGATTTTGAACTTACTGCCAGAATGCACTCATAGCCTTTAATGATACTGACCATCGCGATACTAAAACCGGTATTGCCGGAGGTAGTTTCGATTATGGTGTCGCCAGGCTTCAAAATGCCTTTCTTTTCGGCTTCTTCAATAATATAAAGTGCGATTCTGTCTTTACTGGAGTGGCCGGGATTAAATGCTTCGACCTTTGCAGAAAATTCTCCTTTAAAACCTTCAGTTATCTTGTTTAAATGTATCAACGGTGTGTTACCAACCAGTTGCAAAACATTGTCATAAACCTTCAAGTCTTCTTTCATAAATCGAGGTTTCTATTTTGGATTGTTTCTGAAATTTTTATTCTCAAAAACGTGTCAAATTTAAGATAAAATTTTGAATTACTCAGAAATGCCTTCCAAATCAAGCAGGAATGCATATTCTTCGGCTACTTCCTTCAGACTTTCAAATCTTCCTGAAGCACCGCCATGACCAGCATCCATATTGGTATGCAAAAGCAAAACGTGATTATCGGTTTTCAGCTCCCGTAATTTTGCCACCCATTTTGCCGGCTCCCAATATTGAACCTGAGAATCATGCAAACCAGTTGTAACCAGCATGTTTGGATATTCCTTTACTTCAACATTATCATAGGGAGAGTATGACTTCATATATTCATAATAATCCTTATCATTCGGATTTCCCCATTCATCGTATTCTCCGGTTGTCAACGGAATGCTATCATCTAACATGGTAGTCACAACATCTACAAAAGGTACAGCTGCAATCACACCGTTATACAATTCCGGCGCAAAATTTACGACAGCACCCATTAGTAATCCTCCGGCAGAACCGCCCATAGCATATAAGTGTTGCGGAGAAGTATATTGCTGATCGATCAGGTATTTAGAAACGTCAATAAAATCTGTGAACGTGTTTCTTTTGGCAAATAATTTTCCATCTTCGTACCACTGTCTACCTAAATATTCCCCACCACGAATATGCGCGATGGCATAAATAAATCCTCGATCTAAAAGACTCAAACGAACTGTAGAGAAATAAGGATCGATTGTAGAACCGTAAGAACCATAAGCGTATTGTAGTAATGGGTTGGAACCATCTTTTTTGATTCCTTTTCTGTAAACCAACGAAACCGGAACTTTTGTCCCATCTTCAGCAGTTGCCCAGATCCTTTCTGAAGTATAATTATTCTTATCGAATTTTCCTCCCAGCACTTCCTGTTCTTTTAAAACAGTTTTTTCCTGGGTGTTCATATTATAGTCTACCACCTGTGTCGGCGTAGTAAGACTATTATAAGAATACCTGAGTATATCCGTATCAAAATCAGGATTTATTGACGTGTAAGCGGTATAAGTTTCATTATCAAAAGGGATGTATTCATCCTTGCTTCCATCCCAGGCAATGATCCTAATTTTATTTAACCCGTTGGATCTCTCGCTAACCACCAGGTAATCTTTAAAAATATCGATGTCTTCCAGCAGAAAATCATCCCGATGACCAATAACGTCCACCCAGTTTTCTTTACCGGTATTATTTATTGGCGTTTTCATCAATTTGAAATTGATAGCTTTATCCTTATTGGTGACCACATAAAAATTATCGCCAAAATGGGATATGCTGTATTCAAGTCCGCGTTCTCTTGGTTGAAAAACAGTGAAATTTCCTTCTGGGTTATTGGCATCAAGAAATCGGTATTCAGTAGTCAAAGTACTATGAGAACCAATTATAATGAACTGTCTGGATTTCGACTTATAAACATAAGTATTAAAAGTATCGTCCTCTTCTTCGTATACCAATTGGTCATCTTCAGGGCTTGTTCCTAATACGTGCTTATATATTCTGAAAGACCTCAACGTCTGAGGATCTTTTTTGGTGTAGTACAAAGTTTTATTATCATTCGCCCAGGTAGAACCGCCGGTGGTATTTTTGATCTCTTCATCATATATTTCTCCGGTTTCCAGGTTTTTGATTCTAATGGTATATTTTCTTCGGCTTAAAGTATCTGTCCCAAAAGCGACCAGTCTATTATCCATGCTCACATTCAAACCTCCAAGACTATAATAATCATAGCCTTCAGCCATTTCATTTACATTGAACATCACCTCTTCAGGCGCTTCAAGACTGCCTTTCTTTCTGGAATACACGGGATAATCATAGCCTTTTTCGAAACGGGTAATATACCAGTAACCATTTAGTTTATAAGGTACTGACTCATCATCCTCTTTTATCCTCGATTTCATTTCCTCAAAAAGTTCTGACTGGAACTTTTTGGTATGTGCCGTCATCTTATCATTATACTCATTTTCAGCATTTAAATAAGCAATCACTTCAGGGTTTTCCCGCTGGTTCATCCAGAAATAATTATCTATCCTTACGTCACCATGCATTTCCAGCTTTTTCGCTTCTTTTTTTGCAATTGGTGGCACAATTGTATCTGTTTTCAAATCATTATTCTTTTGAGCGTTTGCAAAGGTAACGCATCCTAATAGAATTACTAATAGTCTTTTCATATTGGCCGGATTAATGGAGTAATTTAGTAAATTTGAAGTTCAATTTTAAAAACGAAGAACATGTTTGGAGATATGATGGGTATGATGAATAAAATCAAAGAAGCCCAGGAAAAAGTTGAAGCTACTAAAGAGCGAATGAAAACAGTGATGATCGACGAATCATCCAGCGATGGCCTGCTAAAAGTAACTGTTAGCGCCAACCGCGATATAAAGAGTATTTCAATCGCCGATGAGTTGATGGAAGATAAAGAACAACTGGAAGATTACCTTATTCTCACTTTAAATAAGGCCATTACCCGTGCTTCTGAAATCAATGAACGTGAAGTAGCAGCCGCCGCGAAAGATGGAATGCCTGATATTCCCGGATTAGATATGCTGAAATAATAAAAAAGCCGGAATGATTTCCGGCTTTTTTTTATGCTTTTCCCCTAGCGGGGTAATCTTCTTTGATGATGAAAGAAATAGCCCTGTGCAATTTTTCAAAATCTGGCCTCACAAAAGGGGTGGACTGAATATGCGCAGAATACAAGGTATTATCGGGATTAATTAGGAAAATTGCCGGTTCAAAAAAATATTCCGGTTCCGATTCTTTCACACCTTCAGAAATAAATAATCCCCATTTTCTTCCGGCTTCCACACTTACATCATAACCAATATTAATATCTTCCAGCTCCCATTCTTCAATCGTACGATAAGCCTGCTCCTTATTATTCACGCTTAAGCAAATAACATCTACACCAATATCATTGAAATCTTCGAGCTGCAATTCCAGTTTTTCTACCTGATCCTTACAGACCGGGCAATGTATTCCACGATAGAAAAGAACCATGGTAAATTTTTCCGGTTCGCTTTTAGAAAGGTCAAACTGAATACCTTTGGTAGTTTCCACGATCAATTCTGGAACTTTTTCGCCAGGTTTAAGATTTTTCATCTTCTTTTTATTCCGAATTTAATTCAACTTAAAAAACAGCTCCGCTAAATTTTAGTTAAGATTTGCAGTTCCTAAAACCTCCTGAAATTTCTGATGCATTTCTTCGGAATAATCTAAATGGGTCACAATTCGAAGTTTCCCCTGCCCCATATTACTGATCCTAATATTATTCTGATGAAGATGTTCCATTAAATCTTTTTCTTTGGAAGCGTCCTCCAGGTAGAAAATAATGATATTGGTTTCTACCGGTTCCACTTCCTTTATATAAGCCAGACTCTGCAAGGTTGCTGCAATTTCTGAAGCTCTCTTGTGATCCTCTGCTAAACGGTCTATATGATTATCTAAAGCGTAAACACCAGCCGCAGCCATAAAACCAACCTGTCTCATTCCACCACCAAGAACTTTACGTACTCGCATGGCATTTTTCATTAGCTTTTTGTCACCAATAAGGACAGAACCCATTGGTGTCCCAAGGCCTTTTGAAAGACAAACTGAAATGGTATCGAATAATTTTCCGTAGTCTTTAGGATCTTCCTGCTTTTTCACCAAAGCATTAAAAAGTCTCGCTCCATCTAAATGCAAACCCAGCCCATGCTGGTTACATACTTTCCTGATCTTTTTGATCTCTTCTAAATCATAGCAAGCACCACCGCCTTTATTCGTCGTATTTTCCAAACACACTAAAGTCGTAAGCGGACTATGATAAAAATCTGGCGGATTGATATTTTCCTCTACCTGTTCCGCCGTGATCATTCCACGTTGACCATCTACCATTTTACAGGAAACACCGCTATTAAAAGAAGCACCTCCACCTTCGTAGTTAAAGACATGAGCCCACTTATCACAGATCAATTGCTCAGAAGGCTGCGTATGTAATTTTATAGCTGCCTGGTTTGCCATACTTCCCGTAGGGAAAAACAAGGCTTCATCCTTCCCGAACATTTTTGCCAGTTTTTCTTCTAAGGCGTTTATAGTTGGATCTTCTTTATACACGTCATCTCCAACTTCAGCACTCATGATTGCCTGCAGCATACCTTTGGTTGGCTTTGTCACGGTATCGCTTCTAAGATCTATTTCTTTCATAATCCATTTTAAAATTGTCTTGCTAAAGTAAAAGGTCTTTAAACGAATTCCAACTGCGGAAATTTGAAAAAATGCATACTTAAATTGTTAAAGCTAAAAATTTTTCAATGAATATCTAAATTCATAATAATTCGATCAACAATTAAGTATTATTTATAAGTATTTGATAATAAACTTTGTATTTTAAGAAAAAAGATCAAAAATGCAATCGGCTAAACCAACTTTTGAATCCTACAACAGGGATCCAAATCTCTATGACGAGATTTTCGACAAGGATGATCAGGTTAGAGAAGTTTATAACACGCTCTTTTCTTTGTACAGTGAGCATTCAGCTAACGATTTCAACCGGCTGAACAACAAAGCTAAATCTTCCTTTTTTAATCAGGGAATCACTTTCCAGGTATATGGAGATCACGAAGTAAAGGAAAAGATTTTTCCATTTGACCTTTTCCCAAGAATCATAGATCCGAGTGAATGGGAAATTATCGAAACCGGGGTGCTACAAAGAAGCAAAGCTTTGAACGAGTTCCTTTGGGATCTCTACCACGATAAAAAAATCATCAAAGATGGAATCGTACCTTTAGAGCTGATTAGTTCATCTGTGAATTACCTGGACCAAATGAACGGATTTGATCCACCGGGCGGCATATATAATCATATTTCAGGAACCGATATTATCAAGCATTCAGATGGTCAATATTATGTGCTGGAAGATAATATTCGTTGTCCTTCAGGAGTGAGTTACGTGATTTGCAATCGTACCGCTTTAAAAAGAGCTCTTTTTGGCGTTTTCAATCACTATCAAACTCATTCGGTTACAAATTATGCTGAGAACTTGCTGGAAATGATGGAATCTGTCAAACCACATGGCGTAGATATTCCAAATTGTGTGGTGATCACTCCCGGCATTTATAATTCGGCCTATTACGAGCATTCTTACCTGGCCAAAGCCATGGGAGTTGAACTTGTGGAGGGAGGTGATCTTTTCGTGGAAAATGATTTTGTCTATATGAAGACCATCAACGGTCCTCAAAAAGTTGACGTTATTTACAGAAGAATTGACGACCAGTTCCTCGACCCATTAGAATTTAGACCTGATTCGGCACTTGGAGTTCCCGGGTTGATGGCAGCTTATAAACAGGGAAATGTTTGCCTGGTCAATGCGCCTGGAACTGGCGTCGCCGATGATAAAGCCATTTATACATATATGCCGGAAATTATCAAATATTACCTCAACGAGGAACCTATTTTGAACAATGTTCCGACTTATCACTGTAGCAGGCCAGAGGAGCTTCAGTACGTGCTAGATCATATTGCTGAATTGGTTGTAAAACCGGTCGATGAAGCCGGCGGCTACGGAATTTCGATCGGGAACAAATTAACTTCCGAAGAAATTGAAGAAGTAAAACGAACGCTGAAAGCACATCCACGTAAATACATCGCGCAACCAATCATGTCACTTTCGGTTCATCCAACCTATATAGAGGAATCTGGTTGCTTTGAACCCAGGCATGTGGACCTGCGAACCTTTACGCTGCTTGGAGCAGAGAAAAGCTTCGTTCTCAAAGGTGGCCTTACCCGTGTAGCACTTCGAAAAGGTAACCTGATTGTTAATTCATCCCAGGGCGGTGGCTCCAAAGACACCTGGATCTTAAAAAATAACCAGTAATATGTTAGCAAGAGTAGCCAATAACCTGTTCTGGATGGGAAGATATATTGAGAGAGCAGAACACGTAGCCCGGTATCTAAATGTCAATTATTTCGCATCGCTGGATGCACCAAATGAGCAATCCCAAAGCAGGCAATTTGTTCTCAGATCCATGCTTTTTATGGCAGATGATCTGGTAGAAGAAGATTCGCAACTCGATGAAGAAAAGGTGCTGTACGATATTGGGTTAAATCCCGATAAAAGTTTTTCGATCATTAACTATGTAAAAGCCGCAAGGGAAAATGCTAATTCGGCTCGCGATTTAATTTCAACAGAACTTTACGAATCCATCAACAAGTTTTACCATTTCGTATTGAATTATAATGTAGAAAATTATGTGAAGCGTGGACTATACGATTTCAGCATCCAGGTTACCGAAAACTCTTCCATTCTGAGAGCTAAAATCAGGGGGACTTTATTGCATGACGAAGTGTACGCCATAATTATGTTAGGAATTAATATTGAAAGAGCCACGCAAATTATCAGGATGATTAATTCTAAATTTCGGGATGCCACAGTCGCACAGGGCAGTTATGGTGATACGCTTAAAAACAGCTATGAATGGACTACCTTATTGAAATGTGCGGAATCTTATGATATGATGCGCAGATATTATAGAAAAACACCAACCAGTATCAATACGCTTGAATTTCTAATTCTGAATCCTGATTGTCCACGATCGATCATGAACAGCCTCAACCAGGTTAAAAAACATATTTATGTTCTGAGTGATGAAAAATTGCCGTCAAAAAATTCAGCAGCTTTTCAGATAGGTAAAGTAAAGGCAAAATACCAGTTTAAAGTAATTGAGGAAATTGAGAGCGATTTGCAAAGCTTTATTCAGAATATACTGGATGACCTTAACGGTATTGCGGTGAAGCTCGAAAACGAATATTTTCATTATTAATTGATCAAAATGGCCGTTATTTGCCATGGTCAAATTCGAGTCTATGAGCCTGGAATACACGATTAAATATTCAGCAAAAAATATATACGAAAACGGTGCTACCTCTGCCCTATGGCAATTTATGGTCACTCCGGAAGATAATGCTACGCAGGAATTACTAAGTGACCGTTTTACCAATTCTCATAATATTCCCGTTGAAAATTCGGTTAACGGCTATGGTTTTAAAACCTATCGTTTGAGGTATCGTAAATCAAGTTTTCAGGAAATTGAGTTTGATGCAGAATTTCAGTTGATCAAACAAGTGGAAAATATTTTTGAAAAGCTTTCTGAAATGTCGCCGGAAGAAGAATTAAATGCTTTGCAATCCCTGGATTTTAAAGCTTCTAATGATATGTTTTTGAGGATGACCGAACTAACGAGTTTGCCGAAAGAACCATCGTTCAAGTTCGATTCACAAGTCAGTCTTTTTCAGAATTTACAGAATCTCAATAAGTGGATTTTCGATGAATTCACTTTTAAAGCCAATGTAACCGGTATTGATACCAGCCTGGATGATATCTTGAAGTACAAACAGGGTGTTTGCCAGGATTTTACCCATTTATTTATTGCCATAGCAAAATCATTCGGACTTCCTTCACGCTATGTTTCAGGCTACCTTCACCAGGGAAACGGCTATTTTGGAGATTCACAAATGCACGCCTGGGCAGAATGTTGTTTGCCAGAAGCTGGCTGGATTGGTTTTGACCCGACCAATAACCTGATTGCCGCAGAAAACCATATCAAAGTCGCCCACGGAAAGGATTATACTGATTGTCCGCCTTTAAAAGGAATCGTTTTTTCCAGTGGAAAGAATGAAACGGAATACACTGTTCAGGTTTCTGCTCAAAAGGAACAACAGCAACAGCAGCAACAATAATTATTCAAACGTACCGATTGGTGATCCATCAGGAATTTTAGGAATATTCAGCTCAAATTGAAATTCTTCCGGACGCTCCCTAAATTCATGAATCTTGCGATACATTTCTTTATCAACGCTTCCCTCCTTACCACTTAACCAGGATTCCAGTTTATCAACTTCCATATTCACAACGGCTTTAGTCATTGGCGTTGCATCCTTATTGGCAGCAAGATTCAGTAAATGTTTGAGCACTACGAAATTGATCGTTTGCTGAACCCCATCCAGGTAATCATCTTTTATAGTTTTCTGAATAGTTTCCTTCAGCATTTCATCAAGCATTGCTTCCAGTCCCATCAAATTTTTATTGATATCATGCTGCTGGAGCAATCTTTCAGCACGCGCTGGATGCAGTAAATAAGTCAAGGTCATATCTGCAGCCGTTGCCGGCGCACCGTAAGCATCAAAGGCTACATCAGTATTACTTTTAAATGATTCCCGGCTTCTCCCGTATCCAAATGCTCTAGGCGGAAATAGTTTCAGTTTATTCTTCGGAATGGCGATCACTTCCGCATTCAACGTTTTCAGAACGGCTTCCAGGGCGTTCTCCTGACTTTTGGAATCAAGGTATTCCACAGCGACATTTCCGTCTCCTTTTACCGCATAAGTATATTTCAGACCGCCAATCATTTTCGTGGTTGCTTCGGTTTGATAACGATGGAAGAAATATAGCGGCACAAAAACATCCTCCAAAACCGAAAATGGTTCATTTGTCCTGATATTTTCTTCGGAAAAATTCTCGATAGCTTGTTTGCGAATTTCCAGTACGTCATTCAATTCTTCCGAAGCATTTTGTCCATTATCCCATAAATGCGCAAAAGCATGAGCACCTCCGGCCGAACGCGCATCAGAATCGGTAATAAAAGTTAAACCCTGATCTTTTGCTTCGTCCAGGACGCTGTTTAAATACTGCCTTTCCGTTTCACCCTCGGGAATATCTCCGTAACTGTAAGCCACGGTAATTTTATCCCATTCCCCGATATTCGTATCGTAAGCATTGTCAAAAGAAATTTTGCCGTTTTTCATCTCAAATTGTGGATGTGGATAATCCATCACCGAAGAACGGTCGCTCTCGCTGGCAGCAAAATTATGAGCGAATCCAAGTGTATGACCCACCTCATGAGCGGCTAGCTGCCTGATCCTGGCTAATGCCAGTTCCATCATGGGCTTATGATCATCGTCACTGTTCTTGAATGGCTGATTCATCAACGCCTGTGCGATCATATAATCCTGACGAATTCGCAGACTTCCAAGGCTTACATGTCCCTTGATTATTTCGCCAGTTCTTGGATCAACTACGCTGGCTCCGTAACTCCAACCGCGCGTTGAGCGATGCACCCATTGAATCACGTTATATCGAACATCTAAAGGGTCTGCTCCTTCCGGCAATACTTTAACCTGGAAAGCATTTTTATAACCGATAGATTCAAAAGCCTCATTCCACCAGCTGGCACCTTCCATCAAAGCGCTCTTCACCGGTTCGGGAGTTCCAGGATCAAGATAATAAACAATAGGCTCAACAGCTTCGCTTATTTCAGCTGTTGGATCTTTCTTTTCCAACCGGTGCCGAATAGCAAATCGCTTCATGATGGGTTCATAGACCGGCGAAGCATAATCCATATAAGAAATAAAGATCGCGCCACTGCGCGGATCAAAAATGCGCTTTTTATAATTCGAATCTGGCAACTTAACAAAGGAATGGTGTTCTGTCACCGTAATATGTTTTGGGTCTGGAACAACCGAGTTGATCGTTCTGCTTTTTGGTTCGCCTTCAAAAGTCAGCAAAGCTTCAAATTCCACATTTTCAGGAAATGCCTTGGTACGATTGAGTGACAAAGCGCTCTTGGATTTATCCAGTTTATACGTTCCGTAATCGCCCTGCTTCAGCCTGTCTGTCACTCCGTGAACATCTTCCATCAAAAATGGAGTAAGATCAATCAAATATTTTCCTTCTTCCTGTTCTTTTATTTCAAAACCAAAAATGACCGATTTTGCAAATGCTTCAGCAACCGATTCTTTTTCAGCCTTATTATCGGTAATCGCACGGTAATCCATATTCGGCTGAACCAGTAATAATTTATTCCCTGCTTTGACAAATTTCACGATTGCTTCTCCGCCCAGTTGCCCGCGATCCAAACCGATATCATTAGATCCCACACCGCTGGTTAAAAAATGAGAATATAAAAATTCAGCATCTAGGTCTTCCACCTCTAAATAGATCGCGTCCTTTTTCTGATCATAATGAAAATCAAAATAACCTTCGAAATTTTCTATACTATCTTTATCTTTTAAAAATTGTGACTGTACAACAATAGAAAAGCTGAACGCCAGCAGCGTAAGTATTTTTCGTTTCATAGGGAGAATCTATATCTGATTTCTAAAACTATAAAAATATTGTAAAATACTTTTCTTGGGCGGGCTTTAATTCTATTTTTACCTTCAAAAGCTATTGAAATGACAAATACAGAATCTATCAAAGATCTGAAAGAGCGCCTGGTTGCGTTAAGGAGGTATCTTTGACATCGATAAGAAAAAAATAGAGATCACGAATCTCGAAGAAAAAACCTTTGCTCCCGATTTCTGGGATGACCCTAAAAAAGCTGAAACCATCATGAAAGAGGTGAATGCTGAAAAAAAATGGGTTGAAGATTACGAAAAAGCCGAAACACTGGTAGATGACCTGGAGGTGATCTATGAATTCTATAAAGAAGAGGAAGCTACAGCTGAAGATGTGCAGGAACGTACCTCTAAAGCTGAAGAACTGATCGAAGATCTGGAATTCATGAACATGCTTTCTGAAGAAGGTGATTCCATGAGCGCTGTTTTACAGGTTACAGCCGGTGCCGGTGGCACTGAAAGCTGTGACTGGGCACAAATGCTCATGAGAATGTACATGATGTGGGCCGAGAAACGTGGTTTCAAAATCAAAGAACTGAATTACCAGGCTGGTGATGTAGCGGGAATAAAAACGGTGACTTTAGAAATCGAAGGCGAGTACGCTTTCGGTTGGTTAAAAGGAGAAAATGGCGTCCACAGGCTGGTTCGTATTTCCCCATTTGACAGTAATGCGAAAAGACATACATCATTTGCCTCGGTTTACGTATATCCGCTGGTAGATGACAGTATTGAGATTGATATTAATCCTTCGGAAATTAGCTGGGAAACCATGCGATCTTCTGGTGCCGGAGGGCAAAATGTGAATAAGGTAGAAACAGCAGTTCGTTTGCGCCACGCACCTACCGGAATCGTTATTGAAAATTCTGAGACGCGTTCGCAGTTGGAAAATAAGAACAAAGCCATGCAATTGCTGAAGAGTCAGTTGTACGAGATTGAACTTCAGAAAAGACTGGAACAACGAAGGGAAATTGAGGATTCCAAGATGAAGATCGAATGGGGATCACAGATCAGGAATTACGTGATGCATCCTTATAAACTGGTCAAAGACGTTCGCACAAGCCATGAAACCGGAAATGTAGATGATGTCATGGATGGTGGTATTGACGAGTTTTTAAAAGCTTTCCTGATGATGATGGGACAACGGAACGAAGATTGATTGACCAAATTGGTTTTTAATTATTGATCAGAATTGATTAATTTAAGGAAGAAATTTTAAATATGTTACGAATCTATCATAATACCCGCTGTAAAAAATCGCGTGAAGGTCTTCAAATTTTGGAAGAATCTGGAAACGATTTTGAAATAAGGGAGTATTTGAAGGAGCCTTTAAATAAAAATGAATTAAAAGCACTTCTCAAAAAACTGGATATAAAGCCGGAAGAACTGGTTCGTAAGAATGAAAAAATCTGGAAAGAAGAATACAAAGCAAAAAATCTGAATGATTCACAAATCATCGAAGCGATGGTTGAAAACCCTAAATTGATCGAACGGCCAATTGTTGAGACAGAAGATCAGGCCGTGGTGGGACGACCGCCTTCAGATATTCAGAAATTGTTATAAAAGAAGAAGGAAGATGAAACTTGAACATAGAATTGCATTAATAAGTGTTGCCGCTGCTGCCGTGGCCGGCTTTGTATACTCTCAGGTGTACATCCATGAGAAAAATCGAAAGGAGATTAAAGAAGTTGCTTCAGAACTGGCATATACCTGGAAAGGACAGCTGGACCTGAGCGAACAACAAACTTCCCTTTTAGAAGATACAATTATCGAATATACCATCAAAAAAAACGAAATCATTAATTCCAATCTGGGCATCGCCAGTCAGATACAAAAGCTCAAGGTAATTCAGAATAATGAACACCGCGCTTTGCGGAAATTCATGAAGGAAGAGCAATTTGATAATTACATTTTAATGAATAAAAGAATAACCAGTAAGTCCTGATTTTCAGTGCAATTTGAAGCGATTAACATTAAAAATCCGGCTTTAACGGAATATTAACCCCTGTTCATTAAACTAAATCGATTTTAAGCAGTCCAACTGAAAAAATTGATTAATGACCAACAGAAAAATTTTCATGCTTAGCCTTTGCCTAAGCATTATTTCCGGATTTCTATTTCAATCTAATGCACAGGGACCCGAACCAGCTAAAAAGTATACCATTACGGGTAAGGTTATTGATGATGCTTTAGGTGTTCCTTTAGAGTATGCAACCGTTTCAGTAAAAAATGTCAACGACCCTAATGACGTAAATGGTGATGTGACCAACGCCGAAGGTGTTTTCTCCATAACTGTACAGGAAGGTACTTATAATATTGCCATTGAATTTATTTCTTACGAAACAAAAAATTTCAATAATCGTACGGTTAATAGTGATTTAGACCTTGGAACGATTGAGCTTGGTTTAGGTTCTGAAAATCTTGATGAAGTTGTGGTGCAGGCCGAAACCACCCAGGTAGACGTTCGCCTTGATAAAAAGATCTATAATATAGGAAAAGACCTTACTACTGCCGGAGGAACTGTAAGTGATGCATTGAATAACGTTCCATCAGTTTCCGTGGATGTTGAAGGAGGAATTAGCTTAAGAGGAAACGAGAACGTGAAAATTCTGATCAACGGTAAGCCTTCAGCCATGGCTGGTTTTGGAGATACGAATGTTCTCAGCCAGTTACCGGCAAATGCTATTGAACGCGTAGAGGTAATTACATCGCCTTCCGCAAGATATGATGCTGAAGGTACCGCAGGTATCCTGAATATCATCCTAAGAAAAAAGGAAACTCTTGGTTTTAACGGATCGTTTACCCTTACGACAGGGCATCCAGCCAGTGGCCAAGTTGCTGCCAACCTGAATTACCGAACTGAAAAATATAACCTTTTCACCACCACTGGGTATCGCTATGACGAGTCTCCCGGAAATGCTTTTTTCGACACTCGTTATTTTGATGAAAGACAGGATGCGTTTCTGGACAGCATCAAGTACGATCGAAATATTGAAGACAGAACCTATGAGCGCCTAAACAGAGGTTTCAATACCAACTTCGGAATGGAGTATTACATCAACGATATGTCTTCCATTACTGGTTCTATTTTCTATCGAACCGGAAACGATGATGATTTGACTACGAATATTAGTGATTATTACCTGGATGGTGCTGAGCAGATCGGTACCAGAAGAACAGAGAAGGAATCTGAAGATGATAATAGTTACCAGATCGCGCTAAACTATATCAATAAATTTGATAACGAAGGTCATCAATTAACTGCCGACTTCCAATATGAAAATGACAACGAGGACCAGGCATCATTCATCAATGAACCGATACGATACAATAATACTGATTCTCTGAATATTTTTATTCCAAGAGAACAAACCGCTACAACAGAGAAGCAAAAGGAATATTTATTACAGGCAGATTACGTTCGTCCTATTGGCGAAGAATCACAGTTTGAAGCCGGATACCGCGGGAATGTTGAAAACGAGGTGACCGATTATAAGTTGTTCCAGGAAAATGTGAATGGCGACCTGATCTTGAACGTGAATCAGACCAACATTTTTGATTACACGGAAAATGTGCAGGCTGTCTATTCACAATATGGATCTAAATTCGGGGATTTCAGCTTTCTATTGGGACTTAGATTAGAGAATACCAATTTAAAAGGAAAGATTACTTCCGAATTATCTGAAGAAGAACTTCAGGATATCTACTCTTTTGATATTGATACCGATTTTGATAACAATTACTTAGGTCTTTTTCCAACGGCTAACTTTATTTACGAATTGGGCGAAGAAGAAAATATCACATTGGGTTACAATAGAAGGATTAACAGACCTAGAGGATGGTTCCTGAATCCGTTCCCTTCAAGAAGCAGTAGAAATAATGTTTTCCAGGGTAATCCAAACCTGCAACCGGCTTTTTCAAATGCTTTCGATATTGGATATTTGAAAAGATGGGAAAAATTCACGCTAACCAGTTCAGTATATTACCAGCATGAAACCAATTCTTTTACGCGTGTAAGAGAAAATGTGAATATCACCGTTGCCAATTCAGATTATGTTCCGGGAGATCCTATAGATGAGCAGTATGTGGAGCAGCGTGTTATCCGTTTCATCCCTTTTAACCTTGCTACAAATGACCGTTTTGGTGCTGAAGTTGGTTTCTTATATAATCCAACCGATTGGTTACGCCTGAATGGTAGTTTTAACTATTTCCAGTTCGAACTTGACGGAACTTTTAATGGTGAAGATTATGGACAGAAAAACTCCAGTTATTTTGGTCGCTTTAGCTCGAAAGTAACCTTACCAGGTAGCATTGATTGGCAAACCAATGCCTTTTATCGCGGACCTTCTGATGAAATTCAGGGTACCCAAGATGGTATTCTATCTATAGATCTCGCTTTTAGTAAAGAGATTCTGAATGAAAACGCAACGATCTCACTAAATGTGCGTGACCTGCTGAATTCAAGAAAACGTAGTGAGTATACTTTAACTGATGAATTCGAACAAAACAACGAATTCCAGTGGAGACAGAGACAGATCAACCTTTCATTAATCTATCGTTTCAATCAGCAAAAGAAAAGAAATGAAAGACGTGGAGGTGATGACAATATGATGGACGAAGATGGAGAAGGATTTTAGAATTAGGTTAATTCGTTAAACAAAAAAAGGGACTTAAAAGTCCCTTTTTTTATACCTTTTGTTCTTTGGCTTTCTTTCTGGCCTCTCGTTTTTCTTTAATGATCTCTCCTATTGATCCTCCTACCCAGTAAGGCACTACAAATCCAATAAGGAATATCATTAACCAGAATCCCATTGTTAAAATCGCAAGGAATGCTAAAAAACCAAGATACTGATCGAATTCGAACATCATAACGTTATGATTTTTTGATATCACGCCAAAGATAGCAACTCTCAGTGGCTTATCACAAAAAAACCTTAATAATTATGAAAGTCGCATTCTTACAACTTTTTAGGTCAAAACTTCTTCCAATTTTCACTCAATTTTAAACAGAAAAACTATTCTATTAAATAACTTTGTGGAACAATCAATTTTACCATTATGGATTATAGAATAGAGAAAGATACTATGGGGGAAGTAAAAGTTCCTTCAGATAAACTCTGGGGTGCACAGACCGAACGCTCCCGTAATAATTTCAAAATTGGTCCGTCGGCTTCGATGCCGCTCGATATAATTTATGGTTTTGCCTATTTGAAAAAAGCAGCTGCTTATACCAACTGCGAACTGGGCGTATTAGCTGTAGAAAAGCGCGACTTGATCGCAAAAGTTTGTGACGAAATTCTGGAAGGAAAGCATGATGATCAATTTCCGCTGGTAATTTGGCAAACCGGAAGCGGTACCCAAAGCAATATGAACGTCAACGAGGTGATCGCCAATCGGGCGCATCAAATCGCCGGTAAGACAATTGGTGAAGGTGATAAAATCCTTCAGCCAAATGATGACGTAAATAAATCACAGTCTTCTAATGATACTTTTCCTACCGGGATGCATATTGCTGCTTATAAAAAAGTAGTCAAAACAACTCTCCCAGGGGTTAAGAAACTTCGAGATACGCTCAAGAAAAAGTCCGAAGAATTTAAAGATGTGGTGAAAATTGGCCGTACACATTTCATGGATGCGACTCCATTAACACTTGGCCAGGAATTTAGTGGTTATGCCGCACAGCTGGACCATGGCATTAAGGCTTTGGAAAACACGCTTCCGCATCTTAGCGAACTGGCACTTGGTGGAACTGCTGTTGGAACCGGTTTAAATACTCCAAAAGGTTATTCTAAAAGAGTAGCTGAATTCATCGCTAAGTTTACGGAATTACCTTTTATTTCAGCCAACAATAAATTTGAAGCACTGGCGGCGCACGACGCTTTAGTGGAAACGCATGGTGCATTAAAACAAATCGCGGTAAGCCTGAATAAAATAGGAAATGATATCAGAATGCTGGCATCGGGTCCTCGTAGCGGAATCGGAGAAATTAATATTCCAGCTAATGAGCCTGGTTCTTCTATCATGCCCGGCAAAGTCAACCCTACTCAGTGTGAAGCTCTAACAATGGTTTGCGCACAGGTAATGGGAAATGATACTACATTAAGTGTTGGCGGAATGCAAGGTCAATTCGAATTGAATGTTTTTAAGCCTGTTATGGCCAATGCTTTATTACAAAGTGCAGAATTGATCGGTGATGCCTGTGTTTCTTTTGAAGAGCATTGTGCACGCGGAATTGAACCGAATAAAGAACGAATCAAAGAATTGGTAGATAACTCTTTAATGCTAGTAACCGCGCTAAATACCAAAATTGGTTATTATAAAGCAGCTGAAATTGCCAACACAGCTCACAAGAATGGTACTACTCTGAAAGAAGAGGCGGTTAATCTTGGTTATATAACCGAAGAGCAATTTGATGAATGGGTTAATCCAAAAGATATGGTAGGAAGTCTGAAATAATCGCTCTCCTAGAAACAAAAAACCTGCTCGATCGAGCAGGTTTTTTTTATATATAATTTTTAAATTTTATCAATCTGAACGTACTTCAGATTAACCATTCTTTAAATAGTATCAGCATTTCTTTCAATTTCCTTCTTCGCTTTTTTTGCATAATACTTCTGATACCTGAAATAAGAAATAATTCCAAGCACGATCACTCCGGCATACGTGTAATACACGAAATTTGGCGTGATCACTTTATCTCCACTAGCGTAAGAATGCAGCCCGGCAAGGTAAAAGTTTACTCCGAAAAAGGTCATCATGATCGAACCGTAGAACATGACCGACATAAAGTTGAAGAACCATCTACCTCTTAAACCTGGAACCAGTCGCATGTGGATCACAAACGCATAGGCGATCACACTGATGAGTGCCCATGTTTCTTTCGGATCCCAGCCCCAGTAGCGCCCCCAACTCTCATTAGCCCACTGCCCGCCTAGAAAAGTTCCGATAGTAAGCATCACCAGACCAACCGTTAATGATAACTCTGCGATAATTGTAACTTCCTGAATATTTAATGCGATTTTCTTTTTGTTCTTTTTCGTAGTGAAAATCATCAGTAATAATGCAACGACACTTAAGATCATACCCAAGGTAAACGGCCCATAACTGGCCACAATTACTGATACGTGAATCATCATCCAATAACTGTTCAATACCGGTTGCAAATTTGCGATGGAAGGATCGGTCCAGTTCCCGTGTGCGATCATTAGGGTAATCGCAACCACGAAAGCGGTTGATGCAATGGTCAAATTACTTCTTCGTCCAAAGGCCAGACCAAAGAACATGGTCGCCCAGGCCACATAGATCATTGCTTCATAAGCGTCACTCCAGGGCGCGTGGCCGGAAATATACCACCTCGCTGCAAGACCAACCGTATGCAACGCGAAAAGAATAATGATAGCGGCAATGCTCACATAGATCAATCCGTTAATGATTTTATTCTTTTTGAAAATCCTGATGATCACGAATATCAACATTACGATACCCGCCAGCATGTACATCCAGAAAAGGTTCTTGAAAATATTGTACTTATTGTAAGTGATCTCCGCATCGATTTTTTCATCGGAAGGCATCACTTCTGCACCAAATTTTTTCTGATAATCTTTCATGCTTTGCAAATACTTATCAGCATCCGTATAATCACCAGTATTTTTGGCTTTCTGAAGGGCATTCATGTACAGAGGCATAATTTGCCTGGTGAAAACCGAGTCCATGCCTTTCAAATTAGCTTCAGCTACTTCAGGGTATGAGATCCATTTATTATTTTCATCTCCCGGAATAGGAAAAATTTTCAGTACCTCTCCATTTAAAGCCAGGTACCAGAGGTTTATTTTCTTATCGGTCTTAATAAAGTCTTTCTGAAATTTATTCGGAACTCCTGCCTGGTAAGCATCAGTCAAATAGGGCGAAAGCTTGTAACTACCGTTGACATCAAAAAAGTCGGTCAAGGAAAGGTATTTTTTATCCTTATCTACTCCTAAAATCTTATGCAGACTGTCGTTGTTTTTCTCAATTTCGACAATAGGCACATTGTACCAAAGCATCGGGTTTTGAGTAAAGGAAATCAAAACCTGGTCTGAAGAAAGGCCCTTGTACCGATCTTTTTTGCTCAATTTCCGAAGTAATTCAGACGAATAGGTATTTGCTGGTTTCATACGTCCTCCAGCATCCTGAATGATCAATCGACCAAATTTTTCGGCGTGTTCCGGAGAGACCGCATTCTCCAGGATCAAGCTATCGATGAATTTTTCATTCATCATCACGTGCTCATGCTCCTCTTCGGGGACCTGGTTAATCGTATCGGTTGTTCGCTGAGCCTGTTCTTCCGGTTCCGGCTGTTGCGCCATTCCGCTATAAGAAAGGCCAATGAGCAATAATAGAACCGATAATGTTTTCTTTTTAGCTTTTACTTTTTCAAGCATTTTTTTAAGATTTCCGAAGCGGGAACCTTTATCGAATAAAATCCACATCAATCCAAAATACAATAAGAAATAACCTAAATAAGTGATCCAGGTACCCCAGCGATCGTGGTTAACCGAAAGTACGGTTCCCTTCTCATCAGGCTGAAAACTCGACTGGAAAAAGCGATACCCGCCATGATCCAGAATGTGGTTCATATAGATGTCATAAGGTTCCGGTTTTTCTCCTTCTTCAATAATTTCAACTTTACTTTTAAAGGAGGAATAACCAGGCGTTTCCCTATCGGCTGTGCCGGGATATTTTTCCGCAATGAAGTCATTCAGTTTAAGAGAAAAAGGCAATTCTCGTTCTTTAGAACCATAATTCACGTAGATATCTAGACCGGCGATATCTAACTGCTGCGGGTCTGGAGCTAGTCCTTTGGATCCTAGAAGCGTGACCGTTTTCGATTCTCCTTCCGAAGAAACTTTTAAGGTCACCGCATCCATATCTTCTTTTTTTCTTGGTTTGGTAGGCACGACATCGTACTCTCCTTTTACCACTGGATCTGGCACAACGAACTGAAGATTTCCAAGATTGTATAACGAACGTAGCATCAAAGTCTGGGTAGAATCTGCAACCAGGTCTCCCTGTTTCTGATCTGCCATCCTCATATAATTCCCAGCAAAAGGAGAATTGATCTCGTAATTTTCATCCTCATCCACACTGATGTTGATGGCACCCTCTGTAGGTTTATTATAAGCGAACAGGATATTATGAATATTACTCACCTCGCCTTCCTTCAAATAGTGATCATGACGAGAACCGCCACCAGACTCAACCACCTTTAGGTAATTTTCTCCATCTTCTGAAGGAACCAAAGCTTCTTCGGCACCTTTGATAAAATTGGTCACTTCAAATTTCACTGGTTGCCCATTGAAATCGGTATCTAGCTCATATTCATTCTCTACTCCGGGACCAAAAAGTACTTTATCCTGCAAAACCCGTCTACGCGGCTGCCCGTCTATCTCACCATCCATAAAGAAAGTGAAATAAGTATCTTCAGATAAAAATTTATTAGTGGTCTCCCCTTCCCTGATCGGCATAATTCCTTCGTAGCTGATATACCGGGTAATAAACGCACCAATTAAGATAAATATGAAAGAAAGGTGCAATATCAACGTGCTCCATTTTTCCCGTTTATGAAGGTTGTATCTCTTGATATTTCCGATGAAATTGATCAATAAAAAGACCATAATTCCCTCGAACCACCAGGTGTTATAAATAAGAATTCTTGCGGTTTCAATGCTATACCATGTTTCTATCAAAGTACCCATGGCCATGCCAATTGCAAACACCAAAAGTAAGACAGCCATGATGCGGGTAGAAAAAATGATAGAGGCTATTTTTTTCTCCATGAAGAACGGATTTTTCGGGTGCAAATTTAAGTATTAAAATTTAGTTAAGGAGCCTATTTTAAAAGCAATATTAGGTTCATTCCGCTTTATTTTCCCAGCTACTTTTTTTTGGTAATTTAGCAGCATGAGTCAGATTGTTTTATTCGGAAGCGGAAACGTGGCCAGCCATCTCTATAAAGCCTTTTCAGCCAGCGATCAAGCCGAAGTTATCCAGGTTTTTGCCCGGCAGAAAAGAAAGGCCGATTTCGTTTCTGAAAAAACTGAAGTGATCTCCGATCTAGAAAAACTGAAATCGGCAGATTTATATCTTCTCGCGGTAAGCGATAGCGGAATTGCAGAAATTGCTTCAGATTTAAAAGAAGCAGGTATTCTGGTTGCACACACTTCTGGCAGTACCGATATTTCGGTTTTGGAAAAATTTGAAAATTTCGGGGTATTCTATCCGCTTCAGACTTTTTCAAAAAACAGAGATCTGGATTATGCAGAAATTCCCTTTTGCCTGGAGGCAAATTCCGAAGCAAACCTGAAACAACTTCAAAAAATTGCTGCAATGATTTCGAAATCGGTTTTAGAAGTCGATTCGGAACAACGAAGAGCGCTGCATCTTTCAGCTGTTTTCGTCAACAATTTCAGCAATCATATGTTTAGTTTAGGTGCTAATATTTGCAGCGATAATGAACTGGATTATAATATTTTACAACCGTTAATTAAAGAAACAGTTTCAAAGCTGGATGAACTTGCACCAAAAGATGCACAAACGGGACCTGCCATTAGAAATGATCAGGAAACCATTGAAAAACATATTAATGCTTTGACCGGTGAGCAAAAACTGGTTTATCAAACTCTAACCGATTCAATTCAAAAATTTCATGGAAAAAAGCTATAAAGAACATTTAAACAAGATCAAAACTTTCGTTTTTGATGTGGACGGTGTTCTAACTGATGGAAGTATCCAGATCTCAACTTCTGGAGACCTGTTAAGAACGATGAACACCAAAGATGGTTATGCCATGAAAATGGCGCAAAATGCCGGTTTTACTGTTTGCATAATTAGCGGAGGAAAAAACGAAGGTGTTCGAGCAAGACTTCGGGATTTGGGGATTACCGATATTTACCTTGGAGTACAAGATAAGGTGGAGCAAATGGATGAGTTTTTTGACATTTATGACATCAAACCGGAAGAAGTTCTTTATATGGGAGATGATATACCTGACTATTACCCAATGAAACTTATTGGTTTGCCATGTTGTCCACAGGATGCGGTGCCTGAAGTGAAAGAAATTTCTTTGTATATCTCCCATCGAAAAGGCGGTGAAGGCTGTGTTCGTGACGTGATCGAGCAGGTTATGAAAGTGCAGGGAAAATGGGTGCAAAAAGAAGATAGCAACGATGCTTAAATACCTGAAACTGGTTCGGGCAGGAAACCTGCTATTCATCGCACTTACGATGTATTTAGTTAAATATGGCTTATTTCATCCTTTCAAAGTACCTATTACTTTAAATTTCTTAGGACTCACCCTACTTGTTTTGGCAGTAATTTTCGTTGCTGCAGCAGGCTATATCATCAATGATATTTTTGATATTAAAGCCGATAAAACCAATAAACCCGGGAAAGCGATTGTAAAAAATTCAGTATCTGAAAAGACTGCTTATAACCTCTTCTTTATTCTAAATATTATAGGTGTAGGCCTGGGCTTCTATATGTCGAATTTAATTGGAAGACCCGGTTTTACCGCTTTTTTTATCCTGGGATCAGCAGCACTTTATATCTATAACTCCCAGTTACAGCAAACATTACTGGTAGGAAATTTAATTGTTAGTTTAATTGTCGGGCTTGTTCCAATTGGCGTTGGACTTTACGATTTGCTACCGGCTATCACTCCGGAAAACCAGGAAACCCAGGCAGTAATATTTTCGATTTTAATAGATTACGGGATATTTGCTTTCCTGATCAATTTTATTCGGGAGATCGTGAAAGACCAGGAGGATATTGACGGCGACCACAACGCGGGTTATCAGACCCTTTCAATCAGTTTGGGAAAAGACCGCGTGAATAAAATCCTTTTTTTTCTAGCACTTTCACCCATAGCCTTTTTGATCTATTACATCTACGAATATCTTTTTGAAACCATTCCGGCAGTACTATATGTTTTATTACTACTCATAGGACCTCTCCTCTACTTTGAGGTAAATATCTGGAATGCCGGGAAGAAAAAAGATTATTCCAAATTGAGCAAATTACTGAAGATCGTAATGTTCTTCGGCTTGATTTCTATAGGTTTACTTCAATTCATACTATTATAATGCTGCTGAAAGACTTATTAAAAGATCATGAGATCATTCTCGCTTCTGGATCACCACGCCGTCACCGGTTTATGGAACAGCTGGAAATTCCTTTTACGGCTGATGTTCGGCCCGTAAATGAAGTTTTCCCCGAGCATTTAAAAGGTGAATCTATAACAGAATACCTGGCTAAATTAAAAGCAGAAGCTTTTAATGACCTTCTCCAAAATCAAATTCTGATCACCGGCGACACTATTGTTTACTTAGATGAAACTGCAATGGGAAAGCCTAAGGATCGTGAGGAAGCGGTTCAAATGATCAAAAAGCTTTCCGGCAAAGAACACGAAGTGATTACTTCAGTTTGCTTCACTACTTCGGAAGCGCAAAAAGTCCTTTCTTTTACTACAGAAGTTTTATTTAGGAAATTGGACGATGAAGAGATCGAACATTACGTCAGTAAATATAAACCCTTCGACAAGGCTGGCGGATATGCCATTCAGGAATGGATTGGCCTGGTAGGTATTGAAAGTATCAAAGGGAGTTATTTCAATGTAGTGGGCATGCCCACACATCTGGTTTACTCTACATTGAAGGAATTATTGAGCAAATAATATCGTAACTTTCAGAAAAAATGCTTCGAAAGTTTCTCATTTTAATGGCTATTCCACTGCTGTTCTCTTGTGGGAAAGAAAAAGATTCTACGGAAATAAGAGAGCTTTCAACGGAATTTCAGGATTACTGGTTTGCTGGACAGGCTGAAATTACTACCTACGAACTGAAACAGGCCAGATATGGAGAAATGCGCAACGGTCACGCAACTTTGATCTATGTTACAGAGGATTTTTTACCTAAAGAGCAGGTCAAGGCAAATCAACAAAACGATTCTAATATTCCTGTTCTGAAACTAAATTCCACCAAAAAATTTCTTACTGGTATTTATCCTTACAGCATCATGCAAAGTTGTTTCGACCCTTTGTATCAGCAGGATTACGCCATCAAAATTTCGGCTTCTATCCAGGAATGGTGCGGACAGGTTTACATGCAACTCAACAATCATAAAGACTTCGAAATTACGCTACACTCCTATTTTCAGGGTGAGGCAGATGAGCGTATGAATTTGACACCTTCTAAGCTGGAAAATGAAGTCTGGACGCAGTTGAGAATAGAACCAGACAGCCTGCCGACCGGTAATTTTGAAATGATACCTTCATTTGAGTATCTTCGGTTAAGCCATCAACCAGTCAAAGCTTATCCCGCTTTCGGTGAAATTTATACAGAAAAAGACTGGAACGTTTATCGATTAAATTATGAGGATCTCAATCGTACCTTAAAAATATATTATTCCAAAGTTTTTCCGTTTACCATAGAAAAATGGGAAGAAACCTATCCTTCTGGCTCAGGAAAATCTTCAGAATTATTAACGACTTCCGCGGTAAAATTAGCTCGTCTAAAAACCGATTACTGGAATAAAAACTCCAATAAAAATTTATCTTTGCGCGATAGTTTGAAGTTAAAAAATGAATGATCTAATAAGCCTTTATCGCCAGGAACTCGTCTATTCTTTAATCGTTCTTTGTATTCTGATCATTATTCAGGTGGTTCTAAAGAAAGCCGCGAATAAGGTTGGAAAGAAAAGTGAGATCAATATCACCAGAACGCGATTGATGTTTAAATATATCAATATTCTGGTGGTCCTCATTGCTTCGTTTTTACTGGCTTTGGCGTGGGGCATGGGAATTGCTGAACTTGCCCTGATATTTTCTTCGGTTTTTGCGGTGATTGGTGTGGCTTTGTTCGCGATCTGGTCAATTTTGAGCAATATCACTTCCGGGATCATCCTGTTTTTTTCCTTTCCGTATAAGATTGGTGATACCATTAAAATTCATGATAAAGACCTTCCAATTGAAGCAGTGATTGAAGATATTAAAGCCTTTCATTTACATCTAAGAACTTCTGAAGGAGAGCTGATCACTTACCCGAATAACCTCATTCTGCAAAAAGCCGTTTCCCTTATTCAGCATCCAAATTATGATGAAGGGAAAGATGCTCTTTAATTAATATCCAAAAATTCGGGTATGAGGAATGAAAGTTTTTATATTTGGTAAAACTCAAATTCCCATGAAAAGGGTCTTCCTTGCACTTTTTTTTCTAAGTATTACCTTATGTAGAGCCCAGGCTCCGGAAAAATGGTCCTCGACAGATATTTACGAGCACATTGAAAAACTGAATTTTTTAGGTTCCGTTCTTTATCTCGCTGCCCATCCGGATGATGAAAACACCAGACTGATCTCCTATTTTTCGAATGCTGAACATGCCCGAACAGCTTATCTGGCCTTGACTCGCGGTGATGGTGGTCAAAACCTGATAGGGCCGGAATTGCGTGAAGAACTGGGTGTAATAAGAACTCAGGAGTTATTGGAAGCAAGAAAAATTGATGGCGGCTATCAGTTTTTTAGTCGTGCGAATGATTTTGGTTATTCTAAAAATCCTACCGAAACCTTACAATTCTGGGATAAGAAAGAAGTTCTTAGCGATATCGTTTGGGTGATCAGGAAATTTCAGCCAGATGTCATTATCAATCGTTTTGATCACAGAACACCGGGTTCCACGCATGGCCATCACACTACATCGGCTATTTTGAGTGTGGAGGCATTTGATATGGCTTCTAACAAAAACAATTTTCCAGATCAGTTAGAATTTGTTGACACTTACCAGCCCAAACGGTTGTTTTTTAATACTTCACCTTGGTTTTACGGCGGTGATCAGGCTTTTGAGGATGCAGATAAATCGAACTTCGTAACTTTCGATACCGGAACATATTTTCCAACTAGCGGACTTTCCAATCCTGAAATAGCTTCCATGAGTAGAAGTCAGCATAAATCACAAGGTTTTGGAAGCACCGGAAGCCGTGGATCTGAAATGGAATATTTAGAACTTCTGAAAGGTGATAAACCGAAAAATGGAAAAGATATTTTAGAAGGAATCGATACTTCCTGGGAACGATTAAATAATGGAAAAGAGATCGGTGATATTCTGAAAAATGTACAGGAAAATTTCGATTTTGAAAACCCGCAAAAGAGCCTTCCGAATTTACTAAAAGCCTACAAGCTTATTCAGAATCTGGATAATGATCATTGGAAAAAGATCAAAACAGATGAGATCAAAGAAATTATTTACGCCTGCAGCGGATTGTATCTCGAGGTCACGGCAGGACAAATTTCAGCAGTTCCTTCTGAAAATTTACAGTTGAAACTGGAAGCGATCAATCGATCAAATGCAGATATTGAGTTATCAAAAGTCAGGTTAAATCCAGGAAATTCAGAAAAAGTTTTCGAGGTCAAACTTGAAAATAATAAAGACTGGAATACGAATATAGCGTATCAGATTCCAGGAAATACTCCTTATTCTTCCCCATATTGGTTGAATGATGCAGGGAGTACAGGCATGTACAAGGTCAAAGACCAGCAATTGAGAGGGCTACCGGAGACTCCAATTCAAACAACTGCCGAGTTTGATCTAAAAATTAACGGAACTTCTATTTCTTTTCAAAAACCTATAGTTTATAAATACAATGATAATGTTTCCGGAGAAACCTATCAGAATTTTGAGATCGTACCTGCAATTTCTTTAGATTTTGGAAATGATGTGCTGATCTTCAGTAATAACGATGCCAAAACAATTAGCTTAAAACTTACTTCCAATAACGGAAGTGCTAATGGAACGATTTCTCTCAAAGCTGGAAAGGGTTGGTCCATATCTCCATCGTCAAAGGAATTTGCGATTGCGCAATCTGGAGGAAGTACTAACGTGAATTTTCAGGTAACTCCTCCATCAGAACAAAGTGAGATAGCTCTTAACGCGGAAGCCATAGTGAATGGCAAATCTTATTCAGAAAAACTGGAAAAAATTGAATATCCGCATATTTCGAATCAGAATATTGTCACTCCAGCCAGCTTAAAACTGGTGAGAATTGATCTGACAAAAAAAGGAAACGATATTGCTTATATTCCAGGGGCTGGCGATGTGGTGAATGAAAGCCTGAAGCAAATTGGCTATAATGTTCAAATCATTCCGGCAGATCAAATTTCGGCATCAACGCTTAAAAATTATGATGCGGTTGTACTGGGAATCCGGGCATTCAACGTCGATGAACCTTTACAATACAGGAATAAACAATTATTTGAATATGTAAAAAACGGGGGCACACTGATCGTTCAATATAATACCAACCGTGGATTAGTAACCAATGACCTTTCTCCTTTTGAACTCGAAATTTCCAGGGATCGAGTGACTGAAGAAGATGCTGAAGTGACCTTTCTTTCCCCAGATAATCAGCTACTGAATTCACCAAATAAGATCTCAAAAGCTGATTTTGATTCCTGGGTTCAGGAACGAGGTTTGTATTTTCCATCGAGCTGGAGCGAGGAGTTTACTCCGGTTTTAAGTATGCATGACCAGAACGAAACTCCTAAAGATGGTAGTTTACTGGTTGCAAAATACGGAAATGGGTATTTTATTTATACTGGCATCAGCTTTTTTAGGCAATTGCCAGCTGGAGTGCCTGGAGCTTATCGCTTATTCGCCAATATGATCTCAATAGGGAAATAATGGAAGAGAAACCTGAAAAATATATATGGAAGAAAAGCTATACGGTCGTTCTGGTCGCTAACCTTATTTA
>CAXPUM010000069.1:0-159833 GCA_964220295.1 Flavobacteriaceae bacterium | reverse complement strand
GTGTTACCGCTCTGGCACGAAGACCATCGTCGATCCAGCTTTTTACCTGTCCGTAAACATTGCTTTTCCAATCGGCTTTATGACCTTTTAGGATCCACTCTTTTAGCCAGTCTTCATACTGATCAAGTGGAAGAAACCAATGACGCGTTTCCTTTAAACTTGGAACGGCCCCGGTAATGGTCGATTTTGGATTGATAAGATCAGTGGCATTCAGAGAAGTTCCACATTTTTCGCACTGGTCACCATAAGCCTCTTCATTTCCACATTTTGGGCAGGTACCGGTTACAAAACGATCTGCCAGGAATTGTCCGGCTTCTTCATCATAAAGTTGTTGAGTTGTTTCTTCAATGAATTTGCCATCTTCATACATTTTTTTGAAAAAGTCTGAAGCCGTTTCATGGTGCGTTTTCCCAGAAGTACGGGAATAATTGTCAAAACTGATCCCA
The DNA here is from genome assembly GCA_964220295.1 of Flavobacteriaceae bacterium. GTDB lineage: Bacteria > Bacteroidota > Bacteroidia > Flavobacteriales > Flavobacteriaceae > Christiangramia. The sequence goes on along the minus strand of CAXPUM010000069.1, from coordinate 159,387 downwards.
AATTCTTCAAATGACTTTTTAATGATGCCGTTATATTTATCAACTACATCCTGTGGCGTAATACCTTCTTTTTTAGCCTTGATCGTAATTGGTACGCCATGTTCATCACTTCCGCAGACGAATGCTACATCATGGCCCTGCATTCTAAGAAAGCGTGAATAAATATCGGCTGGAACATAAACTCCGGCCAGGTGACCAATATGAATAGGCCCGTTCGTATAAGGAAGGGCAGCTGTAATGGTATATCGCTGAGGATTTTGGGTCATTCTGTCTTTAAATTTTAAGTGCTGCAAAGTTAAGCAAAGACGCCCGATTACGCGTTAAATTCTTGCAAAAGGCGGTCATTCACATCAATAACTTTCTACTTTTACTTCAAATGAATGTAATATGAAAAAGCTGCTGTTCGTAATTTTCTTAGGCCTTGTGGCCTGTAATAGTGCAAAAAAAGCAACTTCCAACCCGAATGCCAAGTTTAGCGTTGAAAATCTTGGTAATATGAACGCGATGGAAATAAACCAGAGATATTCTGATGCCGATATACAGGAAGGTACTGAAATGTATGAAGAGGGCACTGTAGAAAGGCCTTATACCATTCTTTACCCAGAGACCGAAGATGAGCTTCATATTACCTGGGAAGATGAGGGGAAAAGTAAAATTCATGATATTCGATTTTCGGGAAATGGAAAGTGGAAAACTGATAGCGGCGTACAGATTGGAACTACCTATGATGAACTGAATAAAATGAATGGAAAAGATATTTCCTTTTATGGTTTTGGCTGGGATTACAGCGGGGCAGTGTTGTGGAACGAGGGAAAATTGGAGAACAGCGGATTAAGAGTGTTTCTAAGTCCCGAAAATGAGCCCGGAAATAAATATTACGGAGATCGTATTATTAAGGCCAGCCCGGAAGAGATCGAGGCGATGAATCTCAAAGTTTCTTCCATTATGATCATTTATTCAATTTAAAAATTATGGCAGATCACAATCTTTTAGGAAAAGAAGGAGAAGATCTGGCAGTTGAATATCTGAAACTGAAGGAATACGAGATCCTGGAACGTAACTTTCGCTATCAAAAAGCAGAAATCGACATTATCGCAAAGCGAGATAAAACCCTTGTAGCGGTGGAGGTGAAAACCCGTAGTACTAATAACTTCGGAAATCCGGAAGAATTCGTGAAGCCTAAGCAAATTCAGCGTTTTGTCAAAGCGATGAATCATTATGCCGAAAAGAACCAGCTGGATCTGGAGATCAGGTTTGATATTTTAGCTATTATCCTGAATAAACAGGTGCGAAAAGTAGACCATATTCAGAACGCTTTTCTCTATTTCTAATTTACTTCTCTTTTTCAAATACAAATTTGATTCGGTCTTCATCAGCTGAGATGATCGCGATAAGCTGACCGTTTTCAGTATAATAAATGATCTTTTTGGGAAATTCATTTTGAGTATTCTCTGCTACAAACTGGTGTTCTTTATATGAGCTAAAGGCAAACTCTACTGGAGCTTCATGGACACCCGTTACTTCATAAATCCAGGTTGAATCTCTTTTAAATAACCTGATATTTTCTTTGAATACCGTGTCTTTATCCTGAAGCGTAAAACCTAATCCGTGATATTCTTTTTTATCAATTTTTTCCCAGATTTCTTTTGTGGTATTGGCTTTATCGGTATTTATTCTGGTCCATGAACCGGTTAACCAGTCAAAATTTTCCCTGGGATCATTGCAGGAAAGAATCAGTGGTAGAAACAGGAGGTATAAGATTTTGCCTTTCATGAGCCGGAATTTTTACTGAGAAAATTAGCTCAATTTACAGAAATAAAAAAGCCGGAAAATCTTCCGGCTTTTAATTTTATTGTTAGATAAACCTTACCAGATTCTTACTCGATCTTCTGGCTTCACATACATAGAATCACCTTCTTTGATAGCGAAAGCATCGTAAAACGCATCGATATTTTGAAGAGGCACATACGCACGGTACATTCCAGGAGAGTGAGGATCTGTCTTGATTTGATTTTTCAAAGCTTCATCTCTCATTTTAGTTCTCCAGACAGTTGCCCAAGAAAGGAAGAACCGCTGTTCCGGAGTAAATCCGTCAATTTTACCCGGGTCGCCATGTTCCTTCAAATGAATTTTAAGACCATCATATGCGGCATTTACTCCACCTAGATCACCAATATTTTCACCTAATGTAAATTTACCGTTGATGAACGTACTGTCCGCTACTTCAATCGCGCTGTATTGATCAGCAAGACTTCCGCCAAGCTCTTCAAATTGCTTCAGGTCTTCATCTGTCCACCAGTTGTTCAGGTTTCCTTCAGCGTCAAAACGCGCCCCGCTATCATCAAAACCATGAGAGATTTCGTGGCCAATAACGGCTCCAATTCCGCCGTAATTTACAGCAGCATCAGCTTTATAGTCATAAAACGGTGGCTGAAGAATCGCTGCCGGGAATACGATCTCGTTGAAACTTGGGTTATAGTAAGCATTTACCGTTTGTGGAGGCATATACCATTCTGTTTTATCAACTGGCTGTCCTAAATCTGCAAGATTATCGGCTACTCTCCATTTTTGAGCGTTTAGCATATTCTGAAAATAGCTTCCGCCATCTTCCGGGCTGTCAATTTCCAGGTCGCTGTAGTCTTTCCAGTTGTCTGGATATCCTACCTTAACGGTAAAAGAGCTTAGTTTTTCCAGCGCTTTTTTCTTAGTGTCTTCGCTCATCCAGCTAAGCTGACCAATTCGGTTTTCGTAAGCTTTTACGATATTGCCGATCATTTCCTGGGCTTTCTCTTTAGCCTCTGGCGGGAAATTCTTTTCAACATAAAGTTTACCAAGCGCTTCTCCTACAGTACCATTTACGGTCTGAAGTGCACGTTCATCTCTAGGTCTTTGTTGCTGAGCTCCACGAAGTGTTTTATCATAAAATTCCCAATTCTTTCTTTCCAGTTCTGTAGTTAATGCAGGTGCCGCATCGTTGAAAAGGTTCCACTTCAAATAAGCTTTCCAATCTTCAACTGAATTTTTAGCCAACAACTTCTGAAGAGCTTTCATATACCCTGGCTGAGAAACCACGATCGTATCAAGATCTTTGGCGCCTATTCCGTTGAAATATTCTTTCCATTTCATTGCAGGAACATCCTTCTGAAGTTCTGTAACTGCCGTTGGATTATAAGTCTTTCTGGCATCGCGACGCTCTACTTTATCCATCTGGGGTTCTGCAAGACTCGTTTCGAAGGCCAGAATCTTATCGGCTTCTTTCTTCGCGTCTTCTTCTGAATAATCTAAGTACTGAAGCATTTCAGCTATATACGCTTTATACTTTTCCCTTTTATCTTTCGAATCGGCATCGTCTTTTACGTAATAATCTCTATCTGGAAGACCTAAACCAGACGGGTTAAGATACGCCACATTCATGTTGCTGTCTTTTCTATCTGCTCTCACGCTGAAAGAGAAAAATCCGGCACTGCCGTATTCGCTCATATCAACTAAAAACTTCTGGAGGTCTTCTTTATTCTGAATAGAATCGATTTTAGCCAGGTACGGTTTTAGTGGTTCAATACCCTGCTCATTTCTGGATACGGTATCCATAATGCTCTGGTATAGCCTTACAGCCTTAGCTTCATCTGATGCGGTATCCAAACTGTCATTTTCAAGCGCTCCATTTAGAACTGCAAGAACGTCATCATCGGTTTGTTTTCTAAGCTCATTGAAACTACCCCATCTGGTCTGATCATCCGGAATTTCGGTTGAATCTAACCAGGTCCCGTTCACGTAACGAAAGAAATCATCTTTCGGGCTGGTAGTAGTGTCCATGTAGGCAAGGTTGATACCATGGATTTCCTCTTTTTCTTCTGTTTTTTTATCGTCATCGTCGCAGGCCGTAAAAAGACTTGTAGCGAAAACCGATAATAACAGTAAACTACTTATTTTCTTCATTTTGTTTTGAAAAATTGTTTAATAAATATGACTTATTCCTAACGAGGTTTCTATAAAAAACCGGCTAAAAATAAGGGATTTTTACAATTAGGATGGGAAATTAAGGAAAAGGTTTAATTTTCAGTAAGTTTTCTTACCAGATTTGAATCAAAATCCTTTTTCATTTTGGTCAATTCGGCAACATTATCGTTTGGAACGGCTATAGAAAGCACGTAATGCTGCACCTTCCATTCACCATCTTCCCTCTTCATCACTCCCGAACCGCGGCATATACCCATATGTGTATCAAGCAATTCATCAAACCACGCAGTTTTCCTATTACTATCTACATAAATATTTCTTTCGATATTCTTGAAACTCCAGGCTTTTCCGTTATCAAAATATGGTTTGCTGAACTTTTTAAATTCCTCCACATTCCAGTTTTCTGTAGCGTCAGTCCCTATGAAAACAGCATCTGAGGTCATCAGGTCAAAATATTTATCAAAATTTGCATTCGCTGCAGCCTGATGCCAGGCATCAAGATTGACATCGATCTTTTTACTAACGAGCATCATTTGCTGGTCTACTTTTTTCACCTGGGCAGCAAGTGGAAGGATTGTGAAAAAGGCCAGAATAACAGGAAGGATTTTGGTTTTCATCTGAATTATTTTTTTTGGATGGTATCGGTTTTTGGTTTGAGTTGATCAAGGCTGTCCTGCCTTGCTCGTTCCTCTTCCTCGAATTTGTCGAGTTCATCTTCAAAATCTTCCAGCGTTTTCAGGAAATTTTCATTCATCTGTCTTTTCAAATTATTGAACTCGAGATAAAGATCTGCCGCAGTTTCTCCGATCTGTTTCGGATTTGGTTCCCGCTTTGCCGAATATTGCTTTAAAAGTTGCGCTTTGGTTTCCACGACATTTAACCTGGCTCCAACGGGATTAGTAAGAAGGGTGTCTGGAATGGAGGTTTTGAGGGAATTCATAATTTCTGCAATAGTTTCTGCATTTTGCATCACATCAGAAACTTTGGAATTGCGAATATTCCTGATCTCATTTTCAGCAGTAATGAATTCAACCCACTTCAACGCCAGTTTACGCGGAGTGGTGTCCAGTTTAATTTCAGCTTCATCAACCTCGATGGTTTTTGCAAGGGCTGTGGAATCTATTTGAGTATTGGTATTGGCGGTATTGTTTTCCTCTTTGCAGGAAATAAAACATATAGCGATGATACAGGAATATAAAAAAGCCTTCATTTCTGGATTTTCGGTCTAACACAAAGTTATCTAATAATAACGGAATAACTATTACTTCCGTATCATTGAAAAATTTGTAAAAAAGCTGTTGTAATAGACTTAATTGTTACGATTTCCTCTGCACAATTAAATATATTTGCACAAATTTTTATTTATGGCAGAGAAGATTTTGATCATTGGTGCCTGTGGACAGATCGGGACCGAACTCACTTTAAAGCTTAGGGAACTTCATGGTAATGACGCGGTAATCGCCAGCGATATACGGGAAGGAGCGAAGGAGCTGATGAATTCGGGACCTTTTGAGATTCTGGATGCTACTGATGATACCGGAATCAGAAGAATTGTTAAGGAATACGAAATTACGCAAATCTACCTAATGGCCGCTATGCTTAGCGCAACTGCGGAAAAGGCCCCTATGAAAGCCTGGAACCTGAATATGAATTCCCTATTCCATGTTTTGGAATTGGCAAAAGAGGGAACGATTAAAAAGATTTTCTGGCCATCCAGCATAGCGGTTTTCGGTCCAACAACACCAAAAGACCAGACTCCTCAAACTACCGTTATGGAACCAACTACTGTTTATGGTATAAGTAAACAAACTGGTGAACGCTGGTGTGAATATTATCATCGCAAATTCGGAGTGGATGTGAGAAGCATCAGGTATCCTGGAATTATCAGTTATAAAACCTTACCGGGTGGGGGAACGACCGATTATGCTATCGAGATCTTTCATGAGGCATTAAAAAACAATTCTTATACAAGCTTTCTTTCAGAGAATTCTGAATTACCTATGATGTATATGGATGACGCGATTAAAGCAACTGTAGATATTATGGAAGCACCTGCTGGAAAGATCACTATCAGAAGTTCTTATAACCTGGCAGCGATCAATTTTACTCCGGAAGTTCTGGCACAAGAAATCAAAAAGCACCTGAAAAATTTTGAGATCCATTATGAACCGGACTTCAGACAAGCAATAGCCGATTCCTGGCCTTCTAGTATTGATGATAGCAAAGCAAGAGAAGATTGGGGATGGAAGCATGAGTATGATCTGGAAAAAATGACCGAAACAATGCTGCAGGGAGTAGCGGATAGTTTGGAAAAAGCAGAAAAGTAAAATAGGAATAAAAAAGAAAAGCCGCTTACAAAGCGGCTTTTACAATTGTAATCAGAAAAAATATATTATTCAATCACGCGAACCTGAGTTGCGTTCAATCCTTTTCTTCCTTCTGTTTCTTCGTACTCTACTTGATCACCTTCCTGAATAGTTTCGCCATTCAATCCTGTTACGTGTACGAAAATGTCTCTTTTGGTTTCGTCGTTAGTAATGAATCCGTACCCTTTAGATTCATTAAAAAATTTAACTGTGCCTTGCATAAAAATAATTATTAATAAGGCACAAACATAAAATAATAATAAATAGAATGCGCTGAAAATCAGATTTTTTTTAGATAAAATTTTAATTTTTAATCCAAACCCCTGTCGCGCATCTTTTTCATATTCTCATCAGATAAGGTGTAGTCCTTCAGTCTTTTACCTCTCCAGCGCACCACTAAGAAAATTGGCATCAAGATAAAAGAAGTGGTTAAAACCGAAATTCCGATGATCTTATCACCAGTTGCAATATCTCCGCTAAGCCTAAAATAAAAGCCCACTCCTATGGCTATTAAAATGGCAATTCCCAATATTTTCATGAAAGTTTTCATACTACACGGTAAATTCTATCAGTTTTTGACGATATGCAGTTAATAGCTTCGATTTGGAAATAAATCCAACGTATTTTCCGTCTTTGACCACCGGGAGATTCCAGGCATTATTATCCTGAAATTTCGCCATGATTTCTTTCATACGATCTTTCTCAATGTCTATAATAGACGGTGCGCGCTGCATAATATCACTCACTTTTACTTCCTCATACATTTTCTGGTCAAACATGATTGGCCTGAGATCGTCTAATAATATAATACCAATAAAATTCCGTTTTTCATCAATAACCGGGAAAATATTCCTGGAAGACTTGATCACGCCCTGGTGAATGACATCACCAAGAGTCATGTCTACCTGAAGTGGAATAAAATTCTTTTCGATCACTCTTGAAATGTTCATAAGGGTAAGAACATTATGATCCTTATCGTGGGTGAGCAGGTCGCCGCGCTGTGCCAGCTCCATGGTATACACCGAATGTGGCTGAAACCTTGTTGTAATCATAAAGGAGATCGCCGCGGTAATCATGAGCGGAATAAAAAGCTCGTAACCGTGGGTCAATTCAGCAATTAAGAAAATTGCGGTCAGTGGCGCCTGTAAAACACCGGCCATCAAACCGGCCATTCCGACTAAAGTGAAATTACTCACTGAAATGGGATTTCGTAGGAGTCCGCTATTGTTTAAGATCAATGCGAAGCAGTGACCCATTGCGCTACCCATGAACATTACCGGAGCAAAAATTCCTCCAACCCCTCCAGCGGAAAAAGTTAGGGAAGAGGCTACGATCTTGAAAATCACCAGACCTGCTAATAATGCGACCACTACCCATATATTTTCGAGGTAATCATTGAAGAAGTTGGTACCTAAAGCCTGCAGGTAATTTTCATGCAGTAAGTTGTTGACGACATTGTAACCTTCCCCGTATAATGGCGGAATAAAATAGATCATTATTCCTAAGCCAATTCCTGCTACCAGCATCCTTGCAAATGGCGAGGTAATTCTTGATAGTATTTTGGTGGAATTGAAATAGATCTTTGAAAAATAGATCGATGTAACCGATGCTAAAATACCCAGCATGATATAGAAAGGAACTTCAGAAATCTGGAAAGTATCCTGCAGCTCGAAAGGCAAAATAATCTGACTTCCGAAGAAGAAATAAGAAGTTAAAATAGCCGAAACCGATGCCAATAATAATGGCAATAAAGACGCTAAGGTGAGATCCAGGCTAAAAACTTCGATGGCGAAAATGATCGCTGCGATCGGTGCTTTGAAAATAGATGACATTGCTCCAGCGGCGGCACAGCCAATTAATAAGGTCCTGGATGCCTGGTTCATTAAAAACATTCTCGAAATGTTAGAACCAAGGGAAGCTCCTGTTGCTACGGTAGGTCCCTCAAGCCCTACAGAACCACCAAAACCCACAGTTATTGGAGCCGTAATTAAGGAAGCATACATCTGGAAACGCTTCATGATTCCCTTTTGCCTCGAAATCGCGTAAAGTGTAGTTGGAATACCGTGGCCTACGTTCTTCCGAAGAATAAATTTGATGATAAACCAGACTATTAGCAGGCCGATTACCGGGAATATGAAATAAAAGGCTTCGTGGTAATTGGCAATAAACTCCCCTTCAAGCAAATGCTGGATGAGGTGCGTCAGGTTTTTAATGATTACTGCAAAAAGACCGGCGATAAAACCTATAATGGCGCTCAACACCATTAAAAATTGCTGGTGCGTTAAGTGTTTCGATTTCCAGTTAAGGAACTTGTGAAGCAGGGTTTTAGTGAATTTAGCCACTATATATGTATTAGTGATTGAATTTAAAAAATCCCGCAATATGCGGGACTTTAGTTATTCTAATTTTACTTCTAAGTGTAATTCCTTTAATTGATCTTGGTCCAGTTTTGCTGGAGCGTCGATCATGATATCTCTACCGGCATTGTTTTTAGGGAAAGCAATGTAATCCCGAATACTTTCCTGGCCGCCCAGAATTGCGGTGAGCCTGTCAAACCCGAAGGCAATACCACCATGAGGAGGAGCACCATATTGGAAAGCATCCATTAAAAAGCCAAATTGTGCCTTGGCTTCCTCTTTTGTGAATCCTAAAAGGTCGAACATTCTGGATTGCATTTCCTGGTCATGAATCCTGATGGATCCACCGCCAATTTCATTTCCATTCAGCACAAGGTCATAGGCGTTTGCTCTCACTTCACCCGGAGAAGACTCTAATTTTGAAATATCCTCTGGTTTTGGAGAGGTGAAAGGATGGTGCATGGCATGATAACGCTCGGTTTCTTCATCCCATTCCAATAGAGGAAAGTCGACTACCCAAAGAGGAGCAAATTCATCAGCTTTACGAAGACCAAGTTCGTTACCCAAATGCATTCTTAATGCACTCAGTTGTGTCCTTGTTTTATTTGCATCGCCTGCCATTACTAAAATAAGGTCTCCAGGTTTGGCGCCAGTGGCTTCAGCCCATTCTTTCAGATCTTCTTCGGAATAAAATTTATCTACTGAAGATTTCATGCTTCCATCTTCATTGTATTTAGCGTAAACGAGTCCGCTGGCTCCAACCTGAGGTCTTTTAACCCAGGAGATCAGTGCGTCCAGTTCTTTTCTGGTAAAAGAAGCAGCACCCGGAACGGCAATTCCAACTACCAATTCCTGCTGATCAAATACATTGAAACCTTTATTTTGTGCAAGCTCGTTCAATTCTGCAAATTCCATCCCGAAACGGATGTCTGGTTTATCATTTCCATACTTGCGCATGGCTTGGGCATAAGTCATTCGTGGAAATTTATCTACTTCTACACCTTTTATTTCCTTCAGCAAATCACGAGTTAATCCTTCAAAAATATCCAGGATATCTTCCTGCTCAACAAAGGTCATTTCGCAGTCTATCTGTGTAAACTCCGGCTGACGATCGGCACGAAGGTCTTCATCCCTAAAGCATTTTACGATCTGGAAATATTTATCCATTCCGCCAACCATTAACAGCTGCTTAAAAGTTTGCGGTGACTGCGGAAGCGCATAAAACTGGCCTTCATTCATCCTGCTTGGAACCACAAAATCACGAGCACCTTCTGGTGTAGACTTGATCAAATACGGAGTTTCCACTTCGATAAATCCTTCTTTTGAAAGGTAGTTGCGAACCTGCATGGCAACCTGGTGGCGAAAAATAAGCTTATTCTTTACCGGATTTCTGCGAATATCCAGGTAGCGATACTTCATTCTAAGATCTTCCCCACCATCAGTTTCCTCTTCTATAGTAAATGGAGGAGTTTTAGAGTCGTTCAAAATTTTCAGTTCCTTTACCAGAACTTCGATCTCGCCTGTTGGGATATTTGGGTTTTTAGACTCTCTTTCAATAACCTCTCCCTTCACCTGAATGACAAATTCCCTGGCAAGAGTACCTGCCGATTTCATTAATTCTTCAGAGCTTCTTTCTTCATCAAAAATCAGCTGTGTAAGGCCATAACGATCCCGAAGATCAACCCATATCATAAATCCTTTATTCCTAACTTTTTGAACCCATCCAGCAAGAGTGATTTCCTGGCCAATTGATGATGCGTTTAGCTCTCCACAGGTGTGACTTCTGTACATTTTCTACTTTGAATTTTGAACGGGCACAAAAGTAAGAAGTTAAATGCTTTTCTATAAGGATAATCGCTGAAAATTATGGGTGATTCTACCCAATGTTATGTGTGGGTTCATATATAATTATCTGAAAATCAGTTAAAATCACCTCCAATGTTAACTTAATGTTACGTAAATATTGATTGTTTGTAAACTTTGCGTATATTTGTAAGGTAAACGTTAATTAAAAAGGTCATGAAGACGATGAAGAATATATTATGTGCAGCTTTATTTATAGCAGGTAGTGCTGTATTTGCACAGGAGAAAGCACCTAAACCTGTGTTTGAGAAACAGGGTGATTTAACGAAAGGAACATTTTATTATGATGACGGAAGTATTAGACAGGAAGGTACGTACAAGAACGGGAAACTCCACGGAGAATGGATTTCTTACAACAAGGACGGTGAAAAGACTGCGATCGCGCAATATAAGCAAGGACAAAAAGACGGTGTATGGTTTTATTGGTCAGGTGATAAGCTTACTCAGGTAGAGTATGATGAAAATAATATTGCATCTGTAGACAGTTGGAAAAGTGATACGCCGCTTGTAAGCAACGAATGAAAAAATTAAATCTGTTTATAAAAAAAACCCGGAGTGAAAGCTCCGGGTTTTTTTGTCTAGCTATGAGCTAGATCATTCTTCTTATTTTTTCTTTCTCTAAATCTTAATTTGGAACGGTTCACCAAATAGAACATTACCGGAACTACGATCAGCGTTAGGAAGGTTGCGAAAACTAATCCGAAGATCACGGTCCAGGCCAGAGGTCCCCAGAAAATCACGTTATCACCACCAATATAGATTCCAGGATCATAATCGGTAATCAATCCGAAGAAGTCGATATTAAGACCTACCGCAAGCGGAATCAATCCGAGAACTGTGGTGATCGCCGTTAATAATACCGGTCTTAACCTTGATTTTCCACCACGTACGATACAATCAAAATATTGCTCGCGCGTAAGCATCTCATCATCTTCAAGATCCAGTTCTGCCTTTTTACGATCGATCAGAATTTGCGTATAATCAATTAAGACGATCGCATTGTTTACCACGATTCCTGCAAGTGAAATAATACCCATCATAGTCATAATGATCACGAAATCCATCTGAAAAATAACCAAGCCTAAGAAAACTCCAACTAAGCTGAGAATCACGGCCATTAAAATGATGAGCGGTTTGCTAACACTGTTGAACTGTGCAACAAGGATGAGCAAAATTCCTCCAATTGCTATTAGCAGCGCTTTTAAAAGGAAACTCATGTTCTCAGCCTGCTCTTCCTGTTCACCGGTAAATTTCAGATTCATGTCATCTGGCATCTGGTAGTTTTTAAGCTCCGTCTTTAATTGATCTACCACCTGGTTTGGATTGTAATTACCCAATACATTCGAGTAAATCGTAATGACACGCTTTAAATCTTTTCTATTAATAGAACTAAATGAGGAGGCGACTTTAGTTTCAACCAGCGATGAAATTGGAACCTGTATCAATTGCCCAGAATTCTGATCCCTGAAAGTCAAAGGCTGATTGAAAAGTGCATTTTCATCATATCGATATTTTTCATTTAACCTCACATTCACCTCGTAATCATCATCACCTTCCTTATAAGTTGAAATTTCTTCACCATAGATGGCACGTCGAAGCGTCTGCCCAACTAAAGAAGTAGAAACTCCCAGCTGGCCAGCTTTTTTTCGATCTACGCGTACATCAAGCTCAGGTTTTGACTTATTCACGTCAATTTTCAGTTCTTCAATACCCGCGACATTCAGGTTTTGGATATAGGATCGAATATTTTCTGCTTCCGCAAGCATCTTTTCATAATCCTCTCCGCTGAGTTCAATATTGATAGGGTAACCGGTAGGAGGGCCTGCCGCATCTTTTTCCACGATTATAGAAACCCCGGGAAATCCATCTACTGCACCACGAACATCTTCCAGAACCTGGCTACTTTTAACGCCACGACGTTCTTTAAATTCACGCATTACGAGCGTCACTTTTCCACGGTTTGGCATTTCACCTTGCTGGCCGCCATTGGTCATTGGGTTACCAGCACCTTCACCAACTTGCGATATAGCCGATTCCACCATGAAATTGTACCCATCTGCATCTTCATATTTTTTGATGACATCAAAGATTCGCTGTTCTACTTTCTTGGTCAGCTCGTTCGTTTTTTCAATGTCAGTTCCCTCGGGATATTCAATATAAGTGATCACCTGTTTAGGCTGGTTTTCCGGGAAGAAGAGAACATCTGGCTGGACAAGGCCAATCAGGACAAAAGATAGGAATAGCATTAATATTGTTCCGAAGAAGAACACATAAGCTTTCTTACCACGAAGTGCGTATTTAAGTAGTCCGCCATAATTCGACTCCAATTTTTTAAGGGCTTTAAACTGAAAATATTTCACGCCTTTGGCTAATACATATTTATAAAGCCATAAAAGCAATACCGCCAGGATCAAAAGATTTCCGAATGCGCGCAGCACTCCCATATCGATGAGGAATCCGGCTATTAACAAGATCAAACCGAGGGCTCCCATAATCACGCTGCTTCTTATCATTTTCTTTTTGCTGATGTGACCTTCTTCCGTTTTCATGAACTGCGACGTCAGCATTGAGTTGATAATCAGCGCCACGAAAAGTGAGGATCCTAGAACTATAGAGAGCGTAATTGGGAAAATAACCATGAATTTCCCAATGGTTCCCGGCCATAGAGCCAGCGGGAAAAATGCCATTAAAGTCGTCGCAGTAGAGGCGATGATCGGCCAGGCTATCTCACCAAGTCCCTGCTTGGCGGCTTTAATTCGAGGCATCCCCTCGTCCATTAAGCTATATACGTTTTCCACAACCACAATTCCATTATCCACCAGCATTCCCAGACCCATAACCAGTGCAAAAAGCACCATGGTATTTAAGGTATAGCCAAGGCTGGAAAGGATGATATAAGACATCAACATTGATAATGGAATGGCCAGTCCTACGAATAAGGCGTTTCTAAAACCTAAGAAAAACATTAGAACAAGTACCACCAGGATGACCCCAAAAATGATATTGTTTACCAGGTCATTCACCTGATTTCGAGTATCGGTAGAAAGGTCGTTTGTTAGGCTGATATGCAAACCTTCAGGTAGGTAATCGGCCTCTTCTTTTTCAATGATCTTTTTAATTTCATCTACGGCCTCGATCATATTCTTACCACTACGTTTTTTTACGTCCAGCATGACTACAGGATCACCATATTCCCTGGCATAGGTGGTCGGATCTTTCTCATGGAATTTGATCTCTGCAATATCTTTCAGGAAAATATTACCGCCATCGCGCTTCACCACCACGTTCTGTAATTCCTGTGGGTCCTGGATTTCACCAATGATACGAATGTTCTTCTGAACACCGCTGGTCACCACGTTACCTCCAGATATTGTTCGGTTTTCCATGCTGACGGCATTCACGATATCGTTGAAACTGACTTTGGAAGCCGCCATTTTATAAAGATCAACGGCAATTTCCACTTCCATTTCTTCCGCCCCGCGAATACTGGCTTCTTTGATCTGTGGCAATAATTCGATCTTTTCCTGCAAGTATTCCGCGTAATCTTTCAGTTGCTGTACCGTATAATCTCCCGTAAGATTGATATTCAGGATTGGCTGTTCTTCGGAAAAGTTCAGGTCAAAAACGTTCGGTTCAACCTTTGCTCCGTTGTCCATCGTTGGCCATGTAGTTTCCGCTTTAGCGATATCCACCTTATCCTTGATTTTCTGCTTGGCGACATCAACACTCACATCTTCTTCAAATTCTACGATGACCATAGAATAATCCTGAAGGGTAGTGGAAGTGATCTCTTTTACACCACCAACGTCATTGAATTCTTCCTCCAGCGGCTCGGTAATAAACTTTTCCACATCTTCCGCAGAGTTTCCCGGGTTAATGGAACTTACATAAATCTTAGTTTCAATGATCTCCGGAAACGATTCCCGGGGCATGCTATAATAAGAAAGCAGACCGCCGATCATCAAAATCGCGATGATCACATAGACCGTCATTTTATTATCAATGGCCCAGGACGAAAGTTTAAATTCCTTGTCTATTTTTTTCATGCTGCTTATTTTCTGAATTTTATTTCCTGGCCGTCACGAAGGTTCTTAGCTCCTTCCACGATCAGGATCTGGCCAGATTGAAGACCATTTGTTACCTCAATACTGTCATTATAAGTATAACCGGTTTCCACGATTACCTTTTGTGCAACGCCAATACTGTCATTCGAGCTTTCACCCAGAATATAAACCAGGCTTTCACCCATCGCATTTTTCTGAATGGTTCCTTCCGGAATGATCACCGATTCATCTGAAGTATAATCATTCAATAAAATGGTTGCAATTTGGTTTGGTTTGATGTTTCCTTCAGAATTTGGAATGGAAATCTGAACTTTAAAAGTTCGGTTATTAGGATTGATGTTATTTCCTACCTGTGAAACTTTTCCATCCAACTCTTTTCCGATAGAACTGATCTGGATTTTTACGCTGGTTCCTTTTTTTATCTTAGTAAGATAATTTTCAGGCACATCGGCCTCTACATACATATCCTTCAGACTGATCAAGCGGAATAACTGGCTTTGTCCGGGATTCACCACTTCTCCATTTTCGGTAAAGACTTCGTCGATCACTCCGCTAAACGGAGCCCGTACCACAGTTTTAGAGATCTGTGACTTCAGTTGATTTACCGAATTTTGTGCGGCTTCATAATTTGTTTTAGCATCCAAAAACTGGATTTCAGAACCAATATTTTGTTCCCAAAGTCGCTTGCGTCTTTCAAAAGTTGTTTTTGCCAAAGCAGCCTGAGCTTCCAATTGCGCTAACTGGCTGGACAATCCACCATCATCAATTCTTGCCAGCACCTGTCCTTTGGTAACTTCATCTCCTTCATCCACATTTACCTGTGTAAGCAAGCCAGAATATTCCGGGAAAATGATGATGTTATCATCTGTTGCTACATCACCCTGAACTTCTGCATAATGTTTGAAAGTTTCCTGTTTCAAAGTATCCAAGGTCACTAACGGAAGTTGTCTGGTTTTGTCAAGTTGTTTGATCTTATCATCCAGTTTGCTGATTTTGGTACTTAGCTCCCGTTGTTCGGAACTCAATTCAGCTTTTTTGGCTCGTATTTCTTCGAGGTTTCCACCTTCGATTATATCGTCTACTGATTTTTCGTCGTTACCGCAACTCGCCAGGATCAGGCTCATGGTTGCAAGAAGGAAAAACTTTTTCATATCTATTTGGTGTGGAAGTTTAATTTTCATCATTATAGGTTCTGGTATCAAGTAGGTTTTCAAGAGTGACTTTCGCGTTAATCACCTGTAGCATAGCTTCCAGGTAATTTTGCTGGGCAGAGTAAAGTTGGCGCTGAGCCTCACTTAACTCAAAGCTGGTTGAAATTCCTTCAAAAAACTTGATCTGGTTTTTGTTTTCAATTCTTTCTGCGAGCTCCAGGTTTTTCTGTGCATTTTGGTAATTTTCCAGGCTGAACTCATAATCACTCTTTGCTGACCTGATTTCCTGTTTTACCTGGTTTTCGGTTTGTTCAAGCTCCAACAACGCCTGTTCGTATTCGATCTCCCGCTGCTTGGTTCTTGAACCTCGCATCCCACTGCTGAATATTGGAATGTTCAGGCTAACTCCCAGTATGGACTGCCCAAAATATTCCTGGTCGTTATTTAGAAAAGTAAACTTATCACTGAAGCCCTGGTAACCGTAATTCACAAATCCGGTTAAGGTTGGTAAAGCTTTTGCTTTTTGAAGTTTTACCTGGATTTCGGCACTTTCAGCGGAATTCTTTGCGATTCTGTAATCTATATTTTCCTCTACCGGGATGTTCTCGTTCAGGAGTGATAAATCATAATATTGCATGGCCAGTTCCTGGAGATCATCGGTAAGAACCACTTCTTCTTCAACCGGAATTCCCAGGCTGATATTTAGCATTTCATAAGCAATGCTTCGCATTCTTTTGCTTCGGCTAAGCTGATTCTGTAAGTTCAATAAAGTGATTTCCAGTTGTTCAACATCTTCCTGTTCAGTTAAACCATTTTCGAAGATCTTTTCGGTTTCATCATAATTCTTCTGAACATTTTCGACGTTCTTCTGAAAAATATCGACGCTTTCTTCGGCTAAAAGAACATTTCCGTAGGCGTTGATAATGGCTTTTTTCATTTCAAGATCGGTCTTGGTCTTGGCGTTCTTCGAAATTTGAAGAAGCGTTTGAACGGACTGAATTCCGACGATATAGGAACCATCAAATATCAGCTGACTCCACGTGGCCGTGGCATTCACGCTTTGTTTGGTCCCAAATCGAACAGGAATAAAACCTTCTGGCGCGTTGACCTGCACATCGTTACGTTGCACGTTATCAAAATATTGTTGAACGATATCAACGGTGCTCTGGGTATTGTCAAAAGCGGCCGCCGGTAAAAGTGTCACCGGTTGCTTCAGGTAATTTTGATAATCTACAGCCCCGGAAATTTGAGGTAAACCCTGCGCGATGATCTCCCATTTTTGTTTGAGCGCTTTGTCTACGTCCTTTTGTGCGATACGTGTTTGATAGCTATGCTCAATTCCATAAGCAATCGCTTCGCTCAGTGAAAAAGTATGTGTTTTGGTGGTATCTGTTCCACTTTCCTGAGCCTGTATAAAGCCAGAGAACAAGAGTATTGCTAAAATTGCTGAAAGTTTATTTCTCATCCTTTTCTAAATATTCTTCTAAAATTTTTATTCCTTCCGGAGTACAGATCGCTCGTAAATGATATTCCAGAAATTCTTCCATCAGCTGGGATTCGGTGTATTCCTCAGTGGGAAAAATATCTTTGTCTTTGATACCCATCATCCCAATAAAATGTAATCGGCAAATAAAAGAAATGTTGATCTGCTCCCTGTAAAATCCCGATTCTATTCCGCGGCTGATATTCTTACCAACACAGTCCTGCAAAAGATCAAATTGATCCTGTATCAGGTTTCGGAAAATCTTGGGATAATATTTCTTCAACTGAAAATGCGGCGAGGTTTTTTCGCCTTTCAAATTCTTATTTACATAGCGTTTAATTTCAAAGTTTTCTATTACCGGGTTCAGTTTTCGATCTCTAATGTGATTGATTCCTTCATTCACCATATTTAGAATGTGCGTGCCCGTGGCATCGATCAATTTGGTTTTAGTTGAAAAATGAGCGTAAATGGTTTTTTTTGATATGCCAAGTTTGTCGGCAATATCATCCATCGTTACGCTCTTAAATCCGTAATTCAGAAACATTTCTGCAGCAGCATCTACTATTTTTTCTCTCACTTTCTGAAAAATTTTGCGCAAATGTACTTCAGGAAACTTTTAAAACAAAAAAAGTTTCCTTCGTTTAATCGTTATTTAACATTCGCTTAAAATTTGATTTAGTATCAATTATGGTATTTTAGCGCAAAAATTTTTCGGTCGATGCTTAGTATTTCCGAGTACAGAGAGGAAATTGTCAATTATTTAAAGGAGAAGGTACAGGTAAAAGAGCCTGCAAATCTTTATGAGCCAATGGTTTATATACTGGAGCAAGGCGGGAAAAGACTGCGTCCCGTTCTGGTTCTTATGGCGACAGAAATTTTTGATTGTGACCATAGAAAAGCATTAGATGCAGCACTAGCTATAGAAATCTTCCATAATTTCTCGTTGGTTCATGATGACATTATGGATGATGCACCTTTGAGAAGAGGTAAAGATACTGTTCACGAAAAATGGGATATCAACACCGGTATTCTTTCTGGCGACGCTATGTTGATAAACGCTTACCAGTTATTTGAAAACTACGAAGGCACTGTATTTAAAGAGTTAGCGAAACTCTTTACCAGAACAGCGATCCAGGTCTGCGAAGGACAGCAGTATGATATCGATTTTGAAACGCGGGATAATGTTACTATTGAAGATTATCTTAAAATGATTGAATATAAAACGGCAGTTCTCGTTGGCGCATCTTTGCAAATGGGAGCGATCGTGGCTGAAACTTCTAAGGATTGCAAGGAGGCCGTTTATGAATACGGCCGTTTACTGGGTATTGCATTTCAATTACAGGATGATTATCTGGATGCTTTTGGCGATCCCGAAACCTTCGGAAAACAGGTGGGTGGCGATATCATCGAAAATAAAAAGACATTTCTTTATTTGAAAACCTTAGAATCTGCAAGTGAGAAAGAGGCCAGGCAATTAGAGCACCTTTACACCATTAATCCGGAAGAAAATTCCGGAAAAATAGAAGCGGTAAAAGCGCTTTTTGAATCCAGTGGAGCCGCAGAATTAACACGAGTTGAAATTCAGAAATATACCGAAAAAGCCTTCAGAATTCTGGATAAAATTGAACTGCCGGAAGTCAAAAAACAACCTTTGCGCAAATTTGGAGAAATGCTCATGGAGCGACAGGTTTAAAAATTGCTTTCTATAATTTGAATTTTCTTCATGTTAAAATTCCTATAATCTAATAGAGAATTATCATAATACGTTCTGCCCGTTTTTCTTAAAAATTGTACTTTTGCTAGTGTTTTTAAGACAAGAAGAAACATTTGTTTCAATTTTATGGAAAGATTTTCATTTCTAAATGCCGCGCACACTGCGTATCTGGCAGAACTATATGACCAGTATTTACAGCATCCCGATAGTGTAGAGCCCAGTTGGAGGGCTTTTTTTCAAGGTTTCGACTTCGGAAAAGAGAGCTCAAATGGGATTTCAGACGAAGTTCTGGAAGAAGCACAATTGGATTTCGCTGAAGGGGAAGTACCCGAACAGGTCGTAAAGGAATTCCAGGTGATCAGACTCATCGATGGATATCGCACCCGCGGACATTTATTTACAAAGACAAACCCGGTAAGGGAAAGAAGAAAATATACACCAACTCTCGATATTGAGAATTTCGGACTGGAAAAAGAGGATCTGGATAAGACCTTCAATGCCGGCGAAATTCTTGGAATTGGGCCTAAACCTTTGAGCGATATCATTGCGCATCTTCAAAAGGTTTACTGCCAGTCCATCGGTATTGAATATATGTATATTCGAAAACCTGAGGAAATTGAATGGATTCAGGATAAGCTCAATGTCAACGAGAATCAGCCTAAATTCGATAGCGAACGTAAAAAGCAAATTCTGAAGAAGCTTAATGAAGCAGTTTCTTTTGAATCATTTTTACATACCAAGTACGTTGGTCAAAAGCGTTTTTCACTGGAAGGTGGAGAAAGTTTGATCCCGGCCTTAGATGCGTTGATCGAAAAGGCTGCTGAATTTGGCGTAAAAGATTTCGTAATGGGGATGGCCCACCGCGGAAGGTTAAATACTTTGACCAATATCTTCGGAAAAAGTGCCAAGGATATCTTCAGCGAATTCGACGGAAAAGATTACGAGCAGGATATTTTTGATGGAGATGTGAAATACCATCTCGGCTGGACCTCGTGCAGAACAACCGATTCTGGTAAAGAAATCAACATCAATATCGCTCCAAACCCATCTCATCTTGAAACAGTGGGAGCAGTTGTAGAGGGAATTTCCAGGGCAAAACAGGATCGTCATTATGATGAAGATGATTCCAAAGTATTGCCAATCCTTGTACATGGTGATGCGGCTATCGCAGCACAGGGTGTAGTTTATGAAATTGTCCAGATGGCACAGCTTGACGGATATAAAACCGGAGGTACGATCCATATAGTGGTAAACAACCAGATTGGTTTCACCACCAATTACCTGGACGCACGTAGTTCAACGTATTGTACCGATGTTGGTAAAGTTACTTTATCACCAGTATTGCATGTCAACGCTGATGATGCCGAAGCAGTAGTTCACGCTATCTTATTTGCATTGGATTTCAGAATGAAATTCCGTCGCGATGTATTTATCGATCTGCTAGGATATAGAAAATACGGGCATAATGAAGGTGATGAGCCAAGATTTACACAGCCTAAACTTTATAAGGCAATTGCGAAGCATGAAAATGCGCGTGATATCTATTTCGAGAAACTGAAGAAGGAAGGGGTAGTAGATGATGAATACCTGAAGAATCTCGAAGAAACGTATAAGTCTTCACTAGAGGAAAAACTGGAAGATTCCAAAAAGGAAAATACCACCAGGATTACTCCGTTCATGCAGGACGAATGGGATGGTTTTGAAAACGTCCAGGAAGACGAGATGATGAAAGAGATCGATACGACTTTTCCTCTCGAAAAACTGGATGAAATTGCTGAAGCTATTTCTCAACTTCCTTCAGATAAAAAATTCATGCGTAAGATCAAGAAAATTATTGATCTGCGTAAGAAAATGTACTTCGAAGACAATAAACTGGACTGGTCCATGGCCGAGCATCTTGCTTATGGTTCCTTGATGCAGGAAGGTTATAATGTGAGAATAAGCGGTCAGGATGTGGAGCGTGGTACGTTCTCTCACAGACATGCTGTTCTAAAAGTAGAAGATAGTGAGGAAGAGATCATTCTTCATAATAATATTAAGGAGCGTAAAGGTGACTTCTTTATTTACAATTCACCTCTTTCAGAATATGGTGTTGTAGGTTTTGATTATGGTTATGCCATGGCAAGTCCTACAACCTTAGCGATCTGGGAAGCACAATTTGGAGATTTTGTGAATGGTGCACAGATCATGATTGACCAGTATATTTCTGCTGCTGAAGATAAGTGGAAATTGCAGAACGGGTTGGTGATGTTCCTGCCTCATGGGTATGAAGGTCAGGGTGCGGAGCACTCGTCTGGTAGGATGGAGCGATTCCTTCAGCTTTGTGCAAAAGATAATTTGTACGTGGCCGATGTGACAACTCCTGCAAACCATTTTCATTTGTTGAGAAGACAGATGAAAGCGAAGTTCAGAAAGCCGCTAATCATTTTCACTCCGAAGAGTTTATTGCGTCACCCAAAAGTGATTTCAACTAAAGAAGAATTTGCTAAAGGTAGTTTCCAGCCAGTTCTTGATGATTCGGATGCTAAGACTGAAAATGTGAAAAGCCTGGTATTCTGTACTGGAAAATTCTATTATGACCTTCTGAAATATAAAGAAGATAACGATAGAGATGATGTAGCATTAGTTCGTGTAGAGCAGTTATTCCCGGTTCCAAGTGAAAATATGAAGGAAATGATGGAGAAATACAGCAATGCTGATGATATCGTTTGGGCACAGGAAGAACCTAGAAACATGGGAGCTTATGGTCATATGTTGATGCATTTTACCGAAGCTCGTCAGTTCAGAGTGTGTAGCCGTAAATTTTATGGTTCACCAGCAGCAGGTAGTTCTGTTCGATTTAAGAAAAGACACGAACGTGTGATCGCCAGTGTATTCGATAAAAACCTAGACGAAGAAGAAAATAATTAAGAATCTTTTTCCTGTTTTCAGGAAACAAAATAAATAACAATCATGGCCTTAGAAATGAAAGTTCCTTCACCCGGGGAGTCCATCACAGAAGTAGAAATTGCTCAGTGGCTGGTAGAAGACGGGGATTATGTTGAAAAAGACCAGGCAATTGCCGAAGTAGATAGTGATAAAGCTACGTTGGAACTTCCGGCGGAAGCTAGCGGTATTATTACTTTAAAAGCTGAAGAGGGAGATGTTGTGGAAGTTGGTGAGGTGGTTTGCCTTATCGATACCGATGCTGAGAAACCTGGTGGTGGTTCTGATGACAAACCTGCGGAAGAAGAGGAAAAAGAAAGACAGGAGTCTAAAGAAAGTAAAGAAGACAGCAATAAAGCACCTGCTAAAACTGAAGAGCCTTCTAAGTCAAGTACTCCTAGCCAGAAACAGGATGATACTTATGCGACAGGAAGCCCTTCGCCTGCTGCCAAAAAGATTCTTGACGAAAAAGGCATTGATTCAAAAGATGTAAAAGGAAGCGGCAAAGATGGTCGTGTTACGAAAGAAGATGCTGTGCAGGCAAAAGCTTCTATGGGAACTCCTGGAACAGGCAAACGCGGCGAGTCTCGTAAGAAAATGTCCATGTTCCGCCGTAAACTTTCTGAGCGTTTGGTAAGTGCCAAGAATGATACTGCCATGCTAACTACGTTCAACGAAGTAGACATGTCGGCTATTTTCGCACTGCGTAAAAAGTATAAAGAAGAGTTTAAAGATAAGCACGGAGTAAGTTTAGGATTTATGTCCTTCTTTACTTTGGCAGCTGTTCGTGCTCTTGGTGAATATCCTGCGGTAAATTCAATGATCGATGGAGATTACACTGTTAGTTACGATTATAAAGATATTAGTATCGCAGTCTCAGGACCTAAAGGTTTGACGGTTCCGGTTATAAGAAATGCTGAAAACCTGAGCTTCCGCGGAGTGGAAGAAGAAGTGAAACGTTTAGCTCTAAAAGCTCGTGACGGGAAGATCACGGTAGATGAAATGACTGGTGGTACTTTTACTATTACTAATGGTGGAGTTTTTGGATCGATGTTATCTACGCCAATCATCAATCCACCACAAAGTGCTATTCTTGGAATGCACAATATTGTGGAAAGACCAGTGGCAATTGATGGTCATGTAGAAATTAGACCAATCATGTATGTCGCACTTTCTTATGATCACAGGATTATCGACGGAAAAGAATCTGTTGGTTTCCTTGTGGCTATTAAAGAGGCGATCGAGAATCCTGAAGAATTGCTAATGGATAATGATGTAAAAAGAGCATTGGAATTATAATTCCAGCTTTTATAATAATAAAAAAGGCAGCTGTAAGGCTGCCTTTTCTATTTTCTAACAAAAGATTAAAACAAAACTAATAAACGAATTACGTTCAAGGATAAAACTCCTATAACAACTAAGGCTAGAATGAAATAAAGAATCTGAGTTAGGAGTTTTGCTTTGATAACGAAATAAATTAAAAACCTTCTCAAAGGTATGGAAATGCCTTCTTGTGGGATAGGGGAAAAAGCCCCCTTTATTTCAAATAAAGCGCTTTATTTTTGTAATCAATTACGGCTTTCCCTCGTTTCAAAATATCTGCACCAATAATTCCATGTACTCTTTCAGCATTATGCTCCTCTAAGGCCTTGTTTACATGACGTAAATCAAATAGTACCAAATCCACTTTTTTCTTTTTCCAGCTCTTAATTTCGATTCGGTTCTTTTGAGAGATCTGGGTTAGCATATTGGTAGCCCCGGCACCGGCAGCCTTGATATCACTATCTTCAGAAAGCAGATCGAAATGTTCTATTGCATCAATCCCAACGCAGGTACTTGAGGCCCCGGTATCGAGAATAAAATTTCCTTCTATATCATTGATCTTGGCAACCAGTTCCAGGTGATTGGTTTTAGTGTATTTCAGATCGATTTTATGATAGCCTTTTTCCTTCAATAATTTCTTTAAAGACATAGCATTTCTTTTTGGCAAATATAGCTTTTTAGAAAGGGAAAAATTTCAGAATACGTTACATTTCAAGGCTTTTAGCTTGCTGGATCCTGGTTCTGCTAAATTCGCTTATAGGGACTTTATATAAGTGATTGGATGGATAGAACTCAAATTCTTTTGCGATATATCCGCCGAAGATAAAAAGCTGGTCATCTTTAATTAACATTCCAGGTTCGTGTTCGGCAATTTCAATTTTATATTCCTTTATATCTTCTGTACGTGGATTCAGAACAGTGATCTTTCCGGAAGTATAGATATAAATATAATTTCCGTCTGAAGAAAGTGATGGTTTGCGAACGGGTTCAAACAATTTCCCAATACGTTTCCATTTCCCATTATCCAGATCCAGATATTCAATATAAGGTATGGCCCTTCCTTCCTGTTCACCACCAATAAAATAGAATTTATTATTCAGTTTGATACCATTAGTTTCTTTTGCCTCCGGCATAGGGTTCATTTCCTTCCACAGGCCCGTTTCAGGATTAAAAACATGTACTTTATTAGAATATTCTTTTAACTGGGTGGAAGTGTGAACTTTAGTTGATCCACCGGCAAGAAATAGCAATGAATCATGCGTGAAACTAGTGAAATTTACCGCCATATGCGGATTCATTTTATCTTCTTCCAGCTTACCGCGAATGGGATCATAAACTTCGATGATATTTGTTAAAAACTCTTTTTTGCCATTCAAAGAAGCCGTTTTTCCGCCAAAAGTGTAAATCTTATGGTTCAAAAACTGCGATTGTTGCTCGATCCTGTCCAAAGCTTTGAAGTTGGCTGCAGCCCAATTTTCAGTTTCAAAATCATAGATCAGAACAGCACTATTGTAGCGAACATAATCGAAATTTCTATTCAAACGCATTGCCTTCAGATAATCTGAAAAGCTCTGATTCGACATGAACATCCTGTCCTGAACCTCTCCACTTTTATTATGAAATTCAGCTTCTGTACCACCAAATAAGTAAAGTTCATTTCCGGTAAGAGCAAACGAAAAATAACAAATTGCTTTAGGAAGATCATTGAGTTTCTGAAATCTTAAACTAGGGCGCAGTTTTCCTTTTTCGGAAATAGTGATGTCGTCTAAAGACTCTTTCTTCTGAAACATCAGTACTATAAAATTCCTGTTCTTTAATTCGGAAAGTGTAAAAATTTCAGTCTGATATCCAACAAAACTAAACTGAATACTATCCGTCTCAGCAGTTCTGTCCCCCAAATTGTAGTTTCCATTGGAATTGCTTACAGTTCCAAACTCGGAATTCAGATTGATGATATTGACGTTTCCAAGTCCATTTCCGGTAGCAGCATCTTCGATCTTTCCAATACGCTGGGCGAAAATAAAAATTGGAAACAATAGGAGGAGAATAAGGGAGCTGTACTTCATAATTTTATGATGCTACTGGATTAAATTATGAATTAGTTTGTCAGTTTAACATATGCTTCCGGAGTTAGCGTAATCGATATAATTCCGTTTGCGGCTCTGGCACCATAAATTGCCGTGGCCTTGACTCCCTCCAAGAATTCAATTGATTTCACTTGTTTGGAATTCATAGTGTTTTTAAAAGCCAACCGATCCTCACCGGAATCACCCAGCGAAAACGGTTTTAATTTTTTTCCTTCTGATTTGATGAGGAAACTAAGATTTCTATTAAGATCGAAATGATCCACTATACCGTTCTTCTTTTCTTTTGTTTTATGGTTTTCTTTAGGCGGTTTACCGATGATAACTTCCGATTTAGAAATCTCTCGAAAACTCTCCAGTTGATCCTCCAGATTTTTAGCTTTTAATTCCTGGAACCACTCTTTGTAATCTTCGGCTGTCCAATAGATTTTCTCTTCTTGAATAGTAGTTGTAAAAATGAAAGAAAAAAGGTAGAAAGCTAGAATAGACAATTTCATAAGGTACTTTATTATATCAAATGGTTAGGATGACCAAATATATTAAAACATAACGGTTTCGGTTAGCTAAGGTGTTCGCAAGTTGGACCAAACTTTCAGAAAAGATTATGACATCAATATATTGCTAAGCCTCTGAAAATTGGTTACTTTATAAAAGCTTTAAACTGATTTTCAATGTTGAGGATAATTGGAGGAATCGTAATTGTGTTGGTGATCGTAGGAATAATTGTTTACTACAAGTGGTTTATGCGCAAAAACGGCTAAAAGCTAAAGATCTTACCTTTACGCTAAAGTTTAGTGAAATAACGAAGTATTAACTGAACTTAAAATCTTTGCATCTACATTAGAGATACAAAAAACTCAAAATGATGACAAAGATGAAATTTTTAAAACTTCCCTTTTTAGTATTTATGGTGACTGTTTTGGCGAGTTGTTCTTCAACAATTGACGCTTCAAAACGTGATCAAATCGCTCAGGATTCTCAGGTAGCAAAAGAAAAATTTATTGAGAGCAGCAATAATTTAGATGAGCTTTTTCAAAAAGCAGCTGGATATGCAATCTTTCCAAATGTTGGGAAAGGAGCAATGGTGGCCGGTGGGGCTTCAGGAAATGGAGCTGTATACGAGAATGGCCAATTAATTGGTTACGCTAAACTGAAACAAGTTGATATAGGATTTCAACTTGGTGGACAAGCTTTTAGACAGGTGATCCTTTTTCAAACTTCTAAAGAACTAGAGCGTTTCAAGAATGGTAATTTCGAACTTTCCGGAAATGCTTCTGCTATTGCAATGGATGACGGAATAGCAAAATCTGTCGAATTTAGAGATGGTTTGGCTATCGCCACCATGCCTAAGGCTGGAGCAATGTTTGAAGTTGCCGTTGGAGGCCAGAAATTTGAATATATCGAGAAATAATTCAAAAAATAGTCTAATGAAAAAAGTCCTTCTTTTCAGAAGGACTTTTTTATTGCATTATATTAAAGCAATTGCCTGAACCTTAGAATTCAAAGTTGAAGGTGAAATTTAATCGTCCGCCTTCATCACCAACGTAGTAACCTAAATTCCCTGTAAAGGCTTTAAAAGCATTTATGAAGATTGACCCACCATAATCTGTGTGCCAGTCATTACTGTTATCATTGTCTACCCAAACTCTACCATAATCAAAGCCAAGGCTCGCTCCAATTCGGATCGGTACAAAATTAGTTCGGAACTGGGTGACTCCACTTCTTACATCAATATTTTGATAGAAGGCATATTTACCATTGAAACGCTCATTACGATATCCACGAAGGCTGTTATTGTTTCCTCCACCCAGCTTTGCAGCATGATAGAACTCATAATTATCGCCCAGGATCGCTTCTCCACCTAGTTTGGTAGCGATCACAGCAAAGCCGCTTTCATGTAAAGGGTAATCCAGGGAGAGCATTGGTCTTATATAAGCAAACTTGTTGTTGTTATCATCAATATTGCGCTTATAACCGGCAGTAAAGTCTAATTCCATCCCTCTTGAAGGATAGGCAGCGCGATCTTTATTCCAGTAATTGTAATTTAACTCCCCACCAGCATATAACTGACTTTCGAAAACATTGTTGGTTGGCTCAAAATAATCTGCCACGAATCTTCCTTCGTCATAATCTACTTCAATAGATTCTATCATCGGTTTGATAGTAAACGATTTTTTGTTGTTATTTCTATAAATCAGAGAGGGAGAAAATCGCCACTGGTTTATTTTAACGCGGTTGTAATCTTTCGCTATATCATCCGGATCATATTCTGTATCATTTCCTGTTCCGAAGTAATTCAAGGTGAAGTTTGGGCTAGAATAATAGGCGTTCAAACCTAAATTCCACTTATAGAAAATATGTGCGAATTCTGCAGTATAATCTATATCAAAACCTTGCGTGCTAAAGAAATAATTGGCAGTTAAACTTTGTCTGGTCGTAAAAGGATTTCTTTCCAGCCCGTAGGTCGTAAAAGTGTTTTTCAGTCCCAATTTAAATCCTACATCCGAGTTAAAATCGGCACTTGGAAGCAGGGTATACTGTCTTATTCTTTTTTTCTTAGGATCGTAATTATTGATGTCATATGAATCTACCAACATCTTACGGGCTCCGGGTGTTTTAATTGTACTCTTTTTACTCTTATAATCGTAAAGTTTTGCTCTTCTTTTATTCTGAAAATCATAAGTGTCGTTTTCTTCACCACCAATGATCTTTAAAGGAAGATAATTAGAGCCATCACCTACAATTTTAAATTCATCATCTCCATCAAGTCCATATACCCATACCTCTCTGGTCATTTTGGAATCGTAAGTTTTATCGGAAATCAACTCCCCGTCCTTATTCATTAATTGGATGGTAGTAATTCCGTTAGGCTTCCTAGTTATTAAAAACTGATCATCATCTTCAGTACCTATGTACATGTCAAATTCTTCTAAATGCTCAAAATATTCTCTGGCGATCTTTTCAAGATTACCACGTCTCGCTTTCAGTGTTTTCTTAATCTCGGCCGTATAAGGATCATTTTCAACTCCTTCAGGTAAAACGGCAAAAGCTTCCTGGATTACATCATCAGTTATATTATTCTGAATATATTCTACCTGCTTTTTCCAGTCTTCCCAATTAGAATTTCTGATAAAAGCCTCATCTATAGAATAAGCAGCGGAATTAAACCATTTTGGCCTTTTTACCATATCAGAATAATTTTCTAAAGCTCTGAATTGCGGAAAACCAATTCTTAGCAATGAAAGAGCAAATCCGTCGTTTCTTGGAAAAACCTGGTCTCTATCCTTGGCGATTGGAATATATTTTTTCTTTCCGTTTTCATCTTCATATTCAGACCATTCATACTGGCCATCATGCCTGTCCCAGTCACCCATGAGCATGTCTAGAAGCCTTGCGCGAATGAACATATCTTCATCTACATAGGCATCTTTACTTTCTCTTATTTCTTTGAACAAATCTGCTGTGTTCAGAATATCATCAGGTTTTCCGAAGGTTTCCATATCCTTATTCTCACCACCAACGTGTTCTTCCCACATATAAAGCTCATCGCCATATTCCTGATTAAATACGCCTAATGCTTCCTGCTTCGGAACATAATATAATTTAGAGTCTGGATGATATATATTCACTGCATCCATCAGTTTTCCTGCTGGGAATGTTCCATATGGATAAGCTGTGGTATAAAAATCCTGCACATATCTTTCAGCAACCGTATTCTCTAAAAAGTCCTCTACGTAGTGTGTTGGTACTACTGAAGTTTGTAAATATTGTAAAGCACTCTTTTTTAGCGCTCTTAAAGTGTATTCATGTTCTTCATCATCAATAAATCCTAGAGATCTTGACTGGTGACCACCGCCAGCTCCAAGGACTTTCAAATCTCCTGGAATAGTATCTAAATAGAGCACGGGGAATTCAAATTTCCTGCTGTAAAGAGGGCGATAATGTTCCCCCCATATTGCTTTGTATAAGCCGTCCTTATCTGTTTCTTTATCGGTGTAGACGGAAGTTGTTTTAGTAGCGCCTATCCGGTTTTTTGGCCAGTCTACATCTTCCAGTTTAGGTCTTTCCCTGGAAATTTGTTGTGATTTTAATTCCTGGGTTCCGGAAGGGGTACTTTTAAAATAAGTAACTTCAGAACTACCATCTTTATAAACGCTCATTTTTGCAAAACCAAGATCTTCAAATGCAAAATCACCATGTCGTTTAATTGGTCTCGCTTTTTTAGGCTTTTCTGCAGTTCCTGCAATGATCTGCTCTATGTCATCATCCTGAACATACTGCAAATTTCGATCTTTTCCGGAAAGGAATATGACATCATTGTACTGCTGCGCCAGGGTATTCAGCGTTCCCATTAATTCGCTTAACTGAAGATTTCTGGGAGTTTGTGTTCCGTAACCAATAATTTTTTGAAAAACATTGATGTTCGTGTTGGTCATAACCGGATGATAAACTGCAACTAAAACTGTTTTCATCTGGTTGTCTTCCAATTCATCATTAAATTCTTCCCTAAAATCCAATCTACTTTTAATGTCACACTTTTTATTGATGTAAGGATGATCATCCCAATTTTCAATATACCATTGGGAGTCGATCATGATAAGCTGCACATCATCACTAAGACTTTTGCTGTCAATTGGGCAACCATCATTTGGCCAAAAATCTAAAGTGATTTCTGAATTATCCTGAAGAAAAGATTCCAGATCATCTATATTATCTGGTGCATCGGCTTGCCACTCATTATAACCCGGGGTAATGATTACATTCCCTTTAAAATCTTTTGTGTTGTCTAAGATGTTCTTTTTGAGATAACTTTCAACTTTATCGCGGCCATTATCTTTGTTAGGAAAACCGCCTTCAGGGGTTACATTTCCAATGATCACCAAGGTTGATGAATCTTCTTTTTTTGAAGCTTCTACAATTTGAGAGAGTAATTGTTTATTGGTCGCATCATCTCTGAGGCCTGTATTGGAGGTAATATATACCGTATGCGCTACTTTTTTTTGCTGGGCGTGACCTATAGCTACAGTAAAAATCATGAAAACTGGCAGAAGCAATTTCCATTTGAAATTTTCGATAAAATTTAAAAGCATATTAGTTGTTTGATTTTGGATAGTAGTTTTTCGTTTAACCTTCAAAAAAATTTATAAATCCGCTGATAACATAGGCTTTTATCAAAATTTAACACTCAAAGTAAAAAGTTTTATTAATAACTTTTTATGGAATTAAAGGTTGAAAATTTCAGGTTTGAAAGTGGTTGCTTAACTTTCGCCTTGGTATAACTAACAGATCGATTTTTGCGTTTTTTAATCAGCATATTTTTTCTACTAATTTTCCAGAATTTCCATGCGCAGGAGTTACCTCCAGTGATCAATTATAATCCAAACGAATACCATGCGGGAAATCAGAACTGGATGATTTCCCAGGATGAGGAAAAGAATTTTTATTTTGCAAATAGTAGTGGACTTTTAAAATTTGATGGTGAGGAATGGACGCTCTATCCCGTTCCCAATAATACCATTGTTCGTTCTGTAAAGGCTTTTAATGGGCGTATCTATACGGGCGCTTATATGGAAGCAGGATATTGGATTGAGAATGACTTCGGAAAAATGGAATACCACAGCCTGGTTTCCAAATTTCCCCAAAATATGAACGATGGGGAACAATTCTGGCAGATAGAGACATTGAATGATCTAGTTCTTTTCCGAAGCTTTAATGGTATTTACATCTACGACCCAGAAAAGGAAAATATTCAACTTCTTGACAATCCTCATGGTGAACCTGTTTCCAGAATATTTAAACTGAAGGATACTATTTATTATCAACTCGTGAACAGCGGACTTTTTAAAATTGCGGCTGGCTCATCTGAATTGGTGATCCCAGCTGAAGATTTGGGTGAAACAGCAATCATGTTTTTATTCGAGAGAAAAGGTCAGTTGTCATTTGTTAGTGGTAACAGTGAATTTTATACCTGGGATGAAAGCAATCTTGCGCCATTTTACACAGATGCCGCTAATCAGTTGAACAATATTGCCATTTTTGATGCCGAACTGGTCGATGAAAAATTAATCCTTGCTACTGTTGGTAAGGGCCTGGTGACTATAGGAACTGATGGACAAATTTCTAATATAATCGATCAGAAAAATTTACTGCTGAATAGTACCGTATTGGGTATTTACAAGGATTCTGAAAATAATATCTGGGCTGGTTTGGATTATGGAATTGCCATGGTCGATTATGATTCTCCTATTTCCGCATTTAAAGATATAAAGGGAGAGATCGGCTCGGTTTATACCGCGATGCAGAATGAATCTGGTCTTTACGTGGGAACTAATCAGGGTTTGTATTTACGAAAAGCCGATAAAGATAATTTTCAACTGGTTCCTGGAACCAATGGCCAGGTTTGGAGTCTGGATAAGATTGGGGATCAAGTTTTCATGGGGCACAACAATGGAACTTTTTTGATTGACGGTAGCGCTGCTGAAAAAATTTGTGACCGCCTTGGGACCTGGAAGGTTAAGAAATTCAATGATTCTATATTTATTCAGGGACATTATAATGGTATAAGTTTTCTGAAACGTCATAATTCTAGTTTTGAATGTTTGGAAATGCTTCCGGATTTTCCACACTCTTCTAAAGACCTAATCCTTGATGATGATGGAACAATTTGGGTAAGTAATGAGCATAAAGGTGTTTTCCATTTAAAGGTGGAACCTGAAAATGATAGTTATAAAATAATCGAAAACTATAAGTTTAATTCCGAATCTGGAATTACTTCAAGTTTATTCAAATTTGATGAAGCACTATATTATAGTTCGCAGAATAATATCTACCGTTTTAATCGATCGACTAATTCATTTTCAATTGACAATGCGCTGAATGAACTTACAAAAGGTTTTAATAAAGTATCAGGAAAAATGATTGTGACAGAACCTGGTGAGCTTTGGGGTTTTTCTCAGGATGCTATCTTTAAAATAACACCTTCTGGTTTGGGAGACAAGTACCAGGTTCAAAATCTGTATATAGATCAATCCTACCGAAATATCGCCCGGGGCTATGAAAACATCTCTATCGTGGGTGACAAACTGCTTTTAGGTGTAGCCAATGGATATCTGAAATTTTCAGAAAAAGAAAGACAGGATAACGCCAGTTTAAAATCTATTGCAATTAGAGAAGTTTCTTCCGGGGGTTTGAATACTGATTATGAGCTGGTATCCTTAAAGGGGCAACCAGAATTCAATTATAATCAGAATAATATCAAATTTAGATTCGGAATTCCGAGTTACCAGAAATACAATTTACCGCTATATAGCTATCGTCTGAATGGTTTCACGGAAAAGTGGAGTAATTGGGATCACGAGGCCAGCGCTAATTTTGAGAATTTGCCATTTGGAGACTATACTTTTGAAGTAAGGGCTAAAATTGATAACCAGGTAACGGAAAATGCTTCCTACGGTTTCAGTATTAAAAAGCCTTATTATTTAAGTAGCCTGGCAGTAGGGATCTATATTTTTATTTTCTTATTACTGCTTCTTACTGCACACCTTTTATATCAAAGACAACATAAGCGAGCGATTGCCGAAAATGAGCGGCAATTGAAAATGAAAAATCTCGAGGCAGAGCAGGAAATTATAAAACTGCAAAAAGAGAAGTTGGAACAGGATGTAGCAAGTAAAAACCGAGAACTTGCAGTTTCGACAATGAGTCTGATTAAAAAGAATGAGTTTTTAACCAGCATTAAAGAGCGGTTGGAAAAGGAACAGGGATCATCTGAGGTTAAAAAGGTAATTAGCACCATAGATAAAGATATCGACGAAGAAGATAATTGGAATTTCTTCAAAGAAGCTTTTAATAATGCGGATAAAGACTTTTTGAAGAAAATGAAAAAGTTGCATCCAGAATTAACATCAAGTGATTTAAAACTCTGTGCTTATTTGAGATTAAATCTTTCTTCAAAAGAAATTGCTCCGCTATTAAATATTTCAGTCAAAAGCGTGGAGATTAAACGATATCGTTTGCGTAAAAAGATGAATTTAGATCGAAATGAAAATTTAACAGATTATATTCTGTCAGTTTAAACTTAACAATCGCTTCAAATAACTCTACATTAACTCTACATGACTTCTAAACCTTTACATTCCAGTGTTTTTTAACACGTTGCCAAAATCGTCGAAAAGCGCTATTATAATTGCAGACTTCCTAAAATTGTAGTGTAAAAATTGTGTTTTTCTTCTTTGTAGAATTTTTGTAAAGGTATCTCTTCTTGAAACTTTACATCGTATTGGTACATTGAATAAAAATTTTAACAATTCATCACATGAAGAAATTTACCTGTCTTTTAATTGTATTTCTAAGCGGGTTTTTAGCAGCGCACGCTCAATCGTTTTCGGTGAGCGGAAATGTTACAGACGATAGCGGAATGCCGTTATTAGGTGTAAACGTCATTGTAAAAAATCAGTCTCGGGGAACAACCACCGATTTTGACGGAAATTATTCTGTCAACAACGTCTCATCTGGAGATGTTTTGCAATTCAGTTACCTGGGATATAATACGCAGGAGATCACAATTACAGATCAAGAAACTATTAATGTACAACTATCAGCTGACGATGAGGCATTAGATGAGGTTGTTGTAATTGGTTATGGTACGCAGCAGCGAAAGGATATCACCGGTGCGGTATCAACAGTATCAAATGAAACTATAGACGAGCTTAAACCTATCAAGGTGGAGCAGGCTTTACAAGGTACTGCTGCCGGGGTTAACGTGACTCCATCATCAGGAGCTCCAGGAGCTGGTATTAACATCAATATTCGGGGTATTGCTTCGAACAGTGTAAACGGTCCTTTAGTTTTAATTGATGGTTATCAGGGTGACCTCAACACATTAAACCCGAATGATATTGAGTCAATATCTATCTTAAAAGATGCCCAGGCAGCTATTTACGGGGTGGCTGGAGCAAACGGGGTTGTTCTTGTGACCACAAAATCTGGTAAAAAGAATACGGCTCCAAAAATCACCTACCAAACATATTATGGTGTTCAGGAAACCTCCAGACAGATTCCTCTATTGAACGCTACAGAATATGCTTTGCTATTAAATGAAAGCTATGCTAACAATGGTCAGGATTTGCCATTTCCAGATGTTAGCGGACTTGGAGAGGGTACCGATTTTCAGGATGAAGTTTTCCAAACTTCACCAATTGTAAATCATAATTTGAGTGTTACCGGCGGTGGGGAGAAAATAACGTACTCGTTAGGAGGTTCTCACCTATATCAAAAAGGGATCATTGGTGCAGAAAAATCAGATTTCAGAAGAAATACAGCAAGATTTAGCCTTGGTGTGGATCTTACGGATCATATAGATATTCAGGCAAATTCCATTTATACTCATATAGATAGAAGATCAATTAATGAGAATGGACTAGGTTCTGTTCTTTTTAATGCGTTGAATATTGCTCCGACTTTTGCGATCGATCAGGAAGATACTAATGGTTTTCTTGGAAATGAGATCATTAATCCACTTTCGCAAATTCGCAACACCTTCAACGATTATGCTTTAGATAAATTGAATGGTTCAGTTGCTTTGAACGTGAAACCAGTTGAAGAAGTAACGCTTACTTCAAGAATTGGTTATAATATGGCGAAGAGTAAAGGAAAAAGCTTTGCTCCAATAATCGATTATGGTCCTGGTAAAGTTTTCAATAACCCTAGAAGTACTGTTAACCAGAATAAGATTTCGGATAATGGCTATACTTTTGACCTTTTCGGAACTTATGAAGATCGTTACGCAGAAGATCATCACGTAACCCTAACTGGAGGTATGACGGTAATAAGAAATTGGGGAGATGGTTTGTATGCTACAGGTTATGATGTGCCAAATAACAGTTATGAGTTTGCTGATATTAGCTTAACAACTGGTACTAATGACGGTTTAAATAATAGCAGTTATGTATATGACATTCGTAAACTATCATTCTTCGGAAGACTACAGTACGATTTTAAAGGAAAGTATTTAATTTCGGGTATGTTACGTAGAGATGCCTCTACACGTTTTGGCCCGGAGAACAGAGTGGGTTATTTCCCTTCAGCAACTGCTGGTTGGGTTTTATCTGAAGAAAACTTCTTACAGGATTCTGATCTAATTTCCTTCTTGAAAATTAGAGGTAGTTACGGTATACTTGGTAACGATGAAGCGGGAGGTGCAGAATTTTATAGATCCTCTTTGAACGGTGAAGCAACTTATGTGCTTGACGGAATGCTTGTGAACGGGACAGCCCTTGGTAGACTCGCAAATCCGGCATCGGGATGGGAAGAAGCTGAAAAGATCAATTTTGGGGTCGACCTGAGATTGTTCCAGAACAAACTGGATATTACGGCCGATATCTTTAGAGAAGATCGTAAAGATCTATTAATTGCTGGTATTCCTGTTTCCGGAATCCTTGGGACAGGTGCTCCGGGAGCTGGAGCGCCAACCATCAACGCTGGTACGACCAGAAACGAAGGTTTGGAATTCGCCATCAACTATAAAAATAATTTTAGCGAGGACTTCAGATTTGGAATGGGATATAATGCAACCATCCTTAGAAACGAAGTTACTGAAGTAAACGGGACCGATTTCCTTCAGGGAGGTGCTTTCGGAGTTGGACAGCCGGCTCCTGCCAGATTCCAGGCGGGATTCCCAATAGGTTATTTCTACGGATATAAAACTGACGGAATTTTCCAGAATCAGGCTGAGGTAGATGCAGCTCCGGCTCAGGATGCACTTGGTGCACCGGCATCTCCTGGAGACTTGAGATATGTTGATTTAAACGGAGATGGTGTGATCACTGTAGATGATAGAACTAATATTGGTGACCCGATCCCAGATGTTACTATGGGATTAAACCTTAACCTGAATTATAAAAATATTGACTTTACGGCTTATACCTATGCATCGTTAGGTAATGATATGGTTCGTAACTACGAAAGAAATCAGCCAAACGTTAATAGACATGCCTACATTCTTGATAGATGGAGAGGAGAGGGGACTAGCACTACAGTGCCAAGAGTTACTACAGGAGCTACTTCAAACATCGCTTTTTCAGATTATTACGTGGAAGATGCTTCTTATGTGCGAATTCAGAATGTTCAGGTAGGTTATAGCCTTTCAGAAGATTTTACACAAAGAATAGGTTTGGATAAATTCAGACTTTATGCTGCGGTAAATAATCTTTACACTTTTACAGATTATAAAGGTTACGATCCATCAGCTTCTACAGGACAGGCTATTGGAGGTGGAATTGATTATGGATTCTATCCTGTGCCGAGAATATATATGGTTGGACTAAACCTAAACTTCTAAAAAACAGTTATGAAAATGAATAAAACAACAATCTTTAAAGGAATGCTTTTGCTAGGGCTGCTTATAGGAGCAGGTTGTAGCGAAGATTACCTTGATAAGACCGAGGAATACAATATCGCTTCAGAAAATTATTTCAATTCTGAAGAAGATTATTACAACGCGCTCATAGGAGTTTACGATATGCTTCAGGCAACTTACGTAAATGTGATCCTTGGCGAGATCGCTTCAGATAATACGGTGAGCGGTGGGGAAAGTGCTACTGATGTAATTGGTTGGCAGCAGGTTGATGAAATGACTCATACGCCTGTAAATGATAATTTGGATGATGTATGGGATTGGAATTTCGCTGGTGTTCAGCGAGCCAATTACATTTTGGAATTCAAAGACAAGACAGATTTTGAAGGAAAGGACCAGATTATTGCTGAAACCCGTTTCCTGAGAGCGTATTTTACATTTGAATTGGTAAAATGGTTTGGACCAATCCCATTAAAAGGAGATGAGCGTTTCCAGTTAGGAGATGAAAAAACTATTCCTCGTGCACCAGTCAGTGAAGTATATGCTCAGATCGAATCTGACCTTCAATTCGCAATCGATAACCTGGCAACAGATGCTCCACAAGTTGGTAGAGCAACAAAGGGTGCAGCTCAGGCCTTATTAGGTAAGGCTTATCTGTATCAGGAAAAGTTTCAGCAATCTGCAACGGTACTTACCGACGTGATTAATAGCGGGAAATATGAGCTTTCAGATTTCTCAACTTTATTCGAACAAGAAGGAGAGAATAATGAAGAATCTGTTTTCGAAGTTCAGTATACCGGAGAAGAAGGAGCAGGATTTGATTGTTTACAGTGTAGTGAAGGAAATGTCGCGGTAGGATTCCAGGGAATCAGAAACTATTCTGGACCTTTGTTCGAATCAGGTTTCAGTTTCAATCTTCCTACTCAGGAGACTTACGATGCATTTTCAGAAGCTGATACCCGCCTGGAATATTCCATTTTAGATATTGAGGCTTGGGCTGCTGAAACTGGAGCTACTTATGTAGAAGGTTTCAAGCATACCGGTTATTTCAATAGAAAATATCTACCAAGAAAAAACGATAACGTAGGTGATGCGAACTTAACGCAACCTAATAATTATCGCTCAATTCGGTATGCCGATGTGCTTTTAATGGCTGCTGAAGCTTTAGCAAGAGGTGGTGGAAATGAAAACCAGGCACGAGAATACTTAAATGAGGTTCGTGATCGCGCAGGTTTAGATCCAGTAACCGCCAGCGGTAGTGCACTGGTAGATGCAATTTACATGGAAAGAAGACTGGAACTGGTTGGAGAAGGACATCGTTTCTTCGACCTGGTTAGAACTGGAAGGGCAGCTGAAAATATTGACGGCTTTACTTCAGGTAAAAATGAACTTTTCCCGATCCCGTTAGAAGAAATTGAGTTTTCTGAGGGTAACTGGGAGCAAAATCCGGGATACTAAAATTGAGCAATATGAAGAATTTATATAAATATTTATTCGTCGCTTTCCTTTCGATCATAGCGGTAAGCTGTGATAAGGATGACGATTCAATGGTAGATTTGGAAGAGCTTCAGGCTCCTTCCAATTTGGGGGCTACTTTTAATATAACCCAGGATAATAGCGGGATGGTAACCATTACACCAACTGGTGAAAGCTCCAATATGTTCGACGTTGATTTTGGAGATGGTTCTGAAATAGCGACAGGTCTTCGACCAGGTGAAAGTGTAGATCATGTTTATCCGGAAGGTCAATATGATGTAGTAGTGACCGGGAAGAATTTAAAAGGAGATACTGCGCAGGGCACTCAGGCCTTAACGGTTTCCTTTAGAGCTCCGGAAAATTTGGAGGTAAATTTGGTACAATCTGCTAATAATCCAAAGAATATTACCGTCTCTGCGACTGCCGATTACGCGGCTATGTTCAACGTTTATTTTGGTGAAACAGAAGACGAAGAGCCAACTGCATTAATGCCTGGAGAAACATTAGAGTATACGTATGCTGCACCTGGTGATTATGATGTGAGAGTCGTTGCTTTGAGTGGTGGTACTGCTACAACAGAAGAAGTGATTACGGTAACAGTGCCAGAAGCTGAACCTGCGAAATTGCCAATAACTTTTGACGAACCAAACGTCAATTATAATATGGGAACCTTTGGAGGCGCTAGCTTTGCAGTTGTTGTCAATCCATTTATCTCAGGAGCGAACGCTGTAGAAAGCAATGTAGGTGCCATTACTAATTCTGGTGCTGCTTATGAAGGAGGGGCTTTCAGTTTAGGTGAAGCAGTAGATTTCAGTGGTGATGATAAAGTGATCACTATGAAAATGTATTCTGAAGTTTCTGTTCCAGTGCTGTTGAAATTTGAAGGTGGCGTGAACGATGAACGTCAAACCGAAGTAACTGCTACTCACAACGGAACAGGATGGGAAGAATTAAGCTTCAATTTCGCGACAGATGCTATTAAAAGCTATATTGATGGAAATCAGGGAGCGGGAGAGCCTTTTGTTCCAACCGGTCAATATGCTACAATGGTAATATTTGTTGATGGTCCTGGTACGACTGCCGGAACTTTCTACATCGATGATATCATGCAGACTAATGAATTCCCCGATTGTGTTGCTGAAACTGAAGAAAACATCGATTTTGCAAACGGCCCTATAAACTGGACGTTTATGACTAACAGTCCTGAATATGCTTTCGAAGCTTTTGGAGCAACACAGGCTGAAATTGTTAGAAATCCAAAAACTGATGGAATCAATAACAGTTGTAATGTTGGGAAATTCACTAAAACTTCTCCTTGTGAAACTTGGAGTGGTTTAGGTAAAGCGATTCCTACTTCAATAGATTTCAGTAATACAGATAAGAAAATCTTTAAGATGAAGGTCCTGGCTGAAGATCAAGTCAGCGATGTTACCTTAAGATTGGAATACGAACCTTATCCAGATACAGAACCTTCTCTTGAGCGTGTAGCTGAAATAACACAGGTAGGAGAATGGCAGGAGTTAACCTTTGATTTCTCTGATGTGGATTCAGGAACCTTCCGTAGCGTCATCCTGTATTTTGAAAGAGGAGAGGCCTGCGATGGGGACGTTTATTACTTTGATGATCTAAGAATGACAGATGGTAATACTTCTTATATTTCGTTGTTTAGCGATCAAGCAGATGATGTAACCGTGGATACGTGGAGAACAAGCTGGTCACAGGGTGATTATGAAGAAGTTACTTTTGACGGTAGGTTGACTAAGCACTATACCAATCTAGATTATATTGGTATAGAAACAGTAGCTAATCAATTAGATATCACCAATATGACTCATTTTCATTTGGATGTTTATACCGATAACGCTACCACTTTTAAAGTAAAAATTGTTGATTTCGGTCCAAATGGAATTTATGATGGACCGGGTGTGGCAGATGACACAGAACATGAAGTAATATTTGAAAATATTGCTCAGAATCAGTGGGTGAGTTTAGATATCCCGTTATCAGATTTTGAAAATCTGGCCAACAGGAAAAATATTGCCCAGTTCGTATTAGCCGCCATACCTGCAGGTTCAGCAAATGTCTATGTAGATGATATTTATTTCCATAACTAGAATTAAAAAGACACAAAATGAATAATATGTTTTTAAGAATAATGTTCATGATCACACTTTTTGCAGGTTTAACTTCCTGTGAAGAAGATTATGATATTGGAGAAATCAAAGCTCCGACTGACCTGACCGTGCAAACTCAAGTGATGGGTCAGACTGATGAAATGCCTCAGGGAGATGGTAGTGGAGAGGTTACATTTACCACCTCTGCAACTGGAGCAATGACCTATAAGTATATTTTTGGAGATGGAAATACTATTGTAACGTCAAAAAATACTTATACTCACCAGTTTTCTGAAACAGGTGATTTTACCGTGAGCATCATTGCTTATGGACCTGGAGGAACATCTACCTCAACAACATCGAACGTTCAGGTTTTTGTTTCTTATCAAGCTCCTCAGGATCTAATCGATAAACTGGTTGGAGATGGAACTAAAGAATGGAGAGTTAAAGCAGAAGCTCCTGGCCACTTTGGATTGGGGCCAGTTGGAGGAAATATTCCTACTGAATGGTATGCTGCCGGACCTAATGAAAAAGATGGAAGTGGAATGTATGATGACCGCTATCTTTTCAAGGAAGATGGAACGTTTATTCATATTACCGATATTAATACGGAAGACGAAAGCGGAACAATTTTCGGTAGAATCAACCTCGTAGACCAATTAGGGTCTTCTGGCGGAACAGTTCAGGGTGCCGATGTTCTAAATGTACCATTAGATGATCAAACAGGAACCTGGTCTATCATCGCGCCTGGAGGGAATGAAACAATTGCCCTTAGCGGATTGAACTTCATTGGTTATTATACAGGTGGAGATCATAGATACCAGATTTTTGACAGATCAGTTCCAAATGAGCTTATTCTTAAAACAACTGATGGAAATAGTGAATTTGATTGGTGGTTTATCCTAACCTCTGGCTCTGGAGAAGAAACCGGTGGTGGCGAAGAAGCCGAATTTGAAACCCAGTTCACTAACCTGGTATGGTCAGATGAATTTGATGGAGATTCCTTAAATACTGATTTTTGGAATTATGAAACCGGTAACGGAACCGATGGCTGGGGAAATAACGAACTTCAATATTATACCCAGGATAATGTAACCGTACAGGACGGTAGTTTGATTATTACCGCGAAAAAAGAATCTGAAAGCGGTTTCGATTATACTTCAGGTAGAATTACCACGAAGGATAATTATGAGTTTACATATGGCCGTGTAGAAGCCAGTATCAAATTGCCAGAAGGAGCAGGGACATGGCCTGCATTCTGGATGCTCGGAGCTAATTTCGATGAGGTTGGATGGCCGCAGACTGGAGAAATTGATATTTTGGAATGGGTAGGTAAAGAGCCTGGCAGAATTCAGTCAGCTTTACATTTTCCTGGAAATTCGGGTGGAAATGCCGTAGTTGGTCCTTCTACGATTGAAAATCCTTCTTCAGAGTTTCATACTTATACTGCCGAATGGACTGAAGATACGATCACATTCCTTTTAGATGGTGAAGTATATTTCACTTTT
Source organism: Flavobacteriaceae bacterium (assembly GCA_964220295.1). Classification (GTDB taxonomy): domain Bacteria; phylum Bacteroidota; class Bacteroidia; order Flavobacteriales; family Flavobacteriaceae; genus Christiangramia. The sequence continues at coordinate 117,649 of CAXPUM010000069.1, read as the reverse complement.
GATAATGATCTGGACAAACCTTTCAATAAAGATTTCTTCCTTATTCTGAATGTTGCAATGGGAGGAAACCTTGGAGGAGATGTTGATCCGGCATTTAGTGAATCTGCAATGGAAATTGACTACGTAAAAGTTTACCAATAATTGTTTGAATTGCAATAATTACCCGGGGCACCTGCTCCGGGTTTTATTTTTCTGATTATGAAAAAAATAGTTTGTTTTTTAATGTCGGCTTCGTTCGGCCTGGCAGCCTTTGCTCAAAATTCAGAAATTAAGAGCTCAGTAGAAAGAGTTGAAGAAAAGGTTGATTCTGTTCTTCAGAAGATGACTCTGGAAGAGAAGATCGGGCAAATGGTGCAGTACAATGGTAGCTGGGATCTTACCGGGCCAGCATCAGATAAAGGAAATAAGGAAAAGGAAGACAGAGTGAAAAAAGGTATGGTGGGTTCCATGCTCAATGTCCTTTCCGTAGAAGCAACTGAACAGGCTCAAAGACTAAATATGGAAAATTCCCGAATGAAAATTCCTATGATGTTTGGTTATGATGTCATCCATGGCTACAAAACTATTTTTCCTGTTCCTTTAGCCGAAACTTCCAGCTGGGATCTTGAAGCAATGGAAGAATCGGCAAGAATCGCGGCGCTGGAATCGGCTGCAGATGGCGTAAACTGGACTTTTTCTCCTATGATCGATGTTTCTCGTGATGCGCGTTGGGGCCGAATCATGGAAGGTTCTGGAGAGGATCCTTACCTAACTTCAAAAGTTGGAGAAGCTAAAATTCGCGGTTATCAAGGGGAAGATTTGTCTGATCCTAAAACCATTGCTGCGACTGCCAAACATTTTGCCGGCTACGGATTTGTAGAAGGCGGGAAAGATTACAATTCGGCAAATATCGGAATGCGAGAATTGCATAATTTTATTTTGCCTCCCTTTAAAGTTGCAGCAGAAGCAGGTGCAGCCACATTCATGAACTCCTTTAACACCATTGATGGAACTCCGGCCACTGCCAGTGAATACTTGCAAAGAGATATTTTGAAGGACGATTGGAACTGGAACGGGTTTGTGGTGTCTGACTGGGGCTCGATCGCGGAACTTATTCCTCATGGTATTGCTAAAGATAAAACTGACGCTGCCAGGATTGCTGTAAAAGCGGGCAGCGATATGGATATGGAAGGCGGAGCATACGAGAGTGGTTTAAAAACTCTGGTAGATAATGGAACAATTGATGAAAGTTTACTGGATGATGCAGTTCGCCGGATCTTAAGAGTAAAGTTCAAAATGGGACTTTTTGACGATCCGTATCGCTATTCTGACGCGAATTTAGCTGCTGAAATTTCTGCTGAAAGCCATTTAAATACGGCTCGCGATATCGCCAGAAAATCAATTGTGTTATTAAAAAATGAAAACGATTTACTTCCGTTGAAGGGAGACGAAAATATTGCAATTATTGGTCCGCTGGCAGATGATAAGGATACGCCAATTGGGAACTGGAGAGCTCAGGGCGAAAAGAATTCAGCCGTTTCTGTGATCGAAGGTTTCAAAAATTCTGATTTTTCAGGATCGATGAATTTCGAAAAAGGAGTGACGTTGGGAAAAGGCGAAAGAAGTTTCCTAATGCCGCTGGAGATCGAAAAAGATGATCGCTCGGGAATTTCTGTAGCTGTAGAAATTGCTAAAAATGCCGATAAAGTAATTCTTGTTCTTGGCGAGGATGCGTTTCAGACAGGTGAGGGAAGAAGTCAGGCAGATGTCAGCCTGGCCGGTCTTCAAAAAGAATTGATGGAAAAAGTAACTGAAGTAAATAAAAATATCATCCTTGTTCTGATTAACGGAAGACCTCTGGAAATCAACTGGGCTGCAGAAAATATTCCTGCTATCATAGAAGCTTGGCAGTTAGGAAGCGAAAGCGGAAACGCAATTGCTGATGTGTTACTTGGCCATTACAATCCATCGGGAAAATTACCGGTTTCTTTTCCACGAAATAGCGGGCAGGAACCACTATATTACAATCATTTGAATACCGGTAGGCCGTCTAATCCGCAGCACGTGACTTATTCGCATTATACCGATGTAGAAGATGGTCCACTGTATCCATTTGGGTTCGGTTTGAGCTATACCAGTTTTAATTACGGTAAACCAAGCTTGACTGCGGAACGTATTTCTAAAGGAGATAGCCTTGCCGTGAAAGTTTCGGTAACAAATACCGGTGAAACTAAAGGGAAAGAGATTGTTCAGCTGTATATAAGAGATCTGGTTGCCAAGATCGCCAGACCGGTGAAAGAGCTGAAGGCTTTTGAACTGGTAGAGCTCGAAGCTGGAGAGAGTAAAGAAATTAGTTTCCCAATTACTTCGGAAATGCTTCAGTTCTATGATGGTGAAAACTGGATAACTGAGCCAGGTGAATTTGAAGTAATGATTGGCACTAATTCTGCAGATGTGCAGCCTATTAAATTTGAATTGAACTAATGAAAAATCTAAGTTTTTATCTCGCTTTTACTTTTTTGAGTGCTTTCAGCCTATCGCTTTCTGCACAGGAAGTGATTCTAAAAGAAAATTTTGATGGTGATTCCTTAAATACCGATCTCTGGAATTACGAAGAAGGTGACGGATGCCCGGATCTTTGTGGATGGGGAAACAATGAGCGCCAGATCTACAACCGGGATTATGTTTCGATAGAAAATGGAAACCTCGTGATCACTGCAGTGAAAGATGGAGATAAATACTATTCCGGTAGAATTACCACTAAAGATAAGCTTGAGTTTCAATACGGCGAAATTGAATTTCGTGCGAAGCTGGCAACAGGGCAGGGAATCTGGCCCGCTGTCTGGATGTTGGGTGCAGACATCAGCGAGGTCAGTTGGCCCGCCAGCGGAGAAATAGATATGCTTGAATACGTAGGGAAAGAGCCTGGAATGTTGTACACAACCTTACATACGCCGGCAAGACATGCCGATAATGGTAATTCTAAGAAAACGAAAATTGAAGGAATCGAAGAAGGCTATCACCTATATAAAGTAAACTGGAATAAAGACTTTATCGAGTTTTTTATTGATAATAATTCGGTTTATAAGTTTGTTCCTGAAGATTATAGTGAGGAGATCTATCCTTTCAGAAAGGATTTTTACCTGTTGATCAATATGGCGATAGGGGGCAATTTTGGAGGACCTGAAGTTGACGATTCTATATTTCCACAGAAGTTTTATGTAGATTATATCACTGTTACTCAGAATAAAAAGTAAATACTTTAAAAGGCCTGTCGGTTAAACGTTCATGAGATTAATCTGACAGGTTTTTTAATTTAAATTCCGTTTTTCAATAAAAAAGCGCTTTAGTAGTGCACCGCATTCTTTTTCCATTACACCCAGTTTTACTTCAGTTTTTGGGTGAAGTTGTACGCCAAATTTTCGGTAACCTCTTTGTGGATCCTGGGCTCCAAACACAATTTTAGAAATCTGGCTCCAGTAAAGTGCTCCAGCGCACATCTGGCAGGGCTCCAAGGTGATATACATGGTGCAGTTGTGCAAATATTTTCCTCCAATGAAATCGGCAGCTGCTGTGATCGCCTGCATTTCGGCGTGAGCGGTGACATCGTTGAGCGTTTCAGTTAAATTATGCCCTCGGGCAATTATACGGTCATTAATAACCACGACCACCCCAACCGGAATTTCACCTTTTTCATAAGCTCTTTCAGCTTCTTCAAAAGCTTTTTTCATAAAATACTCGTCGGTAAAAGGAGAAAGCATGCCTGATTTTTTCCGAAAGATATAATTTTGAATTTCATTTTTAAATAGTCTGAAAATTTAAAATGTCAAAATGTACCTTTGTGAACGATGGCTCAAGCTTTACTAAATACAATAAATAGCCCTGCAGATCTGCGGAAACTGAATGATCAGGAATTGCTTCAGGTTTCTGAAGAATTACGAAGATTCATTATCAATATAGTCGCAACCAAAGAAGGACATCTTGGTGCGAGTTTAGGAGTGGTGGAGCTAACCGTAGCCTTGCATTACGTTTTCAATACTCCGGAAGATCTTTTGATCTGGGATGTAGGTCATCAGGCTTACGGACATAAAATTTTGACGGGTCGCCGGGATATTTTCGATACAAATAGGCAATTGGATGGCCTGAGCGGTTTTCCGAAGCGAACCGAAAGTGAATATGACAGTTTTGGTACCGGGCATTCTTCTACTTCCATTTCTGCGGCACTTGGTATGGCCATCGGCTCTAAGTTAAATGGGGATCTAGAAAAACAGCATATTGCGGTGATTGGTGATGCTTCCATTGCAAGCGGAATGGCCTTTGAGGGTCTGAATCATGCTGGCGTTACAGATGCTAACCTCTTAGTGATCTTAAATGATAATGCTATTGGAATTGATCCCAGCGTAGGAGCTCTAAAAGAATACCTAACAAAAGCTAAAATTGGTCATAAACCAGCGAGTGATAATATAATTGAAGCGCTCAATTTCAATTATTTTGGACCGGTTGATGGGCATGATCTTCCTGGGTTGATTACCGAACTTGAAAAGCTGAAGCTTGTTGAAGGGTCAAAATTTCTGCATGTTATTACAAAAAAAGGAAAGGGCCTGAAAAAAGCTGAGGAAGACCAGATCAAATACCATGCGCCCGGTAAATTTGAACCGGAAACTGGCGAATTACTGCCAAAAAGCAACGAGGGTTCAGCGAAATACCAGGATGTTTTTGGATTAACATTGGTCGAGCTGGCAGGGAAAAATAAGAAAATTATCGGTATCACTCCGGCGATGCCTACCGGAAGTTCCTTAAAATATATGATGGAAGCCTTTCCTGATCGTGCCTTCGACGTTGGCATTGCGGAACAGCACGCGGTGACCATGGCTGCGGGGATGGCTACCCAGGGATTTCATGTTTTTTGTGCCATTTATTCTACTTTTTTACAACGAGCTTATGATCAATTAATTCACGATGTTGCTTTGCAGGATTTGCCTGTAATTTTTTGTCTGGATCGTGCGGGTCTCGTTGGAGAAGATGGTCCTACCCATCATGGAGTCTTTGATATCGCCTATAGCAGGCCAATCCCGAATTTGATCATTGCGGCGCCAAGAAATGAACTGGAACTTCGGAATTTGTTGTATACTGTTCAACTCGAATTAAATCATCCTATCATCATTCGTTACCCTCGTGGCCGCGGTGTATTACAAGAATGGAAGCAGCCATTTCAGAAGGTGGTTATCGGAAAAGGAGAAAAACTAAAAGAAGGCAGTGATATTGCTGTTTTAAGTATTGGGAATATGGCACAAAATGTTTCCGAAGCTATTAAAAGAATAGCAAATTCTAATGCAGTGGCTCATTACGATATGAGATTTGTCAAACCGCTTGATTTGAATGTACTGAAAGAAATATTTAAAAAATTCCGGAAAATTTTGACTGTGGAAGATGGAGTGGTAACTGGTGGTTTTGGAACTTCAATTCTAGAAACCGCCTCAAAATTAGGCTTTTCGGGTAAAATTTATAATTTAGGCGTACCAGATACGTTTATTTCTCAAGGAACTGTTGAGCAGTTACAAGAAATTGCAAAAATTAACGTTGAAGGTATACAGCAGAAGCTGGAATCTATGTTGTGATTTTTATATTTTTGTGAATCCGAAAACCTAAAGTAGCGAATGAAGTTAAAGTTTCTCCTCCTAATAATTTATTTTTTCTCCCTAAATACTTTTGCAAATCATATAGATAGCCTGAAAGTGAGGTCCCATGATTCATTAAAACTTGCTGAAAAGGAAAATGACACGACGGTATCTGATACGATGCTGGTTTATTGGACAGAGAAGAATACTTTCGGTGTAAACTTAACAGAAGTCGCCTTTGTCAACTGGAATTCCGGTGGTAATAATTCGGTTTCGGCGTTATTTTATTCCGGTTTCGAGCGGAATTATGAGAAAGAACTGACCATCTGGAAGAACTCGGCCACTTTGCGATATGGGCTCAATGCCCAGGAAGGAAGGCAGATCAGAAAAACCGATGATGAGATTAGGATGAATTCTTCCTTCGGTTTTAGAACCGACAGTACAGCCAACTGGTATTATTCCGGGAAATTCAGTTTTAATACACAATTTGCTCACGGTTACAAATACCCAGACAGAGATACACCAATTTCAAAATTCATGGCTCCTGGTTATACTTTTCTTGGTGTTGGGAGTGAATATTCAGATCCTGTTGAAGATCTTACCGCTTATATTTCACCACTGACGATTAAATCTACTTTTGTACTCGACCAGAGACTGGCTAATGAAGGGATGTTCGGGGTTACTCCTGCAAAAACCGATCAGCTAGGAAATATTATCGAAGAAGGCGAAAATGTGCGGACAGAATTTGGGGTGCTGGTCACCAGTGAATTTCGGAAAGAGGTCTGGGAAAATATCAATCTTGATAACCAGCTAAGCCTCTATTCAGATTACCTGAATAATTTTGGAAATATTGATGTAGATTGGCAATTGAACGTAAACATGAAAGTCAATAAGTACGTGAAAGCCAATGTAGGTTCACATGTGCGGTATGATGATGATGTGAAGTTCAAAGAAGATACGAACGGTGATGGAAAACTGGAAACCAGCGGCGCAAGAATTCAGCTGAAGCAAATGCTCGGAGTAGGGCTTGTTTATGAATTTTAATTAACCTGCCTTATTGAGTTTTGCGCGCATCTTCCCTGGTTGAGCGGCTTTTTTATTGAGCGAAATGCTAAATTTCGTACCCAACTTTTCATCACTGGTTAAATCTACCTTTCCATCATGCGCAGTGGCCACCATTTTAACCAGCGTTAAGCCCATACCATAACTTTGGTATTGTTTGGTTTTATTAGATATTCCATGGTCTAAAAAGCTGAATATCTCCTCTTGTTTTCTCTTCGGAATAGGTTTTCCGTAATTATGAACAGAAATTTCAATAGCCTCAGGATTGTGATTTTCAACGCTGATAGTAATAGGTTGAAAGGAATCGCCATATTTTACCGCATTCGTAATAAGATTTTCGAGCAGGCGCCGAATAGAAACCGGATCGTAAATTCCGATTAGATTTTGGTCATCACATTCAAAATTGATCTTTTCAGAATATACTTCACTGGCTTCCCGATAGACCGTGTACAGGTCTTCGTAGATGTTCAGCTCTCTAAAATTAAGCATCATTCCTTCGCCGGCTTTGATAGAAACCGATTCCAGCAATCCTTCCAGCAGCTCAATAGATTTATTAATACTATTATAGGTCATCTTTTTTACTTTGAGAAAGCGCTCCTCTCCGGCGGAAAAGTCGAACATTTCCGTTGCCATTCTGGCGGCTGCTAACGGATTGCGTATATCATGAGCCAATGTACCTATTAATTTGTTCTGCATCTCCTGGATAGATTCTGAAAAAGAGGTAACCGATTTCAACATGGCGTTATCGATACAGCTTTTAAAGAGTTGATGAATACCCTGGTTTGTAATATCATTTTCATTCATTAATTCTTCAATGACATTCTGAAAAACCATGTATTCATGCAGAATTTGATCAACCGTATAATCTGAAGAAGTCGCGCGATGCCTACCGTGTTCGATACTATTTTGCTCTATCTGTTCGATTTTGGGATCGTCCAGATAATGATCTAGGTGATTATGACGATGTAAAATATCAATTATGTCATCAAGAATATTCGGAATGTGATCGTGAAGGGCTATTCGATTCGATTTTGACGCTGCCGGGACGTCATCCAAAACAATCTTTTCCCAGTCATCAATTATCTTTTGATGATTTTCTTCTAATAGGACAGCGACTTTCTTCATTATGCTAAAAAACTAATCCGGCTAGCTTCCGGTACAGGATACAGACTACTAAAATAGAGAAAATAAGAATTTAATATTGATCTAATCCAAATTATCTATGTATTCAAGCCTTTGAATTTTTTAAAGGAAGCAACGGTCAGTCCATCTGTAAGTGACGCGACGTATGAACAAATGCCAATAAGTTTTTCATAAACCGATTCATTTTCTTCCAAAATGGCAATTTGTGGAGTTGATTTCAAAATCAATTTACTAAAATTGGAATTCTCTTCTTCCTTCTCTGGAAGGATAGCCTTGGTATAAATATCAAGAAGCGATGAAAGCATGCGATAGCCAGCTATTTCTTTGCTAATAACCTCTTCGCTCTGATAGATCTTTTCAATACTTATTTTGATGATGTCCTTGATCTGTGCCTCGTAACGGCTTTTATCGAAAAGGGATTCATGAAATTCTCCTTTGAGAATTTTTTCCTCGTTTGCGATAAAAATATCTGCAGCCTCCACGATGAGCGTATTGATTGCGAGCGCACGTAAATAAGCAAGCCTATCGGCAGTATTGCCAAGCTGGTTGTACTTGGCGGTATTGATGTTGTCTTTAACCAGTTTAATAAGATATTCCAGCGCATAATCTTCATCGATAAGACCAAGATTGATACCGTCTTCAAAGTCGATAATCGTATAACAAATATCATCTGCAGCTTCCACAAGAAAGGCGAGTGGATGTCTCGTAAAACCCAAATCGCTTCCGTCTCTTGTTGGATTTAAACCTAGCTCTTCAGCTATTTCCTGGAAAATTGCTTTTTCAGATTGAAAAAAGCCAAACTTTTTATCTTCAATATTCCTGCTTGGTTTATGCGGAAGAGATTCCTTTGGATATTTGGTGAAAGCACCTAGAGTGGCATACGATAGTCGAAGACCGCCGTCAATTCCAGGACGATTTTCCGTAAGGATTCTGAAGCCATTGGCATTGCCTTCGAATTTCACCAAATCCTGAAATTCTTTTTCTGATAACTGTTCTTTAAAGCGTTTTCCATTCCCGTGACTGAAATATTCGCCTATTGCTTTTTCTCCGGAATGGCCAAAAGGCGGATTCCCTATATCATGTGCCAGTGCAGCAGCGGCGACGATCGCGCCAAAATCGTTCATCTGGTAACCAAATGTGTCTTTAAGATGAGGATGCTTCTTTAGGATTTTTTGCCCGGCTAGTCGACCCAAAGACCTTCCAACTACCGAAACCTCCAGCGAGTGTGTTAGCCTGGTGTGAACAAAATCTGTTTTGGAAAGCGGGATGACCTGGGTTTTATCCTGTAAACTTCGGAAGGCAGATGAGAAAATGATCCGGTCGTAATCGACTTCGAAACCCAAACGGGTCTCATTTTGTTCTTTCCTTAGTCTTTTATGCTTATCTCCGAAACGTTTTAATGATAATAGCTGCTCCCAGTTCATGTTATTGGTTTTCGATTTCAAAAGTATTAAAAAAGGGGAAGTTTTCGCTTCCCCTTTAAAAACAACTATGTTGATGTAATTATGATCCGCACATTAAACAATCATCTCCTTCGCTTTCTTTGCTTTGAGCGATGATCGCGCGCAGTTCTTCTGGAGTCAATGCTCCTTCTTCTTCAGATTGTGTTGAAACTACCGGCTGAGCCTGCAATTTCTGGGCGGTATTTGCTGCAACTGCTTCAGCAACCGGTTCCTTTTTAGTTTCTTTTTCCAAAGTAAACTTAATTGCATCTACCGCACTCTTTGTTCTCAGGTAATACATTCCGGTTTTGAGTCCGCTTTTCCAAGCATAAAAATGCATCGACGTTAACTTGCTGTAATTTGCATTTTCCATGAACAGGTTGAGCGACTGAGACTGATCGATGAAATATCCACGATGACGGGACATATCAATGATGTCTTTCATGCTCATTTCCCATACGGTTTTATACAGTTCTTTCAAATCGTCCGGGATGATATCGATATCCTGAACGGAACCGTTATTTCTCATGATCGCATTTTTCACATCATCTGTCCAAAGATTTCTTGAAACAAGATCTTCCAGCAGGTGTTTGTTCACCACGATAAATTCTCCGGAAAGTACTCGACGCGTATAGATATTGGAAGTATATGGTTCAAAAGCCTCATTATTTCCAAGAATTTGAGAAGTAGAAGCTGTTGGCATTGGTGCTAGAAGCAGGGAGTTACGAACACCGTTCTTCATTACCTGCTTGCGCAATTTTGCCCAGTCCCATCTTCCGCTTAAATCTTCATCTTTAATTCCCCATAAGTTATACTGAAATTCTCCCTGGCTGATTGGTGAACCTTCAAATGTGGAGTATGGACCTTCTTCTTTTGCCAGTTCCATAGAAGCCGAAACTGCAGCAAAATATAGTGTTTCGAAAATCTCCTGGTTGAGCTTTTTCGCTTCATCTGAAGTAAATGGCATTCTCAGCTTAATGAACGTGTCGGCAAGTCCCTGGACACCTAGTCCAATCGGGCGATGGCGCATATTCGAATTTTCAGCTTCTTTAACCGGGTAGTAGTTACGATCGATCACCTTATTCAGGTTGCGAGTAACCCTTTTAGTGATCTTGAACAGTTCTTTGTGATCAAATTCACCATTTTTAATGAACATTGGCAATGCGATAGAAGCCAGGTTACATACCGCTACTTCATCTTTGCTGGTATATTCCAGAATTTCAGTACATAGGTTTGACGAGCGAATCACTCCCAGGTTCTTCTGGTTCGATTTTCTGTTCGCAGCATCTTTGTAAAGCATGTATGGAGTTCCGGTCTCAATTTGAGACTCTAATATTTTCTCCCAAAGCTCACGCGCTTTGATCGTTTTACGGCCTTTATTCTCTGCTTCATATTTAGTATATAAAGCTTCAAATTCGTCGCCATATGTGTCGTATAACCCAGGACATTCATTTGGGCACATCAGGGTCCATTTTCCGTCTTCCTGAACGCGTTTCATGAAAAGATCAGACATCCACATGGCGTAGAACAGATCACGCGCACGCATTTCTTCTTTCCCGTGGTTCTTTTTCAGATCAAGGAAATCAAAAATATCGGCATGCCATGGTTCCATATAGATCGCGAAAGAACCTTTTCTTTTTCCGCCGCCCTGATCAACGTAACGTGCTGTATCGTTAAAAACACGAAGCATTGGCACGATTCCGTTAGAAGTTCCATTTGTACCAGAAATATAAGAACCTGTAGCTCTTACATTGTGAATAGACAGTCCAATTCCTCCAGCCGATTGTGAGATCTTCGCGGTTTGCTTTAGCGTATCATAAATCCCGTCGATACTATCGTCCTGCATGGTTAGCAAAAAACAGGACGACATTTGCGGTTTAGGAGTACCGGCATTAAATAACGTGGGTGTAGCGTGGGTAAAGTATTTTTTAGACATCAACTCATAAGTTTCGATGGCTGCATCCAAATCATCTGGATGAATACCAATAGAAACTCTCATAAGCATATGCTGAGGTCTTTCTGCAATTTCCCCGTTGATCTTTAAAAGATAAGAGCGTTCAAGAGTTTTAAAACCGAAATAATCGTAGCCAAAATCGCGGTTGTAAATAATGGTAGAATCTAATTTCTCCTTATTGTCAATAATTACTTTATATACTTCATCTGAAATAAGCGGCGCCTTCTCATCGGTACGCGGATTTACATACTCATAGAGATCGGTCATTACCTCAGAAAAAGTCTTCTTGGTATTTTTATGCAGGTTGGAAACCGAAATTCTTGCAGCCAGCTTTGCGTAGTCTGGATGAGAGGTGGTCATGGTGGCGGCAATTTCCGCAGCGAGGTTATCCAGTTCACTGGTCGTCACGTTATCGTAAAGCCCTTCAATTACTCGCATGGCGACCTTCACCGGGTCCACCAGCTCATTGAGCCCATAACAAAGTTTTTTAACTCTTGCGGTGATCTTATCGAACATCACCGGCTCTTTTCTTCCGTCTCTTTTAACTACATACATATGCTACAATTTTTGTTAGTCTGGCTTGCAGAAGAGACAAAGCGATCCCTTCCGAAACTTTCGGTTATTTAAAAATTCTGTAAAAATTTTTTGGTGCAAAGTTCAACATGCGCCGCGTTGGGGGTCACGACGCAGTTGCGCTTTTAAAAATCGGCGTCGAAGCTGATATTGTCTGATTCTTTATCCTTATTCATCACACCGGCCTTCTGATATTCGCTCACGCGTTTTTCGAAGAAGTTGGTTTTACCTTGCAGGTTGATCATATCCATGAAATCAAATGGATTCGATACATTATATTCTTTCTCGCATTCTAATTCAACCAGAAGTCGATCGGTTACGAATTCGAGATATTGAGTCATTAGTTTTGCATTCATCCCGATAAGGCTAACAGGTAGCGATTCGGTTACGAATTCACGTTCTATATTCAAAGCGTCCACAATGATCTCACGGATCTTTTCTTTTGGAACTTTATTGATCAGGTGATTGTTATGAAGATGCACGGCAAAATCACAATGCATTCCTTCATCACGCGAGATCAATTCATTAGAAAACGTAAGGCCAGGCATTAATCCGCGTTTCTTTAACCAGAAGATCGAGCAAAAGGCTCCAGAGAAGAAAATTCCTTCTACCGCAGCAAATGCGATCAGTCTTTCAGCAAAAGAATCAGATTCTATCCATTTCAGCGCCCAGTCGGCTTTTTTCTTGATGGCCGGGAACACTTCAATAGCCTTAAACAAATTATCCTTTTCCTTGTCATCTTTCACGTAGGTGTCGATCAATAAGGAATAAGTCTCCGAATGAATATTTTCCATCATGATCTGGAAACCATAGAAAAACTTAGCTTCTGAATATTGAACTTCGTTCACAAAGTTTTCGGCTAAATTTTCATTCACAATACCATCTGAAGCGGCAAAAAATGCCAGGATGTGTTTTAAGAAATAACGTTCGTCAGCATTCAGCTTATTGTTCCAGTCATTAAGATCCTGGTGAAGATCAATTTCTTCAGCAGTCCAGAAACAAGCCTCCATTTTCTTGTACCAATCCCAAATGTCATGGTGTTTGATAGGGAAGATCACGAAGCGATCTTTATTCTCCTGCAAAATGGGTTCCAGCTGCGCCATAGTAATTCGGTTTTCGGATTCTAATTGGTTAATTGAAAAGTGTTTAACAAATATTTAAAAATGAGACAGATAATGAAAGAATTTAGGGCAAACGTTTTCAACAAAGTTTTCAACACGCTCAGCCTTTTGTTTTCATATTGTATCGTTAAAAATTGGATGTAATATTTTGAATATTAGCTGATTATAATATGTTAATAATTTTATGAGTTAATTAATAATTGTCTATCGTTTTAATTTTTAAGCAAGAATGTTCGAATTAGGATTCTGACTAAAAAAATGTTAAAATATTGGAAATAAAAAAGAAGACCGGTTTATAGCCGGCCTTCTCAGAAAACAGAATTACCTAATTTTTTGGTTGGTTCACCTATAAAAATATAAAATATGAAACAGGTAATTCTACTCCCATTGTTGGGATAAACTTCAAAATAATAAGGGGGGAATTAAGACCGGGGAAAGATAGATCGCTTAGATCATTTCATCTAAATGATGAATATGCAAATATACTGTGGATTAGCTATTTATGAACTCTTTTAATAGTTATAAATCAGTTAAATTATTTATTTATTGCCTTCGCAGCTTCTTCTAACTCGCTATACCAGTCTTCTCCAAATTTTCTGATGAGACCTTCTTTAACAAATTTATAAATAGGAACTTGTAGTTCGTTTCCTAAGCTGCAAGCATCGTCACAGATGTGCCACCGGTGATAGTTCACCGCGGAAAACGCGGTATACTCATCTACTCGGATGGGATAAAGGTGGCAGGAAACCGGTTTTTTCCAGTCTATATCGCCTGCATTATAAGCCTCCTCTATTCCGCAGAGCGCGGTACCTTTATCATCAAAGGTTACATAAGCACAATCAGCACCATCAATCAAAGGAGTTTCCAGTTCGCCATTCTCTCTTTCTATATGAGTGCCTTGCTCTTCAATAGCTTCAATCCCCTCTTGGCGTAGATAGGGTTTTACTTTTGGGTAAATTTCTTTTAGCTTGGAGACTTCTTCAGGTTCCACTGGAGCTCCGGCTTCGCCATCTATACAACAGGCGCCCTTGCAAGCTGATAAATTACACACAAAATCATTTTTAATGATCTCTTCTGAAACTAAAGTTTTGCCTAATTGAAACATGCTGCAAAGATAATTTTCTACATGAAATTCCCGGGCTAAAAATTTACATAAATTTAACCCGGATCGGTATATGGAAATCTGAAAGCTTGAAGTACTTTTGCGGCCAATTTTTAAAGAAGGAAGCTATGTTTAAAGTATTCGACTTCAGGCAAGTATTTACGGCCGGAATGGTGCTTTTTGCTGTTATTGATATTGTTGGCAGTATCCCAATCATTATCGATCTAAGAAAAAAAACCGGACACATACAGAGTGAAAAGGCTTCGATCGTTGCGGGGATCATCATGGTGGTATTTCTTTTTCTTGGAAAGGAAATCTTGAATCTTATTGGTATCGATGTCAATTCGTTTGCAGTAGCAGGTTCGTTTATCCTATTTTTCCTGGCTCTAGAAATGATATTGGGAATCAGCTTATATAAAGATGATGCGCCGGAAACTGCTTCTGTGGTGCCTTTAGCTTTTCCATTAATCGCTGGTGCTGGTACGATGACTTCTTTAGTTTCGCTTCAGGCTGAATATGAAACGGTAAATATCATTGTTGCTATCGTTATCAATATTATATTTGTATACCTGGTCTTGAAATCTTCTTCTAAAATTGAAAAGATTCTGGGTCCACAAGGAATCAATGTTGTGCGAAAAGTTTTTGGAGTTATTCTGCTCGCTATCGCGGTGAAACTTTTTGCGGCTAATATTCAGAGTTTGTTTATATGAAATATATAATATTTACCATCATTTTTCTGGCAGTTGTGTTTATAGGAATTAGTGTAAGCGCAATTGATCTTCAGGCTCCTTTTGAAGGGGATAGTGCCAATGCTTTCATCGTGATTCTTGCCAGTCTTTGCGTGATGGCATTGATGGGAATTCTTCTAATCTCAAGATCGATTTCCGCTAAAGCCGATTCATAATTATGGATTTTGACGTACTAATTATTGGGGGAGGTGCCGCCGGTTTGTCCTGTGCGTTAATTTTAGGCTCGGGTATGGAAAAGTCTTACGCTGAAAATCGGCATGCAGGAATCATCTTGCACCAGAAATCATCCCATTTATCTTCTGCAGAATTGAATAATGCCTTAGGTCTGCCGGAAAAGACAAATGGTGGCGATGTCCTGCAATCAGGTAAAGCTCAACTTCAGAAATTATATCCTGCGATCGATGTTCTTGAAAAAGAGAAAGTAAAAGAAATTCGAGAAATCCATCAAGGTTTTGAAGTGATTACCAATAAGAATAAGTATACTGCTGAAAAGGTGGTGGTAGCTGTTGGATACACTTCGCCCTTTAGGATTAACGGATTGGAGGATTACCTCATTCCGCATAAAAAAGCTAAGCTATCTAAAAACCGAATGCAATTGCGAAATGAAGATCATCTGGTAAAAGAAGGTTTGTATGTAGCAGGAACGCTTGCTGGCTGGCGAAGTCAGTTTTCCATTGCTACTGGAAGTGGAGCCGCTGTGGCAACCGATATACTGACCGATTGGAATGATGGTGAGCACACCAAAGTGCACGATAAGCTAAAATAAATATACTGCCAGAAATGGTAGGGTGATAATACTGAAAATCATAAAGCTTTGCTGCAAATTGCGGAATAATAAAGCTCTTTTCAATTTTTGGGTGAAAATCTCATCCTCACTTTCAGCGATCTGCTTCTTTAATAATTTCCTCGATACATTAGAAGAATTGATTAAAATATCCTTTTGAAGGAACAGTAAAGTGCTATTATCTAAAAGTCGAAAAGTTACCGCTATTATGAAGAATAGAAGCGGTAAAAAAGGTAGTAATGAGTTTAGATTTAAGGACAAAAAATTCACAACGATGTCCAAATTATGACTTTTGCTCGGACAATTCGATTACTTTATCGATTATTCGGTCATCGGTATTTAAATATCGTTCAAATGCAGTAGTTCCAAATAATTGATGGATCATTTCCGCTTTCAAATATTTCCTAAGCAACGGTTTATGCTCCTTCTGAACTAAATTAATTCTTACATCTGTCATGCGGTTCAGGTAATTTGAAAAATCTCTCAAAATGTCGTCATCGACTTCAAAGTTTTCTTCAAATTCTGAAAGTTTCATCGCGTTATATTTCGATCTTTCTTTCTCCAAAACATCAAAAACAAAGCGGCTCATATAACCACCTCGCAATAGAAAAATGAGCTTTTCCTTTTCTGAATCGGTATTTTTAGGAATGAAAATATCTGGGATGATACCGCCACCACCGTAGACAATCTTCCCGCCAGGAGTGGTATAACGAAGCGAATCATTTACATGAATACTATCTTGACTATTTAATTCGCCATTTTTATAGCGCCTCATATAATCTTTGAAATAAGCTTCGTTTCCATTATCGTAAGGCTTCTGGATGGATCTGCCCGTAGGAGTATAATATCTTGCAATGGTAAGACGAACCGCGCTGCCATCACCCAGTCCCATTTCTCGTTGAACGAGACCTTTACCGTAACTTCTTCGCCCTACGATCGTTCCCACATCATTATCCTGCAATGCACCGGCAACCACTTCACTGGCAGAAGCCGAGTTTTCATTTATTAAAACGTAAACTTTTCCGTTTTCGAAATCACCTTCCCGTTCAGCAAAAGTTTTTTCGATAGAGCCACTTTTATTCTTAGTGAAAAGGATCAACTTCCCGTCTTTGATGAATTCATCTGCAATATTTATCGCTTCAGAAAGATAGCCTCCTGGATTGTCTCTAAGGTCCAGGGCAATCTGTTTGGCACCTTCAGCTTTCAATTGCTGGATCGCGTCATGAAACTCAGAAAAAGTAGTTTCAGCAAAACGATTAATTTTTATATAACCCAGCTTCTCGTTAAGCATATACGAGGCATCCACGCTTTTTAAAGGGACTTTTCCGCGTTTCACTTTAAAGGTCATCAGATCCTGAATACCCTTCCGTAGAACTTTTAAAGTGACTTTGCTATTCTCTTTTCCTTTAAGTTGGTTGGTAATGGAATCGTCACTGATGTCACGATCAAACAATTTTTCGCCATTTGCATATAATATGCGATCCCCACCTTTGATCCCAATATTTTCGCTTGGCCCGCCTTCTAAAGGACGAATCACCACAATTGTATCATTGACCTTATAAAAGCTTACCCCAATCCCCACAAAATCACCTTTCATATTTTCGCTGACCGATGCATATTCTTCTTTTGGAATGTAAACTGAATGCGGATCGAGGTTTTCCAGGATTTTGTTAACCGTGACATCTACAATGCTATCTGTGTTTACATCGTCTACATATTCATAATCGATATAATCGATCAGGCGATTAAGTTTTTGCTTTTTTGGATTTGCTGAAAAAAGCTGATCAGGAGAACCATAATTGAGTTGTGTGCCCAGGAGAATTCCCAAAGCGCAGGCGATGCTTAATAAAAGCGGGGTGTATATTTTACTTCTCTTACTCAATCTTCTAATTCGCTTATCTGTTTCAATTCAACGCCGGCTTTTTCCAGAAATTGTAGTCCGGAATTGTCTTTATAATCTATATGGTAAACCAGTCTTTTAATACCTGATTGGTGTATCAGTTTGCTGCATTCCTTACATGGTGACATGGTAATATACAATGTGGCATCCTTGCAACTTTGGGTAGAACCGGCAACTTTTAAGATCGCATTGGCTTCCGCATGAAGAACATACCACTTGGTGTAGCCTTCGTCGTCTTCACAATAGTTCTCAAAGTTAGTAGGAGTGCCGTTGTAACCATCAGAAATGATCATCCTGTCTTTTACAATTAGTGCGCCAACCTGCTTTCTTTTGCAATGAGATAATTTACTCCATTCCCGTGCAATACGAAGGTATGCCTTATCGTATTTCAGCTGTTTTTCTTTATTCATTTAAACCTTGAAAAATTGCGATAACAATGATCTGCAAATTAAAGGATTATCCGCAATTTATCAGATTTATAACTGCTGAATTCTATAGGGCAAGGAAATTTTCTTTGAGTATAGGAAGTACGATCCCGATCACTATAGAACTTAATACGAGGATCCAGTCTCTTTTTGAAACCTTAAAAATATTTTGCGCAATAAAGGCGAGTATTAAAACGGAAAGTACTACAATAACCTGTGCCAGTTCTATTCCTAATGCAAATTCCAGTAGAAGTGCCAGTTTGCTGTCAGAAGATGAAGCGATCATCTTGAAATAGGAAGAAAAACCAAGTCCGTGAATTAACCCGAAAAAAACGGTCGTGAAATAAAGCAGGTTAAAATTCTGATTTTTTAATTTTTTTCCGGCGGTTAGTATATCATAAATTGCTGTAGCCAGGATCGTGACAGGTATTAAAAACTCCACATAAGCACTGTCTACTTTTACAATTCCGTAACTTGATAGAATAAGAGCCAGGGTATGACCTACAGTAAATAAAGATACGAGCCATAGAACCTGCTTCCAGTTTGAAAAGCTGTATGATGCTACTAAAACTATTAAGAAAAGGATGTGGTCGTAAGCGTTCCAGTCGAGTACATGGTCCAGACCAAGTTGCAGATAAAGCCAGAATTGAGACATATAGGGTTTTTCTCAGGGAAAAATCGAAAATACGATTTCTTGTTTTAACTGCAAAGTATTCTGAAAAAGTGCATAAAAAAAGCCCCGCATGGCAGGGCTTTGGATAATTTCGATATATATAATCTAATTATTCTTCGATTGTTTCGGTAGCATCAGTTGAAGTAGAAAGGCTGTCTACGGTAGTCTCCATAGAATTAACAACTTCTTCTTCCATTACAGGCTCTTCTTCGATAACCTCAGTATTAATTGAAGTTTCTTCTCCCATATCTTCAGCGCTTTCAGCGTTGTTGTCACGGCAGGAAACCATAGAGATCATAACGAAAAGTGGCAATGCACCAAAAAGTAATTTTTTCATTTTTATTTGATTTAAAAAACGAGCGAATATATATCAAAAAATGATTCGTGAATTAAAAATTTTAATAATTTTTATCGTCTGAAAATCAAATGTTTAAATGAGTTAATTACTGGTCATCAAGCTGCACAGAATCGGTGTCTGCGCCGAGATCTTTAAGAATGCCTTCAATTTCTTTTGTCATTTCCGGCGGGCCACAAACATAAAAGCGTTTATTCAGATCAGAAATTTCATTTTTCAGAAATTCTTTATCAAGGTAGGCGTTGGTATGATTAGTGTCTTCCTGATCAGTAACAACATAAGTTGTGTTGCCATTTAAAATACGATCCAATTCTTCTTTCAGAATAATGTCCTTATCGGTTTTATTGGCAAAAATTAAGCGGTTGCTATCAGCTTTGCCCTGTTTTTCTAAATCTCTCAGGATTGCAATATATGGTGTAATACCGGCTCCACCGGCAATGAAATATCCAGGTCCTTTATATTCAATCGCTCCCCAGGTGTCTCGAATGATCAGCTCGTCACCTGTTTTTAATTTTCCCAGCTGCTCGGTTACTCCATCGTGATCCGGATAGATTTTAATGGTGAACTGCAAATCTTCTGAATCCTGAAGATTTGTAAATGTGAAAGGTCTTTTTTCATCCTTCCAGCCCTCTTTATTAATAGAAACTTCTGTAGCATGACCGGGTGTAAAGTCATAGCCAGAAGGTTTTTCAAGATTGAATTGCTTGACGTCGTGCGTGATCTGGTTGATCGATTTAATTTTTACTGTATGGTCCATAGTTTTCTTTTGAAGATAGGTTATTTCTCAAGAAAAAGATGGATCCAATTAGCTGAATGGTAATTATTTAACCATACTTAAAGAAAATCATAGGTGGCTTTAAGGAAGCTTTATAATTCCGTGGGTTTTAGATCGAAAACTTTTCTGAGAACACTGGAAGCTGCGTGGTATCCACACATCCCATGAACGCCTCCCCCGGGAGGAGTGGAAGCAGAACAGATAAAAATCTTATTATTCGGAGTACTGTAAGGATCTAATCTTGCGGTTGGCCTGAAAAAGAACTGGCTAAGATCCGCGACTCCTCCGGTGATAGCTCCTCCATAGTAATTCGCATTATATGCCTGAAGATTTTTAGTATTCATGGTGTTTTTCGCCAATATCGTATCTCTAAAGCCCGGGGCAAATCGTTCGATTTGTTTTTCAATGATATCAGTCATGTCTTTAGTGGAACCCTGAGGTACATGACAATAAGCATAACCGGTCTGTCTGGATTCTGGAGCCCTCGTTTGATCGAATTCACTCTGTTGGCAAAGTATTAAATAAGGTTTTTCATTGTGGTTGCCATTCCACATATCTGCTTCACTTTTTGCAATTTCTTCGAATTTGCCACCAACGTGAACAGTGCTCGCTTTTAGTGTGTTCGGATCTTTCCACGGAATAGATTCTGAAAGCGCCCAGTCTACTTTAAAGATGCCTGGTCCGTATCTGAAATTTTCAAGTTTTTTTCGGTAGGAGGCTGGTAAATATTCCGAAGCTATTGTAGCAAGCTGCAGCGGATCGGTATCAAATAAAAAAACTTTCGCATCTGGAAGCTGGTTCAAATTTTCAACTTTCGTAGAGGTCCTGATCTCCCCACCCAGAGTTTTAAAAAAGGCAGCAAGAGCATTACCTAGATTTTGCGAACCTCCTTTTACAATTGGCCAGTCGACCATATGTGCCTGAACAGCAAAAATCATTCCCACTGCAGCGGAAAGCGATTTGTTAAATGGCAAAATGCTATGACCGGCACAACCGGCAAATAGGGCTTTTGCTTGCGTTTCTGAAAAATGATTCTTCACGAATGATTCAGCTGAACGTAAAGCATTTAAACCGAATTTCCCCATTAATAGCGGTTTAGAAGGAATGCTCAACGGTCCCATTGCATCTTTTAAAAGATCTTCTCCATTTTCAGAAAAATTAGAAAAGAGTCTTTTCCAATTTTCAGCATCATTGCCCAGACTCTCGATGGTCTTTTCAACTGACTTATAGAGCATGACCGAAGGCTGATCATCTAATGGGTGAGCGACAGAAGCCTCTGGATAGATCCATTCTAAGCCAAAATCTTTTAAAGAAAGTTTTTTAAAGTAGGGCGAAAGAACTCCAGAAGGATGTACTGCCGAACAATGGTCATGCAGAAAGCTAGGAATAGTAGCTTGCCCTGTGCGCATGCCACCGCCAATGGTTTCCGAAGCTTCCAGGATAAGAACTTTCAGATTATTTTTTGCCAGTTCTATTCCGGCAGACAGTCCGTTAGGACCGGACCCTATAATTATGGCGTCAAACTCTTGCATGTACCTGCAATCTAGCTAAAAAACTTTTGAAAAAAGAGCCTGGCATATGCATTGTGAAGGAAATATTGACAGGTTCAAAATATTGATTGACCATACAACTAGAAAATTGGAACGTGGTCGATTAAATTTCCTAAAATGCTTTTAAATGCTTAATTTATAGATGTTTATAGGCATTAATAAAACTTAAAATTATGGAAATTTTTACTGATTTATTCAATAATTACAAGCATTCTCTTGAAGGTGTTCACATTTTGGTGAAAATTATGGTTACTATAACTTTGGCATTTATACTTGTCGCTGTTGTCAGTGCTATAGTGAATGTAATTGCATAAGTATCTTGATCACCCTCCCGCTCTTATTATTTTCAGTTAATCTATATTCTGAATAATATTCTTATGGGTTTTTTCTTCTAAAACTCTTTTACTGGTTACTGCTTGTTGTCTAATTTTTCTTTTTTTATTAGTGGCCTCCTCATTGATTAAATAATTCTTTTAACTGATTAAAAATGTAAATAAAACTTTACAATTGAATTTTTTGACTATATTTGTCAAATAAACTTTACTTTTAATCAAACATGTTTTACAAATGAATTATTCAATTTCACAGAAAAAAGGATTACAGCGCCTGGCTTTATGGACAGGTCTGTGGGTCATGAGTCTGGCTTTAGTTGTTTTTGGAGCCGAATTTTTATGGGATTATCAGGTAACTTTTTCAGTGCTGGCAATCCTGTTGAATGTTATCATCGGAATTATGATGATTTTGACGAATATTAGCTATATCAAATCTTTAGATGATCTTCAGAAGCTGATATCGCTTCAGGCTATGTCTATTGCTTTAGGGGTGGCAGTAGTTGGTGGACTGGCATATTCTGCTTTAGATACTACAAATGTGATCCCCTTCGATGCGGAAATATCTCATTTGGTCATGCTTATTGGTATTTCATATCTGGTATCAATCCTTATTTCAAATTATCGTTATAAATGAAAAACCGACTCAAAGTTTTACGCGCTGAGTTGAATTTTACTCAGGCCGATCTTGCTGATAAAGCCGGTGTTTCAAGGCAGACGATCAATGCAATTGAGAAAGGAAAATTTGATCCCAGCTTACCTTTAGCCTTTAAATTTTCAGAAATATTCGATTTGAAAATTGAAGAGATCTTTCAGCCGCCAGTGAAAAATTAATCTGGCAGCTTTACTTTGTGGCTGGAATTAACAAGCCTCGGATCCGTATGAATGGCCTGTCTTTTCAGCCATTGCACATCAATACATATATGCCCCAGGTCTTCAGTCACTTTACCAAAACATAGATAGATCCCATAACTGAAATACGTATAGTTTTTCGCTACTTGAGGAAAGAGAACAACATCAAAAATTCCACCTTCCGCATCATAAAAAGTAGCGAAAAACATGTATTTGCCACTGGTTGTGGGATTTTTTTTAGAGTTGACCAGGTTGCCATAAATCTTCACTTCTTTTCCTATGTTATTTTTTAATTTTTCTGCGGTAAGGCTGGTATCTGGCTGTTCTTTTAATAAGTCGAAATGGCTGCACAACGGGAAACCAAGTAATTCCATTTGATCGTATGCTTCCACTAGCTTTGAAAACTCAAATTCCGGAAGGTCAAAATCTTTCTGCTCTGGCTTAAATAACAAACCTTGATTAGTCTTCATTTTATTTTTATTAAGCTTAAAATAGGCTTTCCAGAGCAGGTGGTGCTTATCCAGACAGGTAAATCTAAAGGCATTGATTTTTAGTAATAAGCTTAACTGTTCGATGGAAATGTGAACCCGGTCTATAAAATCATCTAACGATTCAAACGGACCAAAAAATTGCCGGTTTTCTAATATTTTCTGAATGGTTTTATCTTCCAGTTCTTTGATATAACCAAAACCGAGGTAGATATCTTTTCCGAAGATGGTATTTGGATGATCGCTTTTATTCACGCAAGGAGCATGGACCTTTCCACCACACCTTCGAATTTCCTGAATATAGGTTTCCAGATTATAAAAACCACCGCCATTATTGATCGCCGCGACCATGAATTCCAATGGGAAATAGCGTTTAAGGTACAAACTCTGGTAGCTTTCTACGGCATAAGAAGCAGAATGCCCTTTGGGAAAAGCATAGCCTGCAAAGGAGGAAATCTGCTCCCATACTTCATCAGTCAATTTATCGGGATACCCTCTTTCTTTACAATTTTCACGAAAAGTTTCTTCGATCTTTTCCATCTGCCCTTTAGAAGTTTTCTTTCCGCTCATACCGCGACGAAGTACATCAGCATCGTCCAAATTCAAACCTGCGAAATGATAGGCAACTTTCATCACGTCTTCCTGGTAAACCATCACACCATAGGTGTCTTCCATAATTTTAAGCATAACAGGATGGGCATTTTCCCTCAGTTTCGGAAAGCGATGCCTGCGAATAAATTCTTCTTTCATACCGGCGCTGGAAATTCCAGGCCGTATTACCGAACTGGCCGCCACGAGATTTAAATAATTATCGGTTTGCAATTTGGTGAGAAGACCACGCATGGCCGGAGACTCTACATAGAAAACGCCCATACAGTCACCCACTTTCAATAAATCATTGATTTTTGGATCTTTTTTGAAGGCCTCTATGTTATCGATATCTTCTATTTCAGCTTGTGGTTGATTGATCCTGATGAGGTCAATAGCATCGGTGATTTTGGATAGTCCGCGTTGAGCAAGAATATCAAATTTGTGAATTCCTACCTCTTCCGCAATATTCATATCGATCTGTATTGTTCGGAATCCTTTAGGCGGAAGAAAAGTGGCGGCATAATTATGAACAGAATCATTCAGAATTAAAATTCCGCCGGAATGAACGCTGAGGTAATTTGGAAAACCAGCGATGAGTTTACTATACCGAAGAACTAGTTTTTCCAGGTGATCCAACTCCTTGAAATTGAAAAATCCCTGGGAAAGTTTATCGATATTTTCTTTTGGTAATCCAAATACTTTTCCCAGTTCACGAGCTACCGCGCGTCTTTTAAAAGTGACATAGGTTCCCATAAGTGCCACATGATCGTACTCATCAAAAATATAGCGAGTCACATCGTTACGATCTTTCCAGGAAAAATCAATATCAAAATCGGGAGGAGAACTCCTGTTAGGATTGATAAAACGCTCGAAATATAGATCGAGTTCTATCGGGTCTACATTGGTGATCCCGAGGATGTATGCAACGATAGAATTCGCCCCACTACCTCTGCCTACGAAAGGGTAGTTATTTTTCTTGGCGTATTCAACGATCCCAAGATTGATCAAAAAATAAGAAACGAATCCTAATTTAATAATGACATCGAGTTCTTTTTTGAGCCTTTCCAGCACTTCTTTTTTAGCATCGGGATATTTTGCGGGGAGACGTTCATTGCATAGCCTGATCAGTTTTTCCTTATCATCTTCTGTACTGTTTCCTGCAACCTGTAAATTCCGGTTTTCCAGTTTGCTGAATTTGAAATTCACCTCACCAGAATCCATCAGATTCCTGGTATTTTCAAGGATATGCGGAAAATCTTCAAATTCCTTTTCGATTTCTTCAAGCGGGAACATTTGGTGTGAAAACGAGCCCTGTTCGCTTTCCGGAAGTTTACTGAGCAGCGTATTATTATCAATTGCCCGTAAAAGCCGGTGTGCGTTGTAATCTTTTTTATTTCTGAAAGTGACAGATTGCAATAAAACCAGTTTGTTTTCCAGGTTTTTGTATTCGGAAAATTTCAATTTCCGAAGACTTTCTACGGAAACTCCGATGAACTCATTCTCTCTGAAATTCTCTTTTTTAATTGAAATCACTTTTTCCAGCGGATAGACCACAAAGCAGTCGGGAAAGAGTGGAGCGTCGGGTTCAAAATCTTTCTGAGCGTGGAGGTGTGCAGAAAGATGTTCGTTTAATTGGCGATAACCTTCATTGTTAAATGCTATCCCTACATATTGCTGTTCAGCACCATTTCTGAAATCAATTCCCACCAATGGCTTCACATCAAATTCTCTAGCAATTTTTAAAAATTCCAGGCAGGCCGTTGAGGTATTGATATCGGTAAGAGCGATTTTGTCGACGCCATTTTCGTTAGCCAGTTTACATAGGTCACTAACCGGGAAGGCGCCGTAGCGTAAAGAGTAATATGTATGACAGTTTAGGTACAATTATTTATTTTTCTGTATTAGGAATGCTTTGGTTACTCGTAGTGACTTTTGGTCATTACGGACGTAGAGGAAACCTTATATTGACTTACTGTTTTCGGTGTGCCAATACAATGGGTGGCTGCCCATTAAACGGATTCCCCATTCGGCCTATCGTTTTCACATCCATTGTAACGGCCCTTTTCACACTTCCCTCTCCAAACCGATTTTTGATCTTATCTAGCGAATTATAGAGATTCAGCATGTCTTCGGAATCATCAAAAAGATTGATCTGGTAATGCCCGCCAACGAGTCCGCTGAAGCGAACACCAATAAGCCTGATCAACATCCGGCGTGAATAAAGCTGGCGAAACAGTTCTTCAACTTTGGGAATAAGTATATGATCGGCGCTGGTATACTGGATTTTCGCCTGTTTGCTATAGGTTTGAAAATCGGAATACCTGATCTTTACGCTTACGTTCGAGGTTAATTTATTTCCACGTCTTAACTGGTAGGCCAGGCTCTCGGCCATGGCAACCAAGGTAGCGTGGAGCCTTGTCATATCTATCGTATCCCGATTGAAAGTCCTTTCCGTAGAAATTGATTTGCGCTCATGAAAAGGAACGAGTGGTGGATTATCGATCCCGTTCGCTCTCTTCCATATTGTACGTCCATTTTTGCCCAGAACACTTTCCAGAACTTCCACCGGCATTTTCTGAATGGTTTCTACTTTCCGAACGCCCAGATTCAGCAATTTTTGAAAAGTCTTACTACCAATCATGGGAATTTTATTAACCGTAAGTGGAGCGAGAAAGTTTTTTTCTGTTCCCGCGGCAATGATTTTCTGGGCATAAGGTTTGCCTTCCCCCGTAGCGATTTTGGAAACTACCTTGTTCTGGGAAAGCCCGAAAGAAATTGGTAGTTTGGTTTCCTTCATGATATTTGCCTGTAGCTCCCTGGCAAACTGGTTAATTCCGAAAAACCGGTCCATCCCAGTAAGATCGGCATAAAATTCATCCACGCTTGCCTTTTCAAATGAAGGCACATTATTCTGAATAATCTCCGTGACTTCATGAGAAAGCTTGGTATAGGTAGAGGCATTCCCTTTAATCACGATCGCCTGCGGGCAAAGTTGCCGGGCTACTTTCATAGACATGCCCGAATGGACACCAAATGGCCGGGTCTCATAACTACATGCTGCAACCACCCCGCGATCACCCAGTCCTCCAACAATCACCGGTTTACCAATAAGCCTAGAATCTGAACGACGTTCAGCCGATACAAAAAACGTATCAAGATCTAAATGAATTATGGACTTCGTTGTTTTCATAATTAGGAATAATTCCTTTTTATTGGAAATATTCCAAAATTAGAAAATTAATTCTGTTCTTGATGTGGAGCCAACGTTAAAATTCAGATGAATTTCAGTAGCGTCTAATTTTTAAATCCTTAATAAAATCCCCTGAAAAATAATTTTTTGTAAATTAATAGGGTAAATTTTTTAAAATCAGCAAAATGGGAAGTTCTGGTAAAAGAAAACTTGTAAAAAAATACGTGTCTGATTTTATCTTTTCAGAAAAGACAGGCTTCATATTAGATCTTTCGAATCATCATCTTTCAGTACTGAATCCTGAAAGTCGGTTTATCAAATTCAAATTTGAAAAAGGTTGTGGAAATTCTTCAAAAAAACAGGTATTCCGCTGCATTTATAAAATGATGAAAACGTTTAAATACAGCCTGAATTAACTTCAGAAGCTCTTGTCGTATCTTTTTACTCACCCTGTTTCATTTTTTAAAAACTAGACAGCTCCATATTTCAGTTTATAACTGAATCATTTTCAACATAAAATAGTCTAAACGGGAAAAATGATCTATTTCCCATTCTATTTTCATCCCTCAGAATTGAAATTATTAGCATTTTTAATTTCGGAAATTGTATTTTTAAAACTTAAACTGATACAGATGAAAATTCTTAGCGGCTCTTTGCTTTTTTTATTTCTGATTCTTGGTACTTCAAAAATGAATGCCCAGGAAAAGAAAACCGAGTTTGATCATAATTTCACTCATGTAGTATACTTCTGGTTAAAAAACCCGGAAAGTCAGCAGGACCGGAAGGATTTCCTGGTTTCCCTGGAAAAATTCCTGGAAAATAGTGAATACGCAAAAACTAAGTTTATAGGGAAACCCGCCGGGACTCTACGTGAAGTGGTGGATGGAAGTTTCACTTATTCCCTCATTCTTACGTTTCCTTCCAAAGAAATTCAGGATAAGTATCAAAAAGAGCCGGCACATCTGAAATTTATTGAAGAATCGGAACATCTCTGGGAGAAAGTGATCGTTTATGACTCGGTCATGGCCACTTCCGAAGAATTATAGAAAAGATAAAGCCCCGCATTTGCAGGGCTTTTTTTATTGAATTGAGATTGTTTATTTAACTGTTCCAATCCAGTGATCAATCTTGTTTTCGAGCAATTCCAGCGGGATACAGCCGGTTTCTAAAACCTGAGTGTGATATTCCCGAATATCGAACTGATCGCCCAATTCTTTTTTCGCCTTTTCCCTGAGTTCTTTGATTTTTAACTGACCAATCTTATAAGAAAGCGCCTGGCCGGGATTGGCCATATAACGTTCAATTTCTGCAGTAACGCTCGCTTCAGATTCGGCTTCATGATCGAGTGAATACTGAATAGCTTCTTCGCGAGTCCAGCCTTTGCTATGAAGCCCGGTATCAACCACCAAACGAATGGCACGGTGCATCTCAGCACTCAACATTCCGAAATACTGGTAGGGATCTGTATAAAGTCCCAGAGTTTTCCCTAGCGATTCAGAATACAATGCCCAGCCTTCGCCATAACCACTATACCAAAGCGTTTTTCTGAAATCTGGCAAACTGTCGTTTTCCTGAGTCAGCGAAATCTGGTAATGATGGCCAGGAATTGCTTCGTGCAAAAACAGGGATTCATCGCTATATATATTATATGATTTGGCATCGGGCACCGGAACATAGAAAATTCCTGGCCTGGTACCATCTATAGATCCCGGGTTATATTCAGCACTGGCAGAATTTTCACGGAAAGCTTCTGTTCTCCTGATCTCGAAAGCAGTTTTTGGTGCCACATTGAACAAAGAATCCAAGTGAGGTTTTACCGTGTCATAAATTGCCTGAAAATGGTCAATAACCGCATCGGCATTGGAATAAGGCATTAAGTCTTTGTTATTTCTCACGTTATCAAAAAAGGCTTTCAGGTCACCCTCAAAACCAACTTCTTTTTTCACTTTCTCCATTTCGGAAGAAATTCGCTCTACCTCATCCAGTCCGAGCTGGTGTATCTGCTCGGCCGTCATTTCGGTAGTTGTGTAGAGTTTGATCTGGTGTTTGTAGTATTCGGCGCCTTCCGGAATATCAGCAATTCCGCTGCTTTCTCTTCCTTTTGGCAGGTATTCTTCCTGCAAAAAAGTGTGCATTTTTTCGTATGCCGGAATCACTTTTTTGGTGATCATTTTCTCGTATTTTTCGGTTAGATCCTTTTTCTCTTCTTCGGAAAAACTATCAGGAAAGTTATTTACCGGTCCGTAGAAAAGGTGATTTTCCACATCACCATCAGTCATAGTTTCCATCTGCGGAATCACTTTCCGAATTAATGACGCCGGAAGGACATATCCTTTTTCCATTCCCTCACGCATATTTTCTTCAGCAGAATTTAACCAGGCAAGATAACCATCCACCCGATTCAGCCAGTTTTCATAATCCTGAACGGTTTTAAATGGTTGTGCGCCGGAGCCGCTTGCCATCTGGCCCATAAACAAATTAACGGACCACATCTGGTCGATCGGCATATACTTATCTTTTTTGAACTGAAGCGTTTCCAGGTTGATATTACATTCCCAAAGCAAAATATCTTTGCTCATCTTCTGGGTGTCATTTAGATCAGCATCGTTGATTTTTGAAACCTGGTCTTTATAGCGGGTATAATAATTACGCAGGCTGTCGCTGTATTTATCTGAAAGAAAATCAGGAAACTGGTCGTTGTAGCGCATATCACCGGCGGTAGTGGCGCTGATAGGATTCAGTTTTAAGCCATCCTGGTAATAGTTATGGAGTACACCATTTAGCAGATCTGCAGTTTCTTCCTTTTTATCATTTTCCGGCTTTTTCTCTTCGTTCTTACAGGCGGAGAATGCCATAACAAAACAAAGTGGGAGTAATAGTTTTTTAAACATGTTTGAGTTTGAAGTTTTAGCACGTCTAAGATAGCGAAATAGAGAATACGCTATTTTGCTTTTTCTTATTTGGAAAATCAGCTTAAAGATATGCCTGCTTGAGTGCGTGAAGTTGAGGTATAAAAAAAGCCCCACGATTGCGAGGCTTTAAAAATTTTGTTTTAAAAACTGATTAATATCTGTAATATTCTGGTTTGAATGGTCCTTCAACCTCTACACCAATATATTCAGCCTGATCTGGACGAAGTTCAGTAAGTTCTACGCCAATTCTTTCCAGGTGAAGTTTCGCTACTTTTTCATCTAAATGCTTCGGAAGCATATACACTTCATTTTCATATTTATCTGTGTTGTTCCAAAGTTCCATTTGCGCCAATGTCTGGTTGGTAAATGAATTACTCATTACAAAACTAGGGTGGCCAGTGGCACATCCAAGGTTTACTAAGCGACCTTCAGCAAGAAGAATAATATCTTTTCCGTTTACGGTATATTTATCAACCTGAGGTTTGATCTCAACTTTAGAATCTCCATGATTTTTATTCAACCAGGCAACAGCAATCTCATTATCAAAATGACCAATATTGGCAACGATCGTTTTATCTTTCATCGCTTCAAAATGTTCACCACGAACGATATCTTTATTTCCGGTGGTAGTGATCACGATATCTGCTTTTGGAAGTACGGTTTCCAGTTTCTTCACTTCGAATCCGTCCATTGCAGCCTGAAGGGCACAAATTGGATCGATTTCAGTGATAGTTACGATAGAGCCAGCGCCTTTAAAAGACTGGGCAGTTCCTTTACCAACATCACCATATCCACAAACCACAACACGTTTTCCGGCCAGCATTACATCAGTTGCACGACGAATCGCATCAACTGCGCTTTCACGACATCCGTATTTATTGTCAAATTTCGACTTGGTCACAGAATCGTTCACGTTGATCGCAGGCATAGGAAGTGTTCCTTTTTTCATGCGCTCATACAGTCTGTGAACTCCGGTTGTAGTTTCTTCAGAAAGTCCTTTGATCCCTTCCGCAAGCTCCGGATATTCATCCAGAACCATATTGGTCAAATCTCCACCATCATCCAGGATCATATTTAACGGCTTGCGCTCTTCACCAAAGAAAAGGGTTTGCTCAATACACCAGTTGAATTCCTCTTCAGTCATTCCTTTCCAGGCATAAACAGGGATTCCCGCGGCGGCAATTGCTGCAGCAGCGTGATCCTGAGTAGAAAAAATATTACAGGAACTCCAGGTTACATCGGCTCCAAGCTCTACTAGGGTTTCGATCAAAACCGCAGTCTGGATGGTCATATGCAAACAACCCGCAATTCTCGCTCCTTTAAGTGGTTTCGATGCTCCATACTCCTCACGAAGCGCCATCAATCCTTGCATTTCTGCTTCGGCAAGTTCAATCTCACGGCGTCCGTACTCGGCAAGCTCAATATCTTTTACTTTATAGGCGGTATACGGTACTGTTTTAGTCGACATATTATTATATTTGAATATTAGCAATTTTGTGCCTGCAAAAATAAGGAAAAGCTTAGAAATTTTATGCCTCTTTTCAAAACAATAACAGTTGATGAACACACTAAAGTCTTCATTTGGAAGGTAGAAGAGTCGTTTGAATGGCTGGCCGAAGGCGTTGATCTCACTCGGCATTGCCAGAAAAGAGTCGACGGGATGAAATCTGAAATTCATCGTCGTGGATTTATGAGTATCAGGCATTTGATGGCGGAGGCAGGTTATACCGATTCTGATCTATATTATGATGATCTCGGGAAACCTCACCTCAAAGATGATAAGTATATTTCGATCACGCATTCTTTCAATTTTACTGCGATCATTATCAGTAAGCACGATGTGGGAATTGATATTGAAAAACAGCGAAACAAAATTCTGAAAATTGCCAATAAATTCACTCCACTCGAAGAATACCATACGCTGGCGAACGAAGACGCTCTGATCCGAAAACTTACGATCGTCTGGGGTGCAAAGGAATCGGTTTATAAGCTTTACGCCCAGCCAGGCCTGGCCTTCTTGCAACATATCAATGTAACCGATTTTGATTTTGATGATGCTAAAACTACTGCCAAGGTGACTTTCAACGGAACGGAGTCCTGGTATGACATCGATTTTCTCGAATTTGAAGATTTTACCTGTGTGTATGCCCAACCTACAAAACGGCTTTAATTTGGTAGATCTTCAAAGCTATCTCGAAGAAATTGAAGAGGCGCGGAAAGTAGACCGGAAGTTGCTGAGCGTTCTTATCGACCCGGATAAATTTGACGAAGCTACTGCGGAAAGTTTTCTTCGGAAATTGCCTGTAGAAACAACCCATCTTTTTGTTGGCGGAAGCACCGTTACTGCCGGAAGAACCTGTGAAGTGGTAAAACTGCTGAAACATTTTGTTTCCATCCCTATTATTTTATTTCCTGGTGATCATAATCAAATTTCAGAATATGCCGATGCCTTGCTGTTTTTAAGCTTGATTTCGGGTAGAAATCCTGAATATCTTATCGAACAACAAGTTCGATCTGTAGAAAAACTTCGAAATACCAATCTTGAGATTATTCCGACGGGGTATATCCTGATCGACGGGGAATCGGATTCTGCCGTTGCCAGAGTGAGTCAAACAAAACCTCTATCACAGTCGAATATTTCAGCAATTGTCAATACAGCACTGGCAGGACAATATTCCGGAAAGCGGCTGATCTATTTAGAAGCCGGGAGTGGGGCGAAAACACCCATCTCCGCAGAAATAATTTCCGAAGTAAAAAATGCCATTACGATTCCTTTGATCGTTGGCGGCGGAATTCGATCTGCCGGGCAACTAAAAATGGCTTACAAGGCGGGAGCAGATCTCGTGGTGATTGGAACGGCATTCGAAAATAATTCTTTTCAGAAATAATTGCCTATTCGTCATTGCGAACGCAGTGAAGCAATCCCTCGCCATGACGTTTTTTTAAATCTTCGCTTACAATGTCATTGCGAGCGTAGCGAAGCAATCTTAAGGTTTGATTAATTATAATAAGACTGCTTCGTTTTACTCGCAGTGACGTTCCGCATTCTGTAAGTCACTGCAAACGCAATGAAGCAATCTTTAGATGGTCATTTTTAAAAAGGAATCTAAATAGCTTATTGAAAAATAATGTATTTTTAAAGATCTAACTCTTAACCAATTAACATGAATGCACATAATCCAGCAGTATGGTTCGAAATCTATGTAAATGATATTGACCGTGCCCGTAAATTCTATGAAGAAGTTTTTCGGTATGAATTTTCAGAATTAGGAGATCCCACTGAAGAATCATTTAAAATGCTGGCTTTCCCAGCCGATCCGGAGACGAAAAATATGGCGGCGGGTGCTTTAGTGCAGGTCAATGGTGTCGCTGCTGGAGGCAATAGTACGATCATTTATTTCTACAGTAAGGATTGCAGTGAAGAGGAGGCTAGGGTAGCAGGTGCTGGCGGAAAAGTGGAAAGACCAAAAATGTCTATCGGAGAATATGGGTTTATTAGCCTGGTAAAAGACTCTGAAGGAAATATGATTGGAATTCATTCCATGAAATAATCATTTCTTTTAATACTATTAATAAAGTGCGTTCGAAGTGGCGGTTCGCTTATAATTTCAGATTTTTGCCACTATACTTTTTGGGCGAAGTGATTTCAAAAAAATCAAAATGTGGAGATAAATTTCTCCTGTTAAGGAATATGGCTAACTTTGATTTCCGTATAAAGCAGTCCGCTTAAAAAATGCAGCAGCTCGTAGATTTTTTCCTTGATCCTTATCGCGATGCAACGATTACTTCTATAATCCTGGAACTGATTGTTTTCATCTTCGGAATTCTGAGCGTTTATTATTCAAAAAAAGAAAATATCCTGGTTTATCCAACCGGGCTCATCGCAACGGTCTTAACCGTTTACCTATTATACAAGGCAGGATATTACGGCGATATGATGATGAATTTCTATTATTCGGTCATGAGCATTTATGGCTGGTGGAACTGGGCACGAAAAAAAGGTGGCGAATATGTGGTGCCCATTACCAGGACCAATAACCGCGAAAAACTGATTGGTTTCGGGTTGTTTGTGTTAACCATGATGGTCACCTATGGTGTCTATCTCGCCTTCGGAAGAGAGATTGGAGCAGTAAATTATATCGATATTTTTACTTCCGGAGTTTTCTTTACGGCAATGTGGTACATGGCGATCAAAAAGCTCGAGAACTGGACGCTGTGGATTTTTGCCGATTTGATCACGGTGCCTCTCTATGCTTATCGCGGTCTCGGAATGTTGTCGCTACAATATATTATCTTCACCATTTTAGCAATACAAGGCTATCAAGTATGGAAGAAAAGCTTGGACAAAGGTCACGTAACCTCCTGAAAATTGTAATTTTTGGTCCTGAGTCAACCGGGAAGACAACCTTGTCTTCAGATCTGGGTGAATTTTATAAGGAGCCGGTAGTGCCCGAATTCATGCGTGAATACCTTCAGCAGGTATGGGATGAAGAAAAGCGCATTTGTGAACCAAAAGATCTTCTGCCAATTGCCGAAGGACAGATGAAACTCGAAAATCAACTTTCCAAAGAAGCAGAGCAGCTACTAATTTCCGATACCAACCTTTTAGAGCTAAAGGTTTATTCCGAAGCATATTATGATGGTTTTTGCGACCCACAACTTCTTAAACATGCGTTAAACAACACCTACGATTTTTACTTTTTGACGTATATTGATGTCCCCTGGACTCCCGATGATCTCAGGGATAAACCTCACGACCGTGAGGGAATGTTTCAAAGGTTTGAAAATGAGCTTCAACAGCATCGTTTTCCCTATCAGGTTTTGAAAGGGAGCAGGGAAGAACGCCTGGCACAGGCTGTGGAAAAAATTAACCAACTATTAAAAAATCAGAATCGTGAAATTCAGTGAGAAAGATATTCTGCAAATCGAGGATAAAGGACTAAGCACCAAACAAGTCGAAGAGCAAATAGCCATTTTTAAAAGAGGTAATATCAAAGTGAATATTACTGAAGCGGCAACTATTGGTAAAGGGATCAGCGGAATTGAGGACAGGCATCAGAGAGAATTAATTCAGTATTACGATTCAGAAAAAGGAAATCATTCCCTACTGAAATTCGTCCCTGCATCAGGTGCTGCAACCAGGATGTTCAAGGCTTTGCACAGCCTGGCAGATGACTATGATGCAGATAAGGAGGATCTTCGGGATTATCTAGACAGGACCGGTGATTCCAGCCTTCAGCTTTTTTTCAATAAAATGGATCAACTTCCTTTTTATGAGCATGCGTTGGAAAAAACGAAGAAAAACCATAAAAATTACGAAGATCTAAATACCCATCAGCAGCATAAATTGCTGGTAGAAACCATTTTGAGCTCCAAAGGGCTTTACCTAAGTGATCTACCAAAAGGATTGGTGCCATTCCATAAATATAATAATCATACCGCCACGGCTTTTGAAGAGCATTTGCTGGAAGCGGCTAATTATATTGCGGTAGACAGGAAAGCAAAAGTTCACTTTACCGTTGCGAAGGGTGATAAGGAAAAGTTTCAAAAAGAATGGAAAGCGATCCAGGATCGCGTGGAAAAAGAAACGGATGTAAAATTCGAAATTGAATATTCTTACCAGGATCCAAAAACCGATACTATTGCCGTAGATGACAATTTTGAGCCTTTCCGTACAGAAGATAATGATCTGTTTTTTAGACCCGGTGGTCACGGTGCGCTGATCGAAAATATGAATCAGCTAGAGGAAGAGATCGTATTTGTGAAGAATATTGATAATGTCGTTACGGAAAAATCACTTCAGCTGGTGGTGGATTATAAGAAGATGCTTGGAGGAAAACTTTTCAAAATTCAGTCAAGCATATTTGAATATTTAAAAGCCTTAGAAGCTGGAACTATTTCCGAAGAAAAATTGGAAGAAATGAAGAATTTTCTTGCCAATGAATTATATATCAAAAACGAATCTGGAGCTGAGGTAACTTCTGAATATATTAAGGAGAAATTACACCGACCCTTGCGTGTTTGCGGAATGGTAAAAAATGAAGGCGAACCGGGAGGAGGGCCATTCCTCGTTAAAGATAAGAATGGGGAGATCTCCTTGCAGATTATTGAAGGAGCACAGATCGATAACGATAATCCTGAACAGGCAAAAACAGCCAAAGAAGCAACACATTTTAATCCGGTAGACATCGTTTGTTCCCTACGCGACCATAACGGTGAAGGTTACGATCTGAACGAATATGTAGATGAGGATATGAGTTTTATTGCTGATAAGACCATGAACGGAAAACCATTAAAGGCGCTGGAAAGACCAGGTTTGTGGAACGGCGGAATGGCTAAATGGAATACGATTTTCGTTGAAGTACCGGTAGAAACATTTAATCCGGTTAAAACGGTTTCAGATCTTCTGAAAGATTCGCATCAGCCTGGAGATAATGGATAAGGAGCAGCTGCTTTCTGAAATTTCTTTTAAGGCCGTTCGCAGTTCGGGTCCCGGTGGGCAGCACGCCAATAAAACTTCTACCAAAGTTGAATTGAGTTTCGATTTGCAGGCTTCTGAAGGTCTCTCGGAAGAAGAAAAAGAACTCGTCCGCAAGAGGTTAGCTAATCGGTTAACCAAGGATGAGGTATTGAAAATGCATTCGGAAGAATCACGTAGCCAGCACACCAATAGGGAAATCGTTACGAATACCTTTATCGAAGAAATTCAGAAAGCTTTAAAGAAGAGAAAACCCAGAAAGAAGACGAAACCTACAAAAGCATCAAAGATCAAAAGACTTAAGAAGAAGAAGCAAAAAGCTGAAATTAAGGCAAACAGGAAAAATCCCTTAAAATGAGTAATTTGTGTAGAAATTTCCTCACTTTTAATTCCAATTCCACACTTTTTTCCCACTTTCTACATATGGTAAAAAATCATCGAAACTGGCGAAGCTCTTTGTATACAACTGTTATGGCGATTGGGATGCAATTTTCGGTTTGTGGTACAGTTTTTAATCTTACTTAAGCAGGTTAGTATTGGGAATGGAATAAATAGCTAACTGGCTTTAATTTATTCTGTTTTATAATTTAGATTTTCGGATTGAAAAGGCTCCAACATGGAGCCTTTTCTATTTTATAGTTTTTCGGAAGTCTGGAGCAATAAGGTTTGGCTAAAATTGTGGGGAATTCCGGCTCATATATGAGTTTAAAATCACATTTTTCTACATAATATTTTGCTAATTCTAAGGTGTCATTCCAAGTTAACTGTTTAATATTCAGATTTTTAATTAAACGGATGAGGTATTGGCATAATTTAGGCTAATTCTTTATTAAACAACCAAAATAACTTATTATGAAAAAGATGATTTTAGGATTGATGACGATGGGAGCGATATGTTTTGCGAATCAATCAGCTCACGCGCAGGTAGAAGATTCAACTGAAGTGGAAACCGAAGTTATCGTAGATGAAGAGGCTGCAGTAGAGACAGATTTTACTGATCTGGATATTATGGAACTTCCACAGCCGGTTAAAGACGCTATTATGACAGATTATAACGGTGCCGTTGCTTCAAAAGCATGGGTGAAAACTGATGGAGAAGCTAAAATTTACAAAATTGATATTGATGTAAAAGGAGAAACCGAAACAGCATATGCCGATCAAGATGGTAACTGGCTGAAAATGGAAGACGAAGGAGAGGAATAATAAATGTTCTAATCATGAGAACCCAAACTCAGGAACAACAGGTAAATGATGTGATTAAAAACCCCAACAGGTAATATAAAAAGTGGCTTTTTACGGTTTTACCGTACTACTACAACCAGAAAACTAACACCATAAGCCACTTTTTTATATTGCTGAATGCAGATGTAAACCTGTTACAAATTGGAATATTAAGAGACAAACATAAATGTTAGATTTCTTGGAAAAGGAGGATGTGTTTTATACATCCTCCTTTTTTTTATAATTTCTTTTTAAACCTAATGATTTAAAGATTATTACCTTTGCCATGTTTTAATTGAAATGTATGTCTAAAGTTCTGGTCGTAGAAGACGATGTAGCCTTCGGAACCATGTTGAAAACCTTCCTCGAAAAAAGGGATTATTCTGTTTCGCTGGTTTACTCTGCTTCAGAAGCCTTTAAAAATATAAGTTCTACTCAATTTGATCTGGTTTTAACAGACGTGCGCTTACCTGATAACGACGGACTGGAAATTCTGCGGAAAGCAAAGGAAAGCAATGCCTCAATTCCGGTTATTGTTATGACCAGTTATGCTGAAATCAGTATGGCGGTTAAGGCCATGAAAGAAGGTGCTTTTGATTATGTTTCAAAACCTTTCAGACCGGAAAGCATTCTTCAAACTATTGAAAATGCATTGAAAAGCACGGATGTTGCTCCTGTTGCTGCGAAACAGGTAAAACCAAAACAAACAAAAAAATCAAATAGTCCGATCAACGAAAACCTGAATCTGGTTGCTGGTGTTAGCGAACCTTCCAGAAGACTCAACGATTATGTGGAGTTGGTGGCGCCAACAAATATGTCGGTTTTAATAACCGGTGAAAGTGGAACAGGTAAAGAACAGATCGCTAAGAGCATTCATTTAAACAGTAAAAGGAGAGAAGCTCCATTCATCGCGGTGGATTGTGGTGCCATACCAAAAGAGCTTGCTTCCAGTGAGTTTTTTGGACATTTAAAAGGTTCTTTTACTGGAGCTATCAATGATAAGACCGGTCATTTCGCTGCGGCAAACGGTGGTACTTTGTTCCTGGATGAAATTGGGAATTTAAGTTACGAACTTCAGGTGCAATTACTTCGTGCTTTGCAGGAAAGAAGGGTAAAGCCGGTAGGAAGTAATAACGAGGTCGAAGTTGATATTCGGGTGGTTACAGCTACTAATGAGGATCTTGGAAAAGCCGTAAAAGAAGGTGAATTCAGAGAAGATCTTTATCACAGGCTGAATGAATTTTCCATAAAAGTTCCTGCACTAAGAGAACGCAAAGAAGACCTTATGCTTTTTGCTAACCAGTTTTTGGATGAGGCAAACGCCGATCTGGAAAAAAATGTGGTTGGATTCAGCGATGAAGCCATTCATGCGTTTAGAAATTATAATTGGCCAGGTAATCTTCGAGAGTTGAAAAATATGGTGAAGCGCGCGGTTCTTCTAACCCAGGACGATTTCATCCCAATGAAGGTGTTGCCTCATGAAATTGCAACTGCCAGTCGTACGAATGAAAACGACTACGGACTTTTCAAAAATAAGAATGAGGAGCAATTAATCCTTGATGCATTGGAGAAAGCTGGAGGGAATAAGAGTAAGGCTGCAAGAATGCTTTCCATTGACCGAAAAACGCTTTATAACAAACTGAAACAATACGGAATTAAACTGTAGTTTCGGTTTCGAGTGATTGCATCAATTCTGCTAAATTTTCTTTAAGCTTTGCAAATTCCTTTTTGGACACTTTTTCTCTTTTCTCCATTTTTAATAGAGTAGGAGTAATGGTGGTAGCTTTCATCTGCCGCAGCATTGGCAGCATACGATGGGCTATCTTTCCGTATTTGTCAACATCATTTTCTTTGTAAGCCTCTTCGAGTTCCTGAATACTGGAAACAGCTCCTTCTAAAAATGCCTGAATGATGGTATTCATGGCGTCTTCATCTTTTCCGGAGAATTCATAAATCTCGGTCAGGTCGTAATTTTCAAATTTATACTTCCCATTTTCCGAAGCGACCGTTTCATCCTGTTCAGGTTCCAGTTCCAGCAATTCTGCAATGGCAGCTTTTAGGTGTGCTGGTTTGTACGGTTTCAAAAGGTTATTGTCAAAACCGGCGTCGGCATAAACCCGGTCTTCCACATCTGTTCTTCCGGAAAGAGCAATGACGGGGATGTCCTGCCAGTCGTTGTTATCCCGAATCATTTTGATCAATTCAAAACCGTCTTTCACCGGCATCTGGATATCAGTTAAAATAATATCGTACATTTTTTCTGATAATTTCTGGATCGCAATTTTACCATTTACGGCAGTTTCGATCTGCAGACCCATAGATTTTGCCAGTTCAACGGTGAGCGAAAGCTGTCCCGGCTCATCATCAACAATTAGTGCAGTTTTGTTTAATGGAGTGATCACGGCTTCTTCTTCAAAAATATCTTCTTCGATGGCTTCTTCGGAATCAGCGATTTTGATCACTGGGATTTCAATGATAAACTCACTTCCCTCTCCCTGTTTACTTTTGACCTTGATCTCACCTTTCAAGAGTTCGGTAAGGCGTTTGGTAATGGCAAGACCAAGACCGCTGCCGCCAAAACGTTTTTCAATACTGCTGTTTTCCTGGGAAAATTCTTCAAATATCGATTCCTGCATTTCTTCGGAAATGCCAATTCCAGAATCTTTTACACTGAATTGCAAAACGTACTGGTCATTGTTTATCTGATTCAGATCTGCTGAAATGATGATACTTCCTTCCTCGGTAAATTTCCAGGCGTTAGAGATGAGGTTGGCTAGAATCTGTTTTATTCTGAAAGGATCACTTTTAACCTGCACGTTAACGCCCGAGGGAACTTCCACTTTTACCTTCACATCTTTTTTCTTTTCAGCCGGAATGATATTGTGAACGGTATCCTCTACCAACTTCCGAGGATTAAACGGCAGAGTTTCTACCAGCATTTTTCCCGCTTCGAGTTTGGAGAGATCCAATAGGTCATTGACCAATCTTAGGATGAATTCTGAAGATTTTTTTACCTGCTGGATATAATGTTTTTGCTTTTCGTTGAGTCCCGTTTTCTGTATGAGATCAGTGTAGCCCATAACGGTTGTTAACGGACTTCGCAGATCATGCGTGATCGCTGCCATAAATTGCTCGCGGCTGGCAAGAAGAGATTCAGCAAAACTTTTGGCATCCTCCAGCTGGGA
This sequence comes from Flavobacteriaceae bacterium, assembly GCA_964220295.1. GTDB lineage: Bacteria > Bacteroidota > Bacteroidia > Flavobacteriales > Flavobacteriaceae > Christiangramia. Next base: position 77,198 of record CAXPUM010000069.1, on the reverse strand, counting down.
ACGATATCGCTGACTCCGGGTGATATCACGAATAATATTGAAAATGAAGAATAAAATGATCACCGCGATGATGACCCCACCAATAATGATGATATCGCTGGTTTCTTTCAGCATGGATTGGAAAATTCTGGATCGCTCTAAAGAGTTTTCCCGCTCTTTCATTTCCATACCCGTAAGAATATTACGAAGACGCTGGTTCAGGATCATATCATTGTTCAGCAATTCGCTTTCTTTGTCATTAACTTTATTCAGGAATTGCCGGTTCGCATATTCCAGCTCAATCAGTACTTTTCTTACCGATTTCACCACCGAATCCAGCTTTTGATTGGTTAACTGCTCCGCATTGTCTTCCCGAGAATATTCCAGCCATTTTATGAGAATATCACGCTGGTAAGGTTTTAAATTTCGGAAACGGTTCTCGTAGCTATAGTCTTTAAAAGATTCATCAACGCTCTTTAGCTCATTGATCACTTTCTGGTAGTAATTCGTACTGCTTTCGGTACCGCGCAAGGAATCCAGGTCCCGCAGGTTTTGCTTTTTTTGCTCCAGCAGTTTCGCGATACTATCGGTTTCGGTTTCCAGGTCAATGCTGGGATAGATCGATTTAAGCTGATCGAGCTTATCTTTTATCGTGTCGATCTGGGCATTGTATAGTCCGAAATCTTCATCATTTCCCGTTTGTATCAGCCGCCGACTGATATTTTCAGATTTGTTGATATCAGACGTGATTTCACTGAGGAGAATAAGCTGCTGATTATTTTCAGCGTTAGATTCGGCTATTCGGGAATAGGAAATAACCTGGGTGTAAATAAACCAAACAGACAGCCCTGCCAGGATCGCAACGATTAGATATCCGGCGACGACTTTTAGAGTCAGGGAGCGTTTGGAATTCTGCATCGGTCAAATTTGTGTAAAAGTAAAGCAATTCTTTCAAAAGAAAATAAAAGCCTTGTAATTAACAAAAAGCTTGTTACATTTGCGGCAAATCTCATAAGGGGTGCCCTCGCGGGCTGAGATCATACCCAATGAACCTGGGCAGGTAATGCTGCCAAGGGATAGACGCGAAAGCGTTGTGTATGTACTCCTGAATATTGCCGCTGATGGCAGTTTCAGGATTTTTTTATTAATTAAAAACCTAAGAATAATCGCCCCTTTTATTCGTAAAAATTTTTACGAATGAAAAATGTGTTATTTTTCGCGGGTCTGTTACTTTTCTCCATACAGGCCTTTTCTCAGCAATTTCAATTATCTGGTACTGTTACCGAAAATGGTGAACCATTGCAGGATGTTTCGGTTTACGCAAGGAGCAGCGGCTCAGGAACGGTAACCAGTTCAGACGGTACTTATGTTTTAAATCTTGAAAAAGGAGTTTATACGATTGTTTTCTCCTTCGGAAATCAGAAATCCAGAAAAGTAGAAATTGATGGTGACCAGGTATTAAACATCGATATGGCAGGAGCTGAAGAATCTCTGGAAGAAGTCTTTCTGTCATCGGTTCGTGTCAATGCGCAGTCCCCGATCACCTATAGCAATTTGAGCAATGAAGAGATTGCCGACAGAAATTTAGGGCAGGATATCCCGGTCTTGATGAACTATATGCCAAATGTCGTGACAACCACTGATGCCGGAGCGGGAGTAGGTTATACGGGGCTTCGAGTAAGGGGTAGCGATGCAACTAGAGTGAATGTAACTATTAACGGGATACCCTATAATGATGCTGAAAGTCAGGGAAGTTTTTGGGTAAACCTGGGAGATTTTGCTTCATCTGTACAAAACCTGCAGTTGCAGCGTGGAGTTGGAACCTCTACTAATGGGGCAGGTGCTTTTGGTGCCAGCTTGAATATCTTAACCGATTCTTACAAAGAAGAATCGCAGGCCGAATTTGCCAATAGTATGGGTTCCTATAATACGTTTAAACATACCCTTAAATTCAGTACAGGTTTAATGAATGACCACTGGGAGTTTGCAGGGCGTTTGTCCAAAATTAAAAGTGATGGTTATATAGACAGGGCCAGCTCCGATCTGAAATCTTATTTTCTGCAGGGTACCTTTGTAGACGATGGAACTTTAATTAAAGCTCTTGCCTTTGGTGGAAAGGAAAGAACTTATCAGGCCTGGTACGGGATCGAGCAGGAGACTTTGGAAACAGATAGAACTTATAATCCTGCCGGGAACTATACTGATGAGGACGGAAATGTGAAATTCTACGATAACCAAACAGATAATTACCAGCAGGATCATTACCAGCTGCTATGGAACCAGGAATATGATGAAAATTGGTCTTCTAACATTGCTTTTCACTACACGATCGGCAAAGGTTATTACGAAGAATACCAGGAAGATGAAACCTTAACCGATTTTGGTCTTCAGCCATTTGAATCTAATGGAGAAACCGTAGAAACTTCAGATTTGGTGGTGAGAAGCTGGTTGGATAATGACTTCTACGGAACGGTTTTCAGTTTAAATTATCAGGATGCAGACTGGGATGTGACTTTTGGTGGAGGTTGGAATAAATATGAAGGTGATCATTTTGGTGAAGTGATCTATAGCAGATTTGCCAGAAATAATGATCCTTACGATCCTTATTATTTTAATACGGCCGATAAGACTGATTTTAATATCTACGGAAAAGCAAATTTTGCCATCACCGAAAAACTTGCCGGATACGCCGATCTTCAGTTGCGTACGATCAACTATGAAACCGATGGAATCGTAGATGATGGCAGTCAATTTCTGAATGATGATCACTTCAGCTTTTTTAACCCGAAAGCGGGACTAACTTATGAGATCAAACCGGGAAGTCAGTTATACGCTTCTTATGCACGGGCGCACCGGGAGCCGAGTAGAAATGATTACGAAAATGGGGATCCGGACCCAGAAGAATTGAACGATTTTGAGCTGGGATGGAGATTGAAAAATGACAATTTTCAGTTGAATTCCAACCTGTATTTTATGGATTACCAAAATCAGCTGGTCTTAACCGGTGGGATTGATGATGAAGGAGCATTCATTCGCCAGAATAGTGGTAACAGTTACCGACTTGGGCTGGAGATCGATGCCAATTTTCGTCTTTCAGAAAAATTCAGCATACGGCCAAATATTGCTTTAAGCCGAAACAAGAATGTTGATTTCGTTTCCACTTTCAATGGGGAACTGGTGGAATATGGCGATACTGACATTTCGTTTTCCCCGGGAATAGTTGCCGGAAATATGTTTCAATATCAGCCAGTGAATAATCTGGAAATGAGACTTTTATCGAAGTATGTGGGTGAGCAGTATATGAGTAACATCGAAGCGGAGGCTTCTAAACTGGATGCCTATTTTACTTCAGATTTTAATATCCAGTACACGCTGAATAATCCGTGGATTTTTAGAGAAGTTGTTTTAACCGGCCTGGTGAATAATATCTTCAATGAAAAATATGTTTCCAACGGTTATTATTACACCTATAATATTCCAAATGAAGCGTTGCCCTCTGGAGAAGAAACCTTTGAAGGTGCGGGATATTATCCGCAGGCAACAACCAACTTTTTAGCAGGACTCACTTTGAAATTTTAAATAAACTTTAGCCAGTTTGAGCCTCCTTTCAAAATGTAGGGTTTTAGAAAGGAGGCTTTTTTAATTCCATACTTCTATAATCGTTCCCGATCGCTGGATGCGGTAGGGCTTCATAGTATATTGCAGGTTATCTTCGGTTGCCGGTTCGCCGGTTATAATATTGTAGGCATTTCCTTCACAGTTACAGGTTGCAATAACTCCATTTACGGTCATGCCTGAACAATCGCTTGCAGGATGATTAGGGTCACTTAACTCGAAGGCCGTGTACTGGCTTCCGTTTATGTTATATATCACTAATCCTTTAACGCCATAATTATATGTTACAAAAGAATTCCCGGCATATTGCAACTGGTTGTATTCCGGCAGGCTTAAATTTAGGCGGGCACTGAAATTGAGATCAGGCAAATTTGGATTTCCGCGGTATCCATCATCACTCCCGGAACAGGAAAATAAAAGAACTGCCAAAAAGGTAAATGCAATGATTTTTTTCATAAAAGTAAGGTTACTGCGAAAATAATATAATTGTACTGAATCATTAAATTTCTTACATTTGATAAAAGAAATCCCTCTAAAAATGGGATTTTTTCTGTTAATGATGCAATAGTTATACGGTTAGAAACAAAAACCGAATAGATTCCCGAGGCTTTACAGGGAATCTCAAGTATTACAGATCATTATTAGGATTTTTCGGTTTAAGGGATTTGTCCCTCAGGCCGTCAATTACTAAAACGTAGAAGTTATGAGCAAAGTATCTTATTACACCCCTGAAGGGTTAAAAAAACTGAGAGATGAGCTGAATCATCTCAAAGACGTGGAGAGGCCAAAGGCTTCCCAGGCGATAGCCGAAGCAAGAGACAAAGGAGATTTGAGTGAGAACGCCGAATATGATGCGGCGAAAGAAGCACAGGGTTTGCTGGAGATGAAAATTTCCAAAATGGAAGAAGTCGTGGCAAACGCCAGAGTAATAGACGAATCACAGTTAGACACTTCTAAAGTGCTGGTGCATTCTCATGTCAAAATTAAGAATCAGACGAATGGTGCTGAAATGAAATATAAACTGGTAGCACAGAGTGAAGCCGATTTAAAATCGGGTAAAATCTCTGTGGATTCGCCAATTGGTAAAGGTTTGCTAGGGAAAGAAGTTGGAGATACAGCAGAGATCCAGGTGCCTAATGGAACAATGAAATTTGAGATCCTGGAGATCTGGCGCGAGTAAGCGACCAATAAAGTCAATATTAAATCCTTTTCTTTCTCCGTTAACTTCGGAATTGAGAAAAGGATTTTTTAATTTTAATAACCAACTAAAATAGTATGTCTTCAATATTTACAAAAATCGTCCACGGAGAAATTCCGGCTTATAAAGTTGCTGAAAACAGTCAGTTTTTAGCTTTTCTTGATGTCAACCCGAACGCAAAAGGCCATGTGCTTTGTATTCCGAAGAAAGAGATCAACAAGATCTGGGATCTGGAAGAAAATCATTACCGGGAATTGATGCTTTTTACCCGTTGCGTGGCCATTGCCTTAGAGAAGACCGTGCCTTGTAAAAGAGTTGGGATGGCAGTTGTGGGACTGGAAGTTCCTCACGTTCATGTGCACCTTATTCCGCTAAATAATATGGACGGGATGGATTTTTCCAACTCAATTGAAATGAGTAAAGAAGAATTTGAAAAACTGGCTGAGGAGATTCGGGAAAATATCGAACTGTGAGCGATATTATCGAATATAAATTAAGTCTCGAAATCCGCATAGACTGGAGCGACCTTGATATGTATGAGCACGTAAACAATGTTTCATATATGCGCTATTTACAAAGCGGAAGGGTGATTTTTTGGGAATCAAGCGGTATTCATGCCGAATATCATAAAACCAACCAGGGAGCCATGCTGGTTTCCACAAAATGTGATTTCAAAAAATCATTGCATTATCCAGGTAAAGCGATCATCAAAACCAAACTGGATTTTATAGGTAATAAAAGCTTCGGATTAAAACATCTGGTTTTAAATGAGAACGGAGAAACCTGTGCGGAAGGAAAAGATGTAGTCGTGTATTTTGATTTTAATGAAAACAGGACTATTTCGGTGCCAGAGAAAATCAGGGAGCAAATCTCCAGATTCTAGATTTTCTTGAGGCTAATCTGGAAGGTAGTCCCTTTGTTAATCTCACTTCTGGCTACTTTGATCTTACCATTATGATATTCTTCTACAATACGTTTGGCTAGACTGAGCCCCAGACCCCAACCTCTTTTCTTGGTAGTTTGCCCCGGATCAAAAATAGTTCTGAAACGATTTTTTTCAATTCCTTTTCCCGAATCGGTGATGTAAATATGAGCCTGTTTGAGGTCCTGTTTAATCTCTATCTGAAGTTTGCCTTTACCGCGCATGGCATCGATAGCATTTTTCACGAGGTTTTCTATCGTCCAGCTATAAAGCTGTTCGTTCAGCATGACATAAATAGGTTGTCTCGGCGTTTTAATATTGAAATCAATTAGGGTAGAACTTCTATTTTTCAGGTATTCAAAAGTTTCCTTGGTTGCATAAACTACGTCGGTTTGCTGAAGATTTGGCGAGGAACCAATTTTCGAAAAACGTTCGGTAATGGTTCTTAACCGGTCGATATCTTTTTCCATTTCCAGTACGAAGGATGGATTAACTTCTTCCGTTTTTAATATTTCTGTCCAGCCAATAAGAGAACTCAGTGGGGTACCGATCTGGTGTGCAGTTTCTTTTGCCATACCAGCCCATAGTTTGTTCTGCTCACTGTTTTTGGTGGTCGTGTAAAAGAAATAGACGACGCCCACGAAAAGAAAACCGATGAGCGTTAAGCCTATTGGATAATATTTGAGTTTATTCAGGGCGGGAGAATTTCCGTAGTAGATATACTGAACCTGACCTTCGCCAAGATCAACCGTTATGGGCTCATTTTCATCCATTAACTCCAGCCGATAATCTTCGAGCTTTTCCGCATCATCGGTAATCTCCGTTTCAATATTGGCGGTATCGGCAATATCACCTTCCTCGTTTACGTAAATGATGGGGATGGTGGTATTATTATTCAGAATTTCCAGGATGAGATCCAAGTGTGCGTCATCTGAAGCGGAATCGATTCCCTGGTAAGCCTCAGCCCAGATATTCATTCGGGCACGCTCATCTTCTTTCAGTCTTTGGAAAAAGATACTCGTATTCCAAAGAACTAGGGTGATCACGACAAGGCAGGAAAAAATGATAAACCAGCGGTTAAAGCTGCGTTCGTCGGGTAGATTCATGAAATTCTTGATACGATTCTTCAATTAAATATAAGCGTTTTAAAACAATTTTTATTGTAAGGCACGGCTTTATATTCCTTCATCAATTCTTTACCTTTGTGGCAAAAGAAATTTATGCTCACAATAGAACCGAAAGACGTAGGCGTTGGCAAACTGCACCAGTATTTGCTGGGTGCTGTGGGACCACGGCCTATCGCATTTGCAAGTACGATAGATGAACAGGGAAGACCAAACCTTTCACCATTCAGTTTTTTCAATGTGTTCGGTTCCAATCCTCCGTTATTAATTTTCTCACCTGCTCGACGCGGAAGGGATAATACCACCAAACATACTTACGAGAATACCAAGAAAATAGATGAGGTGGTTATTAATATCGTGAATTACGACATCGTTCAACAAATGTCTTTATCTAGTACAGAGTATGCTGAAGGAGTGAATGAATTTGAAAAAGCAGGGCTTACGGCATTAAAATCAGATTTGGTTAAGCCCTTCCGGGTTGCAGAATCCCCGGTTCAAATGGAATGTAAAGTTCATGAAATCGTTGAAACCGGCCAGGAAGGTGGTGCCGGGAATTTGGTGATCTGCCATGTGCTGAAAATGCATATCAAAGAGGAGATTCTCGATGAAAACGGTTATATTGATCAGCATAAAATTGACCTCGTTGCGAGAATGGGAGGAAACTGGTATACCCGTGCGACTCCCGGGATGTTCGAAGTTCCTAAACCCTTATCAACCTTAGGAATTGGGGTAGACCAGATTCCGGATAAAATTAAGAAAAGCAACGTTCTTACTGGTAACGACTACGGGAAATTAGGGAATGTAGAAAGCCTTCCGGAAGAGGAGAAGATCCGGGAATTTCTGGATCAACATTCAGAAGATGCTCAACTCGTTGCTGAAGGTAACACAGAGAAAATTCATAAAAAGGCGCAGTTTTACCTGGAGAAAGAAGATCCGGAGAGTGCCTGGAAAATATTATTAGCAAAATAGGAAAAAATGGAAGTACAAGGGAAAATCAAGCTTATAGGCGACACAAAAGAATACGGAAATAACGGTTTTCAGAAACGTGAAATGGTGGTTACCACTGAAGAGCAATATCCGCAGCATATTTTAATAGAATTTGTTCAGGATAAATGTGCTTTATTAGATTCTTATAAGGTGGGACAACCTGTAAAAATCGGGGTAAACCTTCGCGGAAGAGAATGGGTTAGCCCTCAGGGCGAAACCAAGTATTTTAATTCGATCCAGGGATGGAGAATCGAAAATCTTGCCGCTCAGCAGCCAGGTGGTCAAAATGTGCCACCACCAGACCAGTTCGAACCGGCAAACGATTTGAATGATGAGGATTATGATGATCTTCCGTTCTAATTATTTCAAAGATTTATAGATGAGTCCGGTCAAGATTTGATCGGACTTTTTTATTTTCAGCAAAAATTAGCAGTTTGTATTTTCTAAGACCTGAAGACGAATTTCCTCCGGTAGAAATGGCCGATGATGAAGGGCTCCTTGCAGTAACCAGTTTTCTGGATACGGAGCGTATCAGGTCTGCCTATAAAAATGGAATTTTTCCGTGGTATAATGAAGGCCAGCCAGTGCTCTGGTGGTCGCCAGATCCCAGGATGGTGCTTTTCCCGGAAGAACTAAAGATTGCTAAAAGTATGCGTCCCTACATCAATCAGCAAAAGTACAAGGTCACTTTCAATCAGGATTTTGAAGCCGTCATTGAAGCCTGTGCTGAGGTTATAAGGGAAGGTCAGGATGGCACCTGGATCACACCCGACATTAAGCAAAATTATGCCAGTCTCTTCAAGGAAGGATTCGTTCATAGTGTGGAAGTTTGGGATGAATCTGAGTTGGTTGGCGGATTATATGGCGTGTACCTTCTTGATAAGAAAGTCTTTTGCGGAGAAAGCATGTTTTCGAAAAAGAATAATGCTTCTAAATTTGGCTTCATTAAACTGGTTCAAAAACTACAAGAGGAAGGAGTGAAGGTAATCGATTGCCAAATTTATACAAGACATCTGGAAAGTCTTGGCGCAAGAGAAATTCCCAGGGAAGAATTTTTGGAGTTTCTTAGATAGAAATACTAAGCTGTGTGTAAAAGAAAAGCTCACCGGCCGTATCATTTGTATAATCATCCAGGCGGTATTCGGTACCCAATTCCAGTTTCATATCTCTTGAAATGGAACGGCCCAGACTGGTGCTAAAACGCTGCTCAAAAGAGGGAATTTCATTTTTTCCAAGACTCCACAACGCCTCGGTTTCGGTTACCAGGAAAAATTCGTTTTTATCCACGCGATCTCCATTCAGAGGAAATTCTACAGAAAATTTGTAACGATTTCTGAAGGTCGTTCGTTCTCGAAAGCGTTCTTCCAGCCTAAAACGATGCGCCAACGCAACGCGGTTGTAGCTTCGCTCCCTGGAATATTGCTGCACGACTCTTATCTCGTCTTGATTAGAATTGTCAAACATTTCCCGAAACCGGTAACGTAAACCTAAGCTAACCTTACCATAAAAGCCTACTTCATAACTGGTAAAATGAGTCAGTTCCACATGCTGGACAGTGAACTGCGTTTCTTCATTTTTATAAAATATATCCCTGTTTCCGAAAGCAAAGTTGAAAGACCAGCGATTCGGCCTGTTCCAGTTTACCGATATTTCCGGTTCCAGGAAAGAGGAAAAATCATCCTGTGCCTTTGTTGAAAAAGCCATAAAAGCCAGGAAAACGAAGAGAACAAGATTTTTAGAAGATGAGGTAATCATACGAAATTCTGATGGCTTTTCTCTTTTTAATAAAATTTCCCGAGGCATCGAAAGTCATTTCAAATTTTTCCAGTTTTCCTGAATTTTTGGTCGCAACGATGAGTTCCAAATTGGAGTAATTAGCTTTTAAGGGAGTCCTATAAATCGCTGCAATATCTGCTGATTCTGGCAAAAACTGTAACTGGATCTTTTCGATCTTATACCTGTCGTTTTCAGCATCTATATAACGAGTGATATTTTGAAAAATACTTTGATCTAATTCATCGTCGTCTACTTCCACTTCAATATCTTCCAGTTCGCCATTTACACTAAACTCAACGCTATACCGGTAAGAATTCAGTTTGAATTTGGCCTCATAGCTTTTTTTGTCGCCGTCTATTTCAAAATAATATCGAATTTTACGCGCTTTCTTTGGAATATTTTCAGCCAGATAAGATTGGGCACTTTCCGGCATTTCTTTCTTATCAATGCTTTCCTCTTTTTCGGCTTTTTTATCCTGGGCCACAACTGAAGCAGAAATGAAAAGTATTAGAAGAATGAATTTTTTCATGATTCCTGCATTTTTCTGCCCAATTCCTGCACCGGTCGATACCTGAAACAATCAACCTGGTGGTCATTGACCATTCCCGTGGCCTGCATATGTGCGTAGATCACGGTCGATCCAACAAATTTAAATCCGCGTTTTTTCAGGTCTTTACTGATCTTATCGCTTAAGTCGGTTTTTCCAGGTGCATCCTTATAGTTTTTAATAGCATTCTGGATAGGTTTGTAATCTATAAACTTCCAGATGTACCTGCTGAAGCTGCCAAATTCTTGCTGAATTTTCATAAATGCTAAAGCATTAGTCACCGCAGCACGAATTTTCATTTGGTTTCTTATAATTCCGGCATTTTCCATTAATTCCGAAATTTTTGCCTCATCGTACTCGGCTATTTTTCGATAGTCGAACTCATCAAAAGCATCCCGGAAATTCTGTCTTTTCCGTAGAACCGTGATCCAGCTAAGCCCGGCCTGAAAAGTTTCCAATGTTAGAAACTCAAATAAATTTTCATCGTCAAGAACTGGAACACCCCACTCTTCATCGTGATAAGCTTCATATAAAGGGTCGCCTACGCACCAGCCACATCGTTTCCGTTCTTCCATAGATTATGATTTAAAATAATAAGTAATTGTTCCTATTTGCCCATTTTGTCCGGCGAGTTTAGTGAATCTCGCACCGGCAGCATATTCCAGTGCGCGCTCGGTAAGGCATTCGTTATTAGAAGTGGAACTGCCTTTGTTAATCGAAAGATCAGTCACTGCTCCTGCTTCGTTCACGGTAATGTTCACCACGATCTTTCCCGGTGTATCGCAGGTATACACGGGATTCGGAATTCGCACCGCATTCCGTCCTTTTAGACTGAAGGAGATGGAACTGTAATCGTAGGCTGCCGACTTTTGTCCAACATTTTTGGACTTGTCATTACCATCTGAAGTGTTTTGCTTTTTCTCAGCGTTTTTTTGTCTTACTGAATAATTCCCTTCAGAAGCGCCGGTTTCTTCATTTTCCATTTCCTCCTGCGCCGCGTTGTTTTTTTCAAAGATCTCGTTCAACCGATTATTCATATCGGCATCCCGATCGGCTTTATTTTCATTAAAAGCACGATTAGTCTGAATTTTACGAGTGTTCTTCGGCGTTTCTTGTGGCTGCTTTTGTTCTTCAGGTTTCGATTCATCTGGAGCTTTAAATTGTTCCAGGTCCACCAGCATTTCCGAAGTTTCTCTGTTCTTGTTGGAAAGATTGAGATTATATAAAGAGAGCATCAGCACTGCAAATAGCAGCGAAGTAATAATCAGGGCTTTATGCTTGTCAAAAAAATCCATAAATCAAACCAGCTTCAGGGCTTATTCCTGGTCCCGTGAAGGTAATGAATTTTCAAAAGATGCAATGCCCATTCCGTTTTCTGCGGAATATTCGCCGATTCTGGTTCTTCTTAATTCTGAAAGGTGTGCGCCGCTGTTCAATGCCTGTCCGAATTCATGTGCCAGGCTCCTGATGTAAGTTCCTTTACTGCAGACCACGCGAAACCCGATTTTCGGAAAGTTTTCCGTATGGATTTCGAATTCAGGAATAGTCACTTTTCGTTTCTGAACTTCTACTTCCTGGCCTTTACGAGCATATTCATAAAGTCGCTTGCCATCTTTTTTCAACGCAGAGAAAACTGGAGGTGTCTGTTCGATCTCACCGGTAAACTTTTCTACAGTTTGCTGAAGCAGTTCTTCAGTTATATGATCTATTGGGTAATTATGATCAATTTCTGTTTCGAGATCGAAAGAAGGAGTGGTGGAGCCTAGCGTAATAGTGCCGGTATATTCCTTGATTTGTCCCTGCAATTCCGGGATTCTTTTGGTAAATTTTCCGGTGCAAATTATTAAAAGCCCGGTAGCCAGTGGATCTAAAGTTCCAGCGTGGCCAACCTTAATTTTTTTGATATTATGACGCTTTCTGATAAGCCAGCGAACCTTATTGACCACCTGGAAAGAGGTCCAGTTTAAAGGTTTGTCGATCAATAATATTTGTCCTGCTTTGAAGTCTTCCGCAGTGAGTTGTTTATTGCGCATATGCAAAAATAATCGCTATCAGTCCCACTACAAAACAGTAAATGGCAAACCAGGAAAGTTTACTTTTTCGAACCAGCGCGATCATCCAGGTACAGGCTGCAAGACCGGCTACAAATGCGGCAATAAAACCGATCGCTAAGGGAGCAAAACCAACATTGCTATGTAATAATTCCCCGCTGAGTAGGTCTTTGGCAATTTTTCCGAAGATCAATGGCACCACCATTAAAAATGAAAATCTTGCGGCTTTGGTTTTGTCGTTACCTAATAAAACAGAAGTCGAAATCGTGGCTCCACTTCTGGAAATCCCAGGAAGCATCGCAATCGCCTGTGAAACACCAATCACAAATGAGTTGGAAAAACTTACAGGTTTTCCGGTATTCTTTGCTTTATCTGCCAGCCATAGAAGCAACGCGGTGATCAACAGCATGAATCCTACGAACATTATATTCCCGGTGAATAACGATTCCAACTGGTCTTCAAATAGAACGCCAATCAAAGCTGCCGGAATCATGGAAATAATAATCTTTAATGAAAACTTGGTTTCCTCGTTCCATCGGAACTGGAATAAACCTTTAAAAATTTCAATGATATCTTTCCTGAAAACGACTATGGTACTCAAAGCGGTTGCAAAATGCAATACCACAGTAAAAAGTAAGGATTCTTCCGGAACACTCAGGTCTCCCAGAATAGCTTTTCCCAATTCAAGATGTCCGCTGGAAGAAACAGGTAAAAATTCGGTAAGTCCCTGGATGATTCCAAGGATCAAGGCATCTAATGCGTTCAATTAATTTTTCTTTTTATCAGGATTTAATAAAATGGCGTAGGCTTCAATTCCGAAACCGATTAATACCAGGGCAGGAGCCAGGCGAATTCTTTGAAAATTATAGATCGCGTCATTGAATTCGTTTGGGTCTTCGCTACCGCCGCCGGCCATTAAAATAAAGCCAAGTGCGATAACAGCAAGCCCAATAAACATGAACGTATAGTTCTTTTTCCCGAAAACAAATCCGGTGTCAAAACTTCCTCCTTTTCTATTCTGATCGCTCATTTTTCTAATTTTAGTAATATAATTCGTCGGTTTGGAGATTCAGGAATCTGGAAGTTGCAAAATAAGTACTGATCCATGTAATAACAATTCCGGCAACCAAGATTCCTACGAAAAGAATCGTCAGCATTTTAACATCGCCTAAAAGATCCAGTTCCTGGAAACTATCATTCAGATAATATAAAACGCCGGCCATTCCAATAATTGCGACGATCGAACCAATAAGGCCAAGTTTCATACTCTGCCAGATAAATGGTTTCCGAATAAAACCTTTCGTCGCTCCAACCATTTGTATGGTTTTAATGGTGAATCTTTTAGAATAAACCGAAAGCCTGATAGAGCTATTGATCAATAAAACCGCAATAAAAGTGAATAATGCACTCGCGACTAGAACCCAGATACTGATCTTCCTGACGTTTTCGTTTAGCAGTGTAATAAGCGGTTTGTCGTAAACCACATCATCTACAAAATTTTTATCGGTAAGGCCTGTCGCGATGGAATCCACCTGTTTCGAAGAAACATAGTCGGCATTCATAAAAATATCTATGGAATTCTGAAGCGGGTTATACCCCAGGAAATCCATGAAATCTTCTCCAATATCTTCACTGTGTTCTTCCGCAGCCTGCTCTTTGGAAACGTAATCGATCGATTTGGTATAATCAGCCATTGCCAGGCTCTTTTTAAGCTGTTCAATTTCGACCTCCTTGGCGGTATCTTTCAGGTATACCGTCAGCGCGATCTGTTCCTTGAAATGATCGGCAACTTTCTTCGTGTTAAGCACAAGAAGTCCTAAAATTCCCAGTAGGAAAAGAACTAATGAAATACTGATAATCACAGAAAAATAGGAAGATATAAGTCGGCGTTTCTGATATCTTTCGAAAGATGTGGTCATAAAGAGACTGCAGATTTTTTGTAAAAATAAGAAAGTTCAGCTTTCTGAATCTTTAAAACGTTGAAACTTTCAGTTTTATTCTCTCAGATGAGTCTTTCTGAGCAAAGCGAAGGAATCGCCTCTTTTTTTTGTCCGAATGGGATTGCCGCGCTCCGCTCGCAATGACTTGTTGAAAACTATGTGGTTATTATCGTCATTCCGAGCGAAGCGAAGGAATCTCAATTTTATTTTGTCTGCATTTTCATAGTATTGCCACGCTCCGCTCGCAATGACTGGATGGTATATAGCAAAACGATTGATTCTCCTTAAATTTGAGAAAAACAACTTATGAAAATATTGATTTATGGTGTAGGAGGAGTTGGAGGTTATTTTGGCGGAAGACTGGCAAAGGCTGGTAATGATGTAACGATGATCGCCCGGGGTGAACACCTGGAAGCTATTAAGAAAAACGGACTCAAAATTGAAAGTATTGATGAGACTTTTACCGTTCATCCAAAACTCGCAACCGATGATTTGGCTGAAGTAGAAACGCCGGACCTGGTAATTCTTGGCGTGAAATCCTGGCAAATTACGCAGGTGGCTTCTGAGTTAAAATCAATTATTGGGGGAAATACCATGGTGCTGCCTTTACAAAATGGTGCCAATAACGCTGAAAAATTACTGGAAATTCTTCCGAAGAAAAATGTGCTCGCCGGACTCTGCTTTATAATCAGTTTTATTGAAAAACCGGGAAAGATCAAACATGCAGCATACGAACCCAGGATTTCTTTCGGGGAGATCGATAATGCAAAAACCAAAAGAGTTCAGGAAATTCATGAGGTTTTTGAAAGAGCAGGGATCAGTAATGCAATTGCAGAAAATATTCAGCTGGAAATCTGGAAGAAATTTCTTTTTATCTGTACGGTGAGTGGAATTGGCGGACTCGCCCGTGTAAGCATTGATAAGATTAGGGAAAGTGAATATCTATATGAACTGATGGAGAAGACCGCTCGAGAAATCATCGCAATCGCAAATGCGAAAAATGTTCCGCTTTCAGAAGAACATTTTCAGAAGACTTTTGAAATCATCAATTCACAGCCGGCAGGCACTACGGCATCTACTCAGCGTGATATCATGGAGGGCAAACCTTCCGAATTGGAAAATTTCAATGGCTATATCGTAAAACAAGGACAGGAATTGGGAATTGAAACTCCTGCCAATAAGTTGATCTACGAATGCCTGAAACCTATGGAGGATAAGGCTCGAAGCGCTTCTAAATAGACTGCTGAATCATTCTTTCTAAGTGGTTTAAAATTGTATTTTTGCAGGCAGGTTTAATGCGTCACCCTGAACTTGATTCAGCGTCTATATAAAGAAGCTGAATCAAGTTCAGCTTGACGTAAATTAAAGAATAGCAAGAAAATGAGATACGACTTCAATAAGATCGAGGAAAAATGGCAGAAATACTGGGCAGAAAACCAGACTTTCAAAGCTTCGAACAGTTCAGATAAACCAAAATATTACGTGCTGGACATGTTTCCTTATCCTTCGGGGGCGGGACTTCATGTAGGGCATCCGCTTGGGTATATCGCCAGCGATATTTACGCGCGTTTCAAACGCCACAAAGGTTTTAACGTGTTGCATCCGCAGGGATATGACAGTTTTGGGCTTCCCGCAGAGCAGTACGCCATTCAAACCGGTCAGCATCCTGCTTTGACTACCGAGAAGAACATCAACCGGTATCGCGAGCAGCTGGATAAGATTGGCTTTTCTTTTGACTGGAGTCGCGAAGTTCGTACCAGTAATCCTGATTACTATAAATGGACGCAATGGATCTTTATTCAGCTTTTTGAAAGCTGGTACGACCAGGAAGCTGAAAAGTCCAGGCCGATTTCTGAACTTATCGAAATATTTTCTTCGGAAGGGAATACCCGCGTGAAGGCTGCTTGTGACGATGATGTAGAAGACTTCACTGAAGCTGAATGGAAGAATTTTTCCGAAGAAGAAAAGCAGCGCATTTTACTGAAATACCGCCTTACGTATTTAGCAGAAACTGAAGTGAATTGGTGCCCTCAGTTAGGAACCGTTTTGGCAAATGATGAGATTGTTAATGGAGTTTCAGAACGTGGGGGTTACCCGGTTGTTCGTAAAAAAATGACGCAGTGGAGCATGAGAATTTCGGCTTTTGCTGAAAGACTGCTTCAGGATTTGAATAAAATTGACTGGACGGAGAGTTTGAAGGAAAGTCAGCGCAACTGGATCGGGAAATCGGTTGGTGCGCAGGTGGAATTCAAAATCATGAATACCGACGAGAAATTTGAAGTTTTCACCACGCGTCCCGATACCATTTTCGGAGTAACTTTTATGACGCTTGCTCCGGAACATGATTTAGTGAAAAAGATCACTTCCGAAGAACAAAAAGCGGAAGTAGAAGCTTATATCGAAGCAACTTCCAAAAGAAGTGAGCGCGACCGGATGGCAGATGTGAAGACCATCTCCGGAGTTTTTACCGGTGCTTATGCGGAACATCCTTTCACGAAAGAGCCGGTGCCGATCTGGATCGGCGATTATGTTTTGGCCGGTTATGGGACCGGTGCGGTAATGGCGGTGCCTTGTGGCGATCAGCGCGATTATGATTTTGCCAAACATTTCGATCTGCCAATTCATAATATTTTTGAAAACGCTGATATTTCTGAAGAAGCGCATGCCGGGAAAGAAGGAACGGTAATCGCCAATTCTGATTTTCTTAGCGGACTTGAGTATAAAGAAGCTTTAAGTAAAGTCATCCTGGAACTGGAAAAAACCGGTCAGGGTTACGGAAAAACCAATTACAGGTTACGAGATGCGGTTTTTAGCCGTCAAAGATATTGGGGAGAACCGTTCCCGGTTTATTATGTAAACGGAATGCCGCAAATGATCGATTTGGAACATTTGCCGTTGCGCCTTCCGGAAGTAGAAAAATACCTTCCAACCGAAACCGGAGAGCCACCATTAGGAAATGCGACCGACTGGGCCTGGGATACGGAAAATCACGAAGTGGTTTCTAATGAAAAGATCGATCATCAAACTATTTTCCCACTGGAGCTGAATACCATGCCGGGATGGGCTGGAAGTAGCTGGTATTTGTTCAGATATATGGATCCACATAACGATGGTGAATTTGTTTCCGAAGAAGCTCAGAAATATTGGGAAAATGTTGACTTATATATAGGAGGTAGTGAACATGCCACGGGTCATTTATTATATTCCCGTTTTTGGACGAAATTTTTGCATGATCATGGATACTTAACGGTGGAGGAGCCATTCAAAAAACTGATCAACCAGGGTATGATTTTGGGAACTTCGGCCTTTGTTTACAGGTTGGAAGGAGAGAATGTTTTTGTCTCCAAAAATCAGATTAAAGGCAATGCGGTGCAACCGATTCATGCCGATGTTTCTCTGGTGAATTCTTCAGATGAACTGGACATAGAAGGTTTCAAAAAATGGCGACCTGAATTTGCCGATGCTAAATTCTTGACAGAAGACGGTAATTATATTGTTGGCAGGGAGGTAGAAAAAATGTCCAAATCCAAGTATAATGTGGTCAACCCAGATGATATTTGTGAGGATTACGGCGCGGATACTTTAAGAATGTATGAAATGTTCCTGGGTCCGCTGGAGCAGGCAAAACCATGGAATACTGCCGGGATCACCGGAGTTCATAATTTCCTGAAGAAACTTTGGAAATTGTACCATGATGGTGAGGAGTTTTCGGTTACAGAGGAAAAAGCTTCAGCTGATTCTTTAAAGACGTTCCATAAAACGATCAAGAAAGTAACCGAGGATATTGAAAATTTCAGCTTTAATACATCTGTTTCAACCTTTATGATCTGTGTGAATGAGTTAACCGCTCAAAAATGCAACAGTGGGGAAGTACTGGAACCGCTGGCGGTTTTAATTGCTCCTTACGCACCACATATTGCCGAAGAATTGTACTCAAAATTAGGAAATCAAGAGTCGGTTGCTTTTGCCGAATATCCTGAATTTGAAGAAAAATACCTGGTAGAAAGTAAGAAAAACTATCCGGTATCTTTCAATGGGAAAATGCGTTTTACGATGGAACTTCCGCTGGATATGTCTAAAGCTGAAATTGAAAAAACGGTGTTGGAAGATGATCGAACAAAAAATCAACTTGAAGGGTCGACCCCTAAAAAAGTGATAGTGGTTCCTGGAAAAATTGTAAATATTGTAGTGTAACCCCCTTAAAAAATAATTAACACGGGGTTTAAAATAACTTTTTATGTTTTTAACCCCTTGTTTTGTTTCAATTTTATATTTTTCGGAATCTAAATTCTTTCACTATGAAAATCGGGATTCCAAAAGAGATCAAAAACAATGAAAGTAGGGTAGGTATGACACCTGCCGGGGTGCTGGAACTTACTAAAAGAGGTCATGAGGTTTTTGTACAGTCAACTGCCGGTGAAGGAAGCGGCTTTGATGACGAGGACTATTACGTGGCCGGAGCTAAAATTCTTCCAACGATCGATCGCGTCTACGAACAGGCAGATATGATTGTGAAGGTTAAGGAACCGATCCAGCAGGAATACGATTTAATTAGGGAAGACCAGGTTGTATTTACCTTTTTCCATTTTGCTTCAGACAAACGACTTACCCAGGCGATGATGAAAACTAAATCGGTTTGTATCGCTTACGAAACCGTAGAAGACAAAGATGGTACACTTCCGCTTTTAACGCCAATGAGTGAAGTTGCGGGAAGAATGGCCATTCAACAGGGAGCAAAATATTTAGAGAAACCCGTTAAAGGAAGAGGTCTGTTATTGGGCGGAGTTCCTGGTGTGAGACCTGGCAAAGTTTTGGTTATCGGAGCGGGAACAGTTGGAATACAGGCGGCTAAAATGGCTGCAGGTTTAGGTGCACAGGTGACGGTTATGGATGTAAACATGAACAAACTACGTTACGTGAATGATGTAATGCCAAGTCACGTGGTAACGGAGTTTTCTAATGAATACAACATCAGAAAGCATATAAAGACCAGTGATCTAATTATTGGGGGAGTATTGATTGCCGGAGCGAAAGCTCCAAAGCTCATCACACGGGATATGCTAAAGGAGATGCAGCCTGGGGCCGTGATCGTGGATGTTGCGGTGGATCAGGGTGGATGTTTTGAAACCACAAGGCCTACCACTCACGAAGATCCTGCTTATATTATTGATGATGTGGTGCATTACTGCGTGGCAAATATGCCTGGAGCGGTACCACATACTTCAACTGTAGCTTTGACCAATGTTACCTTGCCTTATGTTTTGAAGCTGGCTGATGAAGGTTGGGAAAAGGCCTGCAGAGATGATGATTCTTTGATGAAAGGCGTCAATATTGTAAAAGGAAGAGTAGTTTGTGAGCCGATCCTGGAAGCGTTCGGCTGGAAAGAAGCGATGGCTTAATTAAGATAGAGATCGATAAGACCTTCTGGAGTTTTGATATGAATGGTCTTATTTTCCTTGTCTACTTTTTCTATAAACTCATCATTCATGGGGACGAGAATTTCTTTGTCTCCATTTTTTATTTCGAATAGTGCCTGAGTTGTACTGTCATTAATAGAAACGATCTGACCTATATTTCCATGTTCGGAATCTTCCACGTCAAAACCAATGATTTCGTGAAAATAAAATTTTCCTTCTTCCAGTTCTGGTAAAAGGTCCAACGGAAGGTAAAGTTCTGCTCCAACCAGGTCTTCAGCATCTTCTTCGGTATCAATATCTTCAAATTTAGCTCTTAGGAGCGTGCTTTTGTGAAGTGAAGAGGAGTCAATAAAAAATGGAACCAGATTATCATTGTAGTCAATGAACACTGATTCCATTTCTGTGTAAAGTTCGGGTTCGTCTGTATCAAGTTTGATCAGGACTTCGCCCTTAAAGCTAAATTTTCCAACGACCTTGCCGAGGTAGAAACATTCTTCCTTAGTCATCGTCGGGAATAAATTAAGCGTCTTTTTTCTCTTCAGTTTTTGCTTCTTCTGCAGTTGCAGCTCCAGCTTCCTCCTCAGCCTGTTCAACAGTTGCTTCGTCAGTTGCTTGTGCAGCTTCAGCCTGAGCAGCAGCTTCTGCTTCTTCAGCTTCTTTTGCAGCGGCTTCACGCTTAGCGTTCACCTCTTTTTCGGCTTCAAGAGCTTTTGCTCTTTCTTCCTCTTTAGCTTTTTCTAAAGAATCTTTTTTAGAACCGATTTTACCTTCTTTTTCTTCTAACCAAGCTTTGAATTTTTCTTCAGCTTGCTCTTCAGTAAGGGCTCCTTTACGTACACCTACAGCAAGGTGTTTTTTCATTAAGGCACCTTTGTAAGAAAGGATCGCGCGAGCAGTATCTGTAGGTTGAGCACCATTTTGCAACCACTGTACCGCACCATCAACATCTAATTCGATAGTTGCAGGGTTGGTATTAGGGTTGTAGATACCCAATTTTTCCAAAAATTTACCGTCTCTTTTTGCGCGAGAATCAGCAGCGACAATCCAGAAAAAAGGTTTTCCTTTTTTACCGTGTCTTTGTAATCTTATTTTTACTGGCATAAAAATTAAATTTTGGGGTTCACGACCCCGGTTATTAATAAGGAGCGCAAAGATACTACAAATTTCTAATTTTCAAGATATTCGAGGCGAAATTTCTCTCTCCTTCTTTTGGTCGGATTTCGCTTTAGGACTACGAATTTAGGAGTAAATTTTCATAAAATTTCATCATCCTGTTAAAAGCAGTTAATTAGTGCTAAACCCTGTTAAATAGGTTGTTAGGACGTTTTTGTGCGTGTATCTTTAACCTATAAAAATTGCAAAAAAAGAAGTTATGAGTTATTCAGAAGAAGTTTCTAAAAAGTTGAATGAACTTTTGGAAAAGAATTATGATGCAGAGAAAGGATATAAATTAGCTGCTGAAAAAGTAAAGAACGATCGTTTAAAAACATTCTTTACTCAAAGGGCTGAAGAGCGTTACGATTTTGGTCATGAGTTAAAGACTGAGATTAGAAATTTTGGGGAAAACCCTGATAAAGGAAGTAGCCTTGCTGGTGATGCCCACCGTTCATGGATGAATTTGAAAGCAAGTCTTTCTAATGATAAAGATGAAGCGGTATTAGAAGAAGCAGTTCGTGGGGAAAAAGCGGCTGTAGAAGAATATGATGATATCTTGAAAGATTCTAGTATTCCTGCCTCTACCGGAAATATTTTAATAAAGCAGAAAAACGCAATAGTAGCCTCTTTAAACGAGGTGAAAGCTCTGGAAAGAGAAGCGTAAAAATAGAACTTCTTTCGGGAATTTGTCCCAATGACGCGATACTGAAAGTAAGTAACAATGATGCGAGCAATGTTTGATTGAAGTAGTAGTAGTTTTAGTGTTCGTATCAGACCTCACAAGATTTCCTGTTTAGGTATCTTGTGAGGTTTTTTTTGTTCAATAATTCGCTAAAATTTTTCTGAAAGGATCTATTCCCCATTATTTAACTATTCCAAAATTTGGATGTTTTTTTGATTAATCCTGGAGCATCTTGCAATCCAAAAATTTTTATCTGTACCATTCTATCTACTAGAATTTAACTTTATTCGATTAGTTTAATTAATTGATCTCGGGTGGTTGTAGACATTTGTTGAATTGCGTTTTCTTTATATTCTCCATTTTTATTAATGAAAGCGTAACCTGGAAATCCATTTAATGAAAATAATTCCATCAATTCATTAATCTCAGTTCCTTTTACATACAGATGTACGCCAGGTTGCTTTAGATCTGCAATTTTCGATTTCCATTTATCAACATTGGAATTACTGGAAGTACATAAATAAACAAATTCGATAGGAAGATCTTTTGTGCTTTCATATAGTTTTTTTCCATAAGGCATTTCCTTATAGCACGGCCCACACCAAGTAGCCCAAAAGTCAAGCAACAAGGCCCTTCCTTTAAATGCTGTATTTAAGTTTGTAAGCAATTCTTTAGGATCAAGAGAGTCAACAATGAAGAGTTTAGCTCCAAAAGGCATTTCGGCAACAGGTTTTCCAATATTTAAACTGGATTCAAATGATTCCGATTTATTTATCAGGTTATTGATAGTATCTAATTTTTCAATATTTTGTTGAGTCTCGTTAAGAATTATTTCTTTTACCCATTCCGTTTTAACAGTCTTTAAAATTTCTTCATTTATTAAGTTTTGCTCCAATATATCAGAGCTCTTCAACTTCGTTTTTAAGAAATCTGCTTTTGGATTTTCAAAAAGGCTATCCAGCTGTATTATTTTTTCAATAGTTCTTACAACATTACCTTGATTGTGAAATTTTTCCCTAAGAGAATCCAGTTGTTTTACTGAAATGTCCGATCCATTTGTTTGATTATATAGCTGAAAGTTATGATTGTAAGATTTGTAATTTAAATATTGAGTTAAATAATTATAGAACCATGTCCCATTATTAGAGGTTAAATACGGTTTATGATTTATCATTTTTCTTAATTCTTCTTCGCTCATAAACATTGCCTGCCCCGCACTATGCAATAAAAAGCCGTAATAATCTGATAATCTTTCATTTTCTATCAACCAGGAATATTCTGAAGGATTACTTTTAATATAATTATTATCCAGGTCTCTAATTTGACCATAGATACTATCATACTTTACCTTAAAATTACTGTGATTGTTTTTATTGGCTTGAACCTTATCCAGGCCCTTCATCAATTCAAGTCTTTGAGGATTTTGGTACAGAAAATAGTTGTTCATAAAATTGTTCAACTCTCCATCACTACCTATATACTTTATACCTGGGCCATTAAAATAAACACCGTTCATTTCGCGACCAAAATATACTGATTTGCTATTTTGTAATTTGTCATAATCCAACTCTATGAATAAGTCGTTTTGCGCAAAGATGCCGGCATAGTATAAGTCGCCTAATTTTATCCAGATTTGCTGGTATGGAAATGCATGATCTATATCAAGCACGAAAGTACCGTCTGCTTTGATGGCTGCACTTTTGTTAATTTGAGAATTTTTTAATGGCGTAACCAATGCATAGTTAAGCTCAATCTCCTTAATTTCTTCATCCGAAATATTGGCTATTTTGCCTCTTACTTCTGGAATATTATTTTTATTGTAGAAGTATTCGTTGAAGGCAGGGTCTTCGATTGATATCGCTGTTTCCGGAATTTGACTACATAGGCTGGACGAGTAAAGCAATAACAGGATAGATTTGAAAATTTTTGACATCATGTTTATGATTATTAGGTGTGATGGAAATTTTATAGCTAACTAATATACCGTTTTAAAATTTATAATTTTGAATTAGCTCTTGACGGTAAACTTCTTATTTACATCAGTTGAAATTAGTGGTACTAAAATGAAAATTTCATGTTATCTATTGGGAAGTAGTGATGCCGTTATTCTGAAATAAAACGGTTGAGAATTTCATCATAGCTTTCATAAATGCTTCCACTTCTAAGGTTTTTTGCCTTATCCTTAAAAGAAATAAACTGGGGTAGGTGCTATAACGCTTTACTATATTAATTATGAAACTGGATCGTTAACTTTTAAATTTTTTTCGTTCTGATTTCGGCTTGCCCAATACGATACTGAAAAATTTTATTTCATCAATAATAATCCTTTAAAGCAGGTTTCAATTTAAGCACTAGCCTAAATGTCGATCCATTCCTTAATTGCTTTTTTATAGGATCTGCCACTAATCAGCTTCGTCCTTTTTTTATCTTCCAGGATAAATGCATATCTGCTATTAAAATAATGATGCACCTCTTTTATAAAATCTGAATTTAATAGAACTGAACGATGAATTCTCCTGAAATTTTCGGGTAAATCATGGGAAAACTGGCTCAGACTCTGTTGGCTAAGATACTGTTCCCCATTCTTCAAAATCACGCTAACATATTTATCTTTAGCTTCAAAATACAGAATATCAATAAGTTTTAAAAAAACGATTTTTTTATCGGTTTTAATACTTATACTCTTCATTTTCGGTTTAGGTTCCTTTTTGTCGATTGCCTCAAGAAAGTCCAAAATTTCAGCTTTATTCAAATGAGGGCTAAATTTGTCTAATTTCGAAATTGTTTTTTTTAGCCGTTCTGGTTTCACGGGTTTCAGTAAATAATCAATACTATTAGTTTCAAAAGCCTGCAAAGCATATTCGTCATAAGCTGTACAAAAAATAACTAACGGTATCCGGTGTAACTTAGAAAGCATCTCGAAACCATTCATTCCTGGCATTTGAATATCTAAAAAGATAAGATCTGGTTTTAGATCATCAATTTTTTCCAGACCATTTTCTCCGTTATTGGCAAACCCTATAATTTCAATCTTATCAGGATAGTTTTGTAGAAGTTTAGTGAGTCTTAGTCGTGCCGGTTCTTCGTCTTCAATAATTAATGTTTTAAAGCTCATGTTACTTTTTTATTAAAACAGTTTCATCAATACTAATCCATACTCTCTTTTCAGGTGTATCTTCCCAGTTTAGCGTGGCCTCATTATTATAGGTGAGTTTAAGAATATCAAAAATGCTTTGTAGTCCATAACCCGAAATACTTCCTTCTTTAAAGTCGGGGCCGTTATCAAAAACAGAAATTTCAACTTGATTCTGATTTTGTATAATGCTGAGCTTAATTTTTCCTGGCTTGTTTAATTTTGAAATTCCATGTTTTATGGCATTTTCTAATAGAGGCTGAATGATATTCCGCGGAATCAAATAATTATATAGCGATTCATCTAATTCAGTATTAAACTGAAGTTGCTCCCCAAAACGTATTTGCTCGATATTCATATAAGCGATTGCAGCCTCTACTTCGTCTTCAATAGTACAAAAAGCTTCGTTTTTTCTATTTAAGTTATGTCGAAAAAGATCGGATAGCGAAAGTGCCATTTTTTCGGTTTTATCAGCATCAATATGTGCTAATCCTGCTATGGAATTTAAAGAATTGTAAAGAAAATGCGGATTGATACGGGCATGCAGTGACGCGACTTCGGCTTCGGCTTTGGAGGCTGATAAACTGCTTAGTTGGAGGTCTTTTTCTTTGATGATCGCATCTTTTCTATAGATTAAATAAAAATAACTGACTCTTATTAATGCGAGAGTAAAAATCATCAAAATACTCCCTTGATTTATTTCATCATCTTTCAGGATCAAACTCACAAGAAGTTGAGCGGCAATTAAGCAAACCATAGTAATAAAAAACATCCTGAAAACTCTTTCCTGTATGGTTTTAGAGCCTGCTAGAAGTTTAATTTCAAAAAGATAAATTAAAACCGATGCCGTAACAGAATATAAAAGAATAAAAAGTTGAAAATCATAAAAGCTGGTCTGGTCTGCTTTGAAAATAAAGTCTCCCTGGAAAAAGGAGGTGATAAGAATCATCATAGCAAAACTGACCCAAATGTATAACCCGGGAATTATATAGCTAAGAAAAGTAAATCGATATGATTTCTTTAGAATATTATTGATAAGGAATAAGCCTAATACAACACATAGTATCAGATTAATAATTACACCAACAGTTTCCAATAGTTTTGGATAGAAAAACAGGCAGCTGTATATAAACGAATATTCAGAAAATAAATATTTTCTGAAATCTGTATGAAAATCTTGTGAATACAACTTACTTAATACGAACTTATCGAGTTTGTTGAACTCTAATTTATTTATTTCTAATAATGTAATGGAAGACATTTCATTGTTAAGAACTGAATGAAATATAAAATTTACATTACTAACATCGATTGTATCAGGGGTATAATTCCGCCCCTCTACCATATAGGGACCTGTGTTACTTTTTATAAGTCCGTTTATAAATTTATACTGGAATGCTTTTTTTCGCAATTGGTCTGAAACAGAATCAGCCAACCAAACTTTGATATTTTGCTTCTTTATAGTTGCTAATTTGTCATTACTCTCATGGTCAAACTCGGGGTAGTCCCACAAGGCAGTGGTTTTATCGCACTGGGTTATAAATTCAAAAACAAAATTTGATTCTTCCACATTGCTTGTAAAGCTAATTTTTTGACCTATATACGGTTGAATGGAATCTATAATTTCTTTTAAAATTCTTTTATTTACCGGCTTGTCAGAATTTTTGATCCCTACTTTAATACTGGACCTGAATATGGCAGGTTTGTAATAATCCTCCACTGTGTGTGATAGATATTTTCTTTTCAATAACTCCCAGGAAATTTTTTCTTCTTCAGGAGAAAGTATAATATCAGTTTGCGAAAAAGATTGGCTCCAGCTTAAGATGCAAAAGACAAATAGTAAAATTCTTTTCATTATCGTAAATATTAGAAAGTTAGCTCAGTGCCACAAATAAACTTTTAGAATACTGGTTGTAAAAGATTTTTCTGACGAACTGCAAGCTGACGGAGTGAAATGCAATAATCTTTATACTTTGTTCAAAACTTCACTTTTTATAACCTAGAATCTTCCTTATTTTAGCCCGGATGGTCTTTTGCGCAAGACCAATTCCTCAACTCTTCTAAACGGCTTAAAAACAATAGGATGTACCTGATTTTTGATACTGAAACCACCGGACTTCCAAAGCGATGGGATGCTCCCTTGACAGATTCTGATAACTGGCCGCGATGCATACAGATCGCCTGGCAGTTGCACGATGAAATGGGGCGCCTGGTGGAGCATCAGGATTACCTGGTGCAGCCAGATGGTTTCGATATTCCGTATGACTCTGAAAGAATCCATGGTATTTCTACTGATCTGGCCAAAGAACAGGGAATTCCGCTAACCGAAGTCCTGGAAAAGTTTAATGAAGCGCTGCAGAAGTCAAAATTTGTGGTAGGTCAGAATGTAGGTTTTGACGTGAATATCATGGGTGCCGAATTTATCCGTGAGAATTTTCAAAATAGCTTGCAGGAACTGCCAATTCTTGACACCTGTACCGAGGTGACTGCCGAATTATGTAAAATTCCCGGAGGACGCGGTGGAAAATTCAAATTACCAACGCTTACCGAGTTACATGAATTCCTTTTTGACCAGGCTTTTGCAGAAGCTCACAATGCTACCGCCGATGTGGAAGCAACAACCCGCTGTTTCCTCGAGCTCATCAGGCAGCGAATCTATACTATTGAGCAGCTGGATGTGCCGGCAGATTATTTTCAGAATTTTTCCGAAGAAAATCCGCAGCCAATTGAGCTTATCGGTTTAAAGCATATCAACCTTAAAAAGGCTTCAGATAAAATCAGGGAAAGGCTTGCCAAGCAGCAGCCTTCCGATGAAATTTCTCACGAAGAAATTCAGGAAAACCTGGAGAAGCTGGACGAGGTACCATTTGCCCATCTGCACAATCATTCGCAGTTTTCCGTATTACAATCAACTATCAGCATCCCCGATCTGGTTGCTGCGGCGGCGGAAGAAAATATGAATGCTGTCGCGCTAACCGATCATGCTAATATGATGGGGGCTTTCCATTTTGTAAAAGAAGTTGGTGTTTATAATGGAAAAGTCAAAGAGCATAATGCAGAAGCCGAAGAAAAAGGCGAGCCACTGAAACCCGAAATGAAGGCCATAGTGGGTTGTGAATTCTTTGTTTGTGAAAATCATACCGACAAGACCCGGAAAGATAATGGCTACCAGGTAGTCATGCTGGCCAAAAATAAGAATGGCTATCACAACCTGGCAAAAATGTCTTCTCTGGCATATACTAATGGGTTCTATTATGTACCTCGAATAGATAAAGAGGTCATCCAGCGATATAAAGAAGATGTGATCGTCCTGACTGGAAACTTATACGGGGAAGTGCCAAGTAAGATCCTGAATGTTGGAGAAAATCAGGCTGAAGAAGCTTTGATTTGGTGGAAAGAACAGTTTGGAGATGATCTATATATAGAATTGATGCGCCATGGGCAGGAAGATGAAGACAGGGTTAATCCTGTTTTGTTTGATTTTGCCAAGAAGCACCACATCAAATTAATAGCGACGAACAATACCTATTATTGGAAACAGGAAGATGCCAATGCGCATGATATTCTCTTGTGTGTGAAAGATGGAGAAAAGCAGGCTACCCCAATAGGGCGCGGCCGTGGTTATCGCTACGGACTTCCAAACCAGGAATATTATTTCAAGAGCGCCGATGAGATGAAGGGTCTCTTCAAGGATCTTCCTGAAGCGATCACCAATATTCAGGAGATCGTAGATAAGATTCAGCCGTTCGTGCTGGCAAGAGATGTATTACTTCCAAAATTTACTATTCCGCAGCAGTTTCAAAGTGAAGAGGATTTGGTTGACGGTTGTAAAAGGGGTGAAAATGCTTATTTGAAGCACATCACTTTTGAAGGTGCCAAAAAACGATATCCTGAAATTACTCCAGGTATTGAAGATCGATTAAATTTCGAATTATCGGTCATCGAAAATACCGGTTATCCGGGTTATTTCCTGATCGTGGAAGATTTTATACGCGCCGCTCGGGAAATGGGAGTTTCCGTGGGGCCTGGTCGAGGTTCGGCAGCAGGTTCAGCGGTGGCCTATTGCCTCGGGATTACGAATATCGACCCCATCAAGTATGATCTTCTTTTTGAGCGTTTTCTGAATCCGGATCGTGTGAGTATGCCCGATATTGATATTGACTTCGATGATGAAGGTCGAAGTCGGGTAATGGATTATGTGATCAACAAATACGGTGCGAATCAGGTTGCCCAGATCATCACTTATGGAACAATGGCTGCAAAATCTTCAATTCGGGATACAGCGAGAGTGCTGGATTTACCTTTGATGGAAGCTGATCGAATTGCGAAGCTTATTCCGAACACCAAGCTTGCCAAGATCTTCGGAATGGACGATAAAACCATCCGAAGTAAATTTAGAGGTGATGAGGTAGAGAAGATCAATGAGCTATTAAATATTTCGGAAGGCGATGACTTGGAAGCTGAAACTGTCAATCAGGCTCGTATTCTGGAAGGTTCGGTTAGAAATACCGGTATACATGCCTGCGGGGTGATCATTACCCCGAGCGATATTACCGATTATGTGCCGGTTTCGGTTGCGAAAGATTCCGATTTATATGTAACGCAGTTCGATAACTCGGTAGTTGAAAGTGCGGGACTGCTGAAAATGGACTTTTTGGGTCTTAAAACACTGACCCTTATTAAAGATACCGTGAAGATCGTTAAAGGTCGCCACGGAATTGAACTTGACCCTGATAACTTTCCTCTGGATGATGAGGAGACTTATAAACTCTTCCAAAGAGGAGAAACGATTGGGATTTTCCAGTATGAATCTCCCGGGATGCAGAAGCACATGCAGGCGCTGAAACCAACGGTTTTTGATGATTTAATTGCGATGAACGCATTGTACCGTCCGGGGCCGATGGAATATATTCCAAGTTTCATTGCCCGTAAACACGGAGATGAAGAGATATCTTATGACCTTCCGGAAATGGAGGAATACCTGGAAGAAACCTACGGGATTACGGTCTATCAGGAGCAGGTGATGCTTTTGTCGCAGAAACTGGCCGGCTTCTCCAAAGGTGAAGCCGATATGCTTCGGAAGGCGATGGGTAAAAAGATTGCGGCGTTACTGGCGCAATTAAAACCGAAATTTATTGACGGTGGAAAAGAAAAAGGTCATCCCGAAGAGGTGCTGGAGAAAATATGGAAAGACTGGGAGGCGTTCGCATCCTATGCTTTTAATAAATCACATTCCACCTGTTATGCCTGGATCGCCTACCAGACAGCTTATCTAAAAGCGCATTATCCTGCGGAATATATGGCAGCTGTGCTTTCTAATAACATGAACGACATCAAGCAGGTTACCTTTTTTATGGAAGAGTGCAAGCGCATGAAACTGAATGTGCTTGGACCTGATGTAAATGAATCTTACTACAAGTTTTCTGTTAATAAGAATAATGCTGTGCGCTTCGGAATGGGGGCCATAAAAGGAGTTGGCGCCGGAGCGGTTGCCACTATTGTTGAAAACAGGAAATCTGAAGAGGGTCCTTATCGTTCTATTTTTGATATGGCTAAGCGTATTGATCTTCGTGCGGCAAATAAAAAAGCATTTGAAAATCTTGCCTTAGCAGGCGGTTTTGACGGATTTGGTGGGACGCACCGGGCACAGTATTTCCATGACGACGGGAGCGGAATGAGTTTCCTTGAAAAGGTGGTGAAATACGCGCAGAAATTCCAGGAAAATGAAAACTCTTCGCAGGTCAGTCTTTTTGGTGAAGCCAGTGAGGTGCAGATCCCGG
The DNA here is from genome assembly GCA_964220295.1 of Flavobacteriaceae bacterium. Taxonomy (GTDB): domain Bacteria; phylum Bacteroidota; class Bacteroidia; order Flavobacteriales; family Flavobacteriaceae; genus Christiangramia. Next base: position 46,892 of record CAXPUM010000069.1, on the reverse strand, counting down.
AACCGGAAGTTCCTCCTTGTGAAAGTTGGGGTACGATGGAAAAGCTAAAGCGTGAAAAAGAAGTTGTGGGAATCTATATTTCGGGACATCCACTGGATGATTTCAAGATCGAAATGAATTATTTCTGCAACGGAAAGCTTTCTGATCTTCGGATTTTGGAAAATGTGGTCAATCGTGATTTGACGATAGGAGGCGTGGTAAGTGACGTGCAGCATAAGGTTTCTAAAAATGGAAAAGGCTGGGCGATCTTTATGATGGAAGACTATGATGAATCTTATGAATTTAAAATATTTGGAGAAGAATATTTGAGACTGAAACATTTCCTGGTTCCGAATAATTTCGTGCATCTCAAATGCTTTATCAAGGAAGGCTGGGTTAACAAGGATACTGGCAGTCGAGGGGAGCCCAGAGTTCAATTTCGGGAGATGAACTTATTGCATGATGTGATGGATAAATATGCCAAGAAACTAACCATTCAGTTGAATGTATCTGATCTCGCCAGTGAAAAAATTGACTGGCTGGAAGACACCTTTAAAAGTCATAAAGGCGAACATCACTTAAATTTCGTAGTTTATGAAATGAAAGAACAGGTGAAGCTGCATATGCCGAGTAGAAAACATAAAATACGCATCTCACAAGAGCTGATTGAAATGCTGGAAAAGGAACAGTTTTTATATAAACTGAACTAAATGTGGCAGGGATTGGAGCGTGCTGTCATGCAGCGGGGAAAGCCCGCCGCAGGTTTGTAAAAACCTGCGGGCCACCCAGATAAACAGGGGCAATGAGCGTATAGTTAAATAAAATATACGGCCTGTAAGGTTTCAGAATATAATTGACTACTTTTACGAATCTAAAGTAAAACCAGATAACATTATAATATTATGGCTGTTGAAATAACTGATGCAAATTTTGAAGAAAAAGTGCTAAAAAGCGATAAACCTGTAATGGTAGACTTTTGGGCTGCCTGGTGTGGACCTTGCCGAATGGTTGGGCCGATCATCGATGAATTGAGCGGGGAGTACGAAGGAAAAGCTGTTGTAGGAAAGCTTGATGTAGACGCTAATCAGGAATTTGCTGCGAAATACGGAGTAAGAAATATCCCAACTGTTTTGGTCTTCCAGAACGGTGAGGTAGTTGGTCGCCAGGTAGGTGTTGCTCAGAAGCAAACTTACGCTGAAGCCTTAGATCAGCTTTTGTAAGATAAAATCACATATAATGAAAGAGCCGGTTTAAGACCGGCTTTTTTTATTGCCAAAACATTGGTATTTTCACGAAGATGGATATTCAAAAACAAATTCATGACACTCCGGGATTCCTGCACCTCGACCTGCTGGCAAAGCAGGTGGTAGAAGGTTATATTTCGGGAATTCATAAAAGTCCTTTTCATGGTTTTTCTGCGGAATTTGCCGAGCATAAGATCTACAATTCAGGAGAAAGCACCAGGCATATTGACTGGAAACTGTTCGCGCGAACCGATAAATTATATACGCGGCGGTATGAAGAGGAGACCAATTTGCGCTGCCATTTGATATTAGACAATTCCGCTTCCATGCATTACCCTAAGTTAAAGGCTCAGAATCTTGAGAATTTGAACAAAATTGGCTTTTCTGTACTTGCATCGGCCTGTTTGATGCAGATTTTAAAGCGACAGCGGGACGCGGTTGGGTTAAGTGTCTATAGCAATGAATTTGAATATTACGCTCCAGAGAGAGCAGGGGAACGCCATCACCAGATGCTCATCAATAAAATGAATGAAATTCTGCAAAATGGCGGCTCAGGAAAAAATACCGATACATATACCTATTTACACCAGATTGCAGAGAAACTGAAGCGCCGATCTCTGGTGTTTTTATTTACTGATATGTTCCAGGCAGATGCCGAAGAATCGGAATTATTTGAAGCGCTCCGGCATTTGAAATATAACCGACATGAAGTGGTTTTGTTCCATATAATGGATAGGAAAAGTGAGCTGGAATTCGATTTTGAGAATACCCCGAGGCGCTTTACCGATGTGGAAACAGGTCTGGAAGTCGATTTATATTCTGATAATATCCGTGAGAATTATAAAAAAGCGGTGGCGAATTATCTAGCGGAATTGAAAATGCAATGTGCCAGGTACCAGATCAAGTATGTGGAGGCTGATATTCGGAAAAATTTTGATCAAATTTTGACGACATATTTAGTTGAAAAACAAAAGTTTGGATAAAGCTGAATTTTTAGCCAGGAAAATTTTTCAAAAAAGGTTTGGTGAATTTAAAAAGGGTAGTATATTTGCCCTCGCAATAACGCAACGGTCTGGTAGTTCAGTTGGTTAGAATACCTGCCTGTCACGCAGGGGGTCGCGAGTTCGAGTCTCGTCCAGACCGCTTTTAACAAAGCAAATTATATCTAAAAGCCTTTAAATCAATGATTTAGAGGCTTTTTCTTTTTAGTTAATGTCATTTAATGGCAATTAAATGCAAGTAATTGGTGCTCAATTCGGTGCATATTTTATAGGTGAAATAATATGCACCTCGATGCTCGTAATGAACTGTTAATAAAAGGTTTGCGAGTATAATTTAACATTTTGTTTTTCTATCTTGAAGGTGCTTAATAAAAATATGCACCTATGAATAATTCTTTTTCTATACTTTTTTATCCAAAGAGAACTACTTCGGCTAAAAACAATACCGCGGTTCTGTACGTTCGTTTAACCTATAACGGGAAACGTGCAGATTTCACAACTTCTAGAAAAATTGCTCTAAATAAGTGGAATAAGCATGGGAGTATTGCCAAAGGTAATTCAGATGAATCAAAGACTATTAATAGATATTTAGATTCCATTCGTTCCAAACTTTATGATATCCACGATAGGTTAATAAGGGATAATCAACCAATTTCAGCCAAAATTATTAAGGATATATATTTTGGGAAAGGGGATGAGCAGGAACGTATGCTAATGGAGATTTTTCAAGAGCATAACGATGGAATGAAAAAGTTAATAGGAAAGGGCTATAGCAAAGGCACTATGCAACGTTATAATGCCTGTAAAAAACATATTGAGGAATACCTTTTATTCGCTTATAAGAAAAAGGATATTCCTATTCAGCAGGTCGACCATAAATTTATCACTGGGTTAGATCATTACTTAAAATCACAAAAGAACTGCGCACATAATACAGCTTTAAAATACATTGTAAATTTTAAAAAAATTATTCGGATTGCTTACGCAAATCAATGGATAGACCGGGACCCATTTTTTCACTGGAAAGGCAGCTGGAAATCCTCGGAACGGGATTTTCTTACTGATTCTGAACTTAAAAAAATGGCTGAAAAGGAATTTGAGCTTCCCCGCCTGGAACTGGTACGGGATATCTTTCTGTTTTGTTGTTATACCGGATTAGCCTTCGCTGATGTAAAAAAACTTTCAGTAGATGATATAGTCCTCGGTATGAATGGTAAGAAATGGATTAAAACGAAACGGCAAAAAACAAAATCTTTAAGTAGTATTCCTTTGCTTGAAGTTCCAGCGTCTATAATTGAGAAGTACAAAGATCATCCACAAGTGAAAGTTAAAAATACAATGCTTCCTGTTCTCACCAACCAAAAATCCAATGCTTATTTAAAGGAGATAGCTGACTTGTGCGGCATAAAAAAGAATTTGACCACCCATTTAGCCCGACACACTTTTGCGACTACGGTTACGCTCTCTAAAGGTGTTCCAATAGAATCAGTTGGGAAGATGCTCGGTCACAGATCTCTTAAAACAACACAAATCTATGCGAAGGTGCTTGATGAGAAAGTGGGGAGAGATATGGAAATTTTAGAACAGCAATTTTTAAAAGAGAATGAATCGCAGGATTGAAAAAACTTAAATTTAAATTTACAGATATAATTTGAAACTTTCATCCAAGTTTTAGAACCTAAGAAATTCATTGAATTTTAGTGTGTGCACCTTAATTTTTCCATCCAGATATTTAAAATAATTTGAAGTAACGTCTGAAATTGGTAAGCTCCAAGGGCCTTTGTAATGCGGTAAAATATTCATATAAAGGTAACGATCCATTCTATTATTAAAAAAATCTGGATCTATTATAACTATTTGAAAATTTTTGTTACATCTCAATACTGTTTTGAGTATTTGATTGATGTGCTCATCACCAAATGAATATCCAACTATATAAATCCTATCTGACAATATACAATCTCTATCAAAAGAACTATACATTTGTCTAAATGGAGATAAGATAGATTTTTGGACCTTATGATAGCCTGTAATTATGTTGGATAAAATAGTTGCTTTTCCTTTTTCTATTTGTTCAAATAACGCCATATCATTTAATTGTAAATGACCTCCGGTCGTTAAAAATATATCAGGACTTTTGAACCCATTATAAGTATCCAAAACTTCCCAATGTATAGAACCGTGTAGGTTATAGTGAACATTTGATTTAGAATCAGATAAGATTTTAGGTATTTCTGATTTAATTGAAATATTATATGGTACGTATTCTCTAGCCTCAAAACCCTCAAAAACTTCTATTCCCTCTCTTTCCAGTAATATTTTAAATATTCTATCATAATTTAAAGTATAAAGTCTTAAAATATGATCCTTTTCAATATGGCTCATCCATCTTGTAAAATTATAGGAATGTTGCGAATCAAGTTTTACTTTTGAGTGTTCTTTTCCGTGATAGGCATATTCAATAACCTCATTTGATATAACTGAAAGTAACTCTTGCATTAAATGCAATAAAAAGAACTGTTGTGGTGTTTCTTTAGAATAAGAATTTTGGCTAATAAAATTTTTATTACCGCTCGGTACTTCTATAGAATAGCCGTTTTTTTCTTCTCCTCCTTTTATAGAAAAGTCAAATATTTTATCTTCAAAGTTACAATCAAACAAACATTTTAATATCGAAGGTTGTTTGACTTCTGAATTGTTAGAAGAATAGTAAACAATTAATTCTTCAATTGCATTTAAAATCGTTTCAAAGTTTATCTCTTTTTCAGAATAATCATTCTCTCGTAATTTCGAATATAAAAATTCTGTTACTGTTACTTCCCCTCCTTTGATTTTATAACCGCTTGTTCTAATTAATTCTGTTAAATGAGAAGTTGATGGTGCTCCCCAGTCCAAGACCGCTCCAGCTCCAAATAAAAACACTGCCTTTTTTTTCTCCATAATTATTTGTCCCTCCTCTGTCCATCTTTCTCCTCAGTAAAAAATTACTCGCTCAGATCTTTAAAATAGCATTATTCTCCACATCATATCGGTAATTCACAATATCGCCAGAAATAAATAGCTCTACTACCCTTTCTATAATTGGAAAGGGAACTACAAACCATTCCCTGGGAGAAACTCGTTGGTTACCCTGACTTAAAATATCGATTTGAAGTTGAACGTCCTTAAAGAAGCGGTGAATCAGATTTTCGAATTTCTGGGTGTTTAGATTCAGGCATTTAAAAGTAGCTACAATTTCCACTTCTGCATTTAGGTAGGTAGACTGATTTGCAGCATTTACAATCCTTCTTTTTACATCAACCGTAGAAAACCCAATTTTATAAAGGTTACTTATAGAAGCAATTTCTGGATTCTTTGATTTAGATCGTAACACGTAAATCCATCCACTTTCAATATCATCGGCTTCAACCTGCGTAGCATTAGCTGTTAGTTGACTTTCTACAGCCTCATCGGTTTCCGATACTATTCGACCATTTTTTGTTAGTATTTTTCCTAAAGAACGATAAAGCATATTGCTATAGGTTCCATTATCAAATACTGTACGTGTTCGACCTTCTTTCCGAAGTCGCTTACCGGATTTGTCACCCATTTCTACTAAAGAAATATCTGCCATTTCCAAATAACAAAGCATTCCATCGACAATATAGAAATTGTTTTCTTTCAGGTTTTTATCGGCCTTTCTAAATTCTTTAAGGATTCTCCTGCCCGATTTAATTTCTTTATGTACTTTTTGAAACAGCTTTTTATATGGTTCAAATTCCTGATCGGTTAAAGGTTTTCTTTGAGCAACAAAATCGGTTTCGGCCCTTTCTGAGTTCTTTGGAGTATGATTAAATTCAAATATTGATTCAGCTTCAGCATCAGGATTAAGAATATCCAATTCGTCATCATTAAAAATATCGTTGACTGACTTTGGAGTTTGCTTTTGAAATAAAAGGTTATGTCTGTCGTAAGGCTTTAAAAATTCTTTTTTATGTTCTGATGATCTAAAGCCCTGAAGTCTCAACTGCAAACGCATTTCGGTTATTCCGTTTCCCTGTTCCGGTTCTTTTCCGCTAGAGTCAATAAAACCATTAACTTCTTCAAAAGAATCAATTAAACGCTGATCTTCAGACTTAACTGCAGACTTGCTCGATTGAGATTCCAGAATACCTAAATCATCATCATCAAAAATATCTTCAATGCTTAATTTCTTCTTAGACATTTTGCTTTTGTTTGCGTTTTAACTCCTTCAGGAAAATAACGGCTTCAGCCATCCTTTTTTCTTTAGGATCTAAAGATTTGATATCCGGTTGATTTCCTGTTTTCTGAACCCAATCTTTAATTTTAGGCCATAAAATAATAGCTTCTTCTTTGGTCATTGTAATTCTGGAAGCATCTATAGTTTCCTGAATTGCCCTAAATACGGAAGCGGTTACCGACTTTGAAAGGATTTCAAAAGCCTTCTGAAATGGATTAATACTATCTATAAGATCAATATGGATATCTTCTATATTCACAAAGCTATCGGCCATTTTAATAAATCGCTTATCGCCTTGCTCTTCAATTGTGCCATTCTTAACTACTGAATCAACAACAATGTGCTGCCTTACTTCTTCTACTTCTTCTTCAGTTAAATCTGGATAGGTTTCCCTAATGATCTTCGGGATAAGTACTTGGTTAATGACCTCCGGTTCTACATTTCCCGGCATGGCTTTTATCATATTATCATCCTGTAAAACTTTCGCTTTAAGATCATTTAGATCGGATTCAATAATATTACTCACCTTTTGGGTAGAAGGTTCTTTAAAGCCCCTTATATAAATATGGTTTTCATCAGCTTCATTTGCTTCATTCCCTTCGTCGTCATCAGAATCATAATCTTTTAAATCGTCTTTTGTCTTGAATTTAAAATTTGGAGCCAGTACCTGTTCCATTAAAAGTGAGGCAGTGATTGCTTTCAGCATATTATTAACTGATAATTTGACTTCATCATCTGCTGCATCTGGTTGGGCAATCAGGTTGGTGAACTGAGCGTGAGTTTTATTCTTACTGTCCCTTGTGGCCCGGCCAATGATCTGAATAATTTCGGTAAGTGAACCTCTATAGCCCACGGTTAAGGCGTGTTCGCAATAAGGCCAATCAAAACCTTCTTTTGCCATCCCCAGGGCAATGATAATATCTATATCATCTGCATCACTTACTCCCCGTAGATAATTTTGAATTTTATCCCGATCTTTCTGGTTATCATTTACCAAGTCGGCAATTTTTAACGTTCTCCCGGTATCTTTACTTTTCACATATAAAATACCAGTTGTAGGATCTTGATAATCTAATTCTCCTAAGCTGTCAATGATACGGTTAACTTCTTCGTATTTCTCCTTTTCTGATTCACCGGAATTTACGCTGGGTATATGAATAATAGTTTTCTTATCCTCATCAAGAATTTCGTGAATTGCTCCAGTGTATTTACCTCTATAAAAATGATACCCAATCCCTAAAGATTTCAGGTATTCATAACCGTTTAACTGTTCGTAATAATCGTATTTTACTTTAACAAACTTTGCTTCATCTTCAGGAAGTAAAACCGGCACACTATCTCCTCTGAAATAAGAACCAGTCATAGCGACTATGTGAGCATTGGATTTTTCCATTATAGTACGCAATACTTCTCCAAGCCTATTAGTAGCATCTGCAGAAACGTGGTGGAATTCGTCTATGGCCAGTAACGTATCATTTAAATCTTTTTCTTCAATGGCATCAAATGCAAAACGCAGTGTAGCGTGTGTACAAATAAGAATCTCTTCCTCACTTTTTAGAAAATTGATAAAGGCATTTACCTTACTATTTTCACCTCCTGGTGTACATAAATTATAAACAGGATTTGGTTTCCAATCATCAAAAAAACCATAGGATTTTAAATCTGTTGCGGAAAAGGAGTTTCCTATAGATCGTTCCGGTACAGCGACAATTACTTTTTTTAAATCCTGATTCCTCAGTTTATCCAGACCAATAAACATTAAAGCACGTGATTTTCCGGAAGCCGGCGGAGCTTTTATTAATAAATACTGCGCTGTTCGCGCGTCATATGCACGAGCCTGCATTTCGCGCATACCCAATTCATTGGTTTTTTTACTCTTTCCGGTTTGTTTGTAGGTAACGTGAACTAAGTCTGGCATAATTATGTTTAGAGATATTGATGAAATTATATAATGAAAGCAAAAAATTATGCTAGGGCAAAATCATCTTCGCTTAGGCTAAGCTTAGGATTATCTAATTTTTTAATCGAAGTTTTAATCTTAATTCTTTCTTTTTGAGGTAAAAATGTAGGCACTAGATCAGTTAAATCTATCTTTAGAAGTTGACTTATAACCACTAGGTCTTTTAAAGAAAATGGACTGACCCCATTCATCAGTTCAGACATATAGGACTTGCTTGTATGTCCTAAAATCACTCCGAAATCTTGTTGAGAAAGATCTAATTTTTTCAACTTACTTTTAATCAATTTTTTCCTGTTATGAATAAAAAGCCGTTCCTTTTCTGCGGTCTGTTCTGCCCAATCACTCTCTTTTAGCTTATCTTCTGAAATTTTAACTTCAGCAGCCCAGGTTTTATTCTCGTATGCCTCAATAAGATCGCGAAGCTTTTTACGAACAGTTTTTAGTTTAGGATTCTCTTTTGCCATTACCCTTAACTTTCTATCCGCAATTAAAGCTCTTTCAAAATCTAACTCGTTTTGGATCTTTCCTTTTTCAAGGAAGCTATCTACATCAAATTGTGTTTTCATAACTATCTAGATTAAGTCCTTACTTTTTAACCAATTGGCAATGGCACTTTTATTATTTTTGAAAACCCTCTCATATTCCTGGTGATCTCCAACCCATATTACAGAAGCTTCATTATCTTCAAATTCAATAAGAATCATTGTTCTATGAATTTCTATATTGAAAAAATAAAAACCTTCAGAATGAACGCAATCTGCATCCTTTCGATCTTGTTTTAAATCTTCCTGGCTTTGCCAGTTGTGAGTTTCAAAGTCTTCAATTAACTGATCAATTTCTTTGGCCAGGGAAGCATTGCCTCTTTTCTTCCTTTTAAGTTTTTCAAGCGCCTTTTTATTGATTAATCTCATTACAATCTATTACAAAGATAATTAAAAGTTCTTAATATTTCCGAACTTTCAGTTTATATCAAATTTATATTTGTTTATACTTTAAAATCTGCTCTTCTGAATCACTAAAAACAAAATTATGAGCGTGTTGATAGATTTTTGAATTCAATTTATTTACTACTTCTGAAGATTCCATATTTTTCGTTTCAAAAGTGGATTTATCTTCAATAGTATTAATCTGAATGGCTGTCTTGGGATTTAAAGGATAATAAAGGATAAATTCTTGAACTGAACCATCCTTATTCATATCTGCCAAATTAATAACTGGCTGGTCTCCTGTGATATAGTTTATAGCAGCTTGATTATTAAAAATTGTAAAACATAAATTTTTATCAAAGGTTAGCCAATTTGCCATATTAATGGCAATAATCATAGAAACAGGATTATTAAATTTGTTTGGCAAAGAAGACTTATAAAAATTGTTTCTCATTTGCTTAGTACGAGTGTATTGAATACATAAATAAATCATGGTATGTAAAAGTTCCTTTTTGTTTTTTAAAAAGGCTAAATCTTCAAGCGTATTTACATTGATTATTCTCCTACCATAAGCCTCAAAATCCAAATGCACATCTTCTATTAAATTTGTTTTAGCAAACCTGATATCATTTTCACTAAAATCAATCTCTTTTTCTACTAATAGATTTTTTATCTCAGAATAAGTAGTAAATACCGAAAGAATACCTAAACAGGCTTCTAAAGAATTTTTGTCTGATAACTGATAGGCTATGTCAAAAAGTTTCTTTTGTTCTTCTATAGTAAATTCTTCGGATTCATAAAAAAATTTTTCTTGAGCTACATTTTCCAAATTAGGTTTCGCAGTCTTTTTCTGCTGTTTAAAATAAGTAGGAATTAAATCATTACTTTCTGCCCAGGAGCGCAGATAATCTTTCCAAACATAGTGATGTCGTTTTTTTATTTCTTCCATCTTTATAGAACCTCATTTTTCCTATTTCATTTTTACCATCTTTTCATACTCCTTAAAAAGATATTCCAGGCGTTCCGTATCATTTTCAAATGGTTTCAGTCGGTAGCAACGTTCTATTGCTTCATCTAGCTCTTTATGAGCCTGACGTAAACCAGCCGGCATTTTATCAGGATCGTACAATTGTGCCATGGTCTTTTCGGGATGCTTCTCGCGTTCTTCTAGTACAGAAAGCACGTGTAAATTTATTTTCTCTTTTTCTTTTAATGAGACATCTGGAAAAGGAAAGGTATTATAACACAGTTTTCCTGAGTATCTGTAGTCTGTTTTTAATTTACCACCTACTGCTCGAACCCAAGTCATATGCATTTTGGATGATATTACCCCAAAAATCCAAGGTTTCGCATTATATATAGCTAAAGCTGAATCTGCAATGATAGTATTTGAATCAAATAAGCCAATTGGTATATAAATCCTGCGTTCCGAGGAATGTCTGGGCACTAAAATTGAATCAGAATTCAAATGAGAAAAGAAATAGAAATGATTAGGATTTTTGGCTAATTCTCTAGTACTCTTTTCTGTACTTTTACTTCTCTTTTCACTTATATGATTTAATCTTTTTTTGATTTCAGGAACAGAGTCTGCCTCTTCTAAATCATAATCTTCAATCTTCAAGCACCATCTCTTTTTTCCATTTAAAAAATCGTGAGCTCCAATGAATTCTTTAATAAATTTTTTAGTTGAAGGATAAGTTTTTATAAGTGTATCCTTTTGCATCTCGTCTAAAATTAAATTCCCTCCATCATTTGGCATATTTCCAAATGTAAGTTTAGGAAAATTTGATATAGGAGACATAGTACCTTCTACTATCACATTTTTACCTTCAACTAAATAGGGATTAATATTTTTGACGTGGTGCTTACTATTACCTATAAAAAGATATTTATTCTCCGAAGATTTATTTCTAAGGCTAACGATAACTACTGTAACACCGGCATTTCCTTTTGCACTGTTGGACCATTTAAATGATTGATATGCAAAACCGATTTCCAAATCTTCAGTTAGTATTCTGGGCCAAGTTTTGGCAACTAGATCACCTTGACAAATAGAGTTGGTAGAAACTAATGCTAGTTGTGCGTTAAAACCTTTAATATAATTGGCTCCCTTATAAAACCATGCAATCACATAATCTAAACTTTTATAATCTTTGTTAAATAAAAGTTTTAAATCTTCTTTTTGTTCTTGATCCTGATTTCTGGATCCTAAATATGGAGGGTTCCCTAATAAGTATATTTCATTATCTCCATTTTTAGGACAAATTTCTTCCCAATCTAAACGTATAGCATTTCCATGAACGATTTTCCCCGCGACTTTGAGTGGTAAAATTGGAAGTGCTTTACCTAGCTCCAGCTCCTGCTCAAAATATTTGTTCATTTGGTGTTCAGCTAACCAAAGGGATAGCATTGCAATTTCGTGAGCGAAATCGTCTATTTCTATTCCGTAGAACTGGGTGAGTTTAATTTCAGAATAAATAAAGCTTTGTTGCTTTTCTTTTTCCAGAATTTCCTGCCAGATTTCAATCTCTAACTTTCGCAATTCTTTATATGTTATAATGAGAAAGTTTCCACTACCACAGGCAGGATCAAAAATTTTAAGCTTACTGATACGTGTAATAAGTTTGCGAAGCTTTTTTGCATTTCCCTTAGCCTTCTCTAACTCATTATACAGCTCATTTAAAAATAAGGGTTCTATCACCTTCATAATATTAGGAACCGAAGTATAATGCATTCCCAAATTACCTCGTTCCCCCGGATGAACTACTGCCTGAATCATCGAGCCAAAAATATCAGGATTTATTTCTTTCCAGTCCAGGTCACCACATTCTTCAATTATTCTCCTTGCTTCTGCATTAAATTTAGGTAGCACAATCTCATCTTTAAACAAACCACCATTTACATATGGGAATTCACTATAGGGCTCTGGCTCATTACTGTTATCTTTGGTGTTAAGAATATTAAATAACCTTTTTAAAAACAAATGAACATCGCTGCCGTCTTGTTGAGTATGTTGCATTAGAGCGTTCGTAAACATTCCCTCTACAGGAAATATATCGGTGTCCTCTGCAAAAAAACAGAATAACAACCTGGAGAAAAATACATTCAGGTTATGTCCATAATCTTCAGCTACCTCTGGATTTTCAGTAACCAGTATATCATAAAGTTTAGCCATGCGGTATGAAGCCTTACGATCAGCTTCATTTTCATTTTTCGCCGCATATACTTCCTGACCGGCCCAAGGCAAAAAGAAACTGAAATTTTTAGGCAAGTCATTTAATGCGATATCCAGGTTTTTTCCGGTTCTCGTGTCTTTGGCCACCAATTCTTTATAATTAGTCACCACTACAAAACGTGGATTATGCTTTAAATTCTCTTCTTTAGATAAATCATCAATAATGGCCAGCAGTTGGTCACTATCGGTTTCTTTAAAAAGTAATTTTTTCTTGTAAAGGATTTCGCCTTCATTCTTTGATAGATTGAAATCACCCTTTTGTAGTCGGGTTATAGAAGTTTTGGAAATTCCATAAGCCCTTAATAAATCATATATAAAATTCTTACGATCAAAATTTTGGAATAGCGCTTTTACTTTTTCCTCGATTTCAGTTGACTTCATAAACAGAATAGGATTTGGAGCCTAAAAATAGGTTTTTAAATTCAGAATAATAAAATGTTTGAATACTGTAGCTTTTTCAGCTTCTAATTTGTAAACCACCTAAAACCTGAAAATTCATCTACTATATGAAATAGTAATAATTATTAAACTACGGAGATACAATACTCCTTTTTTAAATTTAGCATTTAGTCTAAAATAGAACACCTTTATAACTTTAGTAACCACGAAGTATAAATCCTATAATTATTACATTCTCATAATTTTTGAAAAGCATTTGAAAGGTAACTTTTCTTAAAATGTAATTCTTATTAAGAATTTTATTATACCACTTCTGTGGTTACTTAATTTTGAACAGCTTCCCCTAACTATTTGGTGTTGGTTTAGTAAATAGGGTCGTACTGAAATTCTTACTAAATAATCGGTCGTAATCGGCCACAATCGCCCATAAACGTCCGTAATCGGTCGAATTTTGGTCTTTATAGTTTGCAAATTATCTAGTGAACGAATGATTTCAATATCATAAAAAATTCTGGAGTCTAATTTTTTGGAATGAGATATAGGTATTATAGACTTCAGTGGGCTGATAAACGGCTGTCAAAATTGATTTCGTAATTTTTTACAACGGCTCTCCATAATTTTTATTCTTACTGGTATCCAAATTGTCCCTATTTTGGGACTGTGTATTTAACTTTTCATCACTTATTATTTCATCAGCTTTTTTCATCCAGTTCCGGGCACAAGCTTTCCAGTTTGTGATTGGGTTTTTACCATTTAATTTCCAACCTATGGATTCATAAAAAAAATAAAAGCTTTTAGCCTCCAGTATACTTCTATTTTCAGATTTAAAATATACTATAACTACCTATTCATTTTCTGGACATGATTGTTTAAAAGAGTTTATAATATGTTTATTATTACGTTTATTAAAAGAGACCATTTTTTGGACAGGTACCTGTTCAGAAATTGAACTAGTCCTGTCCATATTTTGATCAGGTAGTGTATCAAATCTGAACAGTTCCATGAGTGTCCCAATTTGAGGACTACTGCTGGGACGGTAATGGAGGTATCCCCACATTTTTAGCTCCCTCAGCAGTTTATGATAGGTCGTCCTGGAGCGTATTTTAGCCAGTGACATTACTTGTTTACTGTTTACCATAATTGTTTTCGAAAAGTGTTTTTGATTTCAAAGCTCAAAGAAAGCCAGGTATAAGCTTCGATGGGAAGAGGTGATACGTTCGTCTTCAGAAAATTTCCGTAAGACTCCGTTAAGATGACGTATGTAATTAACCTCGCTCATCTTTTTCGGTTTTCCGATTTGTAAATCGCTTTAGCCTCCTGATATATTTTCTGAAAATTCAATTCCATATCTTCTGGAGAAAAGTCGTGTTTCGGGATCGGTAGTTCCTTGGTCCAGTTAGGCGTAGAGAATTTCACCTTTCGGTCTTTCCCATCGGCAAAACTTACGAACTCCCCTGGTTTTAATCGGAAAAATAGATCTGCCCTGATTTTGGCCACTTCCCGTTCACTCTTGGTGGTTCTGGTATCGAAATTCAGGTTGTCACTTTTACTTACACTGATGCTTTTACGCTTGACGATCTCGAAGAAACTTTCATAATATTTCGCGGTATCGGGGTCGTTTACCTTCCCAAAGAACTGATAGGAAAGATTGCTCAGGATCGCTTTTCCTGCCTCTCTACCATAGAGGATATCATTTTGGATCTTATCCTGGATGACGTAGACCGTCGCGATATTATAGCTTCGCAGCGTGGCCGGAATTCGGTGCATGTTGAGTAAACGGATCGTTGAAGCTTCTTCCATGAGAATAAACGAACCAAGCCTGTCATGTACGCTCATCTGTTTGGTAATCGTATGAACAATGGTAGCCACGATCGGTGAGTAAGCCGATTCAAATTTAGGATTATTCACCACTGAAATCACCCCGGGATTTTCAGCATTATTGATATCCAACGGGATCTCATCTTCAGACAACACCATAAAGATCCGCTGCGTACTTATTTTCTTAAACGCATTGGAGAGCGTACTTTTTACCGAAGCCGTCTGTTTTTCAGAATCTACGCCGTTTATAAAAGCATTGGCCATAGCCTGGGAGGTATAGTTGGAACTTAAAAAGTCTACTAATTCATAGG
Source organism: Flavobacteriaceae bacterium (assembly GCA_964220295.1). Classification (GTDB taxonomy): domain Bacteria; phylum Bacteroidota; class Bacteroidia; order Flavobacteriales; family Flavobacteriaceae; genus Christiangramia. Next base: position 31,779 of record CAXPUM010000069.1, on the reverse strand, counting down.
TGGTTAACTGCTGGAATAAAGCGATCAGATGCGGCAGGGTACAATAGCCGGGATGATCGGTTTTAAGTTTCCAGATCAGCCCTCCTATAATTCCTTCCGCGGCATCGTTAAAAAACTTTGAGCTTCCGGAGGCACTACTTTCCTTTTTCTCCAATAAATTTTCCAGCAGAACCCGGGAGATCTCATTCACGCTTTCCTCATCCTGCATATAGCGAGGCGCAATGGGATTCACCTTGTGATAAATCCTATCAAAGGAAATAATATAGAAAGGCATTTTACTTTCTTTGAATAGGGGATAGGCAATTCTGGAGAGTTCAAAATTTTTATAGTCATGGATAATCCCGCAGAAAGTTCGCCTGCTAAAATATTTTAGAAACTGGGCCACTACGCTTTCGGTCTTTCCACTCCCTGCAGCTCCGATAATGGAAACTCCGCGCCGGATGTCTTTTAACTTTATCGATCCGGAAGAGAGGGGCATCCGAAAACCATATTGCCTGGTTACTCGATCCCTTTCCCTCTTCAATAACCATTCGTTAAGTAAAATATTGATGGTTATAAGCGGAATAAAATAGCGGATGGACAGCACCACAAACAGGTCAAAATCAATACCGAAAGGAAAACTGATCACCAGAAGTAAAAAGAGGATCAGAAAGTTGATGATAAACCCCCAGGAGGTATTTTTCAAAGTAAAGTAAAATAGGCCACCCATGGCAGCATTTAAAAAAAGGATTAAAAGGAGATTAGAATTCATAACACATAGTTTTAATAACTGATAGAACTTGCCTTCATACCAGCTTCAATGATTTTCTTGAGTTGTTTGTAAGCAAACCCCACTTTGTTTTGGGGCAGGTGTAATACAGGAAGTTGCAGTCCTGTTTGACGGATCATTTTAAAAGCCATTTTTTTCTCGTTAATTCCAAGATTACTCAAGGAAACAAAGTATTGTTTGGGATCTTTGGTGAGCAATTTTCTGGCCGCATAGCTTTCCACATAGTTGCGGTTGTACTGGAACATCTTATCAAAAGCTTTTTCAGAATTCTGAATAAAACGGTCACGTTCAAACCCTCGTTTGACTATCTTACCATGCATCTTCACTTCGGAGGCTTTGTATTTGCTCCCCGGGGAAAGGCTATATGAATTGGAAGCATCTTTTCGGCTTACGATGATATGGATATGACTCTGCAGGCCTTCTTTCTTCATGCCAGGTTCCACTACCTGTCCCCGAATCTTATAGGGAGCATCGCGGACCAGCTTTCGGATGTCTTTCTCAATCTGCCGGATATTACCAGGGACTTCACCGCGCTCTACTTTCCGGAGCTCATTTTTTAAATGGGCGATTTGATTGGAGTAAGGTTTATTTTCCCGAACGGCTAGATCATTACTTTTATAGGTTCGCTCATGTTCCAGTTTGGCGAAATATTTAATGTCGTCTACACTGATAGGTTTCCCTTTAATCTCCCGATGAAAAGAACTGGCATATTCTTTCATTGCTTCTCGAACAAAACCACGGAGTTTTTCCGGGTTGTTGTGAATATGTTTTAATTCGTACTGGCTGGGATTGATGGTAATAGAATAATACTTGGGTTCCTTGAGTTTTAACTTGGCGGTATTTTCATCGATTTCCTTAATTACCTGGTACGGCTTAATTGTATCTTCATACTGATTAAAAAAGTATTCTTTATCCAGTGAATCCTTTCCCTGGTTTTCCTTTTCCAGATATGTCACAAAATCTCCTACGCTTTGTGAAAAAGCGGCACCTAATTTCTGAGGGGTGATAGTGATATACATCTTAAGTTCGGCGTTTGAGGGCTACTTTGAATTGTTCGAATTCTGTTCGGGGGATATTAAGTTTCAGATAATCTGAGCCGAAGGCGTTTGCCTTTATTTCCACATGTTCCAGTAGGTACTCCAGGTCCTTAGTGGTGGATTTTAATACATCTTCCAGGCGTGATATTTCTAATACCAGTTGTTCCCGGCTCTTTCCGTGGGAGGATAGAATCTTATTCTTTTCCACTGTAGTAGGTTTGGAAATGGAACGTTCTTCCAGGAGTAAATTCAGCATGAGTAAACCCGGTTTAGTCTGAGTCTTTTCAATGTTTTTCAGAATAGCAATTACCGCATCAATTCTTTTTTTAATGAGTTGTTCCAGGCTCACTTTTGAGGGGACTAAAGTTTCAAAAGGGGAGAGGTTATTTTTCTCAAAAAAGTCCAGCATCAGGTCTAAAGTTTCGGACTGGTTACTATCGTTTTTCTTAGAAAACTCCCGGAACCTTTCTGCCGTTTTTAATGATAACTGAAGTCTTGATTTTGCGGTCATGGATACTATTTTTACAAATGCTGGCTATAGCCATCCTTATTTTACTGGTCTTTCCAGAGGGGTATATCCACCAGGGTGGATAGTATCTCCGGATCACTAATTCGAAAAACCTTTGAAAATGGGGCTTTAAGAATTCAATCAATCGAATAACATCGTGAAACGTGTTACCGTCTTGCTCTTCAATTTCGTCCCGCCTGCGGGGACAAAATTTTCATACAAGTTGGTTTGCACCAACTGCCTTTTTCAGGATTTAAGAAATCCTTTTCTTTTGCGTATTGTAAAAAAGAAGATCAAAAAGACCGGATTTCTGTAATTATACAATACTGTAAGTCAGTACTTTAAGTTAGTGTTTCCGCCTATTCCAGTCAACTGAAAAATTCATGCGAATTGGTGTCAATTCACCTTAATTGATATCAAAATCAATATTTTTCTCAAATTGAAGATTTGGCGACGGCAGATTTTCAGATTTCAAGGTCAGGAATTGATCAAAAATTGAAGGCTTCGAAGGAGTCATGGAAAATGTAAAAAAATGAAGAAAGGTGATCTGTTAGGACCACCTTTTTTCTATGAAAACTAGGTTGCTCTGTGATTCCCCAAAATTTCCTACTCTTTACTTTCTTAAAAATTCCCTCAAACGTTCCCGTTTACTACTGTTACGTGCTTTTATAATCTGAAGTTCTATATAATCCCGTATCGGAAATAATTCCAGAGTAATAGGAATTTCATTGACATAGCTTTGAATGACTTCCCATTTTTTTCGTTCCGATACCCCTAAGTTCGCCTTTCCGGATATAATAGGGTCCTCCCTAATCCAATCAATCCGTTTAAATTGTTTCAGGTCTGGTTTTTTATTTAGGTAAGTAATAATTAAACCTTTAAAATATCTCGCTTCTAATAATTTGGCCGCTCTAAAAACAAGATCAATACGTTTGTAATTGTCTAAATTGTCGAGAAGGTAATTTTGTAGATAACGATGAATTATGGCTCGCTGCGTCTTGGTTTCATTCAAAAAGATAAATTTTAAATCATTATTGTCTGAAGAAGTATATTCTTCAGCCTGTAAACTATCCATAAGTTTCTTAATCCAAGGGAAGTAGGTTTCTGAATTCCATATGAAATAAAGGTGTTTATGGATTTTTTGAATAATACTAAAATCTAGCGGGTAAAAGTTAACTCCAAAATCATAAAGAAATTCCGGGAAATGAAGAATTATTTTTTTTAGTGCCTGCCATTGGGGATCAAATCTAACCGGCCTTTCTTCCATCCGTTTCTGTATAAAATAAATGGTTTTTATCCAGGAATAATCATTTTTAAACTTGTCCCAGTAGTCCAGAAAAAAGGAGGTATTCATATATAAATAACAGCCCTCTATATTCTTTTTCATAATTAGCTGTACTATCTTTTCAAAGAGATCCTTTTGAAATTTTTCAAATTTGGAAAAAGGCGTATAATCTATATGTAAATTTCCATTGTACGAAACCAAATTTCCTAAAAGATGAATAAGATAGTTTTCTTGAATAAGCTCATTCGGGAGATGTTCAATAGCTCGATACTGATAATGAACTCTGGTTTCAACTGGAAATTTTTGTAACCGGTTCCAATATGCTGGGATATCCTCTGAAACCTGACTAAATATTGTACGTACTGTCTCTCCTAATATTATATGTTTCAGCCTATTTTGCTGAAAAACCTCCAGAAGCTCAAAACCAAAAGCAGGATTTTTTTTAAAATGCGCGGTTACCAAGAGATCAAGACTGCGTTCCATCCAAAAATCACCTACTTGAAAAGTGTACAATTCGCTGACATGTTGTATGAATTTTTCAAATTCGCTGATAGTTTTTAAATTGAAGCTAGATATGAAATATTCCTCCTGTAAAAGTTGAGATTGCTGGCGAGTTGGTTTACCATATTTATCTAGGTAATCCATAACCCGCCCCCATTTCAGCGCCTGATTCCATTGGTTTATCTCATTTTGATAAGAATTCTCTAGAGTTGACCAACTGTCCGGTAGTTCATTCATCTTTCTTAAATTCAATAAGAGTTCACTAACCGCAAAGTTTTCAATAACCTTGTCAGGTCGTAACGACCGTTGAATAATTTTAAAAAGGAAGTCTCGTTCCTGATAAAATATTGCCGGTTCCCGGAATCTAAATTCGGGATCGTACTTCAGCAAAAGCCTCAAAAATTCTGATCGTTGCCTTCCGGCTATTTGTTGAATTAAATCCCATACCAACTTATTTCGTTTTAATTCTTTGGAAGTGAGCTCTTCGGGTATCCAGGGATTTAAAAGATAAGAGGTAAGAAGAGGGATCAGGATCTGCTCAATATGTGGTTCATCACTCTTAGATTTCAGATTTTCATAAAATGTAATCTCTCGATTTGTTAGATCGGAAGTGGGTTGGTATTGCATCAAAGCATTTTCCAACATTTGAATGAAATAGGCCCCGAGTTCAGGTTTTTTTCGAAGGTATTTCCAACTAAGTTCCAAGGCCGGTAGAAAATAAATGGAATCCTGCTTTAAGAACTCTGCTAGCAAATTCAGTTTTCTACTTTCCGGAAAATAAGCAGAATGATTATCCAGGATTTTATAATCAGGATCTTCCGGTTCTTCCATCTCCTTTTCGGCCATAGATAAATAGGAGAGCACACGGTCTGGCATATAGTCTCGGCATAGTTCGAATATTTCAAGTAGGGTGGTTTCCTGGTTGGTTTCATCAAGCATTTGATGTAGAACGGGAGCGATAGGGGTCCAGGCTTCTTCTTTCGGAAATGTTTTCAAGATAGGACTCAGTACATCCCTGAAACGATAGTAATATGTAGTATAATAAGAATGTAATAAAGCCTGAAATGAGAGAATTTTTTGCTGCAGAAAAACTTTAAAAAAGAAATAGGTGCTGAGTAACTGTTCTGAGATTTTTATATGGGTTTCGTAAGTTTCCAGAAACTCCTGTTGTTCTAATGTGTAAACGGCAGCCATAAATGAATCGGATTCCATATTTAAATGGTGTAAGATGTCATTTACAAGTTCTTCGTCACTTAGATCCAAGTTGTAGAAGAAAGCCATAATTCCCATTACTTTCAATAACTTATGATTACCGAATAAGCCTGTATCTTTTAAGATCTCCTGAAAGTAAGCTTCATAAATGGACAGAGCATTCTCCATCTCAAAGTCACCACCGTTTTTCTGTACCAGGATGGCAGCCATAATAGCTATTCGGGGTTTGCCCTGGGCAATTTTTATGATCTGTTGTTTAACTCGATACTTGGTAATCTGATAAGTCTCACTTTCCAGGATCGCTAAAATTTGGTCATTCGAAAATTCCTGAATAAGTATATTCCGGAATTTAAAATCAGCCATTTCTGTGTCTACCTCTTTTATGGCATAGTTTCTGACACTAATTACGATTTTAAGGCTAGTGGTATCCCTTAGTAAAGCTCCTAAAGCATACCGAAAATTCTCAATCTGGCGATTCGCATCATCGATAAATAGTATATATTTTTTATCCTTCTGTAGCGTTTGGTCAAGATCGTCCACCAAATCTCTATATTTGGGAACAATGGCATAAGCACGATAGTCGGGGTGGTTTACTTGAAATAACCGAATAGTTTCCAGTGCCATTCGTGTTTTACCTACGCCAGGAGAACCATTTAAAATAATAAGGTCATAATTTTCTAAATGATCACTTACTTTTTTATGTAATCCATCGCGATCTACAAAGGTATTGGTGAGAGTAGTTGCTAGATGATGAGAACGGCTCTCATAATGCTTAATAAATTTTTCAAGAGGTTGAAGTTGTCCTGTATCCAAGGCAATACCCACTAAATATTTTCCAAGCATCGGATAATGGAGAAATATATCTAGCGCCAACGAGTCTAGGGTATTTAAATGAACCGTTACATCATACATTTTAGACAATTCATCAATCAAATTGTCCAGCTTCTTCTGATGTTTTACTTTCAGGTTTACAATAAGATTGAGTTTCCCATTATAGGCATGATTTTTAGCCGCAGAAATAGCTTCTGTAAGATCCTTCTTTATTTTATTATACAGATCGGTCTGCTGGGCAGTGGTTTCCACATAGAACAATCGGCCATCGGCCAGTCGAAAAAAGCTATCCGGATGCCCTTTTATGGAGTTTCTCATCTCCAATTGTGTCCCATACAATGCGGTACTTAGACGGTTAGGAAACTTATAGTATAGAAAAAGATCACAAAATTTCTGAAACTCTGTCCCGCCCTGTTCTTTTAGGGCGTTGACAATTCGTTCCATGGTGAATTTCATTCTTTCCAATTTAAAAGGTAATGTTTAGTCAATTAAATAAAAAGGTTAAGTAAGCTCCTGCAACATTTTAGTATTTTTTTGCCAATAACGCATATCTTGTAAAATTACATCTAATAGCTCCAGTAATTTTTTTCTTAATTCCTTAGTTTCCGGGGTCATTTCATTAAGCGCATGAAAAGCTCCCACAATAAATTTAGTGACCAGGTTATTCCTTTCATAGAGAAAATATTCAGAACCTCGAACATCAAATTTTTTTTCCAAACTTGACTGAAATAGAGAAATGGCTAGCTTAGGATCCCGGTGACTTTCCTGCAACAAATATGATACAAACCTATCGGAAGGGACAAATTCGGTGGAATTAACATATTCCTTTAGAAAAGGGTAGATATCAGGCAAAGAAATGTGATCCATCTTGAAAAAATATCGATGGCGTTTTACATGCTCTCCTTTTTTAATATTCTTGAGGGCATACAACAGGAGTTGGTTGCAATAAGCTTTAGAATCTTCCCTTTCGTTATAATGTTTTATTATTTGATAAAATGTGGCATTTCTGGCATTGGCATTTTTGGATAACAGCTCGAATATTAACGATGACGGACCTTCTTTTTTACGGATAGCTTCTCTTAGTAAAATCCCTGTGAGTACTCCGGTATCTTCATGCCCTAGCTTTTCTGAGTCGACCAGTTTCTTTAAAATAGGAACACAGGCCCCAAATTTATAATTGGTGAGATAGCTAAGACTGGACAAGGATGAAGCAAGCACAAATACATCCTCTTCTTCCGACATATACTTAATATACATATTGAACGCCTTTTCTTTATTTAGATGCATCAAATACGCATATCTAAATAATAATGCCGCTTTAGTAGCTTTGTTGTGCGTTGTGAATATATGTTGAACAAATTCAAAAACAGCGGATTCCATCTCTTTATTGGTAGAATAAGCGATTGCTTGTGCAACGGAACCATGTACCGAATTAATACCTGCAGTCACCAGTCCATGAATCGCTGATCTTTCCATCGAATCGCGGAAGCGGTTCTGATGATCTATAGGTGTTATTCGACTGGTAGCAAATAAAAAATCATAGATTTCCTGATCTGCTTTTTCTTTCCGAATTAGGTATTCTGCTATCCTTATACAAGGGAGAAAATGCGTGCTATAATTCCTAGTCTCCAGTATCTCTTTAAATAAACTTCTGATGATCAAAGGATCCCCCTCTGCGTCACATAGTCCGCTCAGGCCCAGGATTGGATAACTACTATCAATTTCTGGATCACCAATACTTTTCTTAATGATCTTTATCTTAGCCTCGGTAGGATCATTTTTTACCATTTCCCGGAACCCCCAGGAATGTTCGTGTAGACCTCCTTTTAAATAATCCGACTGAAACTGGGTTCGTTCCTTATTATACTTTTTAAAAGAACTAAGCCACTGTTTTTTAGTCATGTGTTTGTATGCTCTAGCAGTGAGGGGACGCTGAACTACTCCGGCCATACTCCCTTGTGAATAAGGGTCCTCAAAGGCTGGGAATTTTCTATGGAGTTCCTGATATTCCTTATATAAATGGGGATTTTGACGAATAGAAGTTAAAGGAATCCGTTTTAATAAAGCAAGCTTGCTTTGTCCCCAGGATTTAGTGTAGTAAGACTTTTCCGGTCTTTTAAACACATACGCCTCACTGGCTACTTTAAGATTCTCAATGATTTGTAAAGTTTCGTATTGTTGCGTTTTAGTGAAAAAAGGAAAGGCAGATTCCAGTAATTTACGAAAGGTTACTCCCGGGGGTCCGTAATAATCCAGCCGGTTCCTTTTGTTGAATAAAAGTAATAAATGGTATATGGTGTTTTTATTTTCTGCCTCTCGGCCTTGCAACCCATACATAACCAATTGTAAAATGGGATAAAGAGAAGAATCGCGATTGTTTTCTAAAAACTCCTGAAAAATTGATAGGTTCTGTTGTGCCGCATTTCGGATACTTGCCCCCAGTAATTGATACAGAAAACTTTTCCCATTGAGGTCTTCTTTCATTTCCAGATCGATATGTTCATAGGGATTCACCTGAAACAAAATATCATCTTCTTCCTGGTCTTGAGGCTTCCGGGTAAGATCATTTTCAATTTTGGCTTTTAATTCAGTGATTAATATATCAGGTATTCTTTCGGTTAATAATTTAAGGGTCGTTATTAAACTGTGATCGTGAGGATATGCTTTTTCCAGATAGGCATCGGAAAGAAATTTGGTTTTTATATGGTTCCATGCTAACTCCGGTCGTTCTTTCGCAATATTAGCCAATACACTTTGGTGCCAGTAATTCGCAATATCCATAGGCAGGCACTGATCAAAAAGCTCATAACAATTTGCGTTGGACCAATCCACGATTCGAAATAAGACCTCTTGTTTAATTTCTTGATTATCAATGGTTAATACGAATTCCCAGGCTTCCGAGTTACCTTTATTTATAAAATAACTTAAATAGTTTAGACCTGTCTTACGCAGGAATCGTCGGTTAAATGCAGCTTTATCCATCTCATGAGGTATGGACTCTTCGAGGGGCGTTTCAAAAAAGCTTAGTCTATTTTTGGCTAGTACTATATGGAACCATTGGGAAGAAAGAGCCATTTCAAATAATAAAATCTGGAGGGGTACCGAATTTTTTATATGCATAAATAACAATCCTACTTCTTCATCAGTCGGTTCCTCCTGGAAAGCGATATGAGAGATCAACAGATGTTTAATATGGAAATAAATCCGATTATCATTAAGTAAGGTATCCATAGCCAGATGATAAGCGCGGCGATTATAATCTCTCAGATAGTTAATAATCATTTTTATAGCGGACCGGATCAAAAGGGATTGTTCCTGTCTCAGGACATATTCGAGGAGGTCCAGTTTTTTTTCGACAAATCTTTTGGCAAAAATGAAATCATAGAACGTTTGGTGGAACAACTGTATCTGGTTGTTTTCACATTTAATGAGATGCTCGCTTTCCAAATAGTTCAATTCTTTGGAGAAGTTTTCAAAATGATTTTGGTGCACTTCGGTAATCTGATTGTCGAAAAAGTACGTTACGATTTTATATAATAGCTTCTGAATCTTCTGTGGTTTTAAATTCAGTCTTTCCGGTTTATTTATAAGTTGTTGTTGCCATAATTCACTATACAGGTCGTGAATGGAGTCCAATCCTAAAAAATTAGTTGTTTTAACCGCAATTCGTGAAAAAATGTTTAGGTGATGCGGAACTCGTAAGAGCTCCAGTAACTTAGCTGAAAGCTGTTCCTTGGTGATCTGAATCTTACTAAGTTGTTCTATAACCTGTCCTACCGTAAGTAATGAAACCTGTATATTTTTAATGTGTCGATAGGATTTCAGACTTGGATCATAATACAGATCTTTAAGTCTTACTGATAGAATGATCTGAATATTTGGTTTGTGAGTAAAATAGTCGATGAGTGACTTGAATACCAAAAGGTACTTTCGTTCGCTGGACATAGATTGAGATAAAGCGTCTAATTGATCTACGATAAGGACTACTTGATCAAACTCCTTACTGCATCGATCTAAAAATTGGATGACTGGTAGGCTAAGGCCTATTCGTTGTTGTAAATCGTTAATGGAGTCCACATATAGTTTATCCGCTTTTAAACCCAATACGGGTATGGATTTTCCCTCCAGTTTTTCATAAAGGTCTTTTAAAATGACCGTTTTACCCATTCCTGCATCTCCGGCCAGTATACAGATATTCTGGTTAATTTTAGCCTTTTCTATAGGTTGTTGGTGATGGATCCATTGATATAGCTCCTCGGTCTCATTTCTTGCAATATGAGAATCCGGAATTTCGTCAAATTCATTGTTTTCGAGTTTGAGGCTTTGTGACCCCCAGGAAAGCTGTTCCTGAATCTGTTCCCTGTTTAAAGATTTACTGGTGAGGTGATCCAGTTTTTCATTTACCTTTTTAAATTCATTGAAATTCGGAACACTTCTAATTTGAAAGAAAAGCGATATCAAATCCTGGTGATCGCGTATTAAATAGGAGTCGAGATCTTGCGGCGCTATTTCTTTTATCGATATATTTTGAAGGATTTTGATCACATACTCCTTGGCATTTTTAAAAGATATTTCAGAAAAGCGATTCTCCAGTAAGTTCGGTTTAATCCATGAATCCAGATTTTTTTCCTGGTGTATTTCAAGTTTATAGGAATTAATAAAGTCAATACAGGAATTTGCGTAACCACCTGAGGCTGCTATAAAATAGCTGAAATTGGTGGGATCAAACTTCAATTCATCATAAATCAAACTGCAGAGAAGAAATTTAATAAGTTCTTTCCCAAACTGATCTTTCGATAGGGAATTCTTATATTTCTTACATTGGATCAGCCCGGTGAATCGGGAAGAAGTGTAGAGTGTGCAATCCCTTCCTTTATCCTGTACACCGCTCATCAAACTGATCTTATCAAAATGGTGGAATTTGTTATGACCTATCTTTTCAACAAAAATACTATAGACCAATTCTTCGAACCGACGGTGATCGGCAAGTTGATTATAAGGGAAACCTTTATTTTCAATAGAAATGGGAGCTGCTGAATCTCCGGTTATTTGAGGATGATAAAATTGAATATCTGACATCTTCCAGGATTAAAGAATCATTGCAAATTAGGATAAAAAATTTAACAGATTTATTGCAATTGCAATAAAGGAGCTTTTTCGAGCAAAAACAGAGGAAAACTTTAATTATGCATTTTTAAACTTTTTCTATAAATTTCGGTAGGAGCAAGTCTAACCCTAAAGCCATTAAGTTCCTATGAGATAAGTTAAGGGATAAGATCAATGCATTTTTATTCCTGCTTTTTGATTTTTCATAACGTTTCATTGTGTTTGTATAGGAGCATCCGATCCTAGGGTCTAAATAAAACTTCTCTTACTCATGTTCTTTTCCTACAATAAAACAGTCTTCTTGAAAATTTCAAAAGCACAACATCCAAAGATAACGGCCCGTAGGGCCGTTTTTATCAATCATAATTCCAGCCTACAAATTTCCTGAATCTGCAAAACTATAATACTCCTGATTCGGTGTGATAATCAGATGATCTAATAATTTAATATCCAGCAGCTCTGCAGCTTTAGCAATTTTTTGAGTGATTTGCTTATCGGCTAGACTGGGTTTCAGGGTGCCGGAGGGATGATTATGACACAAGATAATAGAAGTAGTTAGCGATTTTAAAACCACCGCAAAAAGAATCCGAAGGTCCACCAGGGTCCCGGTGATGCCGCCTTTAGATACTTCGTAAATACCCTTTACCTTGTTGGCATTGTTCAAAAGTATCACCTTAAAACATTCCTGCAGTCCGATTTGGTCTTTATCCCAGTGATTATACAGGATAGACGCGGCACTCTCAGAGGACGTTATTTTCGGCGCCTGACTAATTTTAAAATTCCCCTGATATTTTATCGATATTTCATTAACTTTAGTTTTCATTATATTTTTAATTTTAAAAAGTTAGAGATAAAAAAGAGGGCGTGAGGTGAGATCAACGCCCTCTGTTTTTTACTACGAATCTGATTCATTCGCATTTATGGCATTTCCTAAAAGAAGAATTTCTTTGGCTATTATTTCGGTGATATATCTTTTTTCACCTTCAATTCCATAGGATCGAGAAGTAAGTTTTCCCTCAAGGGCAATTTCTTTTCCTTTGCCTACGTATTGTTCTACGATTTCCGCGGTTTTACCCCAGGCTACAATGTTGTGCCACTGAGTATTTTGCACTTTTTCTCCTTATAATTCTTGAAGAATTCATTGGTAGCAATAGAGAAAGAAGCTACTTTTTTACCACTGTCGAGGTTTCTGACTTCGGGAGCATTTCCCACATTTCCGATTAGCTGAACTTTGTTTCTGATAGTACTCATAACGTTTAGTATTATGCCTGCAGGCAGACCTGATTAATAAAAATTGATTTACTTTTTTTATCCGGAGCTTTTCCTTTTTGATCTTTCGTTCTGATTGCCGATATGTTTCTATAGAGTGATCTCATGATATTCTTATTTGATTTACTTCTTACAGAGCCGTATGCTATTTCCTTTTTTGATGCAGATACAGTTTCAGGATATAGAATTAGAGAGGGATTATAAAAGGGAGGGCGTAGCCGACCGGCTTATGCAGCCCGGCTAACTTCTATATCCTGGTATTTCGCATAAAGAAAAAAGGAAAGTATACTGGGCAATTAGAAGTTGAAAAAGGAAAGATGAGTGAATGTGAAACAGGCTAAAATCAGAATATTTTCAAGAGGGTGAGATTCCGTGAAGACACCAATTAATGGTGTATAAAATTGAGTTATGAAGCTTGTAATAATTTATCCAGTTGTCAATTTCTACAGATATGCATTAGAGAGCCTTAGCATCATTTCAATCTGAATCCAGCGAACTCCATCAAAAATCTTCGAGATGGAATGAAGCGTGCCGATCTTTTCATCGGGTTAGCGTAAAGTAAATCGAAATTTTTGAAGGGGTTCAAGAACTATTAGGAGAAGTGCTTTTCCCGAAATGGAGCTTTTGCGAAATGTAGTGGGAATGGGCTGAACGGATAGATAGCTTATATTTTCCGAAGAAAAATTTTCAAGAAACTAATCCCGATGACATGGATTTCTGCAGATTCATATCGGATGATGCCGCCTTTATCTGCCAGGTGTTGGCCGCTCCTTATACCGCCATCTTCACCTTCGTGATTTAAAAAAATTTTTATGGTAATAAATTTACAATTGAAGTTTGTTCAATTTATAATATTGCTATTATGAAAACTACATTTGAAAGAGAGGAGTTTTTTAATCTGTGTTGGGAAAAGAGTATCGCATGGTTTTGCAAAAACTATTTGGTAACCTATCAGGAGTTTAAAAATATCTGTGAAGAACATCAAATTCCCTTACCTCCTAACGGCTACTGGATGAAAAAGAAATTTGGTAAGCAGATAAGCAAACCGAAATTACCCAAAACTGTTGATACTGGTAAGATTGAGCTAAAAGAAAATTCAAAGAAAAATAAATCTGTAGCAAAACTTAAAACTATAGGAAATGACTTTAAAGTTGATGATCTGGAAGTCCCCAAACAATTACCTAAGAATCCGGATCCTATTATCCAGGAGATGTTATCTGCAAATCCTAAGAAACATCCAGTAGAAAATAATATTTGGGATTATACCAAGAGGTATAACTATGGTAGAATTTGGGTAAGTGCTTCCGAAAAGTCATATAAAAGAGCTCTTTGTTTTCTAAATACCTTTATCAAAGTGATGAAAGCTAGAGGACATTATTTTTTATTCTGTTATGAGCGGGCTTATATTGTGATTGAAGGTATTGAAATTGCCATTCGGATGCGCGAAAGATCGAAGAGAATTTACAAGACTGAAGAGTCAGGTTATCGGTCCAGTGAATTGCAACCTATAGGACTTCTAAGTTTAATTACCGGAGAATATTCTCAACAAAAGGAATGGCAAGAGACTAAGTCTAAATTACTTGCTGATAAATTATCCCTTATCATCAATTATTTAGAAGAAATGCCTAAAGTAGAGAGGAAGTGGAAAGTAGAAAATGAAAAGCGATTAAAGATAGAAGCCATCGAAAAGAAAAAGCAGGAGGAAAAAGGAAGGTTACAAAAAGAAGAAATTGAAAAACTTAGATTCATTAAACAAAAATCAGACCTCTGGCACGAAGCCAATAAGCTTAGAGAATTTCTGAAGGCATGTGATCGAAATGAAAATCTCACTGAAGAAATGAAAGATTTAGTGATATTTGCCTATGAAAAAGTTAACTGGCTAGATCCACTTGTTTCAAGTGATGATGAGTTGTTTAGTAATCTAAATGCATATAAACTACTTCAAAAATTGAAGGAAAATTAATTTTAAAATAAGTGAGCCCACGCGCTGTATATGTTTTCACATTTAGTGAGTGTCTATGACCTCACCTAACGGGTGTACAGGCACCCTCGCAACTAAAACTTAGTCTATAATAAGTTCAATACCGGCCTTTTCGGCCTTGTATTTTATCTTAGTCATTAGGTTGTAATAGCTCCAGTTTCTAAGAATGAATTCTTCCTCCTTAGCAATCCCGATTTTGTCTTCCTGGTTTAATAGAATAAGAGTTCCGGCCTGATGTTTAATACAGAAATCAATTAGCTTTCTCGTATAAACATGTACCCGGTTAGCTACATAATTTTTTTCAGTTCTATTGAATTTATCTACTGCTTTGGTTTTACGTTTCACTCCATGGCTAGACCTTGCATAGGTAGCTCCTTTCTGTGCTCGTTTACGGGCGGCCTGTATCGCCAGCCTTCTATAAAGAAACTCCTTCCGGGTGCCGATGGTGAGCCTGGCTTTTCCAGATCTAACCACTATTGGGTATTCTAATGACAAAGATGCCTCCGCAATCACTTCAGGTTTTAGCTGATGATCCTCCTTTTCTATTTCAAATACCGGCAGCCAGAAGATCTTGCCATCCTTCAGTTTAATATGGGAGGTACAGAGCTTGATCTCACCTTTCATAACTCTTTCCAGTAAAACTCGCTTGTCGGTAAAGTCCTTTCCTAAATAAGTTTTTAGCGGAATCTTAAATAACCGAAAGCAAAAGGCTTTTTTCTCTTCATCATATATCAGTTTACTCATGCCTACAGAATCAAATGGGAAAGCCATGTCTCTCCTGAAATTCTTTAAAGAGCGTTCTCCGCTCCAGTACTCTGGCCTGTTTTTATTAAAGGAGGAATGCAGTGTACTTTTCAGATTAGTTAAAATATTGGTTGGGATCTCACCTTTAAACCTGTTGGAAACTACTCTGTAGGTGGTATGGATCCGCGAGCCGTTTAAAATGCCGAGATCGTCTTTTTTCTCGTCAGCCAGTTTATACTTGACACCCTCAGATAAATAGAGAAAGTCTTTGAGCATTTCCTGAACATATAAATGAGTGACCATAAAATTAGCCGCCCTAAAGGCGCGGTTCTGCCACCGGTATAAAGTATCCAGTGCCTCTTTTCGTTCTCCTTTAGTAGGCAGGTCTACCAGCAGCTGGATTTTCCTCGTGAGTTTCATGGTGTGCTTTTTCATCTCAGGCAGATTCTAATTGTTCTTCGTATTTTTCCTTCATGTACTTATAAGCAGTCGTAAAGGCGGCATGCACTTCCTTTTGTGAAATGCTAAGCTCCTCGGCAATTTTGGAAAAGGAATAATTCCTTTTACAACGTAGTTCGAATACCTTTTCCTGGTCTTCGCTTATTTTCATCTCTACAGAAGATTTGCTATTAACATCTGTTTTTCCCTCGTTGAGAATCTTCTTTATTGCTTGAATTGTGTTCTTGACTTGGTTAAAAGTTTCTGTGGTGCTGGTTCCCATCACCCCGGCAATGGACTTATACTGGAAGCCATATTTTAAACACATTTCTATCAAATTTTTTTGAGCAGGGTCGAGTAGGGTCAGTACCTGTTTTATCCGGTCAAAATCCTGTTGCTGTTGCTCCTGGTCTTTTATATTTTCTGAATCCCTTCGAGGATCATCACCGGTAATATAATCCTGGTAGTTTTCATAATTCTCCAGGTGACCAAGCCGCCGGTAAAACTTATTCCTGGGCCTGGTATAATAAGAGATACATTCCCGTTTCATCACAAAGCGTAGGAAAAATAAAATATGCTCGGCTGACTCTATAGTATCCCTATGCATCCATAATTTTAAAAAACTATCCTGCACCAGAGATTCTATTACAAACTCATCCTTTATAAGCCGTTTGCCCAACCAGAATATTTGCCGGTTATATTGGGCATGGATATTCACTAAGGAATCTGGATGTCCCTGTTTTAATAATTCAAAATTATCGTCCCGCATAAAAGATCTCTTTAAATTATTCCTAATACGAAAAATGGCAGCTTCGTGTATAAAACTGCGGCTATAAGGACAAATCCAGAAATGGGCTTATCCAAACAGCAATGCGAGTTCCTGTAATTTTAAGAGAAGAAAGCTTTGAAAGGAAGTCCAAAAATAAGGGCATGGAACTTAACTTATCGTATCAGCGGTACTGGTATACCATGGAACTACAAGTAAGCCCACGCCCCGGGTCGTGAGCATTTACACTTATCATCTCGTTCCTTAAAAATTACCAGTTTTCTGATACAAGATTCAAAGCGAATGCTTCTAATATTTTACTTAAAGAAGTATCGCAAATATATTATAATGAATCAAATATAGTAAATTTTTATTAATGCGGTGCATAGACCGCATTTTTTTATTACTCATCCTTTTCCTTTGTTAAAGATGGAGTACAATCAGGGAATTTATAACTACATCGAGAATCTTTTTAAAAGGTCAGGTCAATCTAAAAGAAAATTTGCCAAAGATCATTTTATAGAAGATAGCACGTTGCGCGATATTCTAAAAAAAGGTGATTATCAAGTTTCTCTTATTACCATTTATAGAATTTGCGAAGGAGAAAATATTTCTCCATCTGAATTTTTTCACGAAGTTGAAAAAATGTATCCAGAGATTAAATTTGAAAAATAATATTTTCACTTCACTACCTCCCCCAAGTATTATCTAATCCAGTCACATTCTTGGTAAAATTCAGTTTACCCATAAAATATTTTAGGGTAAAGAGTTATATTGCAGAGGATATATCGAATTGGCGTTCATTTTTAACAAATATTCCTCTATGAGATTAGTAGAATTACGATTAAAAAATTTTAGATGTTATAAAGATGAAAATCGAATCTCCATTGACAATTTAACTTGTATAATTGGAAAAAACGATGTGGGTAAATCTACAATACTAGAAGGCTTAGATGGCTTTTTTAATGATAACATTGATAAAGGTGATCTCAATACAGATTCTGAAGACTCAACGATTGAAATAACTTGTGTTTTCGATGAAATCCCTAAATTTCTCGTTCTTGACTCCTCCGTAGAAACCTCTCCCATAGAAGAAAATCTTTTGAACCAAGATGGTAAATTGGAAATAAAAAAGACTTTCAAAGTGGGAAAATCAATTTCGAAAGCTACTTATCTCAATGCTGTTCACCCAACCCACGAGAAACTAGCAGATATTTTGAGTTTAAAAAATGGACCTCTAAAAACTTTAGCAGAAGAGGTAGGTGCAGACCTTGAAGGTGTCAAGAAATCTAAAAACCCACCTTTAAGGAAGGCAATTAGAGATACCATAGAAAGTCCAAAAGAATTAATTGAATTAAAAGTAGACGGTAGCTTAGATACAAATAATAACCTCAAAACTTTATGGGGTAAATTAAAGGGTTATTTACCAATATTTTCAATTTTCAAGGTTGACAAAAACATCGATGATAAAGACAAGGATGTTCAAGATCCAATGAAACACGCAATAAAGGAATCATTGGCAGTTCCAGCTATTCAAGAATTATTAGAAAGAATTGAAAAAGAGGTAAAAGAAAAATCTACAGAAGTAGCGGAACAGACAATTGAAAAATTGAAAGAAATTGATGAGAGTCTGGCGGAAAAGATGAAATCTGATTTCAATAAAGTTCCGACATGGGACAAAATTTTCGATTTAACTTTATTAAATGAAAATGATATACCTCTAAACAAAAGAGGAAGTGGAGTAAAAAGACTAGTTTTATTAGCATTTTTCCAAGCACAAGCAGAGAAAAAGAAATTGGAAAATGATTCGCCAGGAATTATTTATGCCATTGAAGAGCCTGAAACTTCACAACATCCCAACCATCAATTAATATTGATTAATTCATTGAAAGAGTTAAGTGAGCAAGATAATGTCCAAGTCTTATTTACAACACATAGTTCAAACTTAGTAAAAGAAATTCCCATTGAGTCTTTAACATATATTCATAAAAATGACGGCAAACTAAAAATAGATTATGGTTTAAATCTAGAAACTCAAGAGATGGATGAGGAAACATTAAATAATATAATAAATACCTTGGGTGTATTACCCAATCCCAAAGACTCTGTGCGGACACTTCTCTATATAGAAGGAAATCACGATATAAATGCATTAAAGATTTACAGTCGGATACTTAAACAACAAGACGACAGTGTAATTTCACTTGAGAATAATAATGAAGTTGGAATTGTAATCTCAGGAGGATCAAGTCTTAAGTTTTACATAGACAATAAGTATTTAGATGGTTTAGGCAAGCCGGAGGTTCATATCTATGATAACGATGTTCCAGAATACCGAACCTATGTTCAAAGAATAGAAGCTGAGAATAACAATTCCAAAAAAGCATTTAACACTACTAAATCTGAATTAGAAAACTTCTTAGTAAAAGAAGCAATTGAAGAAGCTTACGCCGCGAATGGTTTAATTATTAATTTACCTGAAATAGATGACGAAATGGATGTCCCAAATATGGTGGCAAAAATAATTTATGAACGAGAAGATGGTAACGAATGGGATGACCTAGAAGAATCCAAAAAGAAAAAGAAAGAATCCAGAGTGAAGAAATTATTGAATACCCAAGCCGTAGAAAGAATGACCATTGAAAGAATCCAAGAAAGAGGTGGTTTAGAAGAGATAACTTTATGGTTGAATACAATTCGAGATATCGAATAAAATCGAGATGCCACATCGGTTCTCCGCAAACGGGTATCATCTAAAAAGTGTAATTTTAGAAACCAGGAAAGAAAATGGTTAAGCCGACAAATCCGCGTCCCAACTCCCGCAACTGGCGATAACCTAGACCGTTGGCGGTAATTATTTGAGAAAAATTTATATGACAAACATAATATTAACCTACTCACCTAATTGGTTCGAATATGTAAGTCTCATAGTAACAGTAATTACAATTTGGGGTGCTTACAAAATTGCAGAATACGTTTATGATCGAGAAAAAAACGATAAAAAAGTCGATGATATTTCTCTACGGTTTTCAGAAAATGAACTCTTCAAGAATAATTTGGAGTCTCTGGTAGAACCAATTAAATCACAAATAGAGTCCATTAACAACTATCTAGACAGAGATGATTTAAAATTAAAATTTTACCCAGAGATACAGGTTGATTTTCTCCAATTTGTAAGCATTAAAGAGATTTTTAAAAAAAATGACCTGCATAACAAAAAGAATATATCAAGGGTAAATAGATTAATGACCAATTTATACACACTATATGATTTCCGAACTTCGTTGCGAGATGAAGTAAGAACATATATTGAAAAATATAATTACCACGAAAGAAAGTTTTACTTATACCGGCAACTTTTATATGGTAAATTTTTCGAACTATCCAATGTAAGAAATACAGGTTTTAAAATGGATAAAGGGATTAAAAAATGGGGGTTTGACCCAAAAGACACCTTTATGCAAGAATATTCCAAATTAAGAATAGAAACTTTTGAGGATCCAGAAGTAATTGAAAATGGAGGTGTAAAAGACAGACAAAAGTTAAATGAAAAATTTGTAAATCCATTAGCTGAAATAGCAAGTAAATATATCCCTGAAGACTACAATGCAATAGAAATAAATGATATTTCTAATGAGGTTAATGCGGCTTTTATAGATATGGAAGAAATTACATCTAAACATAAAAGAGCTATGGCTGGTTATAAGGATTCTCTTGAAACAGTTTTAGAAAAAATCGAAGAATATTTAAGTTTAAAATAACTACCGCCAACACTGCTTCATCGCAAATATGCGGTAGCTGAACAAAATTCGATAACTTAGAACTCCAAAGAACAAAACAATTAGCCGACAAATCCGTGTGCTTTATTCCGCACACGTGCGATAAGCGAAACCGTTGTGGTTAATTTTTAAGAAAAATATGAGTGAACATTTAGAGTTTCTTTTAAAATGCAATGAAGATTCAGAATATGGCTTCGTAAAATGGAATAAATGGCGTAAAAACAATAACATTAAAATACCAGAATTACAAAACTCTAATCTTTCAAATATTTCATTGCTTAGATATAATTTAGATGGCGCCAATTTAACAGGTACGGATTTAAGTAACTCAAATTTGATCAATTGTGATCTAATAGATACAAATCTTAATCAGACAAAATTAGTTAATACAAATTGTGCATTTTCCAATTTCACAAAAGCAACATTTATTGATTCTAATTTAGAGTCATCTCAAATGACATTAGCAAATTTAATTGAAACTGATTGCGTTAGAGCAAGTTTTAAAAATGCTAGTTTCACTCATACTCTTTTGTCTGGTTCAGATTTGAGAGATACAGACTTTACCGGAGCGAAAATCATAATGTCAAATTTGGTTAAGAGTAATCTTGAAAAAGCAAGGTTTGAAAATTGTTATCTTTCTGGCTCAAACTTAACAAGTTCAAACCTTAATAAATCAATAATTAGAAATACTGTAATTTTTGGCACTTCCGTATGGAATGTAACCACAGACGAAAGTATTCAAGAAAATCTTACGATTACAAATGATCAAGATGATTCTGTAATAACATTAGACGATTTAGAAATTGCAAATTTTATTTATTTAATAAGTAATAATGATAAAATCTCCAGTGCAATTGATAAAATTTCTAGTAAAGTAATTTTGATTTTAGGACGATTTACACCAGAAAGACTGGAAATTTTAAAGCACATAAAAAATATTCTAAAAACAAAAGATTTGGTTCCCGTACTTTTTGATTTTTCAAAACCAAAAAGTAGAGACTTGACTGAAACAATCGGACTGATTGGTAGAATGTCTAAGTTCATAATAGCAGATCTAACTGATGCTAAAAGTATTCCTCAAGAACTCAGTGAGCTAATTCCAAATAATCCTTCCATAACGATTCAACCAATTTTATTGAAAGGAGATCGAGAATATTCTATGTTCGAACATTGGCAAAAATATCCCTGGGTCAAACAAATTTTTGAATACAAGGGTAAAGATGATCTAAACAAACTTCTCGAATAAAAACTAACCACAACGAGGGTTATCACAATTGATATTCTTTAAAAGTCATAAGTGAAATAAAATAGACATTTTTTTTCTCTTAAATATAAGAAATAGTATATTTGCCAGCCCTCTTTGAAAATATAGATTAACTTCGAGGTTGTTCTTAAAAATAGATTCGTAATAGCATCGTTTGCATTTAAATGCCACGCATTAGGTATTTCCTACCTTTAAGAATGTTAAAGTTTGTTAAAAGGTGAAAGATTCGGTGCTACCTTAATATAGGCCTTTGGAGAAGCCTATAAATAAAGACATTGGGCGATTCGTTCAAGTCTCGTCCAGACCGCAAAAAGCCTCTCATTTCTGAGAGGCTTTTTCATTTTTGATACTTTCATTCAAACTCGAATAATAGCAGTAAATAGGTAAGTGATTCGTTGAGTCTCAATTTTCTCCAAATAAAAACATAACGCGAAAGCTGTAAATAATTTTTAATTATTTATATACAGTAATTTTAAAGTTCCCAGAATCCATCACTCCTTTAAAGATTTTCTGAAAACTAGAAATAAATTGCTCCGGCTCAATTATTTTGTCAATATTTTTCCGAAAATATATATTTAATACTCATATTCTGCGTAAGTTAGGTCTATAGATGTTAAATTGTGAATGTTTCTGCAGCGGATTGTTCTGGCAACTAATTATTATTCAAATACTATGAAACTTACCAAACTACTTAGATTTGTTTTGCTAATTTTTCTTTTATATTCTTTTAAGGAAAACTTTGAAAGTGATCCTGATTTAAAGTCCATAAAACGGGTGGATAGTGAAGATAAGTATCTGGCAGACTCTGCATTTGCTTCTAAAGCCAAAGTAGTTCGTTTAGAGACAAAAGAGGAATCTTTCGTAAGAGATATTCGAGTCATTGCTACTGATTCTTCCAATATTTTTATTTTGGATAGAAGCCAGTCAGCAATTTTCAATTTTGATATTAATGGAAAGTTCAAAAATAAATTTGAGGTTGTTGGTAAAGGACCGGGAGAATATAATGCTGTTATAGATTTGAATATTGATTCCGATAAGAAGCTTATTTATCTTTTATGTGACCGACCTTATAAAATAATGACTTTTGACTATAGTTTTAATTTTATTGAGGAATTTGAGCTAAACGATTTATATTATGATTTAATAAAATCTGATAATTCATTCATTCTTAGAAGAAATGCATTCCTAGATCATTTTGAATCATACAATATTGAAGTGTTTGGTTCTAAATCTGGTCTTTTAGAAAAGAAGCTATTAAAAAATGATCCGAATTCTAATAACAGAGCAATAGTCAGTGAATTGGGAGGAAGTTCTATGTTGACCGAATC
This sequence comes from Flavobacteriaceae bacterium, assembly GCA_964220295.1. Taxonomy (GTDB): domain Bacteria; phylum Bacteroidota; class Bacteroidia; order Flavobacteriales; family Flavobacteriaceae; genus Christiangramia. The sequence goes on along the minus strand of CAXPUM010000069.1, from coordinate 8,961 downwards.
ATTGTCGAATTTAGCGACAATACCTAATAAAAGTGTGATTTACGAGATTGCGAATGATACTATAAGCCCGAAATATGAATTTGATTTTATAAAACAAACTGATTCAAATTTAAATCAGTTTGCAATTACAAATATGGTAGAAACAGAGAACTATCTTCTTTTTAATAATGCTCATAGTTTGTATTTGTTGGATAAAAAATCCGAAAAATTAAATAAGTATGAAGGAATTAGAAATTATCAGGAGTATAACTCGTACCTAAATGAGTTTTATAAGATTAAAGGTGAAAAATCAAAGATTTCTTTTGTTTTGAGACCCAAACGAATAAAAGCTGTTGAGAGCATTTTTTTAGAAAAAATGGAATCTATGAAAGACACTTCAGATGTTAATCGAATTTTCCTGAATTTCGCTAAGAAAACAAAAATTGGCGATAATCCGATTTTAATATTTTACGATATCAATTAAATAGTTAAACACTAATCGCAGTTTGTCGTCCAGACCGCAAAAAGCCTCTCAGAAATGAGAGGCTTTTTCATTTCAAATTTTTCCTAATTTTTAAAAAAGGACCACCGTTTGGATTCCTAAAATTTTTCTACTTTTAGTTTTTCGGTAAATCCTTTTAGTGAATTCAATTCTTTCTTTCGTAAAAATCAGCGCTTTTAAAACCGGGCTGGGCTGTTTGGTCTTTTTCTGGATTCCGGTAATGGCCATTTCTCAAAATATTCCGAAGAAATACATCGCTTATCATGTGAGTGATTCAATTACTATTGATGGAGAAGGAATTGAAACTGCCTGGCAAAATGCCGACTGGACTGACGATTTTATAGATATAGAAGGAGAAAAAATTCCGAAGTTTCAAACTCATGTGAAAATGCTATGGGATGAAAATTACCTCTATTTCTACGCAGAGCTCAAAGAATCTCATATCTGGGCTGATATAGAAGAGCGAGATGCGGTAATTTTTTACAATAATGACTTCGAAATTTTCATGGACCCTGACGGTGATACGCAGAGTTATATGGAATTCGAAATGAATGCACTGAATACAGTCTGGGATCTTTTACTGGTGAAAGCTTATCGGGAAGGTGGACATGCGGTTGATAGTTGGGATATAAAGGGCATCAAAACAGCCGTAAAAATTAACGGTTCACTGAATGATCCAACTAATGAAGATATCAGCTGGGTTGTTGAAATTGCCATGCCCTGGGAGGTTTTAACCGAAAACTCGATAAGTGGTAAAATTCCTAAAAATGAATTCTGGAGAATTAATTTTTCACGGGTAAACTGGGATTTTGAGCTCAAAGATGGAAAGTATTCCAGGAAAAAGGATGAAAGCGGTAAATTTTTACCGGAATATAATTGGGTCTGGTCTCCTCAGGGCGTCATCAATATGCACGAACCAGAGCATTGGGGTTATGTGTACTTTTCCGATAAATCTCCGGGACAATTGGATACATTTCAAATTCCAGATGGTGAATTTATTCGTTGGAAGATGTACGAAATTTACCGAAAGCAAAAAGCCTTTAAATCTGAAACTGGTTCTTTTGCCAGGAATCTTCAGCAAATCGACTCAGAAAGACTTGAAGTAAAAGGCAGAATTCTGGCTCCTTCAATAGAATTTCATCGGGCTGGATGGAATGTTATCATCAAAAGCCCTTTTTCCCAAAAAACGCTAATTATCAACCAGGCTGGAAATTTCAGCATACTTAAATAATTCTTATGAAAAGATTATTTACTACTTTTCTATTTCTTTTTGTAATTCTGACCTGTTTTGGACAGCAGAACGAAGCATCTGATTTTAAATTCTGGACCTGGATTGGGGCTGATGCCAAGAAGCAGGATTCAGATTATTCCAGTCAGTTTAGAAAATATTCCGAAGCAGGAATAGATGCAGTCCTGATCAATACGAATACCGATCCGGAACTTTTAAAAAGACTGACTCCGCTTGCAACAAAAGAAGGTCTTGAAGTCCATGCGTGGATCATGGCGGTGAATCGTCCCGGAGACTCTGTGGCACTACAACATTCAGATTGGTACCAGGTTAGTCGCGACGGTAAATCCTGTTACGATACGAGGCCTTATGTGGATTATTACCAGTGGCTGTGCCCGACCCGTGAGGCATCACGCAATCATATCCTGGATCTGGTAAGAGAACTTGCTAAAGTAGATGGGGTGGCGAGTGTACATTTGGATTATATACGATTTCCAGATATTTTTCTACCTATTGGATTGTTGCCGAAATACGATCTGACTCAAAATGAAGAATTACCGGAATTCGATTTTTGTTATTGTGATGTATGTATCGCGGAGTTTGAAAAAATACATCATAAAAATCCGAGAAAGATGGAGCACCCGAAGCTTGATATAGAGTGGAAGCAGTTTAGATTGAATAAAATCCGCGCTTTGGTGAACGATGCCTATCAAATTGTTCATGAAAATGGGAAGATATTGACTGCGGCTGTATTTCCGTATCCCGAGATGGCAGATCATATGGTGCGTCAGCGCTGGGATAAATGGGATATTGATATCGTTTTGCCTATGATCTATAACAACTTCTATAATGAGGAATTGGATTGGATCGGTTTCGCGACGAAGCAGGGAGTTCAGGACCTATCTGCTAAAAAAACCGAATTGCATACCGGTTTGTATGTCCCGCCTATGAGCGCGGTAGATCTCAAAATTGCTATTCAAGAGGCTAAAGATAACGGAGCTAAAGGCGTTTCCTTTTTCGATGGAAATGCGTTAGATGAGGCAAAACTTGAAATTATAAAATCATTTAAGTAACACACATTCTATTCTTGAAATTTGGAAGCCTGAAATCATTGGATTTCAGGCTTTTTAGCTTCAGCATAAATCTTAATATTGGGTTAAAATATTAAAATAGAGCTCTGTTCATAAGTCCGTTAAAAAATTAAAATCACCATCTAAATTCAAGGATTTAGATTTATTAATTTAAATTCGTGAATAAATAATCCAAAAAGCTGCCGAATCTTCGATTTTGTAACATTCTGGAATATTTGAAATTTTTGTCCAATTGAGTTAACAAAAACTTAAATGGAAACTTACAACCTTCTAACTAAATCAATTTACTTATGAGTAAGAAATTACTTCTGCTAAGTGGCTTGTTATGTTTTTTTGTACAGGCTTACGCGCAAGAACTTACAGTAAAAGGAACCGTGACAGATTCAGACGGTAACTTGCCTCTCCCGGGGGTAACTGTAGTGGAAAAAGGAACCGGGAATGGAACTTCAACCGATTTTGATGGGAATTACACAATTACGGTGCCTTCAGATGCGGTACTCGTCTATTCCATGATCGGCTATGAGAGCCAGGAAGTGGCTGTAAATGGTCAGGAGCAGATAGATATTCAAATTGGAGCCGATTCAGAAGCTCTTGACGAGGTTGTTGTTACTTCTTTGGGGTTAACAAGGGAAAAGAAATCATTGGGATATGCTGTTTCCGAACTCGACAATGAAGAAATTGATGTTGTAAAAGATTACAACGTTGCCAACTCATTAACCGGTAAGGTTGCAGGTCTTACGATTACTCAGTCTAGCGGAGTTGGTTCCGGGTCACGTGTTACAATTCGTGGAAACAACAGTTTAAATGGACAAAACCAGGCACTTATTGTAGTAGACGGTATACCGATTGACGCTTCCGGCTCGGTTTCAGGAGGAGATATTTATAATAGCACAGTGACCGGTGGTGGTATTACTGATATTAACCCATCAGATATTGAATCCATTTCGGTATTAAAAGGTCCAAACGCAGCGGCGCTTTACGGCTCACGCGCAGCAAATGGTGTACTTCTTATAACCACTAAAAAGGGTTCTCGCACCAGCGGGTTAGGAATTAATCTAAACGCCAATATTTCGGTTGAAGATGTAATGTTCATTCCTGATTTTCAGAATGAATATGGTCAGGGAACCGATGGCCGCGTATATCAGGATTTAAATGAATTAGGAGGTAATTCCTGGGGAGCTCCTTTAGATGGTTCTCAGCAAATCTATTATACAGGAGAACAGCGAAATTATAGCGCTCAGCCAGATAATGTGGCAGATTTTTTTGAGACAGGTGTAAAAAGTATCAATACTTTATCTGTAGATAAGGGTGGAGAAAATTTTAGTGTGAGATTTTCTTATACTAATAACAAGACAACTTCTGTAATTCCGGAATCTGGTTTGCAAAGTCACAATTTTAACTTAAGAGGAGTAATGGATCTTTCTGATAAATGGAGCGTGGATAGTAAAGCTACTTACTTCACTCAGGAATTGAATAACCGTGTGAATTTAGGTTCCGAAGGTATCATGGCTTACGTTTATACTATGCCACGAAATGTGCGTATCGACGATTTGAGAAAATATAAACCGTCTTTATGGTCAGATCCTTCCATGTTTGGTAACGAATATAATGTTATAAGTTATGCAGGCCAGGGGAAATCTGTCGGAAACCCATACTGGATGTTGAATGAAGATGTGAACGATGAAAGAAGAGACAGGTTTCTGGGCTTCTCAAAAGTTACCTATGAATTTAACGACTGGCTTTCAGTATTTGCACGAGTGGGAGGTGATGTAACCAATGTGAGGTCTTCTGTAATTCAACAGTACGGGCATCACTTTTTTCCAAAAGGGCGTTTGAATTTTGGAACGAATAAGAATACTGAAATTAATGCCGATTTCCTTTTTATGGCTGATCGGGATCTAACAGATAAGCTGAACTTAAACGCTAATTTTGGAGGGAACCTTTCTAAGCGTACTTCAGAAAATATGAGTGTTTCAGGTAGAGATTTTAAAATTCCATCTCCTGCTTTTCTGAATAACACTTCTACACAATCCAGCACGCATTCTCCATTAGCAACTAAAAAAGTTAATTCACTTTATGGATCGCTAAGTTTCGCGTATGATGATTTTATGTATTTGGATTTAACGGCAAGAAATGACTGGTCATCTGCTTTAGCTGAGGATCAGCGTTCATATTTCTATCCTTCTGCGAGTTTATCTTTATTGATCGATCGCTTTATAGATCCCGATAAGAATATCTTCAATATGCTGAAATTAAGAGGAAGCTGGGCGCAGGTTGGTAATGATACCGGAACCTACCAGCTTTTCCAGACCTTTAGCGTGGCTCAGGATGGTTACTTAGGATTAACCGTGTTAAATGGTCCTAATATTCGATTAAATCCAGACCTAAAACCTGAAAGCGTGACTTCTACCGAATTAGGTTTTGAAGCGAACATGTTTGGCAATCGGTTGTATGCAGATTTTTCGGTCTATAAGATTAGAACCGAAGATATGATTTATGACGTGGCTGTGGCGCCTGCAACAGGTTACAACTTCTTCCGTGAAAATGTTGGTGAAATTGAGAACAAAGGGGTTGAATTTTTGATCGGAGGAAAACCTTTTGATACAGAAGATTTTACATGGGATCTTTCCTTGAATTTCTCGAAAAATGAGAATAAATTAGTAGACCTGATTGAAGACCTGGAGTATTCTTCTCTAAATTCTCTGGGAGCCCTATCGGTTAGAGCTTATGTTGGTGGAGGAATTGGTGATTTGTATGGGACTACCTGGAAAACAGATGATAATGGTAATTTATTGGTTAGTGCGGAAGGAAGACCGTTAGCTTCTTCGGAAAAAGTCTATTTGGGAAATGCTCAACCAGACTGGCAAGCAGGTCTTACCAACACGTTCCGTTATAAAAACCTATCCCTAAGGTTTTTGATCGACGGTCGTTTTGGCGGTGAAATCTACTCAGCAACTTCTTCTTATATGGATGCGGCTGGAGTGTCTGAAAGAACTTTGCAATATCGTAATGGAATAACAGTTGATGCCATTAACGAGGCAACTGGAGAACAAAATACGGTTGAAATTACCGGGCAGGATTACTGGCAGGCGGTTTCAGGTATCAACTCGAGATATATCTACGATCAGACAAATCTGAGATTAAGAGAATTTGCTCTGAGTTATAGCTTCCCGAAAGCATTTTTAGGAAATTCGGGAATAAATGGAGCATCTGTAGGCTTAATTGGAAGAAACCTATTTTTCATCTACAGGGATGCTGAAGATATTGACCCAGATTCAAGTATAGGAACTGGACTTTCTGGCCAGGGAATATCCCTGAATAACGTTCCTACTATCCGTAGTTTAGGATTAAATGTGAACATCAAATTTTAATTAAAAGTTATGAAAAAAGTTTATAGAATACTTGTGATGCTCTTACTGGCAGGTTCGTTTTCGGGCTGTTCAGATTTTGAAGAGATCAACACACAGCCAGATGCTTTTACCTCAGACCAGGTAAGTGCAAAATACTTTCTTACTGGCTTGCAAATTGAACTATATGCCGAGAACCGTTATCCTTATTGGAGAGCGCAATTGATTCATGCCGATCGTTTTGCTGGACACTTCACTTTTGGTTTCAATGGTTGTTGGTGGTCTGATGGATTGGCTTATACGTACGATTCAGCCTATACAGATGCAGCTTACGACTGGATGTCAGGGTATATTACAAGACTGGCTACCTTCCAGAATTTTGTGAGTGAAGGAGGGGAGTTGGAAAATGATAATTTCTATGCCTTAGGTTTGATCATGAAAGGCCTGTATTACCAGATGTATACTGATACTTTTGGGATGGTACCTTATTCCGAAGCTCTAGATCCAAATATTATCACTCCAAAATTTGATTCTCAGCAGACCATTTATGAAGGAGTAATTGCACAGCTGGATGAAGCAATGGCAATCATTGGAGATCAGACCGAAACCGGAACAGGAGTGGAATTATTGACCGATAACGATCTATTTTTCAATGGTGATTTGCAGAAATGGAAGCAACTGGCAAATACCTTGAAATTAAGAATGGCGCTTAGAGGACAGGGAGCACCGGGAGCCTCTTTTGAAACAGCTATTACAGAGGCATTGGCGCAACCACTCATCGATACAGAAGATGAGAATGCTTTAATGGAAAAAGATACGGAAATAGATCAGTTTGCCAACGCGGCTTATGGTGACGTATGGTATAATTTCGGGGTTGGTTCTAACTGGACAGTTGGGAAAACATTGATAGATAAGCTACGGAATAATAATGACCCGAGACTAATGGCTTATGCTCAGCCTATTCAGGGAGGAGAAGTAGTATTTACCAAACCTGCAGAAGGAGCAGGAGTTGGGTTGTTTGATAAGTATGTTGAATTTATTCTGAAACAACTGGATGACGCCGGGGTGAATTATACTCGCTCAGATAGTGCTGAAGGTGTGACTGTAACCGTTTCAGATGATCAGGATTACTACGTTGGGCAGCCTACAAGACTAAATGGTGATATTTATCCGCATGTGAAATATGAATTATTTTCTGAACCTGCAGATTGGGTGATCAACCCTAAAAACCAGAATGAAGAAATTTTTCCTGAAATTGTCATGACTGCGGCGGAAGGTAACTTCCTGCAGGCTGAAGCGATCACTAAAGGTTTTGCAAGCGGTGATGCTCAAATGTATTATCAGGAGGGAATAAGACAGGCAATGAAGATTTGGCGTGTGGATGAAACGGCTATTGAAGAATTCCTGGCTAATGAGGAGATGGCTTTGTTAAATGGTTCTATGGAAGAAAACCTGGAGAAAATCGCCACTCAACGATGGCTTGCCGATTATACCGACGGATTCGAAGCCTGGGCGGTTGTTAGAGATACCGGATACCCGATGGAGCTGGCAAATGGCGTTTCAGATTTTGAAATTTATGCAGCAGGAACACTGAATGGGAAATATCCGCAGAGAATGCGTTACGGTAATAATGAGTATAACACTAATGGTGCGCAGGTAGAGGCTGCGAATCAGCAACAAGGTCCAGACGAACAGGCAACTGAGCTTTGGTGGGCTAATTAAAATATTATGGATATGTCGAAAAAAGGGGCTGTAATGCCCCTTTTTTTATTTTTCTGATAAAATCTTTGGCAATCGTAAAAAAGATGTATATTTGTCGCCCTGTTTTTTTGAAAGATATTCAGTCATGCTGAAATAAAAATATAAGAGACACTCTTAAAGATTAGTTGTGTTGTTTGTTCCTGAAAGGGGACGTGTAGTTAGCCTACTATAATCAATGTTGTGAGGATTTGGCTAGCCAATGAGAAGCTTTTTTCCGTTTATTCGGAAGAAGGCTTTTTTGTTTTTCAATAGTAAGTATATTGAAAAGCTTAAAACCGACTTTTTACATGCACTTTTTCTTTCATTCTGGAAGCCAGTTTACGTCCAGAAACTCTAACCAATAAACAATAAGTTATTACGCACAAATAATTTAAAAATAAGTAAAAAAATGCTTTTCATCGAAAAAATATGCTTTTAAACGATATTTTACATGATTTAAGCTTAAATTTATGCTCAGGATAAATTCGAATTAAAGGTGAGATTTGAATAAGCTGAAGACAGCCGGTAAATTGCCGGCTGTTTTTATTTTGTCTTTACCACACCCACCATACTATCTGCAGTTCCATAGTACAAAAACCAGGAATTTTGGAAATACACCAGTCCTTCAATAAAAGTAGTTCCATCTTTATATTGTCCCGATTTTTCAAAGTCAGTTTCTGGTTGGATAAAAGGAGTTGTGCTTCTGTCTATTAGTTTCCATGGTTCTGAAGCATCATAAAGAGCCTGACCTCCTGTATAAACCCTGTTTGCCAGATCGGGGTCACCGATATTCTGGGAATTTCCCGCGTTATATAAAACCACTATTCCGTCCTCAGTTAAAACCGGCGGTGGTCCGGCTTCCACAAGCCATGAGTCGAAATAACCAGGTCTTTGTCTTAAAACTGGTGCAAGATTTCCAGCATAATCTTCTACCGGTATCCAGTTTGTCAGATCTTCCGAGTGTGCTAAAAAGATATTGGGAACGCCATAATACATCCAGTATTTACCATTGATTTTTGCGGCAACCAATTTACCATCTTTGAGTTTGGTAACAATAGCGCCAGATTTCGTTTC
>CAXPUM010000068.1:0-34567 GCA_964220295.1 Flavobacteriaceae bacterium | reverse complement strand
AAAATTAAAATCGAACACCTATGAAAGTTCTAAAATTTACTCCCTTCCTGTTGCTCATTACGCTATTTATGGCGTCCTGCAGCAGTGTTCAGGTAGCATCCGACTATGACCGCGAGGCTAACTTTACAAATTATAAGACCTATGCTTTTTTTAAGCCAGGAATTGATAAAGCTGAAATTTCAGATTTAGATAAAAAAAGGATTCTAAGAGCTATCGAGACCGAAATGAATGCGAAAGGATTTACCAAATCTGAAAATCCAGATATTCTTGTAAGCATTTTTACCAAAACTAACGAAAACATTAATATTTATCAGAATGCTGGCCCTTATGGATACGGCTGGGGCTGGAATCCATGGTTTTGGGGCTCAGGATTTAATACTGTAAACAGAACCAGTGAAGGAACATTATATATTGATCTGATCGATTCTAATGATAAAGAATTGGTTTGGCAGGGAATGGGAACTGCCGCACTTGCCAAAGAAGTGAATAAAAAGCAGGAACGTATCAACGAAATAGTTGGTAAAATTATGGAAAAATACCCACCTGAAATGGGAACCAAATAATTATTGAAGCCCCAATTTGGGGCTTTTTTTATGCTTTATCGTTAAGCAGAATCTTTGCCGCATCTAAGGCAATTTCGTACTTTTATCTCAAACGTTATAGTGAACAAGAACATGCTGGAAAAAATCGAATCGAACGAGATACTGGACAGGCTCCCGGCCCATCTCAAACAATATATCAAACCTCAGAATTACGAAGATTATACACCAATAAACCAGGCAGTTTGGCGGTATGTGATGCGCAAGAACGTAGATTACCTGAGCAAGGTAGCGCATGAATCGTACACAAAAGGCCTGAAACAAACAGGTATTTCGATTGATAGTATTCCGAATATGTACGGGATGAACCGTATTTTAAAAGAAATAGGCTGGGCGGCAGTGGCTGTTGACGGATTTATTCCTCCAGCTGCTTTTATGGAATTCCAGGCGTATAACGTTCTTGTTATCGCCAGTGATATCAGGCAATTAGAACATATAGAATACACACCCGCTCCCGATATCATTCATGAAGGGGCCGGACACGCACCTATTATCGCCAATCCAGAATATGCTGAATATCTGCGTCGGTTTGGAGAAATTGGCTGTAAGGCGATTTCCAGTTCACACGATTATGATGTTTATGAAGCCATTCGGGAATTGTCAATTCTGAAAGAAGCCGAAGACACTCCACAAGAAAAGATCGAAGCAGTTGAAAAACGAGTGGATGAATTGCAGAATAAAGATGTGAAACCTAGCGAAATGGCTCAGATCAGAAATCTTCACTGGTGGACGGTAGAATACGGACTGATTGGCACGGTTGAAAATCCGAAAATTTATGGAGCAGGGCTGTTGTCTTCCATTGGGGAAAGTAAATCCTGTATGACTGATGCAGTTGAAAAAAGACTATATACTATTGAAGCGGCAAAACAGGAATTCGACATCACAAAACCCCAACCTCAGCTATATGTTACTCCAGACTTTGCTCACCTAAGCTTAGTATTAGAGGAGTTTGCTAATAAGATGGCGCTTCGTCGAGGTGGCCTGGAAGGAATTAAAAAATTGATCGATTCAAAAAACCTGGGGACCATTGAGATGAGTACCGGGATTCAGATTTCGGGAAATTTCAGCAAAGTGATTGATCATGAAGACAAACCGGTCTATATCCAGACCGAAGGAAATACTGCACTATCCTATCGGGAAAAAGAATTGGTAGGTCATGGTGTTTTAAGTCATCCGGAAGGTTTTGGCTCGCCTATCGGAAAATTGAAGGGTATCAACCTCGCAATTGAAGACATGAGTCCACGCGATCTGAAAGCTTACGATATTTACGAAGGGAAAGTAGTAACCCTGGAGTTCGAAGGCGGCATCAAAGTGGAAGGCGAAATCATTACCGGAACTAGAAACCTTCAGGGAAAGATCATTTTGATCAGTTTTAAAAACTGTACCGTCACGTTTAATGACGAATTTTTATTTAAACCCGATTGGGGGCGTTACGATATGGCTGTGGGAAAAGAAATTGTTTCAGCTTTTGCCGGGCCGGCAGATCATCATTCTTTCGATTTAATAACCCATAAACCCTCCAGTACCACTATCAAAAGTAAAAAGACTTCAGAAAAAGATGAACTGGAATCTTTATATGAATCTGTTCGGAACATCAGAAATGGTGAAAACACTAAGTTTTCTTTGCAGGCCGCATTTGATATTCTGAAGAAATACCATAAAAAAGACTGGCTGCTATCTATTGAAATTTATGAATTGGCACTGGAAAACGATCAGAAATTAGCTGAAGAGGTTAGACAGCATTTAAAAGAGGTCAAAAAAAGCCGGCCTGAAATTGCCCATCTTATCGAAGATGGCCTGGAAATCATCGATTCGAAAATGGCTACAACTTAAAGTTTTAAATTTTCAAGGGCACTTTCTGAGGATATAGGATTACCCTGATATTCCAACGTCCAGCCCATACTGCTGGTTAAAATATAAATCTTTTGCAACTCACTGATGAGTCGGTTTTGAGCATTGCTCTTTAAAGAAGAGTTTTCGATCTTTTCCCGAAGACCTTTTTCGATTCTGCTTTTGATCTTATTGTAATCTTCCGCTTCGAACTGATTCAGGTAATCCTGGGTTACATCGTAATACTTGATATTCGGATTGATATTGATCTCCTCTTTCGGAATCTTTTTGATGATCACTCGCTGATTTTCCGCGTCGATCTCAGTTTGCAACTTACTTAGATCGTAGGATACGGTTACTTCCGCATTCACTACGATCAGCGCCTTTTTCCTGGCCGACAACACATCAAAATAAAAACTTTTAGAATTTTTATAGGAATAAACCTGAGAAAAGGTTCCCTCAGTCACTACCAGTTTTCCAACATTCCGAATTTGCTCCTGTATAAGCGCGGTATTTTCTTCAAAAGTTTCCTTTTCGTTCTTTTTCTCTTTCCAATATAGAAAACCCAAGATCAACACGGCAAGTGCTAAAAGAGTCAATAATAAATTCTTCATCTGCGTTGAAATCAATAATAATTGAAAGTAGAAAATTTGTAGGAAAAACTACGGAAAGGAATACTAAAGTAAATATAAAACCTCTATAAAAAACTAAAGGACGGCCCCACCCGTCCTTCAGTATATTCTAAAATCTACCCCAACAAATTTTAGAAACAAATCTCTTGTAATTAACTGAATATCTTGGGTGTACATCCTTCAAAATTCAGAATTGCATACTTTCGATTTGCTTTGTAAAAATACAAATAAATCACATAGTGATGTAAACTTTTTGTTGCGGAATCCTCAAAAAATTAAAAAATCCAGTATTGATGGGACTTAAGAAAACGTAATTTCGGGGTGCTTTTTTTGAATTTCCTCGATTTTTAATTGCAATTTCGTAAGAAATTTCTTATTTAATGAAGTGTATTCTTCTGAAAGCCGGTGATGACGGGCTTTTTGAATTGTATCAATATCAGGAAAAATGGCAGCAGATTCTGGAGAAATCCATATACTTGAAAAACGCTCCCAGATATATTCAATTGCCACAGAACTGGGGTGGATCATATCTTCCGCATAAAAGCGATAATCACGCAATTCATCCATCATGATCTCAAAAGAAGGAAAATATGAAATGTAGGAATTTTCAGAAACAACTTTATGAACCGCCGTAATCAGGTTTGACTTACTCAAAGTATTTTGAACTATTCCATCTTTCAAATGTCTTATCGGCGAAACGGTTAAGATAATTTCCAGATGGGGATTCAATTCTCTCAAAAGGTCAGCAGTATTTTGAAGGCTTTGTTCAATTTCGGCAGTTGTCGCCAATTTCTTATCAAAGTTCTGTTGGGGAACTTTATGACAGTTAGCTACAATTTGCTGGTTCTTCTTTAACTCGTAATACCAGGCAGTTCCTAAACTTAAAATTACATGAGAAGCTTTCGAAACGCTGTGTTTAGTTTGTGAAAACGCGTCGTTAAGTTTTTGCAGGCACTCCTTTTGGGTTTTAGCGCTTACTTTTGAATGCGCCTCGTAGGATTGCCATTTCGAATTATATTCAAAAATGTCTTCTTCTGAATATTCTTGATCTTTCGCTACGCGTGAAATGAATTTTTCGATCACTGCCGGATGAAACAAAATACCGATTGGATTTTGCAGATTCTTATACCGAAACCATTCGAATTTATTCCCAATATTTTCCACAAAACAGGAGCCGATCAGCAACAAATTGGAATGATGATCAATTTTATTCTCAGCTTCTTCAATATTGAATTTAATCCTGAAATCCATATTCTAAAATTAAAAATCCCGGCGAAACCGGGATCTAATTTAGTCGATATATTTTCTTGATTCCTGAAGCGCTTCTTTGATACCTTCTGGTTTTTTACCTCCGGCAGTAGCAAAAAACGGCTGTCCGCCTCCGCCTCCCTGGATATATTTACCCAGTTCTCTAACAATTTGCCCGGCATTCAGTTGCTTATTCCCTGCCAGATCCTTTGAGATGTAGCAGCAAAGCAATGCTTTGCCATCTTTAGCCGAACCTAAAAGCACAAATAAATCACCGATTTCATCCCCAAGCTGATACACAAGGTCCTTCATTCCGCCGGCGTCCAGATCGACCTCTTTACTTAAAAAGTTTACTCCGTTGATATGCTCAACCTCGCCCTTTAGTTCTCCTTTCAGGTTTTTGGCTTTCGCTCGAAGTAGTTCCTCTACTTCCGCTTTCAGCGCAGCATTTTCTTCCTGTAAACTCAATACGGCTTTTAGTGGATCATTGGAGTTTTTCAAATTCTGCCGAATTCCAGTCAGAATTTCTTCCTGAGATTCGAAATAATCCATCGCTGCTTTCCCGGTAATTGCTTCAATTCTTCTAATTCCTGATGCCACAGAAGATTCTCCCATGATCTTAAAATACCAGATCTCAGCAGTATTTTGTACGTGCGTTCCCCCACAAAGCTCCATTGATTCACCAAAGCGGATCGCTCTTACATTATCACCATATTTCTCACCGAAAAGTGCGATCGCTCCCTGATCAAGCGCATCCTGGTAAGCCATATTGCGTTGTTCTTCCAATTTCAGCTGTTCACGAATTCGGTCATTGACAAAGCTTTCTATTTTATCCAATTCTTCGGCAGTCACTTTTCCAAAATGAGAAAAATCGAATCGCAAATAGTCACTTTTCACCAAGGAGCCTTTCTGTTCTACATGAGTTCCCAAAACCTTTCTGAGTGCCTGGTGCAATAAATGAGTTGCTGTATGGTTTGAAGCAGTTCTATTTCTTTCTTCCGAAGAAACTATGGCCTTAAAAGTCCCATCAGGATTCTGCGGAAGTTTATCGGTAAAATGAATAATGAGGTTGTTCTCTTTTTTTGTGTCTTTGATCTTGATCACCACGCCCTCAGGAGACATTAAAATTCCCTTATCCCCTATTTGTCCACCGCCTTCCGGGTAAAAAGGAGTTTTATTCAGTACAACCTGGAATAATTCACCTTTTTTTGTCTGAACTTTTCTGAATCGCGCAATTTTTACTTCAGCCTCTAACTGATCATAGCCAATAAAAGCTTCCTCCTCCAAATTGTTTAAATCGATCCAGTCACCAGCGGTTACCTGGGTAGCGGCACGAGAACGATCTTTTTGCTTCTGAAGTTCTGTTTCAAATCCGGCCTGATCTAGTTCAAACCCATTTTCACGAAGAATCAAAGCTGTTAAATCTATAGGAAAACCATAAGTATCATAAAGTTCGAACGCTTTTTCTCCAGAAATCCTTTTATCATCAGCATCCTGCATTAGTTTTTCCAGCAGAACTAATCCTTGTTCAAGTGTTCTTAAAAAGGAATTTTCCTCTTCCCGAATCACATTTTCAATCAGTCCTTTTTGAGAGATCAGTTCTGGGAAAGCACTTCCCATCTGTTTACTCAGCACATCGGTGAGGTTATAAATAAATGGTTCTTTCGTGTTCAAAAAAGTGAAACCGTAACGAATGGCGCGTCTCAAAATTCTTCTGATCACGTAACCAGCACCGGTATTGCTCGGTAGTTGCCCATCTGCAATTGAAAAAGCGACTGCACGAACATGATCGGCAATCACTCTCATAGCGATATCTTCGGAAAGCTCTACGCCATATTTTTTACCGGTCAGTTTTTCAATTTCAGCAATTAGCGGCGTAAAAACATCAGTATCATAATTGGAAGTTTTATTCTGAAGCACCATACATAAGCGCTCAAATCCCATCCCGGTGTCGATATGTTTAGCCGGCAGCTCTTCCAGTTTCCCGTTCGCTTTGCGGTTATATTGCATAAAAACCAGGTTCCAGATCTCTACAACCTGCGGGTGATCCATATTCACAAGATCACGTCCCGGAATTTTAGCCTTTTCTTCAGCTGACCGAATATCGATATGAATTTCAGAGCAAGGACCACATGGACCCTGGTCTCCCATTTCCCAGAAATTATCCTTTTTGTTTCCGTAGATGATGCGCTCTTCCGGAACGATTTTTTTCCAGATATCGAGGGCTTCGGTATCCAGTTTTAAATTATCGGCATCTTCGCTACCTTCAAAAACCGAAACATACAGCATCTCGGGATCGATCTCAAAAACCTCTGTTAGCAATTCCCAGGCCCAATTAATGGCTTCTTT
The DNA here is from genome assembly GCA_964220295.1 of Flavobacteriaceae bacterium. Taxonomy (GTDB): domain Bacteria; phylum Bacteroidota; class Bacteroidia; order Flavobacteriales; family Flavobacteriaceae; genus Christiangramia. Next base: position 27,909 of record CAXPUM010000068.1, on the reverse strand, counting down.
TTTAAAATAATCGCCAAAACTCCAGTTACCCAGCATTTCGAACATCGTGTGGTGATAGGTATCATGTCCAACCTCTTCCAGATCGTTGTGTTTCCCGCTCACCCGCAAGCATTTTTGCGTATCGGTAACGCGCGTACTTTTCGGTTTACTATTGCCTAAAAAATATTCCTTAAACTGGTTCATTCCCGCATTGGTAAACATCAAAGTTGGATCATCTTTGATCACCATTGGTGCGGAAGGAACGATTTGATGTGATTTTGATTTAAAAAATTCCAGAAACTGTTTACGGATCTCCTGTGACTTCATGCAGCTAATTTGTTGCAAATTTCATTAAATTATGACGACGGCAAAACAATTCATATATTTGTTCGTTTACCGTTATAAATTGCACGGTAATTGAGCCGTTTTGCAACGCAAAAATAGCATAAATTTAACTCATGTCGAAGGTTAAATATTATTACGATAGCGATACGCTTTCATATAAGAAAATCGAGCAGAAAAAGAGCCGTCGGTTAGGCTTTGCATTGCTCGGTATCACGGGTTCTTTCCTGGCTGGTTTTATTCTTTTAATAATTTATCTGAATATTCCGCAGATCGAAACCCCCAAAGAGAAAGCATTGAAACGCGAATTACAGAACATGAAACTTCAGTATGGTCTTCTGAATAAGAAAATGGATCAGATCCAGGACGTGATGGCTAATATTGAAGATCGCGATAACAATATTTACAGGCTTTATTTTGAAGCGAATCCAATTCCGGAAGAGCAGCGAAAGGCAGGTTTTGGAGGTATTAACCGTTATAAGGACCTGGAAGGTTTTGACAATAGTAAACTGATAGTTGAAACCAGCAAAAGGATGGATGTGCTTACCAAAAGACTGGTAGTACAATCTAAATCTTTAGATGAAGTGGCCAAACTCGCCAAAGAGAAAGAAGCTCTGCTGGCCGCAATTCCAGCTATTCAGCCTGTCGCCAATGAAGACTTAAGCCGAATTGCATCTGGTTACGGTTGGAGAACCGATCCATTTACAAAGGTGAAAAAATTCCATTACGGCATGGATTTTACCGCACCTCGCGGAACCCCGGTTTATGCCACTGGCGATGGTCGAGTGATCCGTGCAGATAACCGTTCAACCGGTTATGGGAATCATATTCGAATTGATCACGGATACGGATACACCAGCCTTTACGGGCACTTGTATAAATATAACGTGCGCCGCGGACAGAAAGTAAAACGTGGCGATGTAATAGGTTTTGTAGGAAGCACTGGCAGATCAGAAGGTCCGCATTTACATTACGAGATCTTCAAAGACGATCAGCGCATCAATCCTATTAATTTCTACTACGGAAATCTTTCTCCGGAAGAATTCAGTGAGATTCTGGATAAAGCACAACGCGAAAACCAATCACTTGATTAATGCATATCGACCTTCCTGAAAAGCGCTATTACAGCATCGGCGAAGTGGCCGAAGCTTTTAAAGTGAATGCTTCCCTGATACGGTTCTGGGAAAAGGAATTTGACGCGATCAAGCCGAAAAAGAACGCCAAAGGCAATAGAAAGTTCACTCCTGAAGATATCAAGAATCTTGAACTCATTTACCATTTGGTGAAAGAACGTGGATTTACGCTTGAAGGCGCGAAAACACATCTAAAAGAAGAAAAACATAAGACCCTCAGTAATTTTGAAATTATCAGAAAATTAGAGGGAATAAAAGCAGAACTAGTCAACCTTAAAAATCAATTATAGAAAATGAAAAAGTGGTTAATCCCAGTAGGAATTATTGTCGTACTGATCATTTTGATCGCATCGCCATACAACTCTCTTGTAGATTTGCAGGAGAATGCAGAACAATCCTGGAATAACGTGGAAAGTTCTTACCAGAGAAGAAATGACCTTATCGGAAATTTAGTGAAAACCGTGCAGGGGGCTGCCGATTTTGAAAGAGGTACTTTGACTGATGTTATTGAAGCTCGTGCAAAGGCAACCTCGGTTAACGTAGATGCCAGCAATTTGAATGCCGACCAGATCAGGCAGTACCAGGAGGCTCAACAAGGAGTTTCTTCCGCTTTATCAAGATTGTTGGTAACAGTAGAACGTTACCCGGAGTTAAAAGCCAACCAGAATTTCCTTCAATTACAATCGCAATTAGAAGGAACTGAAAACCGTATCAATGTAGCACGGGATCGTTTTAACGAAGCAGTTGCCGCTTATGAGAAAAAACGAAGAAAATTCCCTAGTAATATTACAGCTTCTCTTTTCGGATTTGAAGATATGGAAGGCTTCCAGGCAGATGCAGGTGCTGAAAATGCTCCAGATGTTGAATTCGATTTTAAATAGAAATGAGTAAAACCGAAAGATTTCTCAGCAAAAAAGAAGAAGAGGAAATAGTTGAAGCCATTAGAAAAGCTGAAAAAACTACTTCCGGTGAAATTCGTGTCCATTTAGAACCAAGTGCCGGCGAAAATGACATTTTTGACCGCGCCATGGAAGTATTTCATATGCTGAAAATGGATAATACTAAGCAAGATAATGGGGTACTCATTTATGTTGCCGTGGAAGATCGAAATTTTGTAATCTTTGGTGATAAAGGTATTAATGATAAAGTAGCCGATGAATTCTGGGAAAGCACGAAAGATGTGATCGTCAGTCATTTCAAAAAAGGCGATTTCAAACAAGGTCTTGTAGACGGAATTTTGATGGCTGGCGAACAGTTGCAGAAATATTTTCCGTGGACCGAAGACGATAAAAACGAATTATCCGATCAAATTTCTAAAGGCTAAATCCTATCAAAAAATTACTGACTTTTCTCGTTGTTCTCGTAAGTTTTGCTTCACAGGCTCAACTGGATATTCCTGACAAACCTTCTCAAGAAACCAGTGTTTATGACCAGGCCGGTATGCTCACTTCCTCGGAAGCCAGGCAGCTGGAACAAAAACTGATCAATTACGCTGATACTACTTCTACGCAAATTGTGGTGGTCACCATTCCTTCGTTAAATGGCGAATATGAAGGAACCTACGCCGCACATTGGGCTCAGAAATGGGGAATTGGGCAGAGCGAAAAGGATAATGGTTTACTGATCCTTGTTTCAAAACAAGATCGGAAGATATGGATTACGACAGGATATGGACTGGAAGAATACTTAACCGATTATAAATCGAAAGATATCATAGAGAATATTATTTTGCCTGAATTCCGCAACGGGAATATTTATGGTGGGCTGGATAAAGGAACCACGGCAATATTCCAGGTATTAAATGGAACTTTTCAGGGTAGCCCGCAGCGTGAAGGTGGTGGCGGTATTCCATTAAGGGCCATCGTCATGTTCATCATCTTTATCGTAATCATCATTTCTATGTTCAACAAACGCGGTGGCCGTGGAGGTCGTGGTGGTGGAAGAAGTGTTCTTTGGGATGCGATTATTTTAAGTTCTCTTGGTCGTGGCAGCATGGGCGGTGGCGGCTTTGGCGGCGGAAGTTCTGGCGGAGGTTTCGGAGGTGGCGGCTTTGGCGGAGGCTTCGGAGGCGGAGGCTTTGGCGGCGGTGGTGCCGGTGGAAGCTGGTAAACTACGGAATGGCATCATGAGCGAAACATTCTTTGATGAGCGACATTTCCAGAAGAAAACTTCGGAAGACCTTCAAAAAGGGGAATATGACACCTGTACTTTTACGAACTGTAACTTCACGAATGCTGATCTTTCATCCTGCCGATTTATTGATTGTGAGTTCATAGAGTGTGATCTCAGCAATTGCAATCTTACAGGGACTTCATTCCAGCATTGTGATTTTTCCAATTGCAAAATGATCGGCTTAAATTTTGAGAAGTGTGAGCCATTTGGCTTTTCAATCAATGCGGTTGATTCTATACTAAATCACGCTACTTTTTACCAGGTAAAACTTCCAAATTGCAACTTCAGTAATTCAAAATTAATTGGTGCGGATTTTACAGAAGCTGATGTCAAGAATGTGCATTTTCAAAATTGCGATCTGGAAAGTACCGTTTTTCAAAATTCGAATTTAGAAAAGGCAGATTTCCGTGGAGCGATGAATTTTCGGATTGATCCGGAAAAAAACACGGTCAAAGGCGCGAAATTTTCAGCAAATAGCCTGGCTGGTCTTTTGGGTAAATATCAGTTGAAAATAAATCCATAAAAAAACCGCTGTTTCCACAGCGGCTCTCTAACTATTTAAATTCTTTAAAATGCCTACGAAACTGCCTTTAGCTTACTCATAGTTGATTTATTCAGTTTATCTTCAGCATATTCCTTATCCACAGTAAGTTCGTCTTCGCCACTTTCCGGAAGTTCAAACATTGCATCAGTTAGAATAGCTTCACACAATGAACGTAATCCACGTGCGCCAAGTTTATACTCCACGGCTTTATCAACTATATAATCCAAAGCTTTATCGGTAATATCAAACTCGATATCATCCATTTCAAAGAGCTTTTTATACTGTTTGATAATAGCATTCTTAGGCTCGGTCAAAATAGCTCTCAGTGTATCGCGATCCAGCGGATTCATATAGGTCAAAGCTGGAAGACGCCCGATAATTTCCGGGATCAGTCCAAATTCTTTTAAATCCTTCGGAATAATATACTTCAGCAAATTGGTTCTTTCAATGGTATCTTCACTTTTTGAAGCACTGAATCCTACTGCCTGCATATTCATACGTTTGCTGATAATTCTTTCGATTCCGTCGAAAGCTCCTCCAGCGATGAATAATATATTTTCCGTGTTTACCTCAATGAATTTTTGATCCGGATGTTTACGTCCTCCTTTTGGCGGAACATTTACAGTAGTCCCTTCCAATAACTTCAGTAAAGCCTGCTGAACTCCTTCTCCCGAAACATCCCGAGTGATTGAAGGGTTATCACTTTTACGGGCAATCTTATCAATCTCGTCGATAAAAACGATTCCTCGCTGCGCTTTTTCGGTATTATAGTCGGCTGCCTGAAGTAATCGAGTTAAAATTCCTTCTACATCTTCCCCAACATAACCAGCTTCAGTTAAGACAGTAGCATCTACGATAGCCAAAGGAACATTGAGCATTTTAGCAATTGTACGTGCCATAAGGGTTTTACCAGTTCCGGTCTCCCCTACCATCACAATATTACTTTTTTGAATCTCTACATCGTCTTCACTTTCTGGTTGTAACAAACGCTTGTAGTGATTATAAACCGCAACAGACATTACTTTCTTAGTTTCTTCCTGACCAATGATGTACTCATCCAAAAACGATTTTATCACTTTCGGCTTACTCAACATTAAATCTGAAGAAAGCTCGCGAGCTTCTCCCTGTTTTGATTCTTCTACCACGATGCCATGAGCCTGCTCGATGCATCGATCACAAATGTGCGCATCCAACCCGGCTATCAGCAAGTTAGTTTCAGGTTTTTTCCTCCCACAAAAGGAACATTCTAAATCTTCTTTCGCCATCTCTTAAATTTTCACTCGTATTCTGAAGTTATAAAAAGTTAATTGGAATTTAGCTTTCTCGTTTTAAAACTTCATCAATCATTCCGTACTCCTTCGCTTTTTCTGCTTTCATCCAGTAATCACGGTCACTGTCTTCGTGAACTTTTTCATAAGATTGTCCTGAATGTTTAGCTATAATTTTATAAAGCTCTTCTTTCAATGTTAAAATTTCTCTGGCAGTAATTTCAATATCACTTGCCTGGCCCTGAGCACCGCCCATTGGCTGGTGAATCATCACACGGCAATGTGGCAATCCGCTTCTTTTACCTTTTTCTCCGGCGCAAAGTAAAACCGCACCCATGGAGGCTGCCATTCCAGTACAAATCGTAGCCACATCTGGCTTGATGAATTGCATGGTATCGTAAATACCTAAACCGGCATAAACGCTTCCTCCCGGAGAGTTGATATAAATTTGAATGTCCTTATTAGCATCAGTGCTTTCCAAGAAAAGCAACTGAGCCTGAACAATATTTGCTACCTGATCATTGATTCCTGTTCCAAGAAAGATGATACGGTCCATCATCAGTCTCGAGAAAACATCCATCGCCACCGCGTTCATCTGGCGCTCTTCAATGATATTTGGGGTCATTCCTACCGGCATCATGCTACTCACAATCTTATCGTAATAATTGCTGTTCACGCCATGATCCAGTGTCGCATATTTGCGAAATTCTTTTCCGTAGTCCATCAATTTTTTAAAATTTAAATCTTTAAAATTCTTCGGTAAAAACCAAAAAAGGCGTTATCCCGAAACGAGTTAACGCCATAAAGATAGAGAATATATCGTAAAAAGGCTTACTTATAGATCGCTTTCACGAATTCATCATAAGTCACTTCCTTTTCGTCAAATTTCATATTTTCTTTATAAAATTCCAGCAGTTTCTCATTCATCAACTGCTCAGAAAGACGCTTCACCTCATCCTGATTAGAAAGGATACGTGCTGCAATATCATCTAATTCCTTTTGAGCAGGATCTGTTTGGCCAAATTGAGCCATTTGTTGCTTAATTTTTTCTGAAGTAAAAGCTTTCAAATCATTAAAATCAACATTCAGATTGTTATCATTAACCACTTTACCTTCAATTAGCTGGTAACGCAATCCTTTCTCACTTTTTTCGTATTCTTCAGCTGCTTCTGCCTCGGTCATTGGCTCTTCACCAACAGTCTGGATCCACTTCTGAAGAAATTCTTTTGGAAGATCGAAATCAGTCTTTTCAATAAGCGCTTCAGTAATATCATTCATCAATTGCTGATCGCTTTGTTGCTGAAACTGTTTTGCAGCATCTTCTTTGATCTTTTCCTTTAGTTCGGTCACAGATTTAACCTCATCCTTACCAAAAAGTTTATCAAATAATTCCTGGTCAAGATCAGCAAGCTCTCTTTCGTTGATCTCGTTTACCGTAAATTCCACATCGATATCCAAATCATGCGCTCGGTCATGATCGATACTTAGGTGATTGATCAAATCGTGATCGTCTTCAAAAAGGCTTTTTGTTTTTAAAGAAATCGTATCACCAACTTTCGCTCCCACGAATTTATTCAAATTTCTTTTTCCTTTGATCTTTGATAATTCGATAGAAGTTTGGTTATCGATTCCTTCTTCTTCATTTTTGAAAACACCGGCTACTACATCTCCTTCTTCGGCAACCTCTTTAGTTTTCATTTTACCGTACTGCTTCTGAATATGTTCGATCTGGTTATTCATCATTTTCTCATCAGCAACAATATTATACTTGGTTACAGGCTTCTTCAATTCCAGGTCCACATCAAATTCTGGAGCAAGACCTAATTCAAATTCAAAGCTGTAATTATCCTTATCCCAGTCAAAATCTTTTTGTTCCTTAGGAATTGGATTCCCCAAAACATCAAGTTTCTCTTCAGTAAGATATTTGTTCAGGCTATCCTGAAGCATCTTGTTCACTTCATCCACCAAAACAGCCTTACCATATTGCTTTTTCACCATTCCCATAGGAACGTGACCTTTTCTGAAACCGGGAATATTGGCATTCTTACGGTAATCTTTTAAGATTTTATCTACTTTACCTGCATAGTCTTCTTTCGCGATATCAACTTTAACTACCGCATTTAATTCATCAATATTCTCTCTGGTAATATTCATTTTGATCTGTTATAAAAAATTGGAGTGCAAAATTACATTTTTTTCAAAAGCCTGCAAAGTTTCAAACCACTGAAGTTCAGTTTACTCTAATCCCGATCCAGAAGTGAGAACAGCAAGGATTGAAACAACGACAATAATAAGCTGAAAATTATAGCCATGAGCCAGCCATCCACCTCAAAGCCCGGCACAAATCCATCAGCAATAAATATGATGATCGCATTGATGATCAACAAGAACAAACCAAGGGTCAGGATCGTGACCGGTAAGGTAAATAGAACTAATATTGGTTTGACAATAAAATTCAACAGTGCAAGCACGATCGCAACGATGATTGCCGTTCCATAACTAGCCACAGTAACACCTGGTAAAAGCTTTGCTAAAACCACCACGGCCACAGCACTAAGCAATAATTTCAATATAAATCTCATAATTTCAGGGTATTATTCTTGGTAAAATTGCAAAAAAATAGCCGGGAAAAACCCGGCTATTCAAAATTTATATCAATTTTAATATTATTGAGCTCCCTGGCTGAGAGTCACAGTTCCGTATTCGCCAATATTAGCTCTTGGAACTGTCGCGTCATACGTTTGATTGATCTCATCAATAATCGCATTGGCAATAATGGCATAACCTCTTGGGGTTAGATGCACGCCATCCAGAGAAAAAGCTCCTCCAGTAATGAAATCAGAATTTACCGAAACCCCATCCATAGAAATTCCTCCTGAGCCTAGTTGAGAAAGCAGCGAATTAGCATCTACCATTCCCAAACCATAAGCATCAGCCACACTTTTAATAGCACCGTTGAATTTAGCAGTCGCATCGGCGATCAATTCCTGTTCTTTCACTGTTAAAACATATTGATCTGCAAGTGGCACTGAAACTCCGTTTACCAACATTGGATTATTATTCACAGTTGTACCAATGAAAGTTCCACTAGTAAGCGGAATAAGGTCTTCGGAATTTGCCTGTCTTAGCTGACTTAGCAACCCAGCAGTCTGTGCATCCAGGTTAAATGGCGCTCCCATTAGAATGCTTGCTAAGGGTGTAAGATCTTCATCTACGATCGTCACAAAGTTTCCTTCCCCTTCAGAAAAAGTGATCTTTCTGCTATCGGCTTCTGCCTGTGTGATCACTCCGGCCTGAACAAGACCTGGAAGAATCATGGTATTATAAGCTCCGAATTGTGCATTTAAGGTCGCAGCAGTTCCTGCATCTAGCGGTACTGGATTTGGCGCTACAAAATTGAAAAACGGAATGCTTGATACATCTGGAATATTGATCAGGACCCCATCAGCATTAGCTGAAAGAGTTTTTACGATCTGATCGTAAACAAAAGCAAAAGCGTTAGGATCTGTGATATCATTCTCACCGTAAGTTGCAAAATCGGTGTTATTTAATTGGTATTCACCAGCTCCTCCAGAAGTGGCAAATCCAAGGACGTCATTATTCCCAATCCAAAGTGTAAAGAAAGTTGGATCCTGCGCCATGGCATCTGCAACAACAGTAGTCCCATCAGTAGAGGCGAATCTCGCAAAATAAGGATTTGCAGTTCCTGCAACCACTCCGGAAACACTTCCGTAGCCAGGAGCCAGTAAATGATAGGATTTCGCACCAGGCACGCCCATATTACTGAAAGGTCCTTCCAGTTTGTTCGTAACCTCTGTTGTTGGAGCCGCGTTATAACGTCTTGGCATTGGTCCGTTTTCTCCAACACCCAAAACGTATCTGGTTGCCTGGATCTGGTTACCGCCATAAAGGAGTCCGCCGAAATTATCATTTACATAAGGCTGAGTAAATTCATCGGTTTGCTGCGTCAATGCAAATTTTTCAGCAAGAATATTCGGATAGGAATTTTCCTGACCTGTTCTATATAATGCACCATCAGCATAACCGGCGGTAAGGGAATTCCCAAGAGCAACATAGTGAGAAAAATCTGCTTCACCACTACTGTAAAATCCGTCTTCTTCAATAGAATTTTCAAGCTCAGGTTCACAGGCCACAAGGCCTAAAGCTAAAATTCCGGATAGTAGAAAATATTTCTTCATTTTTTCTTCAGATTAAATTTTTAGAGTTACACCAAGACCGGGAACGAAAGCACTGGACTTGTAGGTTCCTCTAAATGATACATTTTGACCGTTTTCCTGGTAGTAATCGTAAGACTCATCTACTTCCTCGAAACGGCTGTAAAGGAAAGAAGCGTCGATCGCAATATTATCGGTGACATTAACTGAAAGTCCACCGGTAAAGTTATTGGAATCGTTTCTTGGAGTTTCAGGAGCAAAATAACCCGATTGCACCGGAGACTGATCAAAATAATAACCAGCTCTTAGCGCAAATGTTTCATTTGCGGCATACTGAAGACCAAAACGATAGATCGAAGCGTCTTTATAATTTCTAGGGTTTTTGGATGTTGGAATATTTGGATCGGCAAATTTCAGATCTAAAGACTCATAAACACCCCAGAAAGTTCTGTTATAATCAAAAGCAAAAAGCCACTGATCATTAAGCTGGTAGGAAACCCCAACCGAAAGTTCTGCCGGTAATGGAAGTTCAGCATCAAATGTCGTATCGTTAAATGGAGTTAACGGTGAATTTGGAATATTCATAAAATCTGCTTCACCACCTTCAGCTTTCATAGTAATTTCTGACCGGTAATTCACACCGATTCTCAAACTATCCATCGGGCTGTACATAAGACCGGCAGACCAACCAAAAGCGTTGACACCACTGGCGTCTACCGTTACGTTAGAACGATTTCCTTCCAGATCAGTTAAGCTTCTGCTTAAATTTCTATTGAAATTAACTGAACCATTCACGTAAATAGGACCAGCACCAATAGAAAGATTATCTGTAATCTTAAAGGAAGCCAGCGCCTGAACATAAATGGCTTTCAAATCAATATTATTTACTAAATGAGATCCCGCCCAGTCTGTTGGCCACTCCACGCTACTTCCGTAAGGCGTGTAAGCGGCAAGACCAAGTGTAAACCGATCACTTACTTTATAAGAGAAATAGGCATAGAACGGTGTCCCAACAGGGCTATCGGTTCTCGCGAATTCTCCATACTCATCATTTTGCCATACCACATCAGAAAATACAGCACTAACCCCTACGGCTGCATTTATCCTGTTTTCGAGATACACCAACCCGGCCGGGTTAAAAAAGGCCAATTCCGCATTATTCACCACGGCAACACCCGTATGTCCCATAGCTAATGATCGCTGCCCCTGTAAACTTACGCGGTAACCTCCGGCATAAGTTGAGGCTGCGGCCAGGAACAAGAGGCCTAGTAAAAATAGTCTTTTCATAATTTTGTTAGGATTAGATTTAATATGTGTTAAAATACTACGGTCAAAAATAGCATAAAATAGATATTATGCAATGATTCCTACAAATTTATTATGCATACATAATAAATTTAGAAACAATTTAAACAAACTTAAGTACCGTTTGCAAAAAGGCCTTCATGTTTTCAGCATGCACCCAATGACCGGAGTCTTTTATACTAACAAAAATGGCTTTTGGAAAAAGTTGACGAATATTCAGTTCATCTGTTTTTTCTATATAATTAGATTTCTCTCCCTTAATGAATAAACTTGGCCCTGAGAAAGTTTTCCCCTCTGGCAAAGCCGCTCCTATATTCTCAATATTTTCCTTCAAAGCATCCAAATTCAATTTGAGAGCCAGTTGTTCTTTTGTTTTCCAATAGAGGTTTTTTAACAGAAATAAACGAACACCGGTTTGAGGTATAAATTTTTCCAGGAAATCTTCCGCATCGCCCCGAGACGTTAACTTCGCTTCATCCAAAGCCGTTAGTCCCTTTAATATTTGTTGATGATGCGGCGCATAATATTTAGGTGCAATATCTACGATTATCAATTTCTCCACCAGGTTTTCATTTTCACAGGCAGCCAGCATCGCAGTCTTTCCTCCCATCGAGTGCCCCATCAAAACTATGCTCTCCAGCTCATGTTGCCTGCAATAATCTACGAGATCCTGAGCCAATAATTTATAAGAAAATTCATCGCTATGGGGACTTTTACCGTGATTTCGCTGATCCAATAGATGTACTTCATAACCTTTTTCAGCAAGTTTCTTCCCGACAGTTTTCCAGTTATCACTCATCCCTAAAAAGCCGTGAAGAATGATAAATGGTTTTCCCTCTCCAAGTATCATAGAATGTAATTCCATCTATTTTAAAAGTTTTAAATATTGCTGAATCGTTTTTTCCAGTCCCATATACAGAGCTTCTGCTATAAGTGCATGACCAATACTTACTTCAGCAAGATGAGGAACTTTTTTGTTGAAAAATTCAATATTATCTAAAGAAAGGTCATGCCCTGCATTGATGCCAAGCCCCAGGTCATGGGCCAGTTTGGCACATTCCGCATAAGATTTCGCTGCATTTTGATCGCCTTTGGCATAATCTACCGCAAACTGCTCGGTGTACAACTCAATGCGATCGGTTCCCGTTTTGGCCGCTCCATCAATCATTTTCTTAACTGGATCCACAAAAATGGAAGTTCGAATATTATTCCTTTTAAATTCGGAAATAATCTCTTTTAAATAAGTTTCATTTTTTATCGTGTCCCAACCGGCATTAGATGTAATCGCATCTTCGGCATCTGGTACCAGTGTCACCTGTGCCGGTTTTACCTCCAGTACCAAATTCATAAAATCCTGTATAGGTTTGCCCTCGATATTAAATTCCGTTTTAATTATTGGCGCAAGATCACGCACATCATTATAGCGAATATGCCTTGCGTCTGGTCTAGGATGAACAGTAATGCCTTCAGCACCAAAAGATTCAATTTTTTTAGCTGCCTCTACCACGTTCGGCACATCTCCCCCTCTGGCATTTCTAAGAGTTGCGATCTTGTTGATATTTACGCTTAGTTTCGTCATTATTTGAGCTTTTTATTAACAAAAATACAAAGTGAGTGTCGCTTCAATGAATTTTATTTTGATTAATTTGCACAAAAGGATAGAGTTTATGAGCCTGACAGAATATATATTGAATGACGTACAGATCCTTCAACCAGATACCAGAATTGGTGATATCAAGAAACTTTTCAACGAACTCACTTACACACACTTGCCAGTAGAGAATGATGGAATTTATATTGGCTGTATCTCAGAAAATGACGTGAGATGTTTTGATGCAGAAAAAACCATTGATGATTATCGTTACTCTTTAGAAGGTTTTTTCACTCGCGATACCAATTACTGGCTGGACACTTTGGAAGCTTTTGCTCAGAATAGCAGCAATATCATGCCCGTTCTAGATGAAGAGAATCAGTATATGGGTTATCTTGAGTTGAGTGAGATCATGACGCTTTTCAATGAAACACCATTTTTAAGCGAAAGCGGAAACATTCTTGTGGTCGAAAAAGCCTTTAAAGATTATTCCTTTAGCGAGATCTGCCAGATCGTAGAAACTAATAATGCACATATTTTGGGATCATTTGTTTCGAAGATTGAAAATGACATGGCTCAGATCACTTTAAAAATTAGTCCTTCTGGAATGAACGAGATCATACAATCTTTTAGAAGGTATGGTTACATGATTGTTTCTGAACACCAGGAGGATGCCTTTAATAAAAATTTGAAGGATCGATCGAAATACCTGGATAAATACCTTAATATTTAAATATGAAAATCGGCATTTACGGACAGTTCTACCACCCCAATGCAGCTGAATATATTGGCCAGCTTTTAGAACTTCTGGATAAAAAAAATATCGAAGTTCATATTGAAGAAGATTTCATGCGGCTGATCCATGAGAATAAAACGATCACAAAAGATTATCCTGGATTCAAAGCGTTTGAAGAGCTGGACAATTCTTTCGAGCTGTTTTTTTGCATAGGTGGTGACGGAACCATTCTGAAATCCATTAATTACATTCGGAATTTGGACATTCCTATTGTTGGAATTAATACGGGTAGACTTGGTTTCCTGGCAACTATTCAGAAAGAACAGATTTCAGAAACACTGGAAGAAATTTTGAACAAAAATTTCACTTTATCCCCAAGGTCGGTGTTAACGATCAGCACCAATCCAGAAAATACCGATGAGGTTTTTTCAAATATCGCTTTAAATGAAATTGCCGTTAGCCGAAAGAACACCACATCCATGATTACCGTTGAAACCTGGCTAGATGACCAGTTTCTAACATCTTACTGGGCTGATGGTTTGATCATTGCTACGCCAACCGGTTCTACCGGTTATTCTTTAAGTTGCGGCGGCCCGGTGATCACACCAGATACCGATTCTATTGTGATTACGCCTATTGCACCACACAACCTGAATGCGCGACCACTGGTTATCAAAGATCATACAGTGATTAAATTAAAAGTTTCCGGTCGCGAAAATTCTCATCTCGTTTCGATGGATTCCCGAATTGCGACGCTGGAGAATGAAACCGAAATTATTATTAAAAAAGCTCCCTACACGATAAATTTTGTTGAATTGCAACAGGATAGCTTCCTGAACACCCTTCGGAAAAAGCTTTTATGGGGTGAAGACAAACGCAATTAAGCAATAAAAAGATTCAAAATCTGTTTATAGTCATGTACAAATCTGCTCAAATTATTGCAGAGCAAACAGAATTGTTATATTTGCAAACTTTTGAAAACCTATGAGGTACCTAATTGCTTTTGTAGTAATGGCATTTTTTACGACAACAATACGCGCTCAGCAGTTTGAAGTTGGAGGATTTGCCGGCGGCTCAAATTTTATAGGTGATGTAGGAAGAACATATTACATTTTGCCAAATGAACCGGTTGTTGGTCTATTAGCGAAATGGAATCAAAGCCCCCGTCACGCTTTCAGGTTTTCGCTGAACTATGCCAAGTTAAGTGCAGACGACGCGAAATCTGATGATACAAGAAGACAGCAGCGTGGTTATTCTTTTCAGAATACCATAGCCGAAGCTTCTTTAGGAATTGAATTCAACTTTTTTGAATTTGATTTGACCGATGAACTGCCACAAAGTAGCCCGTATGTGTATACGGGTATAACCTATTTTAGGGCAGATCATATGTATTTGAAGGATGGTCGAAGAGGCAATCTTTCAAACGAAGGAACCAATTGGGATTTCGCAATTCCGATGGTTTTTGGTTACAAAGAGGCCATCACCGAGCATATAATCGGCGGCCTTGAAATTGGCGCTCGCTATACTTTTACAGATAACATGGACGGTAGCTGGCCCGAAGAATATCTTGGAAGACGTGAACCGACGATTGAATTTGGTAACCGGAATACGAATGACTGGTATGTTTTTACCGGAATAACGTTAACGTTTACTTTCGGACGTAAACCTTGTTATTGCTTTTAAATGGATTATAAAGAAAAAATTGATCTTCAGAAATTGCCCGCACACGTTGCCATTATTATGGATGGAAACGGAAGGTGGGCGAAGCAAAAAGGTTTTTTAAGGGCATCTGGGCACGAAGAAGGTACAAAAGCCGTTAGAGATGTTGTAGAAGGCTGTGCGGAGATGGGTATTCCCAATCTAACGCTCTATGCTTTTTCAACCGAAAACTGGAACCGACCTAAATTTGAAGTTGACACTCTGATGAAGCTTTTGGTTTCTTCTTTAAAAAAGGAGATCAAGACACTTCAGGATAACGACATCAAACTCATTTCCATAGGCAATCTTTCCAGTCTTCCGAAGAAAGCTCAGAGAGAACTTACCGATGTCATTGAAAAAACATCGGGCAATTCCAGAATGACCCTAACGTTAGCCTTAAGTTACGGAAGCCGGGAGGAAATCACCCATTGCATTAAAGATATTGCAACAAAAGTTAAAACGGGTGAATTATCGGTGGATGCGGTTGACGAAAAGCTTATAAATGAGCATCTTTACACCCGCAAATTGCCAGATGTGGATCTTTTGATCAGAACCAGCGGCGAACAAAGAATCAGCAATTTCTTGCTTTGGCAAATAGCCTATGCAGAATTGTATTTTACGAAAAAATTATGGCCAGATTATCGAAGAGAAGATCTTTTCGAAGCCATTTACAATTATCAAAACAGAGAAAGACGATTTGGAAAAACCAGTGAGCAACTCAGTTAGTGCATCCATGATAAGAAAGATTTTTACACTATTTGCGCTTTTCTTTTTGATTTCTTTATCCACAAAAGCTCAGGATTTACCACTGGGCGACTCTCAGAAATACGTCATTGGGGATATTACGGTTAGCGGGACTACCACTTATGCTGAAAATACCGTGATCGCTTTTACCGGTTTGAAAAAAGGGGATGAAATTTTCCTTCCGGGGCAGAAATCAAGCGACATCATCAATAAACTTTGGAACACGAAACTTTTCAGCGACGTAAACCTGTATATCACTAATATTGAAGGAAATGTTGCCGATATAGAAATTGAAGTCGTTGAAGTACCCGTTTTGAACGAAGTGCGTTTTACGGGAATCAAAAAAGGAAAAAAAGAAGAACTCATAGACGAAAATGACCTTAAGAAAGGTGCTAAAGTCACGGAGAACTTAATTACCACCACAGAAAACTACATCGCCAACAAATATCGTAAAGAAGGTTATCTAAATGCGAAAGCAGATGTTCGGACCAGAAAATACGAAGATACCAGCCAGACCAAAAGCAATATGGTCAATATGGTTGTTGATATTGATAAAGGCGAAAGAGTAAAAGTTGCCGATATCGAGTTCAATGGCAATGAAAAGCTGAAAGATGCTAAACTCCGTAAAGCTCTTAAAAATACGAAGCAAAAGAATTTTCTACGTTTCTGGAAGCGTTCTAAATATGTTCCCGGAGATTTTGAGGAAGATAAAAAATCATTAATTGACAAATATAAGGAGAATGGTTATCGTGATGCCCGAATTCTTTCAGATACACTTATCAAAAAAGATGAAAAGAATGTTACGATAAAATTCAACCTGGAAGAAGGAGATCAATACTACATAGGTAATATCAATTTCTTAGGAAATTCCGCTTTTACCGATCAGCAACTGGAACGAGTTTTAGGATTGGATAAAGGTGATATTTATAACGGTGTCCTAATGGATGAGCGTGTGAACGGAAGAGAACCTAATAAAAACTCGGTTGCCAATACTTACCAAAACAATGGGTATCTATTCTCACAGGTTGACCTTGTAGAAACCAATGTCTATAATGATACGATCGATTTCGAGGTTCGAATCCTAGAGGGTAAAGAAACTTATTTCAATGAGGTTCGAATTGTTGGGAACGACAAAACGAAAGATCATGTGATTTATCGTGAATTACGAACCAAACCGGGGCAAAAATATAGCCAGGAAGATGTCGTAAACACCATTCGTGAATTAGGAGCATTGGGTTATTTCGATGCTGAAAATTTAAGCCCGGAAGTAATTAATCCAAATCCGCAGGAAGGAACAGTAGACCTGGAATACCAAGTTACAGAAGCTGGGGCTAGCCAGATCGAACTTCAGGGTGGTTACGGTGGAGGTGGCTTTATTGGTACACTTGGACTTTCATTTAATAACTTCTCCATTCAGGGATTATTTGATAAAGATGCTTACAAACCGATTCCAATGGGTGACGGTCAAAGTTTATCATTAAGAGCACAGGCAAGTACTTTTTATCAAACCTACAGCCTCTCGTTTAGAGAGCCTTGGTTAGGCGGAAAAGAGCCAGTAAGTTTGACCACTTCATTCAGTTATACAAGACAGTTCTTATTTGACTATGTAAGCAGGAGAGCAGACAAATCAAGAAGCTTTGATATCTTAGGTGTGAGTATCGGTTTAGGAAAACGTCTTAAGGCGCCTGACCAATATGTGACCGTGACGAATTCTATCGGATTCCAACGATACAACTTAAATAACTATAATACCGGTTTATTTACCTTCGGGGATGGTTTCTCAAATAACCTTTATTACCAGTTAGGGCTGATAAGGGATAACACTAGAGTTAACCCAATTTTCCCAACAGCTGGTTCTAAATTTTCGCTTACAGCTAAACTTACTCCTCCTTATTCGCTATGGAATGGAGAGGATTACGGAAATCTTCAGAATGAGGATGCTTACCAGCTCCGCGATGAAAACGGAAATTTGGTAGACTACAATGGGAACAGGGTAACTGCTGAAAACTCCGTGCCTGACACACAAAAAATTGATCAGAAAAAATATAACTGGCTGGAATTTTATAAAGTAAAATTCTCTGGTGACTGGTATAATACGTTATTCAGTTTTGGGCCAAGTAGTAACCTTGTACTAAGAACTCACGCGGAATATGGTTTCCTTGGAGCTTACAACAATGATCGTGGAGTTGTTCCTTTCGAAAGATTCTACGTTGGTGGTGACGGGCTTGGAGCTTATAGTTTAGATGGTCGTGAAACCATCCAGTTAAGAGGATATCCAAACCAGTCTATTATTCCTATAGACAGATCTTTGAATGCCAGGGATGATGGAGCAACCATCTATAATAAGTACTCTTTAGAACTTAGATTCCCGATTACCTTAAAACCTCAGGCTTCGATTTATGCATTATCATTCCTAGAAGGGGGTGCATCTTTCGATAACTTTAGGGATTATAACCCATTCCAATTAAGTAGATCAGCCGGATTCGGATTACGAATCTTTATGCCGACATTTGGATTATTAGGAATTGATTTTGGTTACGGATTCGATCCGTTAGTTGGGCAACAAGGTCCAAACGGATGGGAAACTCATTTTATAATTGGCCAGCAGTTTTAAAATGGCATGATATTTTCTATATTCGAAAAAATGAAAAGAAATATTTTTCAAATAATATTTATTCTACTGAGTGTTAGCGCCATACAGGCGCAGAAGAGCATTCGTGTTGGATATATAGATATGGAATATATTTTACAGAATGTACCCGAATATCAGGAAGCTCAAAATCAATTAGATAACCGGGTTCAGGAATGGCGGGTTGACGCTGAGCAAAAATTGAAAAATGTTGAGGATATGCGTAAGAAGCTGGATAATGAGAGAGCGCTTCTTACAACTGAACTGATTGAGGATCGTGAGGAAGAAATTGCTTATATGGAGCAACAGGCTCGAGATTATCAGCAAAAAAGATTTGGTCCGAACGGTGATTATATGATTCAGAAAAAACAATTGGTAAGACCGGTTCAGGATCAAGTGTTTGCAGCAGTGCAGGAAATCGCGAAATTGAGAAATTTTGATTTTATTTTTGACCGCACTTCAGAAATTGGAATGATATATGCAGATCAACAATACGATGTAAGCGACCTGGTGCTCAGAACCATTAAAAGAACAGCGAACAGAGAACAACTGGAAGGAAAGGATGAGATCGAACAAATGGAAAAAAGAGAAGATCTCAGCTTAGAACAGGAAGAACAAGTTACTGAAAGAGAACAAATGATCGAGCAGCGAAAAAGAGAAAGAGACTCGATCGCTGCTGCAAGAAAAAAAGAATATGATTCTATTCGATCTGCAAAACAGGCAGAATTCGAAGCCAGAAGAAAAAGAATACTGGAAGAAAGACAGAGGAAAAGGGACTCTATCGTTCAAGCCAGGCAACAGAAGAATGATACGATAAATTAATATTTAACCCTAATTAAACTTAACGAGAATTACAATGAAACAATTCAGAACACTTTTTATAGCTTTAGCTTTAATGATCGGTGCTACTGCTTTTACAAACGCTCAATCTAAAGTTGCTCATATCGCGACTCAGGAGCTGGTACAGTCATTGCCAGAGTATAAAAGCGCGATGGATCAGTTAGATAAGCTTGAGAAAACTTATGATGCAGAGATCAAGGACATGCTTTCTGAAGCTCAAAGTACTATGCAGCGATATGAATCTGAAGCGAATACTAAAACTGATGAAGAAAATCAGAAAAGAGCCACTGAACTTCAGGCTGCTCAGAGAAGAATCCAGGAGCATAGCCAACAGGCAAGACAGGATCTTCAAAAGAAAGAACAGGATCTTTTAAGACCTATTCTTGAAAAAGTGCGTACTTCTATTCAGAAAGTAGCTCGTGCTAAAGGTTATGATTATGTATTAGATTCTACCACTGGAACCGGAGTTTTGTTAGCTGACGGTTATGATCTAATGCCAGATGTGAAAAAAGAATTAGGAGTACAATAATTATTCTCACATATAATTTTGAAAAAACTGCGTAAGACCTACGCAGTTTTTTATTTTTGATACATGTCTCAATCTTCTCCTATCGGACTTTTTGATTCCGGCGTTGGTGGAACTTCCATCTGGAAAGAAATCCACGAATTACTTCCTTTCGAGAAGACCATTTACCTATCAGACAGTAAGAATGCTCCCTACGGAATCAAACCGCAGGAAGAGATTATCGGCCTTTCCATAAAAAATACAGAGAAGTTGCTTGAGTACGGATGCAAGATCATTGTTGTAGCCTGCAATACCGCTACCACGAATGCTATTAAAATACTTCGGAATACTTATAACATCCCTTTTATAGGAATTGAACCAGCTATTAAACCAGCGGCTCTTAAAAGTACGCATAAAGCTGTTGGTATTCTTGCAACCAGAGGGACACTGAGCAGTGAATTATTTGCTAAGACTTCGGAATTATATACTAAGGATATCAACGTTCTTGAGGTGGAGGGAAAAGGCCTTGTAGAGCTTATTGAAGCAGGACAGAAAGATTCAGAAGAAATATTGATGGTTTTAAAGGACCTGCTTCAGCCTATGATCCATGCGAAGATAGATTACCTTGTTTTAGGCTGCAGCCACTACCCTTACCTTATTCCACAGCTGAAAAAAGTACTTCCAGAAAACATCACTATTATTGATTCCGGGGAAGCTGTAGCTAGGCAAACCAAATCGATTTTGGCCAATAACAGGCTATTGAATTCCGAAGAGACCATTAAAACTCCAGTTTTCTATTCTAATAAGGAGATACAAGTATTATCAGATTTGATCCAGGCAGAAAAGCAAAATTACGAAGTAAAGTTGTTGGATTTTTAATTATTAACGGCCGGGCAATGACAATCGTAGCGCTGCCTGCTCTGACCAAAATTATAGCCCAAGGTGATTTGATGGAAACCGCTATTACTCAAGACCACGGAATTAAGCTGATAACTAAACGTGTATCCAAAAATGAATTTATTCCATCCTATTCCTACAAATGGCGTTAAATAGCGAAGTTGCTGACTTCTGATTTCCTGACCATCGGTAGTATATTCTGCACCTTCAAAGCTGTTACGATAACTTAGCCCGCCCCAAAGCTTGGCATTATCTTCCAATTGATAGTATGCCTTGATATTCCCATCAATTGCCATTTCTTCAGTTGCCTCCCGCACCTGAAACAAAAGAGATGGTTCAAAACTCCATTCATCATTGGGATTAAGATCGAGCACATACCCAGCAGAAGCAAGATATTTTCGCATATTGCTAGGAACCGCATCAGAATAAAACAAATCACGTTTTATAGATAATATATTTTTGGCTGCCAAATGGAAATAAAAATCACGGTAGAAATAAGACATCCCGAGATCCATATTGGCAAAAAAGTCGTTAGAATTATTTCCAATAGCAGGATCAAAACCGGTAAAGCTGCTTTGATCCAACCTATGCTGAATCACTCCAAGATTAACTCCGAATGATAATTGATTCAGGTCAGCATTACTTCTGGAAAACATCAAATGGTAGGCAAAAGTAGCATAAGCTCCTAATTTGGAATAATTTCCATTTTCATCACGGAACA
Organism: Flavobacteriaceae bacterium; assembly: GCA_964220295.1. Taxonomy (GTDB): domain Bacteria; phylum Bacteroidota; class Bacteroidia; order Flavobacteriales; family Flavobacteriaceae; genus Christiangramia. The sequence continues at coordinate 6,630 of CAXPUM010000068.1, read as the reverse complement.
TAATTCCACCGAGGCCTACCTTATCCCCCGCTCTGAAATTTGCTGCCAAAGTCTGTAAGTTCGGTGCATCCTGCACGTCGAACCACTGGGTTCTACCGGTCAGTCTAATCTGGTCATAGTTGGAAGCCCCAGCCATAGACGGGTACAACAGGTATAGATTATCGGTTAAATAATCAGAATAGGTTGGGATTACTTCCTGGGCGAAAGTTTTTTCTGAATTTAGGGTACAGCAGCATATGACTAGAAATAAAAATATATGCTGAATCTTATTTTTCAAACCGCCCCTAGATGAATGAATGATTAGATGATGATGAACCATAAAGCCTGTAAATATAGGTAATACCTTGATTTTCTTTATTATTTTTGCCAAAAATTACGAGATGGAAGAATATTCTATAAAAATAGTTTCAACGACGACCCCAGGAATAATGAAGTTTGAAGCTAATAAATTTTTAACCCAACACGAAAACTTCGAATTTAAAAATATAGATGAGGCGGCCAGATCTCCGCTTGCTCAACAGTTGTTTTACCTGCCTTTTGTTAAAACGGTTTATATCGCTCAAAATTTTGTAGCCATAGAGAAATATAATATTGTAGAGTGGCCAGATGTGCAGCATGAAGTGGCTGATCAGATTTCAAATTATCTGAATAAAGGCGGAGAAGTGATCAAAGAAGCCGCAAAGAAAACCGGCAATGTGCCAGTAACGGTTTATGCTGAAAGCACTCCAAATCCTGCCGTGATGAAATTCGTAGCAAATAAAAAACTGGTGATCCAGGCTGCTGAATTCAAAAATATTGACGAGGCTCAAAGCTCACCCTTAGCCACAAAATTATTTCACTTTCCTTTCGTAAAAGAAATTTTTGTGGACCATAATTATGTCTCGATTCAGAAATATGATATGGCTGAATGGGAAGATATCACCATGGAATTGCGTGAATTTATCAGAAATTATATTCAGGAAGGCAATGAAGTAATCTCCGCAGAATCTGAAACTAATTCTAAAGAAGAAGCGGTAGCCAAAAATGCCAAGAATGAAGCAGAGAATTTTGATAATCTGGACGCGACTTCAAAAGAAATCGTGGCGATTCTTGATGAATACATCAAACCGGCTGTAGCAAGTGATGGTGGGAATATTCTTTTTGAAAGCTACAATCAGGAAAATAAAACGGTTAAGGTGATCCTGCAGGGAGCCTGTAGCGGTTGCCCATCCTCTACCATGACACTGAAGAACGGAATCGAGACCATGCTGAGAGATATGCTCCGCGATAAAGTTCATTACGTAGAAGCAATTAACGGCTAAGAGTACTCCTCATAAATTAAAATCCCGGTATGAGCCGGGATTTTTTATTTAATAATTAGTTGTTCTGGCTTCATTATAGAATTCCTGAAACAGCGAAAGCAAACTCATCGTTGAGCTGATGAGATCCTTGGTTTCCAATAATATCCCGAAGTACAGTTTGGTATTTTTTGGACTGCTTTCTGACGTTCGAATCCTGGTGATCTGCTTCTGAATAAGTTCACTCACATATTCCAGTAAATCCTGTTTTTCGGTAAGCAACCTATCAATATTTCCGAATTCGTGATTATCAAAAGTTTCTTTGATCTCATCGAAAAGTACCTGCATGCGATCATCCACTTTTTTAAGATCCCGAATCTGGTTGAATTTTAAATTCTTATGATTATTGTGAACGTGGTTGTAACTATTTCTAGCGATAAAGCCAATAGACTGTACCATATCCTGCAAATAATCCAGGGTGAGAATATAGAATTTACTCGCTTCTACCGAGTCTTCTTCTAAAGATTTGATGAAGTAGAAAATATTGCCCTTCAGCTCATCCACGTCAGCTTCCAACTTCTCAATCTTTTTATGACTTTTCTTCAGCTTGCTGAGATCATAGTATCCCAGATTATCGACCGTCCTGGTGTACATTTTATTGATACCTCCAATGACATTGGAAATATTTTCCGAAGTTTCCGTAGTAATTTCATTGATCGTGATGATATCACTTCGGTTAAAACGTTTCTTATTCTTTTCTTCTTTAGACTTTTTTGAATGAAGAATGGCTCCTCTTATTACAATCGTCAGCGCGACCAGTATTAGAATTACTAAAGCGATAATTCCTCCGAAGAATATAATCGCGGCGAAAATTGCAGCTGCAGTGAATGCAACCAATGCCGTCACAAACCAACCGCCAATTACGTTCAGCACACCCGCTACCCGATAAACCGCACTTTCACGATCCCAGGCACGATCGGCCAGGGAAGAACCCATTGCTACCATAAATGTCACATAGGTCGTAGATAATGGCAATTTTAGGTTCGTTCCTATAGAAATCAGCACACTCGCCACAACTAGATTCACAGCTGCCCGGACCATATCGAATGCCGGCGCATCAAATCTTTTATTTTTTGTACTATCTTTTTGTTCAAATTTACGATCGATCCTATTCTTGATAGCATTAGGAAGAATCGCGCTTATGGCATTACCCAATAAAACCGAATAGCGAACAATCCCTCTGGAAAGAAAATTGGGCTCAAATCGCTCTACTCCATCACCCTGCCTGGCCAGGTTGATCCCCGTATCAACAACTGATCTTGCTTTGCTTGAAAACCACAAAGTTGCCACCATGATCCCGCCAGCTGCAATCAGTAAAATTTCCGGGGTTGGAACACTTCCGGCAAGACCGCTCATTACATATTCTGAAGGTAACGCTCCGGTGGCCTCATAAGCTCCCTGCCATAAATTGAAAGATTGCCAGGCAGCGATTGGCACACCTATAAAATTCACAAGGTCATTTCCGGCGAAAGCCAAGGCTAAGGCAAATGTTCCAATTACAATTACAATGCGTAAAATATTGAATTTCAACGCACTCATCACTAATTGAGAAATCGCGGTAAAAAATAGAAATCCCGTTAAAACGATCAGCCAGGTGTGCGTGTTCACATATTCAAAAGTTGCTTCGCTGATGAATGGAACACTTTTCATCCCTTTAATCAGGATAAAATAAAGAATAGCAGTGAGTGAAAGTCCGCCGAAAACAGCTCCCACGTACTTCATTTTTTTCTCATACTGAAAGGAGAAAATTAACCTGGATATGTACTGAATGATGGTCCCCGTTACAAACGCCACTACCACTGCGAGGAGAATCCCTACAATAATTTCAGTAGCTTTAGCAGTGTTGATATAACCTCCAAGGGCTGCAAGATCGCCGCCACCTTCATTATAAATCTTAATTACGGCAATACTTACCGCTGCTCCCAGTAACTCAAAAACGATAGATACCGTTGTGGACGTAGGCAGCCCAAGGGAATTGAAGAAATCCAGTAAAAGTACATCGGTGATCATAACCGCCATAAAAATGATCATGATCTCGTCGAAATAGAATTGTCCGGGCATAAATATCCCTTTTCTGGCAACTTCCATCAATCCGCTAGAAAATATTGCTCCGACAGCGACCCCCAAACTGGCAGTGATCATGATCGTTCTCATGGACACCGCTTTGGAACCTATAGCCGAATTTAGAAAGTTGATGGCATCGTTGCTAACTCCTACCACCAGGTCTGTAATAGCCAGCGCGAAAAGCGCAACAAGCATTACAATAAAAATATCTTCCATAGCCAGATTTATTATCAACCAGCAAAAATCTGGCTTTTTTCTATAATGAGACTAAAAGTAAAGTTATTAAAAGATTAATAAAGAGACTGTTTTGGAAGCTTGAATTGGTAATTTTGAAAGAACACACCCAGATTTATTTCCAGATATGAAAAATTCCGAAAAATTCACCAACGAACTAATCAATGAAACCAGTCCGTATTTGTTGCAACATGCGCATAATCCGGTGAACTGGCAAGCCTGGAATGATGCCACGCTGGAAGAAGCTATCGAAAAAAGAAAATTGATGATTATAAGCGTTGGTTATTCTGCCTGCCACTGGTGCCACGTTATGGAGCATGAAAGTTTTGAAGATGAGGCGGTTGCTAAAATTATGAACGATCGTTATATCTGCATCAAAGTGGATCGGGAGGAAAGACCAGATGTTGATCAGGTTTATATGAACGCCGTCCAGGCAATGACCGGAGCCGGGGGCTGGCCAATGAATGTAGTAGCTTTACCTGATGGCAGACCGGTATGGGGCGGAACTTATTTCAAAAAAGAACAATGGAAAGAAGCCTTAAATCAAATCTCGAAATTGTATCGGGATCAACCTGAGAAAATTCATGAATATGCAAACCGACTGGAAGAAGGTCTGCAACAAATGGAACTGATCGATCTCCCGGAAGAGCATAAAGAATTTGATGAAAGTTTTTTCGGGCCGATTTTGAAAAAATGGGAAAGCTTTATGGATTTCAAAAATGGCGGACCAAACGGAGCGCCTAAGTTCATGATGCCTTCTAATTTAAATTTCCTGATGCGTTTTGCTTTTCAATCGAATGATAAAAAATTGCTGGATTACGTCTTTCACAGCCTAAATAAGATCTCTTACGGCGGAATTTATGATCCGGTTGCAGGTGGATTTTCTCGCTATTCGGTAGATGAGAGATGGCATGTCCCGCATTTTGAGAAAATGCTTTATGATAATGCGCAACTTTTAAGCCTGTATTCTGAAGCTTATAAAATCAATAAATCAAGTTGGTATAAAAAAATTGTTTACCAAACCGCTGATTTCCTGATCGACGAAATGAGAGATCCTTCAGGTGCTTTTTATTCAGCTTATGATACAGACAGTCTTAATGAAAATACTAAAGATGAAGAGGGTGCCTATTATGTCTGGAAAAAAGAACAACTTCAGGAAATTTTACAGGATGATTTTGAGCTTTTCAGCAAATACTACCATATAGACGCCAAGGGTTACTGGGAAAATGGAAACTATGTCCTCTTCAGAAGCACATCGGCCAAAAATTTTGCTTCGGAAAATGATCTCGAACTAGAAACCTTCCAAAAACTAAATGATCAGTGGCTTCAGAAATTGAAAAATGTGAGAAATTCCCGTAAAAAACCGGGCCTAGATGACAAATCTCTCACCTCATGGAATGCGATGACCATAAGTGGCTTTTGCAAAGCATACCAAGCCTTTCCGGAAAAAAGATTCAAATCTGCTGCCGAAGATTGCCTGGAATGGCTACTAAAAAACATGCTGAATGAAAAAGGCCAGCTGCTTCACAATTATAAAAATGAAAAAAGCACGATCAAAGGGTATTTGGAAGATTATGCATTTAGCATACAGGCGCTTGTAGATCTTTTCGAAACATTTGCAAACGATGAGCATCTGGATGTAGCAAAAAAATTGTGCCTGACGGTAGAAGAAGAATTTAATGATCCGGCGAGTCCACTTTATTTTTTCACTTCCAGCAAGGACAGAAACCTGATCACTCGAACCCGTGAAATTACCGATAATGTGATCCCTGCCTCAAACTCTGTTCTCGCAAAATGTTTTTTCAGAATAGGAAAATTAACTGAAGACAGGGAAATAGATGAAAAAGCTCTGAAGATGGTTCAGGCTGTAACCGCCAAAATTCCGGAATACCCGCAGTATTATTCAAATTGGCTGGACCTGGCTGCAAACTTTGCTTTTCCATTTTATGAAATTGCCATCTGCGGAAACGACTTTCAGAATAAGTTGCAAGAATTACAATTGGACTATTTACCTGATGCTGTTCTGGCAGGCGGAAAAATTTCTTCCGTAGAAATATTGAAAAATAGGTTTAAAGAAAATCAAACACTGATCTATGTCTGCGAAGAAGGAAAATGTTTGCAACCAGTTGAGACAAAAGAGGCGGTATTAGTCCAAATACTGCAAGTTTAACATAAAATACACATAGTTTTTATATGTTTTTTTTACCATTAACCCCGAAAACAAAAAATTAAAGGAAAATTTCATGGACAAGCTTAATGATTACGGCCATATCGCTAAAGAATATGCCGAAAAGTTTATCGATTACCTTCCAACTTTACTCGGAGCTATTGCACTTCTACTCGTTGGATTATGGGTAATAAAACTCATTGTAAAATATATTGAAAAGATATTTCAGAAGAAGGATTATGACCCTACACTGGAAAAATTCACTGTTAATGCTGCTAGCTGGGGACTTAAGATTTTACTTTTTGTTCTGGTCATCACGCAACTTGGAGTAGAAAGTGCGTCCCTTGTCGCCGCGATTGGTGCTGCTGGTTTGGCAATTGGTCTTGCTTTACAGGGATCGCTTTCCAACCTTGCAGGAGGGGTACTGATTATTGTTTTGAAACCGTTCAAGGTAGGAGACTGGATCGAAGCACAAGGAGTTTCTGGTAGTGTAGTAGAGATTTCTTTATTCTACACCAAAATCAACACGTTTGGTAATCAGCGTGCAGTTGTTCCTAACGGAGAACTGAGCAACGATAATATTGTGAATTACAGTTTTAATGAAACCCGTCGTGAAAACCTGACATTCGGAATTTCTTACGATGATGATATCAAGAAAGCTAAGGAAGTACTGACAAATATGGTTATGGAGCGAGATGATATCGAGGCTGAGCCAGCTCCACAAATCATTGTATCCGAACTTGGTGATAACTCAGTAAACTTCTCTGTACGTTATTTCGCCAAAACCAGCGTTTTCTGGGATATTCACTGGTATATGATCGAAGAAGG
>CAXPUM010000067.1:0-20954 GCA_964220295.1 Flavobacteriaceae bacterium | reverse complement strand
TCAGATCTTCCGAGTGTGCTAAAAAGATATTGGGAACGCCATAATACATCCAGTATTTACCATTGATTTTTGCGGCAACCAATTTACCATCTTTGAGTTTGGTAACAATAGCGCCAGATTTCGTTTCTTTTTCATGGTATTTCCCTTCTTTGTAATTCTGAAAAACCGGACCATACTTTTTCCAATTAATCAAATCCCTTGAAGTCGCAACGGCAAGTTTGGGCACGTCCCTGTTCCATTGCGTATAGGTCAAAACGAACAGGCCGTCTTCCGTTTCAACGATACGTGGATCTTCGGTTCCACCTGGCCATTCATTTACTTTTTGAGAATCATTGTCTGGATAAAAAACCGGTTCCTTTCTCTTCTTAAAATGAAATCCATCTTTAGACGTCATCATGCCAATCCTGGACCTATGACCTCCAATCTCTTTTTCCCCCAGCTTTTCTTCCGAGCGAAATAATACCACAATTTTTCCATCTTGGACAATAGCGGCAGGATTAAAGGTAGCCATAGACTGCCAACGAACTTCTTTACCTGTTACAGGATCAAGGAAAATCGTGCTGGAGTCTTTTTCACTAACAGGTTGGGGATTTTCAGCCCTGTAAAACGGACCAATCATCCAGTCTTTTTCCATTTCCTGTGAATAAATAAAAGAAGGAATTAGGATGATTATAACGAGAAGAATAGATTTTTTCATAATTGTAGATTAACGTTACAAATTAGTGAATTCTATATTAGTAAGCTTTATAGAATGTTGAATTGGAAATTAGCTTTTAACCTTTATATTTGACCGCCTGAAAATTTTTATAATGCCTACTCAGACTATTTCCTCGCGTTCCAAAGAGTACAATAGAATTGAAAAATTAAGTGAATTTGATCTTCACTATCATGATTTAGCTGAAGAATTCAGCCAGATCGCAGAACTTGCAGCTACTATTGCCGGGACAGACAGCTCTTTTTTGAATTTGATAGATAACTATAATCAATGGTCAATTTCAGCTAATGAACTCAAAAATATTCCGCGGGAAGACTCCATTTGCAGTGTCACGCTAAAATCTGATGATCATTTTGAAGTTCACAGTCTCCATCTGGACGATCGTTTTAAGACTAAGGAATATGTGAACAAAGCTGATGGCTATCGCTATTATTTTGGGATTCCTCTGCAATTAGAAAGCGGCGAAAAGATCGGGGCGCTTTGTGTTCTGGATCGTGGTGATAAAACTATTAGTGAAAAACAAAGGAAATTCTTGAAACTTCTGGCCGAAGAAATTGTGCTGAAGCTGGAAATGAAAAAGAAAATTCACGACCTGGAATTCTCTTTGGTTCAAGCCATTAAATCCAGGAACCAGATCGCGCACGATGTCCGTGGTCCTATTTACGGAATTTCGGGGCTTGCTGAAACCCTGAGAAATGAGGTGGTTACAGAGGAGGAGATGAGGAATTACCTCGATATGATCAGTAAGTCGGCTAATGGGATTATTGAATTGACCGATGATATTCTGAACAGGGAAATTCAAAATGCCTTGCTAGAATCTCATTTGCTCAATTTAAGCCAATTGAAACAGAAGATTCTGGAGCTGTATAAGCTTCCGGCAGGTGCTAAAAATATCAGTTTCGAGGTTACGATCAACGAGCAATGCGCAGATCTCACATTTTCCCGTAGAAAACTGCTCTCCATTGCCGGGAATCTGATTTCGAATGCAATTAAATTCACTCCGGAAGAAGGTTTTATAAAAGTATTGCTGAATATTGAAAAACGTAAAAAGAAGCGATATTTAGAGATCAGCGTTCAGGATAACGGCACCGGAATTTCCGAAGAAACCTTGGAAAGAATGGAAGATGATGAATTACGGTTCTCGAAAGGTACGAAAGGTGAAAAAGGTTTTGGACTTGGCTTAACACTGGTGAGAGAAATGGTAGCCGAGAGAGACGGTAAATTTAAAATTACCAGTGAACTTGGAAATGGAACGACAATTCAGGTAGAAATACCAATAAAATAAAAGCCGGCATTCACCGGCTTTCGTATCTTAGTTTTCAGAATTATCGTAGTAAAATCGTTCGTAGATAATATGGTCACCAGCCCATTGCTGAACGGCAGTTTGCTCCATCTGAGCCCGGGTGCCATCCTGGAAAGTTACATCCATCATGGATTCTACAAAAGTACTTTTTTCATCTTCATTAGATCCAATATTGCGAATTTCCAGATTATGGAATTCTTTGATGCTCTCTAAGAATTGCTCTTCGTATTCACGGCAGGCTTTTTTCCCTTTACGCGTTCCGCGAGGTTCGGTCATTACAACGTCTTCATGATAATACTTGTCAAAAGCATCTAATAATTTCCCTTGTTGTAGCTGATTATAGATGTCTTCAGCTTTTTCTAAATAACTCATAATTTTTCTTTTTCGTTAGATTTATAAATTCGGAAAAATATTGGGTTTAAGCCGGACGTTTAACTAATTTATAACGCTTAATGACCAATCTTTTAAAGGTGATGCCCCGTAAAATTGTAAGATTCAATACTTTTGCAAGACTTACAATTAAATGATTTGTGCACCTTGCATCTGAATAGACCGAAATCTTCTGTATTTATGCTGAAAAGCCTTCTTCGCAAAAGCCTATTACTTTTTACTATTTTATTTAATACCATCGCCTTTTCCCAGATCCATGATCCGGTAGAATGGGAAACGAAGGTGAATAAGGTTTCAGAAACCGAATATCAGCTTATTTTCGAGGCTTATATTGAAGATTACTGGCATTTATATTCTACGAATATGCCTGCGGAGGGTCCCAATCCAACGAGTTTTAGCTTTGAAAACGCGGGGGAACAGTTTCAATTAAATGGTGATATTTCAGAAAGTGAATCGGTTACCGAATTTGACCCGATCTTTGAAATGGATCTTTCTTTTTTTTCAAAAAAAGCCACTTTCACCCAAAATATCAGTGTCAACGATGAGGTGTTGGGAGTTATTAATGCGGAAGTTGAATACCAGGCCTGTGATGATCAAACGTGTATATACGATTCTAAAAAGTTCAAATTTCTAATACCAAAGCCAAAAACTGTTGCTACTCCGGCTTCGGAAAAAGTTGAAGAAAATTCCGATTCTTTGGATTCAAAATCTGATTCTGTAGTGTCAAAACCTGCTGATATAGCTACTGATGATTCTTCCGAAGAAATTGCAGCTTCCGAAGGAATTATCGCAAAAGATATTGATACCGGCGAAAAACAGAGTTTCTGGGGTATCTTTTTCATAGCATTTCTATCTGGTTTTGCAGCTTTGTTAACACCCTGCGTTTTTCCGATGATTCCAATGACCGTCAGCTTTTTCACCAAGCAGAGTAAATCCAGGGCGGCTGGCATCAGGAATGCCATTTTCTACGGAATTTCAATTATCGTTATTTATGTCTTGTTAGGAACGCTGGTAACCGTAATATTTGGAGCCGATGCGCTAAACGCCCTATCCACCAATGTTTGGTTCAATGTAATATTCTTTATCCTACTCTTGGTTTTTGCATTTTCCTTCATGGGAGCCTTCGAAATCGTACTGCCAAGCAGCTGGGGAACGAAAATCGACTCAAAGGCAGATAAGGGCGGCTTTATAGGGATCTTTTTTATGGCGCTGGCTTTGGCAATCGTTTCTTTCTCTTGTACCGGTCCGATCGTGGGAACTCTATTGGTCGATGCAGCTTCTAAAGGAGGGATGGCCCCGGTAATAGGAATGCTTGGGTTTTCTTCGGCAATAGCATTACCATTTGCCTTATTTGCAGCTTTTCCCGGGTGGTTAAACAGTCTGCCAAGATCTGGTGGCTGGCTTAATACGGTGAAAGTGGTATTAGGATTTCTGGAACTCGCTCTGGCTTTTAAATTTTTGTCGAATGCCGATCTGGTTCTCCAATTGCATTTGTTAGAACGAGAAGTCTTTCTGGCGATCTGGATTGCGGTATTTGGTGCCCTTGCCTTATATCTCTTCGGAAAAATTCGATTGCCTCATGATTCTCCAATGGAACATATCTCGGTGGGACGACTGGTGATGGGGCTTATAGTTTTGACCTTCACCATTTACCTAATTCCGGGACTTTGGGGTGCACCATTAAAAGTCATTAGTGGTTTTCCGCCGCCATTGCAATACAGTGAATCTCCATATGGTGTAGGGAATTCTAAAGGAACGGTTAGCGTTAATTCGGAAGGAATTCCAGAAGGAGCGGAATTGGGTCCGCACGATATAGTTTCTTTTCACGACTATGAAGAAGGGATGGCTTACGCTAAAAAGGAAGGCCTTCCGGTCATGTTAGATTTTACCGGTCACGCTTGTGTGAATTGTCGGAAAATGGAAGAAAGAGTTTGGAGTGAACCTCAAATCCTGGAAACCTTAAAAAATGAGGTGGTGCTGATTTCTTTGTATGTAGATGACAAGCGCGAATTGCCTGAAAGCGAAAAATACACTTCAGAAACGACTGGGAAGGATATTGAAACTATCGGTAATAAATGGAGTGATTTCCAGATTGAGCGGTATAAAGCCAACGCGCAGCCATATTATGTATTGATCGGTCATGATGAGGAAAATCTCAACCAACCGGTGGCTTATGAGCCGGATGCCGACTTATACCTGGAATGGCTTCAGGAAGGGATCGGTAATTTCACAGGGAATACTTCAGAAACTGGTTCGTTAGGTGGCGGCTCGGTTATTAAATAACCTATTTTTTTCGATATATTCCCTCAAAAGCGGTCTGGACAGGTTCATTTTCCTTGTTTAAGATTTGCCAGAGCTGGGTAACACTGCCGTCTGAATTCTTAGTCCAGGTAATCTGATTGTAAAATTGGCCATTTTCACCTGGTTGCAATTCGCTTGTTAAGATCATCTTATTGTCTTGTGCATAGCCCTTTAATTTCAGAATATTCCCGGTATTGCTGATCCATAACTGGTTCCAGGATCCGTCTTTTTTATCGTAATAATTGAAGCTTTTGCCGCTCCCGCCTTTGGTACCTTTCCAGTTTTCGGCAATAATGCAATGATCTTCCAGTTGGTTCACTTTATTTTCTCCAATTTTTTCCCCGGATATATTGAATACTTCCCATTCTCCGATCCAGAAATCGAATTCAGCATGATGCTCGGTGCAGCAAGCACAATCTTGTTGGAATTCTGGAACATCCTGGCTTAAAGCCATCGCTAGAATTAAGAGGAGTGTTTTCATAAGCTGAAAATATGTAAATTCAGCATGTTCAATCAACCGGTTGATTGAAAGACCTTATTTTTTGAAGTAGGTCAATACATATTTGATGTAAAATTAAATTGAAACTCGTTATGGCTAAAGAAGTTGATCAATTTATCTCCCGCCAGAAAAACTGGAAAGCCGAAACAGTAGCGCTTCGCGAAATGTTGCTGAGTTGTGATCTCGAAGAAAATATAAAATGGGGTAAACCGTGCTATTCCCAGAATTCAAATAACATCGCCATCATACAAAGTTTTAAAGACAATTGCGCCCTGATGTTTTTCAAGGGTTGCCTGTTACAAGATCCTGAAGGATTCCTGGAGAAACCCGGGAAAAATTCGGAAACAGCCAGGAGAATAATGTTTCAAAATGTATCAGAAATTCAGGATAAAAAACAATCAATCCAGAATTTCATTCAGCAAGCTATCGTTAATGAAAACACTGGTAAAAAGATCAGGAAAGTAAAAAAGGAACTGGAACTTCCGAATGAGCTTAAGGAGGTATTACTGGAAGATTCAGAATTTAAAACCGCTTTCGAGGCGCTGACTCCTGGCAGGCAGCGTAGCTATGTGCTCTATATTTCGCAAGCTAAACAATCACAAACCCGAAAGTCCAGAGCTGAAAAAAGTAAATCGAAAGTGCTTATGGGAAAAGGTTATAATGAAAGGTAATTTTTAGCCGATTTCTGCGTTTTTTAATTGAAAAAGTCAAGCTTCTCTTAAAGATCTGATCTATAATTCAAGAAAGTAATAAGTTTGTCATTGAAAATAACCCCGATTTCATGAAAAGGTATTTCTGGCTTTCTATACTATCCATTTTGCTTTTTGCCTCTTGCAGTAAAGATGATAATCGCACAGATGTTCGGATTTCTGATAACTCTTTTCTATTTGCTTCAACTAAAGACGGGCAGGTAAAAAGATACAATATCAATAGTGGTAAGGTTAATAGTTTTAGAGCTGTTTCAGGAGATGTTACCGGTTTGTTCGGCGAAGAAGTAGATTCTGTAACGATTTTATCCAAAGCAGCCAGGCGTTTGGAGTCTTATAAAATTTCAGGTTCAGATTTTGAGCTGTCTTTTCCCAGTTCTTCTCAAATGGAAAATCCCCGTGACATTGCAGTAAAAGACAACTATTTCGTGGTAGCCGATGATGCAGATGCAGATGGCGACCCATTCACAGAGGATAGTCGCCTGTTCGTTTTCAGAAAAAATGCAGACGGTTTTACATTAAGGAATATTATTTTTCTGAAATTTCGTGTTTGGGCCGTTGAGTTTATGGGGGATGATCTTCTGGTTTCTCATAAGAACACTAATAAACTGGCCTTATTCAGGGATTTCTTGGATAATCGAATCAGCAATGTGATACTGGCTAATAAAACAGTTGTAGTTGAAGGGGTGACCAGAGTTTATGGGATGGATTTTGAAGATGATCTCTTGGTTCTTTCTGATATCGGTTCTGAAACCTCAGATTCTGATGGGAGCCTTCAAATAATGCCAAATTTTACAGGAGTGCTTAATGCCCTGGCCAATGATGAAGCTATTCCGGTTGATGTTCAGCTGGTGCTGCAGGGAAATAATACCAAGTTAGGGAATCCGGTTAAAGTGATTTATGATTCAGCTTACAATGTTATTTTTGTAGCAGAACAGCTAAACGGAGGTGGCAGAATTCTTGGTTTTAATGGTGCTCGTACAGGAAAAGGCAACTTAGGACCAGACCTTAATTATCCTTTGGCGAACGTTTCGGCTATTTATTTCTACACGAAATAAGCCTTCTCAGAAAATTCTTATGGGCTTTAAAGTATTATAAACACTGGGCTTTTCTAGTGTTTAGCTTCTGGTTTTATACCAAGTTTAACTACATGATTAAAAATTTGATATACTTTTGCACTTACAAAGCACATAATCTATGGCAAAGAATTTAGTGATTGTAGAGTCCCCGGCGAAGGCAAAAACCATCGAAAAATTTCTGGGTAGCGACTATAAAGTGGCATCCAGTTTCGGTCATATTGCCGATCTGCCTACTAAAGAAATCGGTGTGGATACCGAAGGTGACTTTACACCTAAATATATAGTCTCCAAAGACAAGAAAGACGTCGTTAAGAAATTAAAAAGTCTGGCGAAATCTGCTGAAATTGTATGGCTGGCGAGTGATGAAGACCGGGAGGGAGAAGCAATTGCCTGGCATTTAGCAGAAGAATTGAAATTGAAAGATGACAAAACGAAAAGAATCGTTTTTCATGAGATCACCAAGCAGGCAATTCTAAAGGCGATCGAGAATCCGCGGAATATTGATTACAATTTGGTAAATGCCCAGCAGGCCAGAAGAGTTTTAGACCGGCTCGTTGGTTACGAACTATCACCAGTTTTATGGCGAAAAGTGAAAGGTGGCCTCTCAGCCGGACGTGTACAATCGGTGGCTGTAAGACTCATTGTAGAAAGAGAAAGAGAAATTCAGGATTTTACTCCAGAGGCTTCTTATAGGATAGACGCCGAATTTGCTACGGAAGATGGAAAAACTTTCAAGGCCAAAATTCCGAAGAACTTCGAAACGAAAGAGGAAGCTGAAAAATTCCTGAATGATAATATCGGTGCAAACTTCAAAGTAGCCGATCTTACTACGAAACCGGCGAAAAAGAATCCGGCACCACCGTTTACAACTTCTACATTACAACAGGAGGCTTCCAGAAAGCTTTATTTTTCGGTAGGTAAAACCATGACTCTCGCTCAACGTCTTTACGAAGCGGGGCATATTACTTACATGAGAACTGATAGTGTGAATCTTTCAGATGAAGCGCGAAAGGGAGCAAAAGAGGAGATTCTGAAAGCTTACGGAAATGAATACGCAAAAACCCGTCAGTTTAAAGGGAAAACGAAAGGTGCGCAAGAGGCTCACGAGGCGATCAGGCCAACCAGCTTTAAAAAGCATTCGATTTCCGGGGATCGTGATCAGCAAAGGTTGTACGAACTGATCTGGAAAAGAGCGATCGCTTCCCAGATGAGTGAAGCTCAATTGGAAAGAACGAATGTTAAGATTGAAGCAGATAAACATGATAATATCTTTACTGCTAACGGTGAAGTTTTAAAATTTGATGGTTTTCTAAAGGTTTATCTGGAAGGAAGCGATGAAGAAGATGAAGAGCAAAGCGGAATGTTGCCGGCATTAAAGGCAAATCAGCCTTTAGTGAACGATTATATCACGGCAACCGAAAGATTTTCGCGTCCGCCATACCGATATACGGAAGCATCATTAGTGAAGAAGCTGGAAGAACTGGGAATTGGTAGACCTTCTACTTATGCACCAACTATTTCAACTATTCAAAGCAGAAATTATATAGAAAGAGGATCTATTGACGGAACAGAAAGGGATTATGTTCAGTTCACACTGAAAAATCAAAAAGTTGCCGAAAAAACCCTGACAGAAACAGTTGGTAGTGATAAAGGTAAACTGGTTCCTACTGCAACCGGAATGGTGGTGAATGACTTTTTGGTGAATCATTTCAGCAATATTCTGGACTACAACTTTACTGCAAGAGTAGAGGAGAGTTTTGATAATATTGCGGAAGGAAATGAGGAGTGGAAAAGCATGATGAAGGAATTCTATAAAGATTTCCATCCTCATGTTCAGGATGTGGCTAAAAATGCCGACCGAGAGGTGGGAGAAAGAATTCTGGGGGAAGATCCGGAAACCGGAAAGCCGGTAAGTGTACGATTGGGTAAATTTGGCCCGATGGTGCAGATAGGTTCTGTAGAAGACGATGAAAAACCGAAATTTGCCAGCCTGAGTCCAGATCAGAACATGGAAACGTTGACTTATGATGAGGCAATGGCGTTGTTTGATCTTCCGAAGGAATTAGGAGAATATAAAGGAGAAACAGTTGAGGTGAACAACGGTAGATACGGGCCTTACGTTCGCTTCGGAAAAAAATTCGTTTCTCTTGAAAAGGGTGAGGATCCACATAGTGTAGATTTTGACCGTGCGATGGAGCTCATCAAAAAAAAGGAAAAAGCAGATGCTCCGATTTATGAGTATAAGGAGATGCCTGTTCAAAAAGGAGTCGGTCGATTTGGGCCATATCTAAAATGGAACAATATCTTCATCAACGTGAATAAAAAATACGATTTCGATAACCTTTCTGGTGATGATATCGAAGAACTGATAGAAGATAAGCTTCGAAAAGAGCGTGAAAAGATCATTCATAACTGGGAAGATGAAGGTATTCGTGTAGAAAAAGCCAGGTGGGGAAGGTTCAATGTGATCAAAGGCAAGACAAAAGTAGAAATGCCAAAAACGACCAAAGCTCAGGAGATGACGTTGGAAGAAGCAAAAGCGATTATCGAGAAAAAGGCTTCTACCAAAAAAACAACTAAGAAGAAAACCAGAAAAAAAACCACCAAAAAGAAATAATCTATGGAGATTGATTTTCTAGCCCCGGTAAATCAGGATCTGCTCGATGAAATAAAAAAAATGGACCAGCACAGTCTGGGTGCCAAAACTCATTTTCATTCAGAAAGATCAGGGATTCCAGACTTGGAAAATATTCAGGTAGCGATATTTGCTGTTAGAGATAACCGCCGTGCGGTAAAAAAGTCTGAAACGCCTGATTTTACGGAGTTAAGAAAACATTTTTACAGATTATTTCCAGGAAACTGGCGAATGAAAATTGCCGATCTAGGTGATGTGGAAGCAGGCGCAACCGTTGATGATACTTACTTCGCGGTCCAAAGAATCGTTGAAAGTCTTATAAAAAAAGATATTCTGCCAGTTATTATTGGTGGAGGACAGGACCTGATTTATGCGCAGTATAGAGCCTATGATAAACTCGATCAGATGGTTAACCTGGTCAACGTAGATAGTAAATTTGATCTTGGGGATGCCGATAAAGCAATTTCAAGTGAGTCTTATGTAGGAAAAATCGTCGTAGATCAGCCATATAATTTATTTAATTATTCAGCTTTAGGTTATCAGACCTATTTCAACTCCCAGGAGGAGATCGAATTGATGGAGCGACTGTTTTTTGAAGCCTACAGGCTAGGTGAAGTTAGCTCAGATATTGCGGCAATGGAGCCTGTTTTTAGAAATGCGAATCTCGTTGGAATGGATCTGAATGCTATAGATTCAGCTTCCATGAATTCCGATTATTTCAATTCGCCTAACGGTTTTAACGGAAGAGAAATTTGTGCTTTATCCAGGTATGCCGGGATCAGTGATAAAGTTTCATCCTTTGGAATTTACGAATATCAGAATGGTTTGGGAGCCTTAGCAAACACGCTTATTGCCCAGATTATGTGGTATTTCGTGGAAGGTGTGAATTATCGCACCAATGAAAATACTATTTCCGCTAAAAAAGAGTTTATAAAATATCAGGTGCCAATTGAAGATGATATACTGGTGTTCTTCAAAAGCCCTGTTAGCGGGAGGTGGTGGATCGAAATTCCATTTTTGGACCACGTAAATACTAAATTAAAACGGCATACGTTATTACCATGCACCGAGGAAGACTACCTGGAAGCGTGCAACCAGGTCATCCCCGAGCGTTGGTATAAAGCAAAAAGAAAAAACGAAGTTTAAAAATTATATCAGGCATAACTTGATTTAGGCTATTTTTATCTGAAATATTGTTTTTTAGAAAATAATTAGATAGGTTTACTGCCGTAAATCAAAATGTCTTAACCTAAGATAACTATGAAGAAGTATATTTCGCTCATTGCTGTTCTGGCCTTGCTTTCAAGTTGTGGTGGAGGCGATCGTGGACAGTTAGTTGGTGCGGAGGGAAAGAAGTGGAATCCGGAGAAACCTTATGGTATGACATTGATTCCAGGTGGTGCATTCGTTATGGGTAAGTCTGATGACGATATAGCCGGCCAGAGAAACGCTCCCCCTAAGACTGTTACCGTGCGCTCATTTTATATGGATGAAACGGAGATTACAAACGCGGAATATAGACAGTTTGTTAACGATGTACGTGATTCGATAGTGAGAGTAAAGCTCGCGATCATGGCAGAGATGCAGGGAGCTGTGCCTGGTGATGATGGTATTGGTGAATATGCTTTTGCTGATGCAGATCCAGATGATATGACTCCATATCAGGAATACATGATGAATACTTATGGCCAGGGTGGTCCTTCAGATGACTATGCGAACCGTAAACTGAATAAAGATGTGGATATCGTTTGGGAAACTGACAGGTATCCTGATGTCTATTATGCGGAGGTAATGGACTCGATGTACATACCTTTAGATGAAGTTTATAACGGGCAACGTACCATTGACGTAAAAAAATTAAAATTCAGATACAGCTGGATGGATATCCAATCGGCTGCTAAGAAACAAGGCGATCGTAGCGATTTTATTAAAACGGAAGAAATTGCGATCTATCCTGATACTACTGTTTGGATCAAAGATTTCAACTATTCTTATAATGAGCCTATGCATAACGATTATTTCTGGCATAGTGCTTACGATGAATATCCTGTTGTTGGTGTAAGCTGGAAACAGGCTCGTGCGTTCACCCAATGGAGAACAAAATATCATAACGATTTCAAAAGATCTAAAGGAGATGCCAATGTGCCTTCTTACCGACTTCCAACTGAAGGGGAGTGGGAATATGCTGCAAGAGGTGGTCTGGATGGAGCAACCTATCCTTGGGGTGGACCTTATACGAAAAACGATCGAGGATGTTTCATGGCGAACTTTAAACCGCTTCGTGGTGACTATGCTGCCGACCAGGCGCTTTATACTGTAGAAGCAAAATCTTACGACCCAAATGATTTCGGTTTATATAATATGGCTGGAAACGTTGCTGAATGGGTTGATTCTTCTTACGATCCGGGATCTTATGAATATATGTCTACGATGAACCCTACTGTAAATAATCCTGATGACATGAGAAAAGTAGTTCGTGGAGGTTCCTGGAAAGATGTTGCTTACTTCTTACAGGTGAGTTCTAGAGATTACGAATATGCCGACTCAGCCAGGAGTTATATCGGTTTTAGAACCGTTCAGGATTATTTAGGGACTGATGTGACCCTGAATCAGTCTAGCAATAGATAAAAAAATGAATTTAACCTATATATCAAAAAACCAAGAAATCTAAACATTTAAGTTATGGCAAAATCAAGAACAAATAAGAAGGTCATGAATATGGTGTATGGCCTGGGAGCATCGATTGTAATTATTGGTGCCTTATTTAAAATTCTACACTTTCAAATCGGACCATTGACAGGTGGAGTTATGCTTACTATTGGACTTGTTACTGAAGCAATCGTTTTTGCAGTTTCTGCTTTCGAACCAGTCGATGATGAAATAGATTGGTCTTTAGTATATCCTGAATTGGCAGGAGGAGAGCCAGCTCGTAGAAAAGAGGCTTTAGTAGAAGAAAAGGAAGCTCAGGGAATGTTGAGCCGAAAGCTTGACGACATGCTTCGTGAAGCAAAATTAGATGCCAATCTAATGAGTTCTTTAGGTGAAAGTATCAGAAATTTTGAAGGTGCGGCAAAAGGAATTGCTCCTACCGTAGATTCTATGGCTTCACAAAAGAAATACAGCGAGGAACTTAGTGTTGCCGCTTCTCAAATGGAAACTCTTAATAATATTTATAAAGCTCAGGTAGAATCTGCTTCCCGTCAGGCTGAGATCAATAAGGAGGTTGCAGAAAATGCTGGCAGGCTTAAAGCCCAAATGGATTCTCTTGCAGATAACATGGCTTCTTTAAACGGAGTTTATGGTGGAATGCTTTCTGCAATGAACGGAAAAGCGAGAGTCTAATTTAGATTTTCAATTAAGCTATTTATTAACTTAAAAAGAATTAATTAGACATGGCATCCGGATCACAATCACCGCGGCAGAGGATGATTAACCTAATGTACCTGGTTTTCATCGCAATGCTTGCTTTAAATGTTTCTAAAGAGGTTCTTACCGCCTTTGGATTAATGAACGAAAAATTAAGCCAGGCTAATCAGACCGCATCACTAAGAAATGATTCTGCGCTTCTTGGATTAGCTGCAAAGGCTGACGAACAACCAAAGAAATTCGAACCTTTAAAAGCTAAAGCTGATAAAATTGACGAATTATCTCAAAATCTTAATAGTTATATAGACAATTTGAAATCTGAATTAATGTCTGATGTGGAAGATCCTAGGGATTATGAAACTATGGACAGATCAGATCAATTGGATAATAAATTTTTTAAAGGAGGGAAAGTCAGCGAACAAGGTCAAGAATTTGTTAATGCAATTGACTCTTACAGACAAGGTGTATTAGCGGTACTTGGTGACGATTACAACCAGATTTCAAAAGCTGTTTCAGAAGAATTTTCTACACAACCTGTAAAGGATCGAGAGGGTGTTGAAAAGGACTGGTTAGATTATAATTATCAGGGTTTTCCACTGGTGGCCTCTATTACTAAGTTGACTCAAATTCAAGCTGATGTTAAGAGCACTGAGAGTCAAATTCTTTCTTCTATGCTTTCAGGTCAGTTACAAAGTGAGGTTTCTTTGACAAACTATCAGGCTATTGTGGTACCAGATAAGACGGCTTTCTTTAGTGGTGAAAACTTTAAAGGGAAAGTTGTTCTTGGTCGTGTGGACAACACACTTCAGTTTGACAATGTTACTATCAATGGTAAAAAAGTTGAAAGTACCGAAGCTGGTCAGGTTGTTTTAGATTTTCCAGCTGGAAATATTGGAGAACAAGATATTAAAGGACAGTTGGAATTTAAGGAAGGTGACTCTACGGTTGTTATTCCTGTAGCTAGTTCTTATACTGTTATTCCTAAACCGAATAACGCAGTTATTTCTGCAGACAAAATGAACGTAGTTTATCGTGGTGTTCAGAACCCAATGACTATTTCAATTCCTGGAGTGCCAAGCGTTAGCGCCAATGCTCCTGGATTGAGACAGGCCGGTGGTGCAGGAAAGTATACGATGGATGTAACTACGCTTCAAGCTAGAGAAGTGGCTATTAAAGTAAGCGGTAAGCTTCCAACTGGAGAAACCGTTTCTGACAGTAAAACATTCCGTATTAAAGATATTCCTCGCCCAGTTGGTACAATTAGAGGTGAAGACGGATCTGTTTCCATGCAGAGAAATAGTCTTGAAATCGCGAATATTGGCGCTTCTTTACCAGATTTCGATTTCGACTTGAACCTGAACGTGACTGGATTTAAATTTAAAGTTCCGGGACAACCTACAATTATTGTAAGAGGAAATCGTTTAGATGATAGGGCCAAGTCTGCTTTAAGACGTGCAGGTAGAGGTGAAAGTGTTCAGGTTTATGATATTGAAGCTTCTTTAGCTGGAAATTCAAGTTATAAGCTTAAGAAAGTAGCTCCGGTATTTATTGAGCTAACAAATTAAAATTTAGAAAATGAGCTGGAAAGGATTTTTAGTGTTTGGATTTACGATGATGATGGGTGCTGCCTCTTTTGGACAGGCAGACATTCTTAATGCTGATAAGCCTGAAGATATAGGAAAAAAATCTGAGGCTCAGCTTGCAGTAGCTCAGGAAGACAAACCTTTGGAATATGGTTATGTTGATGAGCGCGATGTGCTGTGGTCTAAAGGTACGTGGGAGATCATCGATCTTGACGAACGAGTGAATTTCCCTTTGTATTATCCAATTGATACTAACAATATTGGGTCTAGCAGAAGATCGTTATACGATGTTTTGGTTGCTGCAATTAAAGATGGTAAGATCCAGGATATCTATGCAGATTCTTATTTCAATGAAAAAAGGACTCTGAAGGATGTTCGTGCTACTTTATCTAAAGTTGATACAACCGATCTTGGTATCGAGCAGTACAATGCAGGTGAAGAAGTAGACCAACAGTTTATTGATCGTCGTGATCTTGGTTCTGCTGATATTGCTGAGTATCATATTCGTGGAATGTGGTATTTCGACAAACGTTTAGCTGAATTAAAATATCGCCTTCTTGGGATCGCTCCAGTAGCGCCAGATGTGAACTTTATTGATTCCGGTCAGACAGATTTAGTAGAGCTTTTCTGGGTTTGGTATCCAGATGCTCGGGAAGTATTACATGATGCCAAAGTTTTCATGGGTGGAAATACCTCTAATGTAGTTTCTTTTGATCATTTACTGAATTCAAGAAGATTCAATGCTATAATTTACAAAGAAGATAACGTACAGGGTGATCGCCAGATTGACGATTATATCGTTGATAATGCATTTATGCAGTTACTGGAATCTGAAAGAATCAAGGAACAAATACGTAACTTCGAACAGGATATGTGGAATTATTAATTCCTTTAAACTATTATATTAAAAGCGCTCTTTGTGAGCGCTTTTTTATTTTTGTATAAAATCTAAAAATGGCTGATAAGAATTTTCTCATTGTTGGTTTGGGCTTAAGCGGACTCGCAATTTGCGAAGAGCTGGAAAAAAGAGGATTATCTTTTACCGTTTTCGAGGATCATTCCCAGAAGTCCTCTTTAGTCGCAGGTGGGATCTTTAACCCGGTCATTTTAAAACGATTTACACTGGCGTGGGAGGCCGATAAGCAAATGAGTTATTCCATTCCTTATTATAAGGAATTGGAAAGAAAACTGCATGTGCAGTTTCTTCATTTCTGGAATATCTATCGCCGTTTCCATTCAGTTGAGGAGCAAAATGATTGGTTTATAGCTTCTGATAAAGAAAAGCTTAAGCCGTTCTTAGATACTTCTTTGGAAAAGATCCAGAATCAAAATATTAGTTCTGATTATTCCTTCGGAAAGGTAAATCATACTGGCAATGTAGATACAGAGCTTATGATTGCAAGCTATCGTAGTTATCTTCAATCCATGGGCAATATTAATATGGAACGCTTCAAATATGAAGATCTAAAAATTGAAGATTCAGGAATAACTTATCATGGCGGTATTTATGAAAATATAATTTTCTGTGAAGGTTTCGGTATTAATCAGAATCCTTTTTTTCAATACCTTCCGCTACGAGGGAATAAGGGTGAATATATAACTATTCACGCGCCAGATTTAAAGCTTGAAAAAGCTATTAAGGCATCGGTTTTTATTATGCCGATGGGAAATGATCGTTATAAGGTTGGCGCAACGTACGATAATCATGACAAGACCCCTGACATTACGAAAGGTTCTAGGGAAAAACTGGAGAAAGAACTTCGAAAAGTGGTGAAATGTGATTTTGAAGTTATTGGCCAGGTTGCAGGGATCAGACCTGCTACGATAGATCGGAAACCGTTAGTAGGAAGACACCCCGAATATCCCAAATTATTTTGCTGTAATGGCTTTGGAAGCCGTGGCGTTCTAATTGCGCCGGTAATGGCCAAAAAGTTGATTGATTACATTCAGAATGATCATCAGCTCGATACCGAAATTGACCTGGCACGCTTTACGCCGAAATATTTTAATGCTTAATCTTTTTTATTCTTTCCCTTATAGGAGAAAAATAAATTAATCCAGATATTTCGGGATAATCTCATGATAATTGGCATAAATACGATCAAGGTACCAGTAATAGCGAAAAAAGCGGTTAACGGTCCACTTCCGAAGAAGAAATAGGAAATAATAAATGCAGCCACAGCAAAGGCCACTCCCACTCCATAACTAACATACATTGCGCCGTAAAAAAATGACGGCTCGATCTGGTACTTTGTCCCGCAATGCGAGCAACGCTCATTCATTTTGATAACCTTAGAAATTTTGTATGGATTGGACTCCACATACATGCTTTCTTCCTGACAGACAGGGCAGGTGCCCGTAATAATACTATATAATTTTGTTCCTTTGAATGGCATGTTTCGATTTTTTTTGCAACACAAATTTAAGCATCTTTGCACCGTTCAAAAAGTACAATTGTTACATTCATGCTGAATATACATAATCTATCTGTTTCGTTTGCCGGAGAGTATCTTTTCAAGGATATCAGTTTCCGGTTAGGGCCTGGTGATCGGGTTGGTTTGATAGGGAAAAATGGTGCGGGAAAATCAACTATGCTGAAGATCATTGCCGGAGAGCAGGATTATGATGGTGGCCAGATCGCAAAAGATAAAGAACTGAAAATAGGTTTTTTGAAGCAGGATCTTGATTTCGAAAAAGGTAGAACTGTTCTCGACGAAGCGTATCAGGCTTTTACCGAGATCAAGGCTTTAGAGGCAAAGATGGATACGATCAACGAGCAATTGGCTACCAGGACAGATTATGAGAGTGAAGGCTACAATCAGCTAATCCAGGATCTGAGCGAGATCACCCATCAATATGAGATTATCGGCGGCTATAATTATGAAGGTGAAACCGAAAAGGTATTACAAGGTCTCGGGTTTCAGCGTGAAGATTTCAATAAACAAACCGATACTTTTTCGGGTGGCTGGCGAATGAGAATTGAACTGGCGAAGCTGCTTCTTCAGAACAATGATATTTTATTGCTCGATGAGCCTACCAACCACCTTGATATCGAAAGTATTATCTGGCTGGAAAGTTTTTTAAATAACTATCCCGGCTGTGTGATGCTGGTTTCTCACGATAAGATGTTTCTGAATAATGTTACCAACAGAAGTATTGAGATTTCTCTTGGAAGTATCTATGATTATAAAAAACCTTATTCTGAATTTATTGTATTCAGGAAAGAGCTTCGGGAACAGCAACTTGCCGCTCAAAAGAATCAGCAAAAGGAAATTGAAAATACCGAAAAGCTGATCGATAAATTTCGGGCCAAAGCCAGTAAAGCTTCGATGGCTCAATCGCTTATAAAAAAGCTGGAGAAGATAGATCGTATAGAGGTAGACGAAGATGACAATGCGGTGATGGCAGTGAATTTTCCCGTATCGGTTAATCCAGGGAAAGTGGTAATCGAAGCAGATCATATCGAAAAATCCTATGGAAATAAAAAAGTGCTGGATGATATTAATCTTTTGATCGAAAGGCAGAGTAAAATAGCGTTTGTTGGTCAGAATGGTCAGGGAAAAACCACTTTGGCCAAAATCATCATTGGTGAACTGGATTATGATGGAAAAATGAAACTTGGTCATAATGTACAGCTCGGTTATTTTGCCCAGAATCAGGCAGATTACCTGAATGGTGAAAAAACCATTTTGGAGACTATGGAAGATGCCGCCAATGAAAGGAACAGAACAAAGGTCCGTGATATGCTGGGCGCTTTTCTTTTCCGAGGGGATGAAGTAGAGAAGAAGGTGAAAGTACTTTCTGGAGGTGAAAGAAACCGTCTGGCGCTCTGTAAAATGCTTTTGGAGCCCTTCAACGTTTTGGTGATGGATGAGCCTACGAACCATCTGGATATTAAGTCTAAGAATGTTTTAAAGGAAGCTCTGAGTAAATTTGAAGGAACCTTATTGCTGGTTTCTCACGATAGGGATTTTCTGCAGGGACTAACAGATAAGGTTTATGAATTCCGAAATCATCAGATCAGGGAATATCTGGGCGATATTGACTATTACTTAGACCAAAGGAAACTTCAGGATATGCGCGAAGTTGAAAAGCGCGACAAAAAAGTTCCTGTTAAAGATGCAAATGCGCCGAATAAAGCAAGATCTTTTGAAGATCAGAAAGAAATTAAAAAGCTTAAAAACAGGCTGAGTAAGATCGAAGGGAAAATCACCAAAGTTGAAAGGGAGTTAAAAGATAAAGACAAAAAATTAGCTTCAGATTATGAGGCAACGATTACTCAGGCCGATTTTCTCACGAAATACAATGCTTCTAAAAAGAAACTGGAGCAATTGATGAGTGAATGGGAAGACCTTCAATTAGCTATTGAAGAGAAAAAATAAGGTTATGTTTGAGCACTTTTTTCAATGTCCGTATTGCTGGGAAGAAATATCTGTTCTTCTGGATCCCTCTATAGCCCACCAGACTTATATTGAAGATTGCGAAGTGTGCTGTAGGCCTATCGAGTTCGAAGTCAGCTTTGAAGAGGCTGAATTAACGCAATTCGAAGCCAGGGATATTGAGCAGTAGATTGAAGAATTTTCAGTAAATTACCAGCTTATTAATTGCAAAATGGTAGCAAGGTTTGAATTAGCAGGTCACGTGGTGGGTATCATGGTAGACAGGAATGTCACTAAAGAATATCTTGATGAGATTCACCAGATCATTTTGAGTAAAATTGGGGTTCATGGAAAGATCAATCTGTTCTGTGAGATTGAAAGAGGCCAGAATGTTTCCCTGAAAATGATATTGAAAGACCTCAATTTTAAATATAAAAATTCCTCGAACATCAATAAACTGGCATTCGTTTCAGACGTTGCATGGATGCGTAGCATCATGAGCTTCAACGATATAATTCTGCCTTGCGAGATCCAGACTTTTGACAATGCTCAGAGGCTGGAAGCAATGAACTGGGTTTCTCATTAATTTTCTATAAAAAAGTTTGGTGGAAACCTTTTTTCTGCCTTATATTTGCCATCAATATCGCGGGATAGAGCAGTAGGTAGCTCGTCGGGCTCATAACCCGAAGGTCACTGGTTCGAGTCCAGTTCCCGCTACTAAAAGAAGCCACTCAATCGAGTGGCTTTTTCAGTTTTTTACTATCTTCACTAAAGCGAAACCAAACGCTAAGGATAATTTTATAGTTTATGATGAAGGGTACTTAAAAAGTGCCCTTTTTTCATTTAATATTTTGCCAAAAATTTATTTATCGTAATTTTGCGATTAATGGGTACCACGAAGTCAGAAATTTTCACACAGGATCAAAACCGCCTGGCAACTATCGCCAAAGTGCTGGGGCATCCTGCCAGGATCGCCATTCTTCAGGAACTGGCGAAAAGGAATAGCTGCGTATGTGGTGAAATCGTTGAAATTGTAGGTCTGGCTCAGGCTACCGTTTCTCAGCATCTAAAAGAATTGAAGAATGCAGATTTAATTCAAGGTACAATAGAAGGAACTTCAGTTTGTTATTGTATCAATGAAAATAAATGGATGGAGCTGAAAAGGGATTTGATCAACTTTATGGATCTGGACCTTTCGGCTAAAAAATGCTGCTAAAAAAATTTGAATCGTTTAATCGTAAAATAACGATAATATGAAACTATCCGAAGTAAAAAAAGAATTAAGGAGAATGGAATCCATCGCTTTTAAATTGCCAAATGGCACCTGTGTTCCGCGTCATTTTCATGTAACCGAAATAGGGAGAATCTCTAAGAAATTTATAGACTGTGGGGGAACACTTAGAGAAGAAAACAAAATTTCATTCCAGCTTTGGGAAGCAAATGATTATGATCATAGGCTGCACCCGGAAAAACTGATGAACATAGTTGAATTATCTGAAAAGGCTTTAGAACTAGATGACCTGGAGATAGAGGTGGAGTATCAGGGAACTACAATTGGTAAATATGATCTTGATTTCGATGGGGCAGATTTTTTGCTGATCAATAAATCAACAACCTGTCTCGCTCAGGATCAGTGCGGGATTGCTGAAAAGCCGAAAAGAAATTTAGCTCAATTGCAAACTTCCTGCGCACCCGGCTCTGGTTGTTGTTAATATTTCTAATAAAATTTGAATAGATGAAATTGATCACTGTAATTTCTAAATAAGCATTTAAATACCATTGGAAATGAATCACCAAATTCTCCAATTCATCCATTCCCTTTCTTTTGATGAAATTCCTGAAAACAGGAAAAGGGAATTGCAATTTTTGATCGATCATCTTTCAAAAAAAATGCGTGATAGTTCACTAATCAACTTAAATTTTATCTGCACTCACAATTCCAGGCGAAGTCACTTTGCACAGGTTTGGGCTCAGACGCTAGCAAATTATCTGGAAAT
>CAXPUM010000066.1:0-3712 GCA_964220295.1 Flavobacteriaceae bacterium | reverse complement strand
GTTGATGCGATCATTGAAAAAACCAAAAGCGGAACATCATTCGGAACTCCAACCGAAATTGAAACTAAAATTGCCGAGCTAGCCGTGAAAATGGTCCCAAATATCGATAAGATCAGAATGGTCAATTCTGGAACAGAGGCCTGTATGAGTGCAGTTAGGCTGGCTCGAGGTTTTACCGGGAAAGATAAGATTATCAAATTTGCCGGATGTTATCATGGACACAGCGATTCTTTTTTGATCCAGGCGGGTAGTGGTGCGATGACTTTTGGAACACCAAATAGCCCGGGCGTGACCGAAGGAACTGCGAAAGATACCCTGCTGGCCAATTACAACGATCTGGACAATGTAAAGGAATTGGTAGAAGCCAATAAAGATTCGATAGCCTGCATCATCCTGGAACCTGTCGCGGGAAATATGGGATGTATTCCTCCAAAGGAAGGATTTTTAGAAGGTCTTAGAAAAATTTGCGATGAAACAGGAATTTTGCTCGTTTTTGATGAGGTTATGACCGGTTTTAGGTTAGCTGCCGGAGGTGTTCAGGAACGTCTTAGTGTGAATGCTGATATTCTTTGCTTCGGAAAAGTGATCGGTGGCGGGATGCCAGTTGGTGCCTTTGCTGCAAGGAATGAAATTATGGATCACCTGGCGCCAGTTGGCCCGGTTTACCAGGCAGGAACTTTGAGCGGGAATCCATTGGCGATGGCGGCTGGCTTGGCGATGCTTACAGAATTACACGAGAATCCGGAAATTTTTAAAAGTATCGATGAAAAAACCGAATACCTGCACAAAGGTCTCGCCAAGGTGATGAATGATCACGATATCAAACATACGATAAACCGTGTTGGATCGATGATCTCGATTCATTTTGGAGAGAAACCGGTATATGATTTTGCCACTTCGGCTGAATCGGCTTCTCTAGGAACTTTTAATAAATTCTTCCACGGAATGCTCGAAAACGGAATTTATATTGCACCGAGTGCCTATGAAACCTGGTTTATTTCTGAAGCATTAAGTTACGATGATCTCGACGCCACAATTAATGCCGCAAATAAAGTAGCTAAGACACTTTAAGAGAATTCATCTCAAGTAATTCTTCCAGATAAGATCTTGAATTGGACAGGCGGGGAACTTTATGTTGTCCGCCTACTTTATCATGTTTCTTCAGCCAATCATAGAAAAGGCATGGGCGCGCTTTGTGAATAGTTGGTTTCCGCAGGGTCATATCATTAAATCTTTTCGCCTCGTAGTCACTATTAACTTCCTGAAGTGCCAGGTCTAATTGTCTCTGAAATTTCTCAAAATCTTTTGGGGGTGTTTTAAATTCGATCATCCATTCGTGAGCGCCTTTTTCACGGCCTTCCATAAAAACGGGAGCAACGGTATAATCCAGGATTTCGCAACTCGTTACCAGCGAAACTTTTTTAAGCGCCGTTTCGGCATTTTCAATGATCAATTCCTCCCCAAAAACATTGATGTGGTGCTTGGTTCTGCCGGAAACCCTGATGCGGTAAGGATCAATACTGGTAAAACGTACCGTATCGCCAATTTTATAACGCCAGAGTCCGGCGTTGGTAGTGATAACCACTGCGTAATTTTTGCCAATTTCAACTTTGCTTAGAGGAATGGCTTCTTCTTCCTCTTTTCCATAGATGTCCATCGGAATGAATTCGTAAAAGATGCCATAATCTAACAATAACAACATGTCTTTTTGGTCATTCTGATCCTGGCAGGCAAAAAATCCTTCCGAAGCATTATAAATCTCATAAAATCTGAAATTCTCCTGCGGGATGATCTTCTGGTACTGCGGCGCATAAGGTTCAAAACTTACACCTCCATGAAAATAGACCTCCAGGTTGGGCCAAACTTCAAATAAGTTATCATGACCGGTGGTGTCCAGCACGTTATTCAGCAAGACAAGCATCCAGCTGGGTACTCCGGCCAGACTGGTTACATTTTCATGAATCGTTTCATTCACTATAGCCGGCATTTTAATTTCCCAGTCATGCATTAAGGAAACTTCATTGCTCGGCGTACTACTAAATTCCGCCCAAAAAGGCATATTATCTATTAAAATTGCTGAAAGATCACCGTAAGCGGTTCCGTTTTCGCGGTAAATTTCCTTACTACCACCCAAACGCAGGCTTTTACCTGTAAACATTTGCGATTGCGGATTATTGTTCAGGTAGATGCAAAGCAAATCTTTTCCTGCTGCATAATGGCAATCGAGCAAGGAGTCGTGACTCACCGGAATGAATTTACTTTTTGCATTGGTGGTACCACTGGATTTGGCGAACCACTTTATTGGCGTAGGCCAGAAAATATTGGATTCCCCTCTTCGGCTTCTTTCAATATTCGGTTCCATATCTTCATATTTCTGAATTGGAACTCGCTCCCGAAAGGTCTCATAATTTTCAATTTCTGAAAAGCTATATTTTTGACCAATTTCAGTATTTCGAGCCTTGGAGATGAGGTTTTTAAGTAGTTCAGCTTGAACCTCATTAGGGTATTTTATGAATAATTCCATCTGGTGAATACGCTTCTTTAGAAACCATGAAGCGACTGAATTGACTAATGGAATTGGCATTATTTCTTGTATCTTTAAGCCTCGCTTTAATAAGCTTGGTTGGTTATTCAGTTAAAAATAAACGAAACTTTCAAGCCTGCAAAAAAATTCAGTAAGCCTAAATAAAATTACATGCAATACGA
This sequence comes from Flavobacteriaceae bacterium, assembly GCA_964220295.1. Lineage (GTDB taxonomy): Bacteria > Bacteroidota > Bacteroidia > Flavobacteriales > Flavobacteriaceae > Christiangramia. Next base: position 1,006 of record CAXPUM010000066.1, on the reverse strand, counting down.
AGGAGTTCTTACGAAAATGCAAACCGAAATTGTTGATGAGGTTCAGTATTACCTGGTATGGAAAAAAGATTTTGTAAATCTGAACCAGTTGATTGGTAAAAAGATCAGTATCAACTTTTTAAAATTTGAATGTTTGAACTGTGGACTCGAAAAAAAGATTTTCCGCCAGGGTTATTGTTATGATTGCTGGAGCAGTATTCCATCTGCTGGTGATTGGATCATGCGGCCCGAATTGAGTAAGGCGCATTTAGATGAAGAAGATCGCGACCTGGAATTTGAAAAGCGTGCCCAATTGCAGCCACACGTGGTTTATTTAGCAAATTCTAGTGACGTAAAAGTTGGAGTAACGAGAAAAACTCAAATCCCGACTCGTTGGATTGACCAGGGAGCACACGAAGCAATTGAAATCGTGGAAGTTCCCAATCGTTATCTTGCGGGAATTACGGAAGTTGCTTTAAAAGATCATGTGAGTGATAAAACCAACTGGCGTAAAATGTTGACCAATGAGATCGTGGATCTTAATCTTGCCGAAGAGCGGGAAAAGTTAAAAGATTTTATTCCGGAAGAAGTCCATCAATATTACCTCGGAAATCAAACCGAACTGGAGATTAAATTCCCGGTGAAGGAATTTCCGAAGAAGATCAAAACCTTGAACTTGGCTAAAAATCCGTTTTTCGAAGGTGTCTTGACGGGAATTAAAGGGCAGTATCTCATCTTTGAAGATGGAACCGTTTTTAACGTGAGAGGCCATGAGGGATTTGTAGTAGATCTGAAAGTTTTGTCCTAAAAATTCATTTCTAAATCGTAAAAAACAGCAGTATCAATTTTCGAAATTGATAAATTAACCCCTTCATTTTTAAATTATTGCGATAGGAATTCTGGTTTCCTTCTGCCTAACTTTATGGCTCTAGAAAACCAAGACAAATGCAAAACCAATCGAATACCCGTCGCGACTGGATCAAGAAAAGTTTACTGTCACTTGGAGCTGTCGCTGTTGCTCCGCAAG
>CAXPUM010000065.1:0-62941 GCA_964220295.1 Flavobacteriaceae bacterium | reverse complement strand
TTGATCAATCTTATTCGCGGTACAGGACCAGAAGGACTCACCGGTATGAACGAGAAAAATAATAAGATCGTGAGACCCCTGCTTTCATTTAACCGAAGCCAGATCGAGGAATTTGTCAAAAAGCACGATTTATCCTGGAGGGAGGATAGCAGCAATGCTTCAGATAAATATATGCGGAATAAGATCAGGCACCACATTGTGCCGATCATGATGGAATTGAATCCGCAGTTGTTGGACTCCTTCGCCAAAACCCAGGAGCACCTTCGAGAAAACATGGACCTGGTAGAAGATTATCTGAGCCTGCTTTATCCAAAACTGGTGAAGAAAGACTTGTACGGTTATCAAATCGACCTGGAGTTTCTTAGTAAGATCCCAAGTAGAAATCAACTGCTATATCAATTATTGAAATCTTTTGGATTTACCAAGTGGAAGGATGTTTATAACCTGGTGGATGCTCAAACCGGAAAAACAGTCTATTCTGCAACACACAGGCTCATTAAAGATCGGGATCAATTGCTCTTAACCGAAAGAAAGGCCAAAAACGGCAGGAAAGAATATGTCCTTGACAAACATGATAAATTTTTGATGTTGCCAGGAGGGATTCTGCGCATGAGCAAAGTGAAACAGGTAGATAAAACTCTGCGAAACAGCATTTTTGTATCCAAGAAAAAGCTGAAATTCCCTCTAACTATCAGGCAGTGGGAAAACGGCGATTATTTTTATCCTTTTGGGATGAGCGGCAAGAAGAAACTGAAAGATTACTTCAAAGATGAAAAATTTTCCATTCCACAAAAGGAGAACACGTTGATATTGTGCAGTGGGGATGAAATTGTATGGGTGATCAACCATCGGGCTGATGATCGCTTTAAAATCACTTCAGAAGACGAGGATATTCTTCAGATCAGTTTTACTTAATCTTTTATTTGCTTTAGGTTTAACCTTCTTCTTTCTATATTTAGAAACTCAAAATAGTATTAAATGAAATTCAACTTCAGTTTTCTGTCGGTTATCCTTTTGATGTTCATCATTGGTACCGCACAGGCCCAGGATTCTACCTTTTCAGTTAAAGATCATTATAACAAAATGGAAGTAGATATTCCCATGCGGGATGGCGTCAAACTTCATACTACGATCTATTCTCCAAAAGATACTTCTGAAAAGTATCCCATTTTAATGCAGCGTACGCCGTATAGCTCCAGGCCTTATGGCGAAGGACAGTTTCGCAGCAAGATCGGTCCGAATGAATTTTTAATGCAGCAGGGTAATATTATTGTATATCAGGATGTGCGTGGTCGCTGGATGAGTGAGGGTTCTTATGATAATATGCGGGCATTTATTCCGAATAAAAAAGGAGACCAGACAGATGAAGCTTCAGATACGTATGATACGATCGAATGGCTCATCAATAATGTGGAAAATAATAATGGGAATGTTGGAACTTGGGGAATTTCCTATCCTGGTTTCTATTCTACTTACTCTCTTTTAAGTGGGCACCCGGCATTAAAAGCAGCCTCTCCTCAGGCCAGTATCAGTGATTTCTTTTTTGACGATTTTCACCATAATGGCGCCTATTTATTAAGCTATTGGAGAGCTACCGCCTTATTTGGTTACCAGAAAACACAACCGGTTGATACGGCATGGTATAATCTGCCAGAATTGGGGACACAGGATCAGTACCAGTTCTTTTTGGATGAAGGCCCTTTGAGCAATTTAGATGAATACTATAAAGAAGACAATGAATTCTGGCAGCAGCTAAAAGATCATCCAAATTATGATGAATTCTGGCAGTCTCGAGGAATCACGCAGTATTTGAAAGATATCAAGCCGGCGGTAATGATCGTTGGCGGACTTTTCGATGCGGAGGATTTGTATGGCCCTTTCCATATTTACGAAAGCATGGAGAAGAATGGCGATAACTTCAATATGATCGTTTATGGACCTTGGAGCCACGGTGACTGGGCAAGGGAGCAGGGAAGACAGTCGGTTGGAAATGTGTATTTTGGAGACAGTATTAACACGCATTTTCAGAAGGACTATGAAACTGAATTCTTCAATCACTTTCTGAAGAAAAAAACAAAAGATATGATCGCTTTACCTGAAGCGCATATCTATGACACCGGTGCGCGCGAATGGAATGATTATCAGCAATGGCCGCCAAAAGGTACTAAATCGAAAACCTGGTATTTAGGAAATGATCAAAAACTGACCAACACGCCGAATACCACGGAAGTCAGCTTTGTGAGCGATCCCAAAAAACCGGTTTCTTATAATAACGAGATCAAAACAGTATTTACGCCTAGAGAATATATGAGTGGTGACCAGCGTTTTGCTGCCAGACGACCTGATGTTCTGGTTTTTGAGACCGATGTTTTACAGGAAGACATGAAACTGGTGGGAGAGATCCAGGCAAACCTGAAAGTCGCTACAACCGGAACAGCTGCCGATTGGGTGGTGAAAGTTATTGATGTTTATCCTCCAGATGCTGAAAATTACGAAGAAACCATGCCTTCGCTGAAAATGAGTAATTATCATATGATGGTAAGAAGTGAAGTGATGCGAGGTCGTTTCAGAAATAGTTTTGAGAAGCCAGAGCCTTTTGAGCCAAACAAGAAAACTGATGTGAATATCACATTACAGGGAATCAACCATACTTTTAAGAAAGGTCACAAATTGCAGATCCAGGTTCAAAGTACCTGGTTCCCGTTGATTGATCTAAATCCTCAAACTTACGTAGACAATATTTTTAAAGCGAAGAAAGAAGATTTCAAAAAGCAAACGCATACAGTTTATGGAGATTCTTCGGTAAAATTTAACCTTTTAGCTCAGTAATATGAGGTTTCTTAAAAGAACATTTTTAGCCTGTGCGGTAATAATCGCTGGTTCTTGTAAAGACCAGAAGGAAACCGAAAATTTTTCTCCTGCAGATAAAGAAGAAGCTTCAGCTGAATTGAACGAGTATTTTGAAAAACAATTTCAAGATGAGGTTTCTGAATCGCCCATGATGCAAACCCAGATGGGTCTGAAAACAGATTACGGGCAATGGGATGATTTCTCTCATAAGCGTTTTGCAAAAGAATTAGAACAGGCAAAATCCAGGCTGGAATACCTGGAAAAAGTAGACACTTCAGCTTTAAATGAAGAAACGAAGCTGAGTTATTCTTTATACAAAAGACAGGTAGAAAACGAGATCAGTGATTATGATTTCCGGTTTTATGACTACCCAATTAACCAGATGCATGGTTACCAGGCAGAACTTCCTTCTTTTTTGATCAATATGCACAGCATCGATTCCATTCCAGATGCCAAAGCATACATTTCAAGACTTGTTGGCCTGGAGAAAGCGATAGACGATATTATTGAAGACCTTCGTTTAAGGGAACAAAACGGGATCATTCCGCCGAAATTTGTTTTTGATAGAACAATGGATGCTTCCAGAAACCTTATTAAAGGAAAACCATTTCAGAGTTCTGCGGAAAGCAGTGTGCTGCTGGAGGACTTTCAGAAGAAAGTTTCAAAACTGGACATTTCCGAAAATGAAAAAACCGGATTGATCAATGAAGCGGAACAGGCACTTGTAAACCACGTTAAACCGGGCTATGAGAAATTGATTGACTTTCTGGAAAATCAGCAAAAACGGGCAAATGATGAAGCCGGTGTGTGGAAATTTCCGAAAGGTGAAGAATTTTATCGCCTTGCTCTCAAGCGCGTCACCACCACGAATATGACACCAGATGAGATTCACCAGCTTGGATTGAACGAGGTGGCACGTATTCATGGCGAGATGGAAAAGATCATGGATGAGACCAATTTTAATGGGGCGCTTCAGGATTTCTTCGATTTTATGCGGAAAGATGAACAGTTTTATTATCCAAATACCGAGAAAGGAAAAGCAGCTTATTTAACCGAAGCAAAAAGCATTGTCGATCGCATGCGTGTGAAATTGTCAGATTTGTTCAATACGTTGCCAGAGGCCGATGTACGCGTGAAAGCCGTAGAACCGTTCAGGGAAAGAAGTGCAGGGAAAGCCTTTTACCAGCCACCAGCAATTGATGGGACCAGGCCAGGTACTTATTATGTGAATTTATACGATATGACAGCGATGCCGAAATATGAAATGGAAGCGCTGGCGTACCATGAAGGAATTCCAGGACATCATATGCAAATTGCGATCGCACAGGAACTCGACAGTATTCCTGAATTCCGAAAGTTTTCGTTTTACACCGCTTATGTGGAAGGATGGGGATTGTATAGCGAATATATTCCGAAAGAAATTGGCTTTTATAAAGATCCTTATTCTGATTTTGGAAGGCTTGCAATGGAACTCTGGAGAAGTTGCCGACTGGTGGTAGATACCGGAATTCATGCAAAAAAATGGACGCGCCAGGAAGGCATAGAATATTATAAAGAAAATACTCCTGCAGCTGAAAGCATGTGCGTGAAAATGGTGGAACGCCATATCGTGATGCCAGGGCAGGCTACTGCCTATAAAATTGGGATGAATAAGATCCTGGAATTACGCGAAAAGGCCAAAACAGAATTAGGCGAATCTTTTGATATTGCTGAATTTCATGACGTAATCCTGAAAGAAGGCGCGTTACCACTTACAATTCTCGAAGATCGGGTAGATAGGTGGATCAAATCAAAATCCTGAAAATTTTGACAACTAACCAAGAATTACAGACCATAAAATTAAAGAACGCTTCCGGAAGCGTGCTTACAATTCTCAATTATGGGGCAACTTTATTCGGTTTTAAACTGAAAAATAGCCGGGGAGAACTCATAGATGTTGTTGCTGGCCCGAGTGATCCTGAATCTTACACAACTGCTGAATATCGATCTGAAAATAAATGTTTTGGAGGCAGTATTGGCAGGTTTGCCGGTAGAATTTCTGATGGTAAATTTAGCATTGGAAATGAGGAATATCGGCTTTATGAAGAATATGAAGGAGCACATTTACATGGAGGAAAACTTGGTTTTCAGTATCGTATGTGGGAGATAGACGAGGTGATGAAAGGTTCCAATCCTTCCGTGAAACTTTCTTACCATAGTAAGGATATGGAAGAAGGCTATCCGGGAAATTTAACCGTTGAGGTAATTTATCATTTGACCGAAGATAACCAGATCAAGATCAATTATTCCGCAAAAACCGATAAGGAAACGATTGTTAATTTAACTAACCATACCTATTTTAATCTGAATGGAGGAGGAAGTGTAAGTGACCACTTTTTACAAGTACATGCTTCCAAAATCCTGGAATTGGATGATAAAAATCTTCCTACCGGGAATTTGACCAAGCTTCGAAACAATCCAAAAGATCATCGCGAAAGCAGGTTAATGGGAAATCGAGAACTAGATGATGTTTTTGTGCTTGATACCATGGAAGAAGAAACTCAGGCGCAACTTTTCGCTCCTTTAAGCGGAATAAAATTAAAAGTGAACAGCAATCAGCCGGTTCTCGTAATTTATTCTCCGGAAACTTTGCCTGATGAATGGAACTATCATGCAAATTACGATGAAAAATTTCCAGCGGTAGCTATTGAGGCTCAGAACTATCCGGATGCTCCGAATTTCCGCAATTTTCCATCTTCCCTATTAAAGCCCGGAGATGTATATCAAAATGAAATAGTTTTTAGCTTTACCGTAAAATAAATGCCTAAAAATTTACTCAAACGTAATTTTTACGTTTCAGATTTATAATTCTATATTTAGAAAAAATTAAGAAATAATGATTGGAATTCTTTCCTTCGTGGGATTTACCGCGTTAGTAGCGATCATTGCCTGGTTCGCTACAAGAACGACAGATGAAACAACTAGTGATGGATATTTTCTTGGTGGCCGAAGCTTAACTGCCGGTGTGATTGCCGGTTCGGTGTTATTGACGAACCTTTCTACCGAGCAGATCGTTGGTTTGAACGGTCAGGCCTATTCAGAAGGAATATTAGTGATGGCCTGGGAAACCCTTGCTGCGCTAGCCATCGTAGTAACCGCATTATTTCTCTTACAGCGTGATTTAAAAGGGGGCTTAACTACAGTCCCGCAATTCCTGGAGAAGCGCTTTGACCGAACTACGAAGTCTATTGTATCTGGTTTATTCCTTTCTGGTTATATGATCATTTTACTGCCAATCGTGTTGTATTCGGGTAGTTTGGCAATCAGTACCATGTTTGAAATACCTGAATTATTAGGTGTAAGTGAAACCGCTGCATTGTGGATCTGCGTATGGGGAATTGGGATAGTTGGTTCCATTTACGCGATTTTTGGTGGGCTTAAAGCGGTGGCAGTTTCAGATACCATTAATGCTCTTGGTCTATTGGTTGGTGGATTGATGATCCCGGTTTTCGGATTAATGGCAATAGGAGATGGCGATATGATGGCGGGTCTTTCAACCTTAGTAGATGCGAATCCTGGGAAATTTGATTCTACAGGTGGGCCAGATGCCTCTGTGCCATTTCATACCATTTTTACGGGAATGATGCTCGTTCAGCTATTTTATTGGGGAACCAATCAGGCTATCATACAACGTGCCCTGGCTGCTAAAAACCTGAAAGAAGGTCAGAAAGGTTTGATGCTCGCCGCTTTCATAAAAATTTTAGGCCCGATTATCGTGGTCCTTCCGGGTATCATCGCCTGGCATTTATTCCAGGGGAATCTGGATAACGCAGACCAGGCTTATCCGGCATTGGTTAATGAGGTGTTACCTCCGGTACTTGTAGGTTTCTTCGCTGCTGTTCTTTTCTGAGCTATTCTAAGTTCGTTCAACTCCGCTTTAAATAGTTCGGTTACGCTCTTCGGAATCGATATTTACAAGCATCATTTCAATCCAAGTGCATCCGAATCTGAGGTGGTAAAAAAAGGTAAATTATTCGGAATCGCAATTGCAGTGGCATCCATGTTTATTGCACCATTGATTGCAAATGCTCCACAGGGTTTATTCGGATACCTACAAGAAGTTAACGGATGTTATAGCATTCCAATTTTGACCATTATCGTTGTAGGATATTTATCTAAAAGGATTCCGGCGATTGCCGCGAAAATTGCTCTTTTCAGTGGGGTAGGGCTGTATCTTGTTTATTTAGGATTAAAATATTTCGTAGTTGGCGAAGACCAGTTGCCACATTATCTGGATGTTATGGCTATCCTTTTTGTAATGAATATCATTATTATGATCATCATTGGAAAAGTGAGGCCAAGAACCACCGATTTCGTATTGGATTATACTAAACAGGTGGATATTAGTCCCTGGAGATATGTTTTACCAGTTGGAATTGGAATCTGTGCATTGGTGATCTTCATCTACGCCTACTTCGCACAGTAACAGTTTCAGAAATTATTTTACACGGGTGGAATCCCTGTGGATGATAGAAGTTTCCAGTTTGTAATTGAGTTTATCGGCTGGAAGCTTTCCTTCAATTCGGTCAACCATGGTTTCAAGAGCCAGGCTTCCCTGTTCCTCAGCATGCTGATCTACCGTAGTTAAAGATGGAACAAAATGTTCACTCATGCTACCATTCGTAAAACCGATAATACAGATGTCCTCGGGAACCTTATAACCCGCCTTCAGTACACTTTTCATGGCAAGTATGGCCGCCAGTTCATCAGAAGCCAGAACTGCATCTATCTGTTTGTTTTGGAGAAGCTGTCTGATCTTCGCATCAGGAACATCAGGATTTTCAAATTCTATGAATTGTGGTTTGATCTGGAGATTTTCAACAGCGGCCAGGTAGCCTTCCTTTCTTTGATTATCAACACTGGTATTCGAAATTCCCGTACAATAAACAATTTTTTTACAACCGGACTGGTATAGTTTTATCGTTGCCTGCTCGGCTTGCAAACCATCGTTAATAGACACTTTATCGCAATCAATCGCATCTGAAACACGGTCAAATAAAACTAAAGGGACTTTGTATTTGATTACTTCTTCCAGGTGAGATATCTGTGTTGATGCCTGGGTTTCCCTTGAAAGCGAGACGATCAATCCGTCCACACGGCCGTTCATCAGCCTTTTGACGCTTTCAGCTTCTTTTTCCCTGCTTTCGTTGGAAATACAAATGATGATTCCGTAACCCAGTTCTGTGGCTTTGGTTTCGATTCCGTGTAAAGCTTTTGCAAAGAAATGCGGGAGAATGGACGGAATGATCACGCCAATCGTTCTGGTCGTTCTGTTTTTTAAATTTTGGGCCAGCGCATTCGGAATATAGCTGTTGATCTCTGCCAGCTCCTTGACCTTTTTCCTGGTTTCGGGACTAATTTCGGGGCTATCTCTTAAAGCTTTTGAAACGGTACTAATTGAAACGTTCAGCAGTTTCGCCAATTCTTTTAATGTAACCCTGTTTTCCATATTACTGTTTAGAATAATGCACTCCTGGCTGTTCATTCAGCCTTTTAGCAGCCTGTTCAGCTGTAATATCTCGCTGTGGTCCCGCAAACATTTCATAACCAACCATAAACTTTTTCACGGTTGCCGATCTTAATAACGGCGGATAAAAACTCATATGCCAGTGCCACTCAGGATATTGATTGCCATCTGTCGGCGCCTGGTGAATTCCCGATGAATAGGGGAAAGAAGTCTCAAAAAGATTGTCGAATTTGATCGTTAGCTTTTTAAGTATTTCAGCGTATGCCTTTTCTTCTTCCGCAGTTAATTCACTAATATTTTGCATATGTCTTTTCGGGATGATCATGGCTTCAAAAGGCCAGACTGCCCAATATGGAACCAAGGCCACAAAATGCTCATTTTCTTCCAGGATTCTATCCTGTGCTTCCAGCTCCTGGGCTAAATAGTCTGATAAAAGACTGCTTTCTTTTTTATCCCAGTATTCTTTAAACTTTTCAGATTTCTTCAAAATTTCGGTCGGAACCGATGATTGCGACCAGATTTGGCCATGAGGATGGGGATTGCTACACCCCATCACAGCTCCTTTATTCTCAAAAATCTGAACGTAATTTATGAAATCTTCAGCATTTAGCTCATTAAATTCTTTTTTCCACATTTTCACTACCAGTGTGATATCTTCAACTTCCATAAGCGGAAGGGTAAGCGAATGATCGGGGGAAAAACATACTACTTTACAGATGCCTTTTTCCGTAGAAGCTTGTAGTAAGCCTTCATCAACCGAAACATCTTCTGTATCTGGCAATAAAGACGAAAAATCATTGACAAACGAGAACGGCTTTTTATAATCTGGATTCGTCTCACCACCGGCGCGTTCATTGCCCGGGCACAAGTAACAACCTGGATCATAAGTTACCTTTTTCAGTTCCTTTTTATCCTCGGTTTTTCCCTGCCAGGGTCTTTTGGTACGGTGTGGTGAAACCAATATCCATTCACCAGTTAGTATATTATATCGTCTGTGCGGAAGTTCGTTCAGTTTATTTTCCATGATTACTTTTTAATGATTGTGCCTTCGTCGGCATTTGCAATAATTGTATCGAGTTCGATACCAAATTGAGAGTGGTAGGCAGGCGCTACTTCCTCTATAAAAGATTTGATCTTATCAGCTTCAATTAAATTAATAGTGCAACCACCAAAACCGCCTCCCATCATACGCGACCCATAGATGAAGTCTTTATCGCGGGAATAATCTACCAAAAAGTCCAGTTCTCTACAACTTACTTCGTATTTATGCTGAAGACCTTCGTGAGACTGATACATGAATTGTCCAAATTCCCTCAGCTTTCCATTTTCAAGAGCTTCAGCCGATTCCTGTACTCGTTTATTTTCTTCCAATACGTATTCGCAGCGCTGGTATTGTCTTTCTGAAAGTTTCGGTCGCATTTCAGCTAATATTTCAAATGAAACATCTCGAAGTGATTGAACTTCTGGATATTTCTCCCTGATTATTTCTACGGAATCTTCACAGTCCTTTCGCCTAGAATTATAGCCACTATCGGTGTGTGTATGTGAAACGTTGGTGTTCAGAAGCAATAATTTACAGTTCTTAAAATCTGCCGGGATGAAATTATATTCCAAAGACCTGCAGTCTAATTTAAGAATATGATCTTTTTTGCTGATGGCTGAAGCGAATTGATCCATGATTCCGCAGTTCATTCCCACGAAATTATTTTCAGCTCTCTGCGATAATTTCACGATCTCGACCCTATCAAGACCCAGATTAAAAAGCTCATTCAAACCACCGGCAAGTCCACATTCCAGAGCTGCTGAAGAACTGAGACCAGACCCGACAGGTAACTGGCTTTCAATAATACAATCGAAGCCGGAAATGGTTTTTCCCAGCAAATTCAATTCATTGACCACACCTATGATATAGTTTTCCCAGCCTTCGCCTTTCTGAATATCGTCTATATCAAATTCAAAACTCCGGTCGAAGGTTTTGCTATATATTCTGCAATGAGTTTCAGAATTATTTTTTCTAAAATTGAAATAGATTTTTTTGTCGATGGCTGTCGGCATCACAAAACCGTTATTATAATCTGTATGTTCGCCGATAAGATTGATACGTCCTGGAGAATCTACAGATAGTTCCGTATCAAAAATTTGAAATTCAGAAGGTTTTCCTTCGTAAGATTTAATTTTAGACAAGGTTTGGAGTTTTAGTTTACTATATCAAATATAATAAATGTAAATTTTACGCTAATTTTTTTCCGGGGAAAATTTCAGTAATTCCTATATTTATGAAAATTATCTAGTAATATGACAGAACCCCAGCAAGATCTATATCAAATTAAAGAAAAAATGTATGTCGCGACCGATTGTATTATTTTTGGTTTCGATGAAGGTAAATTAAAACTGCTGGTTTTTAATCGCAGGGTCGAACCTCTTAAGGGTGAGTGGTCGCTTATAGGTAGTTTTGTAAGAATCGATGAGGATCTTGATGTAGCCTGTGAACGTGTTCTGAAGGAAACTACCGGGCTGGAAAATGTATTCATGCAGCAGTTAAAATGCTACGGAAAAAAGGATCGCGATCCCGGCTATCGCTGTATTTCGGTTGCGCACTACGCCCTGATACGCATTGATGAATATGATAAGGAATTAGTAGAGCAGCATGGCGCCAGGTGGTATGAAATCGAAGAATTACCGTCGCTTATCCTTGACCACGATCAAATGGTTCAGGACGCGTTGCACCAGCTGGAAAACAATGCCAGGTATCGCCCGATAGGTTTCGAGTTATTACCTGAAAAATTTACTATCCCACAGTTGCAAACTTTATATGAGGCTATTTATCAGCGGGATCTGGATAGTAGAAACTTTCGCAAAAAAGTGACTTCATTAAACGTGCTCGAAAAACTGGATGAAAAAGATAAGAGTGGTAGCAAACGGGGAGCTTTTCTATATAAGTTCGATCACGATAATTATGAAAAATTAGTTCGATCTGGTTTTAATTTTGAAATAGCGTAATTTTAAAGAGATTATTTACATTATTATAATTGTATTTAATACGTTTATTCATATTTTTAGAAAATTTCAAAATTATGGCTCAGGATAAGAAACGACGTGAAATTTTAAAAAATGTCGGGCTTAGTGCTGGCATTCTTGGATTTACCGGAATTTCAGGAGTATTTGCTTCAGAAGTAAATGAGTTGAAAATGCAAAAGCCTATTTCAGGTAAGGTCAATCATTCGGTTTGTCGCTGGTGTTACCAGGATATCCCTTTAGACAAATTTGCAAAAGCCTGCAAGGAAATGGGCATTTCAGCAATAGATCTTCTGAAACCGTCTGAATGGGATACCGTCGAGGCTGAAGGTCTCGTATGTTCCATGGCTACAGATGATTTTGCCAGTATTCCGCACGGATTTAATAATCCTGAGAATCATCAGAAATTACAAGAGCAGTATAAAGAGCTTATCGACAAAGCTGCTGATCATAAAATAAAAAATGTGATCTGTTTTTCTGGAAATAGGAATGGAATGGACGAAGAGACCGGTATTGAAAACTGCGTTACCGGACTGAATCCCTTGTTAAAATATGCTAAAGATCGCAATGTAAACCTGGTTATGGAATTGCTGAACAGTAAAGTAGATCATGCCGACTATATGTGCGATCATACTGCCTGGGGCGTTAAGCTTGCTAAAGCGCTGGATTATGATAATTTCAAGCTACTTTACGATATTTATCATATGCAGATCATGGAAGGCGATATTATTAGAACAATTCGTGACAATCATCAGTATATTGCTCATTATCATACCGGTGGGAATCCCGGTAGAAATGAAATTGATGAAACCCAGGAACTTTTTTATCCCGCTATCATGCAGGCAATTACCGAATTAGATTTTGACGGCTATGTTGCGCAGGAATTTATCCCAACCTGGTATGATAAATTAGCAGCTCTCCGAAAGGCGATAAAAATCTGCAACGTATAATTAAATTTTTTTATGAATACTATGAATCTGAAACGAAGTTTTAGACTGCTTCTTATTGCTTTTTTCTACCTGGCAATTTCTCACGCGCAACATACTGGAGATGTGTTCGTGGATAAAAATGGCGTGATGAAATGGGGCGATACGAAAGAAGAAGTTCATGGTTTTGGCGTAAACTATACCATTCCTTTTGCTCATGCCTACCGTTCTGCAAAAAAGAAAGGTCTTGATGTGAAAGAACAGATAGACCGGGATGTTTATCATTTTAGCCGACTCGGTTTTGATCTATATCGCATCCATGTCTGGGATACCGAAATTAGCGATGAATATGGAAATTTAATTGAAAATGATCATCTGGATGCTTTTGATTATCTACTGAAAAAATTAAAAGAAAGGAGTATCAATTATGTAATTACGCCTATCGCGTACTGGGGAAACGGATGGCCGGAACCAGATGGTGAAACTCCTGGTTTTTCCCATAAATATGGGAAAGAAAAGAGCTTAACAGATCCTGATGCGATTAAAGCTCAGGAAAACTACCTGGCTCAGTTCATGGAGCACAAAAATCCATATACCGGTTTAATATATAAGAATGATCCCAGCCTGATTGCCGTAGAAATTTCTAATGAACCACATCATCGGGGTACTCCAGAAGAAGTAAAGCAATTTATAAGTAAGATGGTCGCGGCGATCAAATCTACCGGAAGCAAAAAGCCGATATTTTATAACGTTACCCATAGTGTCCAGCTTGCGGAAACTTACTTTTCTTCCGGAATTGACGGCGGAACCTTTCAGTGGTATCCCACCGGTCTTGGCTTCGGAAAAGAATTGAAGGGAAATTTATTACCCAATGTGAACGATTATCACATTCCGTTTGAAGATGTGATAAAAAAACACGGCGCCGCGAAGCTTGTTTATGAATTTGATGCCGCAGATGTGAATAAATCATATATGTATCCTGCTGCTGCCAGAAGTTTCAGGCAGGCCGGGATCCAAATAGCCACTCATTTTTCTTACGATCCCACTTTCCTGGCTTACGCCAATACGGAATATAATACACATTATATGAATCTGAATTATGCGCCGCATAAAGCATTGGCTTTAATGATCGCATCGAAGATTTTCCATGAAGTGCCAATGAATAAAGATTTTGGTGTTTACCCGCGCAATTTGAATTTCGGGAATTTTCATATTCAATATGAAGGTGATGTGGCAACCTATAATTCCGAAGATCAGTTCATTTATACAAATTCAACAGATGATGCTCCTAAAAATCTGGAAAAATTGCGATCACTGGCCGGTCACGGTTCTTCAGAGATAGTTGCATATAAGGGTAGGGGAGCTTACTTTCTGGACAAGCTGAAGAATGGAGTTTGGAGGCTGGAAGTGATCCCTGATCCGGTGATTATCGAAAATCTATTTGGACAAAACAGCCTGGATAAAACCGTTGCGGTGATCGACTGGAAAGATAATAGCATGCAATTGAATTTAGATGATCTTTCCTCCAATTTTGAAATCGAAGGAATCAATTCTGGAAACTCTTTCAAAGCTCAGGCAAAAAACGGAGAATTTTTGGTTAGTCCGGGCGTCTATATTTTGAAAAAAACTGGAAAGTCTTATGATGCTGAACGTTTCAATAAAAATCATGATTTCAAATTTGATGAATTCGTGGCTCAGGAAAAAACCGTTGATCAAACCTACCTGGTACACGAGCCATTTGAAGTTGTTGAGGCCAAAATGCCGTTTCAGCTAGAAGCAACAGTGGTTTCAAATGAAAAAATCGAGAAAGTGGAAGCCTGGCTTCAAAATGGTAATTCTTATGATTCGGTTGAATTAAAAGCCGTAAATAATTATGATTATACGGCTGGAGTTCCAAAAACGCTGCTAAAGAATGGTTTTCTAAAATACCGCATTATTGTGACGACAGGAAAAGGTAAGGAAACGTTTCCCGGAATGATTCAGGGCGCACCGGATGACTGGGATTTTCATTCCAATGAACAATATGCGACACGAATAGTTGAACCTGAAATTCCTGTTTCTCTTTTTGACGCGTCTGAAGATTCCAGAGATATGGTTAGAAGCTGGAACCCTAATAATAACGTGGTGCCGGTAGCAGATGGAAAAGCTGAATTTCAGATCAATCTCGACAAACTTTTTCAGGAAGATGTAGAAAATAAAAACGCGGAACCTGTTTATGACTATTCTTTTCGGTATAATTTTTCTAAGAAAATAGCCAAAAGGGAATTGGCTGGCAAAGATACCTTAGTTCTGAAGGGAAGAAATTTGGGAGAAGGAGAAGAGAAACTACAGGTTGCTTTAGTACTCAAGAATGGTGCAGCTTTTGGTAATATTATAACACTGCATCCTGAAGTTACCGAAGTTCGAATGGCTCTTAAAGATTTGAAGCCAGTGAAAACGGTCACTTTGCCAAGACCATATCCTAGTTTTTTACCTTATTACTTCAAGCATTCGTATACTGATGGTTTTAAATTGAATGAAGTGGAAAGCGTTCAGTTTTCCATCGGTCCCGGTATTGAAAAGGAAAACTTTCAAAAGCCGCATGCGATAGGTATAAGGACTTTAAGTTTAGATTAGATCAGGAGCTCGCCTTTAGAATTACTCGTCATCGCGAGCGCAGCGTTGCGATCTCTGCGAAATAAAAAAGGCCCTCTTTCCGAGGGCCTTTTTTCAGTATAACAGCGTGTTTATCCGCATTTTGAAGAACCACAGTCCTTACAGGTCAAGCAGCCTTCTTGGTAGATTAAATTCGAGGAATTGCAATTATTACATTTTTCCTTTTTAGCAACAGTACCGTCGGCGATATAGCGTTTCAACGCTCTTGCAACCCCATTTTTCCAGGTGTTGATCGATTCGCTATCCAGTTGTAAACTATTGATCAGATCAACCACTTTATCAATAGACATTCCATGGCGAAGTGTACTAGAGATCAGTTTCGCATAATTCCAGTATTCCGGATTGAATTTATGGGATAGTCCTTCAATTGTGGTTTTGTAACCCCGTTTGTTCTTGTACTGAAAATCGTAGCGTGAAGTTCCGTCTTCATCGCTATTCTTGATGATCAAACCATTGTTCACCCAGCGAGGGATAAGAATTCCTTCTTCATCATCGGCAAAACCGGTAAAGATTTCGTAAGGTTTTCCATCAACGAGCCCGATGAAAGCGATCCATTTATCTTTTGCATTTTGGAAACGAACCACGTCAGCAGTTAAGGTTTGAGGTCTTTTCAGCGGAAAAGCACCTGCAGTTTCTTCGGCATCATCCTCTTTCTTTTTCTCCTCGTTAGAGATCAGTACTCCAGATCTCGATCCATCACGATAAACGGTAACACCTTTACATCCTGCTTCCCAGGCTTCCAGATAAAGTTTGCCAACCAGATCCTCACTGACATCTGCAGGTAAATTGATGGTCACACTAATAGAATGATCGATCCATTTCTGAACAGCTCCCTGCATTTTCACCTTGCTCAGCCAGTCCACATCATTAGAGGTAGCCTGGTAATAAGGAGAAAGTTTAACCAGTTTGTCCAGCTCTTCCTGAGAATAATTCTTATCAATATCGTGACCCTGAGTTTTCATCCATTGTTTGAAACGGTGGTGAAAAACCACGTATTCTTCCCAGGAATCTCCAACTTCATCCACAAAATCAACACGAGCATCTTTATCGCCAGGATTAACTTTTCTTCTTCTTTTATAAACCGGAAGAAAAACAGGTTCGATTCCCGAAGTCGTCTGTGTCATCAAACTGGTGGTACCGGTAGGAGCGATGGTTAAAAGCGCAATATTTCTTCTACCGTGCTCGATCATATCGTAATACAGCTTTTCATCTTCCTGCTTTAATCTATTGATCAGCGGATTATCTTTTTCTCTATCGGAATCATAAATTGAAAAAGCACCTCTTTCTTTAGCGGTATCTACAGAAGAACGGTAAGCTGCCAGCGCAATATTTTTATGCACATCTACTGAAAAATCAATTCCTTCCTTACTTCCGTAGCGAATTCCAAGAGCGGCCAGCATGTCACCTTCCGCAGTGATCCCAATCCCGGTACGACGACCTTCATAGGCTTTTTTACGAATGTTCAGCCAGAGGTTTTTCTCCACACCTTTGATCTCTTCATTTTCCGGATCGGCATCGATCTTCTCTAAAATCGCATCAATTTTTTCCAATTCCAGGTCAATGATATCATCCATGATCCTCTGGGCTTTACCAACATGTTCTTTGAAAAGTTCAAAATTGAAAGCAGCCTTTTCTGTAAACGGCTCTTCAACGTAAGAGAATAAATTGATTGCCAAAAGGCGGCAGGAGTCATAGGGACATAATGGAATTTCCCCGCACGGATTAGTAGAAACCGTTTCATAACCAAGATCAGCATAACAATCTGGTACCGATTCGTTGATCACCGTATCCCAGAAAAGAATTCCAGGTTCAGCTGATTTCCATGCATTATGTACGATTTTCTTCCAGAGTTTTTCAGCTTCGATTTCTTTTGAGTACTTCGGATTATTACTGAAAATTGGATATTTCTGAGTGTAATTTTTACTGTGCTTAACAGATTTCATGAACTCATCATCGATTCTTACCGACACGTTGGCGCCTGTAACCTTTCCCTGCTGCATTTTCGCATCGATGAAGTCTTCAGCATCTGGATGATTAATAGACACTGAAAGCATTAAAGCACCACGACGGCCGTCCTGCGCTACTTCCCGGGTAGAATTGGAATAACGCTCCATGAATGGAACAATTCCGGTAGAAGTTAAAGCTGAATTTTTAACGGGTGAGCCTTTAGGGCGGATGTGCGATAGGTCATGCCCAACGCCACCACGTCTTTTCATTAATTGCACCTGTTCCTGGTCGATCTTCATGATCCCACCATAAGAATCTGACTTCCCATCGTTTCCTATTACAAAGCAATTTGATAAAGAACCTACCTGGTAAGGATTACCAATACCGGCCATAGGACTTCCCTGGGGAACGATGTATTTGAAATTTTTAATGAGATCAAAAACCTCGTCTTCGCTCATCGGATTCGGATATTTTTTTTCAATTCTCGAAATTTCCCTGGCGATACGTTTGTGCATATCATCTGGGGTCAGCTCGAAAATATTTCCATCTGAATCTTTAAGGGCATACTTATTCACCCAGACTCTTGCAGCCAGGTCATCGCCTTTGAAATATTTCAAAGAAGCTTCATAAGCCTGCTCCTGAGTATAAGATTTAGGAACGACGGGTTTTTCTTGTACAGGCATATAAATTAGATTTAAAGGTTGAAATTTTGTTTTCGCTAAGAGTTTAAAGCTACGCAAAGAAATGAAACTATTAACAAACTATTTAGAAAAAGTTATCAAGAAAAAACTGTTAATTTAATGATAATCAGTAACTTAAAAATTTACTAACAGTTGAAAGTTGACAAATTGTGATAAAAGGAAACAAATTGCTTTTTTAAGAGTTTCAGATTTTAGAGAAAGAAAATTTCATGGAAGAAACAAACAAAATAAATGGTAAATGTTCAAAAATAAAGAGGCCGGTTGATTTTCAACCGGCCATCTTCGAATTAACACCTATGAAAATTCAAAAATAAAATCCTATTCAGTAATTGACCAAATGCTATATCCATTTGCAGGAGCTTCAATGGTCACTGACCCATTTTCATCGGAGGTAGGGTTATAAGTTGAGTTACCGCTATAATCCATCAGGGTAACATTATTCCAATTTGAACTTACAGTACGTCTTTTTGTGCTGTTGTTAATGCTAATATACAGAATTAATCCAGGATTGGTACCTGTACCATTTCTTTTCATTACATACTCATCATCGTCTACATACAACACTTCCATTTCACCTGTAGCGATACTGTTATGGATTGCAATAAGGTTCTGCATTTCAGATTTAAAAGTATCATCCTCATAATCAAGATAAAAAACGCATGGATAACCAGGATGGGTCATGATAAAAGCATAGGCTTTCATTTTGTTCGCACGCTCGATATTATTATCTACATTTTCATCCTTTTCGGTATCATGATTAGCCGTAAAGGTTACCGCTTTATCTGGATGAGACTGCCAAAGCATATCTTTGGTTAGCTGATTAAGGTCTTCGAACCTGTCTAATCCTTCTTCCAGTTTATAGAATGCTGCGAAATCAAAAGCGCGACTCCCGGTTTCTTCCACGTAATCTCTTAATACGCCGGCATTACCATCCCATAATTCTACGATAGAAAATCCGCCAACTTCGTCTAACCATGCTTTTACCACCCATGGCTCGTAACCTAGGACATAATCGAAACGCCAGCCGTCAAAGCCCATCACGTTTTTATAATATTTGGCTACGGAATTATCTTTTTTCCAAAGCCAGTCCTGAACTCGCTCCCTGTTATGATCTAAATTGGTTTCCTCGTAGAACAGGCTTCCCGGATCATAGTTGCTTACACTATTCGGATAAAAATCTTCGTAAGTTCTATTGAACATGCCTGAAGCATTTCCGTGCTCTTCATCAAATAGGGTATAAGTTTCTTTATCGCGATAAGGATTGTATTGCAGGCCACCACCAGAATTATGGTTGATGACGATATCTTCGATTACCTCTATATCATTATCGTGAGCTGTTTTGATCATCTCTTCCAGTTCTGTTCGGGAACCGAAACGAGTCTCGGTAGTTCCATGCTGCTCGAAATTTCCGAAGTCGAAATAATCAGACACATCATACCCCATTGAATAGCCGCCGGACTGACCCTTTGAAGCAACTGGGATCCAGATCCTGTTAATCCCAGATTCAGACCATTCCGGAAATTTATCAGTTAAGTTGGTCCACCATTCAAATCTTGGTTCCACATCCCAGTAAAATGCCTGCATCATTACTCCCTCTCCATTATCATAAGCAGAAAGATCGATTGCTTTTGGCTCTTCTGGAGTAGGCTGTTCTGTTCCCTGTCCATCATCAGTAGGATCGATCGTATCTCCACCATCATCTTTAGAACAGGAAGTGAAAGTAAGTGCTCCACCAAGAAGTAACAGACTTAAATATTTAGTTATTTTCATACTATTAAAGGATAAAAAAAGGGCTATTTGACATAGCCCTTTTAAAGTTATTGAATGTTATTCTGCACTCTGAGGAATCAGAATATATCTACCGTCAAGGTCATTGAACCAAACATCATAGGTTCCAGAGGTTACCGGGATATTCGGGTCGTTATTGTTATTACCCTGTCCGCTAAGTGCTGTTGCGGCACCCCAACTGGCATCCCAGGCGTTGTTAGCTCTGAATTTCATCTCACCATCGAATAACTCGATATCATTGATATACCAGATGTGTGGATTAAAATCAGACTGCATCATGTCCATATCGTCGTTCCAGCCTTCATCGGTACCGGTAGTGGCAGTTCCGATTACGCCCATCGCATCATAGGTCGCAGCGCCGCTAGCGTCAACTTCCTCGAAAGTATAGGTCATATCGTCCACATTCAGCATCAGGTTGTAATAAGCGTCTGAATCTACTCCGAAAGCACTTGGATCACTGGCATCTCCAGGGTTTACAGCCAGCATTCCATCTGTACCACCCCATTGAGGTTGCCATTGTCCCAGAACTTCCAGTAATTTGAAACCTTCCACATCAGCACCACCAGCAAATCTTCCCTGGAAGTAGAAGATGTTGTCATCTTCACCACTTCTGAAAAGAGGTGTATTGTTATTATTATTGTTCCAGCCGGCAGCAGTAGCATCTCCTACCATGAAAAGGTTCATTTTCATATCCTCTTCTTCTTCGCCCTGTTCAGGTAAAATCACGTTCAATGAAGCGACATCAGAAGTATGGTTCATAGCATTTCCTCCATTATCTCCTGCATAAGCGATAACTCTGAAATAGATGGTCCCGGTGTTTGGAGCTTCTGTATTAGGGTCGTTATCCAAACCGGCATCTGCCGCCAGAGACATCATCTGTCCAACGGTAACTCCTAAATTATTTTCAGAAGTGGTCCCGATCACATCAAAACTTGAAAAATCCTGAGAAGCAGAACCCTGAAGTTCGTAGGTGATATTTGTTGGCGTACCAAAGTCTACATCATTCCATACAAATCTTTCTGCCAGGTTAGCTGAAACCGAAGGGTTAAGTGTATAGTTTGATGAGAAAGTGCTGGTAAAATTAACACCCTCTGCATCTGGCTGTGCTACGAATACTACGTCGTCATCGTGTTCACAGGAAGAAAGCCCTATGACAGCGATTATCATTATTAAAAAAAGTGAAATCTTTTTCATTGTTGTTTTGTTATAATTAATATCCAGGATTTTGAGTTAAGTTGGTGTTCACACCAAGATCTGAAGATGGGATTGGCATTAAATCTCTAAAAGATTCGGTTGTGGCTCCCTGAGGAACTCCACCTTTAAAAGGCCAGATACCACCATCTGAAAATTGTCCGAAACGGATCAAATCAGTTCTTCTGTGCGCTTCCCAATACAATTCACGAGCTCTTTCGTTTAAGATGAAGTCCAGCGTTAGGTCATTTTCAGAAATATTGCCGCTGCTATCTCCATAAGCTCTCATTCGAAGTTCATTGATATAATTCACCGCGTCGCTGGTGCTTCCACCACCTCCACGAAGAACCGCTTCCGCATACATCAAGTACGTATCTGCAAGACGGAACATTGGGAAATCATTATCAGGAAAGTCTCCTGTTGGATCTGATCCAGGATTACCGTTTACATCTACATTTTTATACTTTGCAACGGCATAGCCATCAGTAAAGCTCGAAATATCAGAGATTTCTTTTGTTTGTCCTTCTGTAAAGAAAAGTGCACGGCTATCACCAACTTCATTAATATTGTCATCTTCGTTATCCAAGAATTTGTCTACTAAAGCTGAAGTGGTTCTAAGACCGGCCCAACCGCCGTTGATACCAAATTCAGCAGGATCCATATCACCACCAACAGCTGCATGGATGATAAAGGTCATCCCACCGTATGATTGTGAATTGATTCCATCATAAGTGATCGGAAAAATGATCTCTGTTTGAGCTCCATTCGAATTGTTATCTGCAAGGAATAATTTCTGATAATCATCCACTAACGTATAACCAGCACCGATAACTTTCGAAGTATAATTGATCACGTCTGCATTGTGCTCTTCACCGGTATATTTTTCAGCATTCTGATACAATTTTGCCAAAAGCATCCAAAGCGCTCCCTGATCTGCACGACCGTACTGGTTTTGCATAGGGGCTTTCATATCTCCTTCTATCGTAAGTAATTCGCTTTCGATATAGTTGAAAAGGTCAGTACTGTTAGTCTGCTCCGGAAGGTAAGCTCCAGGAGCATCTGTTTCTGTTACGAACGGCGGATTACCATATAGGTCTAAAGCATGCCAGTAACTCAAGGCTCTTAAGAAACGAGCTTCAGCACGGTAAGTCTGAATCTCTGTTCTCAAACTTTGATCCACTCCTCTTGAAGAAAGCGCTTCATCTGAAGTTTGTCTCAAGAACTCATTAGACTGAGCAATTTGATACATAATTCTGGAATACATCGTTCTAATGAATTCATTACCAGAAGTCCAGTTTTGATTATGTAAATCTTTGATAGTTCCATCATTCCACCCGATGACGGCTTCATCGGTAGTTAATTCCTGCATCATAAAATACAGGCGTATATACTGTGAGAACCCTTCATCTAAACCTGATAGATCGGGATTTCCTGCTGGCCCATCCTGACCGCTTACTGCGAAACCGGCGTAGAGTTTTGCCAGAAACTGTTTGTATGCAGCAGGGTCTTCAAAAGCCTTTGCAGAAGTTTGTCGGTTATCCTCCGGAGTAAGCTCCAGATCTTTGGAACAGGACCATAAAGTCAACGCTCCGAAAAGAACCAACAAAATTGATTTAAATCTGTTAAACATGATTTTATAAGTTTTTTTGTTGTTCATTAAAATGTGAAGTTTAATCCAAGTACAAATCTTCTGGATCTTGGATAGAAATTGTTATCAATACCTCCAAATACTTCCGGGTCAAGACCATCATAATTTGTAATAGTCAACACATTAGAAGCGGTTAAAGAAGCTCTGAAATCAACTTTTTCGCCTGGAACGGTATAACCAATACTTACATTATCCAATTTTACAAAATCGGCAGCCTCTAAGTAATAATCAGAGAAGAACTGGCTGTTCTGGAAATTAGACTGTAAAACATCAGCGTTCAGATTTGAATAATAATCAGATGGAGTATTGGTACCTGCTTCTACAAACCCGTTAGATGATTTAGCATTGTTGTATACATAGTTCCCAAAACTTCCTCTGAAGGTAAAGTTCAGGTCAAAGTTCTTATAGTTCATGGTATTGGTAAGCCCCATGAAATAATCTGGAGTTGCCTTTTTATAAGGTTGTCTATCAGCTTCAGTGATCTGGTTATCACCATTCACATCTACATAAGCTCCTTCAATAGGTTGCCCTTGTTCGTTATATACCTGGCGGAATACAAAGAAAGTTGAAGGATCAAAACCTCTTTTCCATAACTGGATCGTGTTACCTACACCACCTGAAATTCCTCCCTGAGGGATAAAGAAATTAGGATCATCTCCTAAAGATAATTTAGTGATTTCTCTTTCCTGGAAAGTAATGTTGTAATTCATACTCCAGTTAAAATCTTCTGATCTTGCAAGATCCCCACCAAGTGTGATTTCGACACCACGGCTGGTAGCGGTACCCACATTCGTTCTCAACTGGTCTGAAAGGTTTGCACCTGCAGGAACCGGAACGACGGATACCAGATCTTTTGTTTCTCTGTAATAAACATCAACCGAGCTGGTTAATCTATTGTCAAATAAACCAAGATCGATACCAGCATTATAGTTGATCAGGGTTTCCCATTTAAGGTTTTCGTCATATTCTTCCGGTCTTAGGGTTGGAATGAATTGATCTCCAAACTGGTAGCTTGCTCCACCCACACTTGGAGTATAAATTCCTAAGAAACCGTAATTGGCTACGCCAAAATCTCCATTTCCAATCTCGTAGTTACCGGTCTGACCATATCCACCACGAAGTTTTAACTGAGTTAACCAATCGGCACCAGCAAGAAAATCTTCATTTTGAAGTTTCCACCCAATAGAAGCAGCCGGGAAATAACCCCATCTGTTTTGAGGAGCAACTCTTGAAGAACCATCGGCACGAATACTTCCGGAGATCAAATACTTGTTATTGATATCAAAGCTTACCCTGGCAAAGTAAGACTCTAGTGCATTTCTGTTAATAGAAGCAGGATAATCAAAAACCTGATCCTGTTCTGTACCTGTGCTGTTAGAATAAGAATAGAATTCCTGGAATGAATGACCTAAAGTTGCATCAATTTCTGTGGCAACAGCGTCGATCTCGTTCTGGTAATTTACATACGTATCTAGTAGAAGGTTTCTGTTGAAACCATCATATCTTGAAAACTGGTTGATATTTGAAGTGTTGGCAGCAGATGTAAGTGGTCTGTAAGTGCTACCCTGAACATCAGAATAGTCAAATCCAGCATTTACCACGGCCTTCAAACCATCTACCCAAGGCAATTTCCATTCTGCATTAAGGTTAGTGATGGATCTTCTTGTCTGGTTCCTGTCATCATACAATTCCAATAAAGCTACAGGGTTTCTGGTCGCAAGGTTTTGTTGATTTCCTGGTCCCTGTAAAAATTCGAAATATCCACCAAAAGGGCTATTTTCATCATAGATTGGCTGAGTAGGATCAAATGCTACAGCAGCACCAATCGCACCTCTATCGGCATACCTGTTCTGATCAAGATTGTTTTTCGAAGTTAAAGTCAATTTTAACTGATTATCAAACAAATCCTGGTTCAGTGAAATGTTGAAACCATCTCTCTGATAATAATCCCCTTTCAATACACCAGTTTCCTGGGTATGGTTGAAATTTAATCTATAGTAAAAGTTGCCTATCCCTTGAGTCGCTGTCAAGTTATGAATAGCTCCAACTGATGTTTCGTAGATTTGATCCTGCCAGTCTATAGCAGTATCTCCAAGCAGGCTTGGATCTGTACCATCCGCACCATTAATGATGTCTCTGAACTCTTGGGCATTCAGCACATCTACTTTATTCATGATCTTACCAATTGATGTTTTTACATCATAGGTAAATTGGAAAGGTGAATCTTTCTTACCTTTTTTAGTGGTAATAAGGATCACCCCATTAGATGCACGTGAACCATAAATAGAAGTTGCCGCAGCATCTTTCAAAATGGTAAAATCTTCGATTTCGTTTGGGTTAATAGAGTTTAAAGCGTTTCTGGATCCCTGAACACCTCTTTGATCTAACGGAACACCATCTACGACTATCAAAGGATTGTTGATACCGCTAAGTGAGGCACCTCCTCTAATACGAATCGTTCCTGCAGATCCTGGCGCTCCATCACCGGGAACAATTTGAACCCCGGCAGATTTACCTGCGATCAACTCTTCAGGAGAAACAACTGCTCCCTGGTTGAAATCTTCAGCAGAAACTTTTTGAACGGCTCCGGTTGCATCCTGCTCTGAGGTCGCACCGTAACCAATTAAAACTACTTCATCTAGAGTAGCCTGATCTTCATCTAATACAATATCTATTGTTGACTGACCTTCGTAAGGGATTTCCTGAGTGGCAAAACCTAAAAAGGAATAAACCAGTATATCTCCTTCGGCAACGTTTTCGATAGTATAATTACCATCAAAATCTGTTGTGGTACCATTAGAGGTTCCTTTAACAATAACGTTGGCCCCGGGAACTGGTAAGCCGGTAGCGCTTTCGGTTACCGAGCCGCTTACGACATTCTGGGCAAAAAAGCTCATTGGCAGCAATAGTAGCATATACAATGTGCTTTTAATAAAAGTTCTCATAAATTATCTATTGGTTTTTACAAATGTTTAACCTTATATTTTTACTTCCTTGTGGTTAAATGTATGTAAATTTCTACCCAAAAAAAGACAAACCCGCGCCAGCAAAGGGACGAAAACGTTTTCGTGTTGAAAACTTTTTCAAATTAAGGGGTTCGCAATTTAAATATGGTAAATTTGCGAGGCCGAAAATTAAGATAACCTTGTATTAAGAATCTGTGAATCGAAATGAAACCGAAACTTACTTTAAAACAAATTGCGAAGGAACTGGATGTATCTATTTCAACCGTATCTAAAGCTTTAAAAGATAGTAGTGAAATAGGGGAAGACACTAAAGATAAGATCAAGGCTTTTGCGAAGCTTTACAATTATAAACCAAACAATATTGCGTTAAGCCTGAAGAATCGCAAAACGAAGACCATCGGTATCATTATCCCGGAAATTGTACACCATTTCTTTACTACCGTGATCAGCGGAGTTGAAAAAGTAGCCAATGAACTTGGATATAACGTTTTGGTATGTCTTTCAGACAATTCCTTTGATAAAGAAGTGCTGAACATGGAGATGCTGGCAAATGGCAGCACCGATGGTTTTATCATGTCGCTGGCGAAAGAAACGATGCAAAAAGGTGATTATCACCATCTTCAGGAAACCATCAACCAGGGAATGCCATTGGTTCTTTTTGACAGGGTGGTAGACGAAATTGCCTGTGATAAAGTAATTATAGATGATGTAATCGGAGCGAAAAAGGCGGTCAATCATTTAGTGGAAATAGGATGTAAACGAATTGCGTTGATCACTACAGTAGATTACGTGATCGTTGGGAAATTAAGAACACACGGTTACCAGCAGGCACTTTATGAGGCAGGACTACCAATAGATGAAAGTATGATCCTGAAGATTGAAGAAATGGAAAACAGTGAAGCAGAAATCGAGCATTTCCTGAAAGAAAAAAATGTGGACGGTGTATTTGCTGTAAACGAACATTTTGCGATTTCCGCGATCAAAACTTTGCAGGAAAATAATAAGAAGATCCCAGAGGATGTTTCTGTTATCGGGTTTACAGATGGTGAACTTTCCAAAAGATTTATTCCTAGTTTAACGACTGTAAGTCAGCATGGGGAGCGTATGGGAGAAGAAGCTGCCAGAATTCTTATCGACAAGCTGGAGCGCCCGGCGAGCGACGATGATAATTATAAAACAATCATAGTGGAGACCGGTTTGGTAAAGCGAAATTCAACAAAATCGTAATTTTAAGTACCTCAAAATAAAAATTATATATATTTGCCGTAATTGAAATTTATCAAGACTTATATTTTTACTTCCTATATTTAATAAGTTTTGATAAGTCATAGAGCTTATCGTAATTAAAAACTTACGATATGCGTAAACGCACATTAAGCTTCTGGGAAATTTGGAACATGAGTTTTGGATTTCTTGGAATTCAGTTTGGCTTTGCACTGCAAAATGCCAACACCTCAAGGATTTTTGAAACACTTGGAGCCCAGGTCGAGGATATCCCTATTCTCTGGATTGCGGCACCGGTAACCGGTCTGGTCATTCAGCCAATAATTGGCTATTTTAGTGATCGTACCTGGACAAAATTAGGCCGAAGGCGCCCTTATTTCCTTGCAGGAGCCATTCTTTCTTCCATCGCATTATTTATTATGCCTAATTCGCCAACCCTCTGGGTTGCGGCTGGAACCTTATGGATTATGGATGCTTCCATCAATATTTCTATGGAACCTTTCCGGGCATTTGTGGGAGATAATTTACCCGACAGGCAGCGAACGTTAGGTTTCGCCATGCAGAGTTTTTTTATTGGGATTGGTGCCGTGGTGGGATCACTATTACCATATATGTTTACCAATTGGTTTGGAATCAGTAATACCGCGCCAGAAGGTATTATTCCAGATTCGGTAAAATGGTCTTTTTATGTGGGCGGAATAGTATTTTTCTGCGCAGTATTGTGGACTGTTATTCGCTCCAGGGAATATTCCCCGGAAGAACTCAAAGCTTTTGAAGAAGCAGGAAAAAAGGAAAAAGTTGAACGTGCAGAAGTTGTAGATAAATCGAAAAATATTCGCAACCAGTTCACTACCGGACTGGTAATGACAATCATCGGCTTGATCGTTTCCTTTTTGATTTTTGAAAACGGATTAACGAAAGAGCTGTATATCCTATTTATAGGTCTGGTGATAGCCGGCGTGCTTTTTATGCTGGTTTCCTATCTTCGGAAGAAACAAGTTAGAAATGGTTTTACTATAATCATTACAGATATGCTGAATATGCCGGCCGCGATGAAGCAATTGGCATGGGTGCAGTTCTTTTCGTGGTTCGCGTTATTTTCGATGTGGATCTATACCACTCCTGCGGTAACCGGTCATGTCTTCGGAACAAATGATACCACTTCAGAATTATATAATGATGCAGCCGACTGGGTGACGGTAATGTTCACTGTGTACAATGGTGTGGCAGCTGCGGTAGCATTTTTGCTTCCGGTACTCGCCAGAAGAACCAGCAACAAAGTCACGCATTTACTGGCACTGACCGTTGGTGGAATCGGATTGATTTCGATCTATTTCCTCAGCGATAAAACCGGGCTGCTACTGGCTATGATCGGAGTTGGTGTTGCCTGGGCCAGTATTCTTTCCATTCCTTATGCGATGTTATCCGGTGCATTACCTTCAGCAAAAATGGGGTATTATATGGGAGTGTTCAATTTCTTTATTGTGATTCCGCAGATCGTTGCAGCAACCATTTTAGGCTTTTTGGTAAAAGAGCTTTTCAACGGCGAACCGGTGTATGCGCTGATCGTTGGTGGATTTTCCATGATCTTATCAGGACTTCTAACACTAAGAGTAAAAACTAACAAAAGAATAAATATTGATGAGCAGTCATAAAGCAGTCATTTTTGACCTGGATGGCGTAATTGTAGATACGGCAAAATTCCATTTTCAGGCCTGGAAAAAACTGGCCAATGATCTTGGTTTCGATTTTACTCATGAACAAAATGAGCAATTGAAAGGTGTTAGCCGTGTGGAATCCCTGAAGAAAATTCTGAAATGGGGAGACATGGAGCTTTCCGAAGAGGAGTTTAACAGGCAAATGGCGCTCAAAAATGACAACTACCTATCGTACGTCGAGGAGATGGACGAAAATGAAATTTTACCTGGAGTACCTAAAGTGCTGAAGTATTTAAAGGAAAATAACATTCCGTTTGCACTGGGTTCTGCCAGCAAAAATGCCCGTACGATCCTCAAAAAGATCAATTTATATGAAGATTTTGACGCGATCGTAGATGGGACCGATGTAAGTAAAGCAAAGCCAGATCCGGAGGTGTTCCTGATCGCGGCTGAAAAACTGAATGCCGAGCCGCAGGATTGTGTGGTTTTTGAAGATTCGGTTGCCGGAATTGAGGCAGCAAACATCGGGAAAATGACGAGTATAGGAATCGGTGATGAAATGGTACTGCATGAAGCAGATCATAATTTCAACGATTTCACCGAAATAAGTATAGAATTTATAGAGAATTTACTGAGAAAAGAATAACAATGAATCAAGATTATATAAAACCGGATGAATGGTCGATCGTTGAAGAAGGATTCGACCCGGGAAGAGTAAAATCTTCTGAAAGTTTATTCAGTATTGGGAACGGTGCCATGGGGCAGCGAGCCAATTTTGAAGAGCAGTATTCCGGCCCAAGTTTTCAGGGAAGTTATATAGGAGGGGTGTATTACCCAGACAAAACAAAAGTTGGCTGGTGGAAGAACGGTTACCCGGAGTATTTTGCCAAAGTATTGAACGCTCCGAACTGGATTGGGATCAATGTATTCGTGAATGACGAACCTTTGGATCTGCACCACTGCCGCGAGGTTAAAAATTTCCGTCGGGAATTAAATATGAAAGAAGGCTGGCATGCCAGGACTTTTGAAACCGAATTGCCCAACGGTATTGAGGTGGAGGTGAAAGCCCTAAGATTCGTATCGATAGTTGATAATGAGCTGGGTGCTATCAAATTTGAGATCACTCCTTTGAACCAGGATGCCGAAATTCGTTTTGATCCTTATTTAGACGGAAGTATTACCAATACCGATGCTAACTGGGAAGAGCGTTTCTGGGAAACTTTGGAAGTGAAAAAAGAGGCTGATAAAGGTTTTGTTGTTTCCAAAACGTTGAAAACTGGTTTCCATGTTGGCACTTATATGCAATCTGAAATTCTGCTGAATAATGAACAGCAGGATGTAGAATTGGTGTCGAAGGAAGATGAAGATCGAATTTCTTTCAGTTATCAATTAAAAGCTGAAAAAGGGCAGACTGCCGCAATTGTGAAATATGCTGGGTATGTAACCGATATGAATCACGATCAAAATGATCTTATTTCAGCTGCTTCAAAAGTTTTAGATAAAGCATCTGAATTAGGTTTCGATGAACTGAAGAATCAGCAAAAAGAAGCCTGGTCCAAGATTTGGGAAATGTCTGATATCAGTATTTCCGGAGATGTTGCCGCGCAGCAGGGTATCCGTTTTAATATTTTTCAGCTGAATCAGACCTATTTGGGTGAAGATGATCGTTTGAATATTGGTCCAAAAGGTTTCACGGGAGAAAAGTACGGCGGAAGTACCTATTGGGATACGGAAGCTTACTGTATTCCTTTTTATATGGCGACCAAAGATTCCAGTGTAGCCAGGAAACTATTGACCTACCGTTACAATCAGCTAGAGAAAGCTCAGGAAAATGCTTCCAAATTAGGCTTTTCCAATGGTGCCGCCTTATACCCGATGGTAACGATGAACGGCGAGGAAAGTCACAACGAGTGGGAGATCACTTTTGAGGAAATTCACCGAAACGGGGCAATGGTTTTTGCCATTTACAACTATGTAAGATATACCGGTGACTTCAGTTATATTCCTGAAAAAGGACTGGAAGTGATGATCGCCATTGCAAGATTCTGGCACCAGCGTGCGAATTTCAGCAAAAGCAAGAATAAATATGTCATTCTTGGCGTAACCGGTCCGAATGAGTATGAAAACAATGTGAACAATAACTGGTACACGAACTACATTGCGAAATGGTGTATTAATTATTGTATCAAGATGATCGATAAGGTAAAGGATGGTTATGCGGAAGATTATGATCGCGTAATGGGTATGACTCACCTGAATGAGGGCGAAATTGCCAATTGGGAAGAGGTTGCCGATAATCTTTATATGCCATATTCTGAAGATTATGGAGTGTTTCTACAACAGGATGGATTCCTGGACAAGGAAATCATTCCGGTAGAAGATTTGGATAAAAAACACCGCCCGATCAACCAGAAGTGGAGTTGGGACAGAATCCTACGCTCCTGTTATATCAAGCAGGCTGATGTGTTGCAGGGATTCTATTTCTTCGAAGATCATTTTACAAAAGAAGAACTGGAAAAGCATTTTGATTTTTATGAGCCGCTTACGGTTCATGAATCGTCTCTTTCACCTTGTGTTCACAGTATCCAGGCAGCGGTACTTGGTAGGATGGAGCAGGCGTACAACTTCTATTTAAGAACTTCCAGGCTGGATCTGGATGATTATAATAAAGAAGTGGAGCAGGGCTGCCACATTACCAGTATGGCCGGAACATGGATGAGTATTGTAGAAGGTTTTGGCGGAATGCGTGTGATCGAGGATCAGCTGAATTTCAGTCCGCAGATTCCTGAAAACTGGAGCGGGTACTCTTTCAAGGTAAATTTCCGCGAGAGAATCGTAAAAGTGACTGTCACCAAGGATAAAACCGATTTCAATCTGGAGGGTGAAGAGCCGCTGGATATTGTGATTAACGGAAAACAGGTAACTGTTGAGCCGAATAATCCTGTAAGCGTATAAAATTGAATCAGCAGGCCGTTTTTCTAAAGGAAATCGGCCTTCTTTTTTTAAAAATATTCATGAAAAAATTATTAGTACTACTAATTTGTTTGCTGAATCTTCCGGCTTTCGCCCAGATTGATAGGGTAGAACCGCCTTTCTGGTGGAGCGATATGAAGCTGCAGGACCTGCAGATTATGTTCTACGGAAAGAATATTTCAGATTACCAGGTTTCGGCTGAACAACCCGTGGTGATTACCGGGGTGCGAAAAACTGAAAATCCGAATTACCTTTTTGTTTCGATCAATTCCGAAGATTTAAAAGCGGGAAAATACACCTTCAGTTTTAAGCCAAAAAAAGGGAAAAGCATTCAGCAGCAATATGAATTAAAAAGCCGAAAAGAAGGTTCGGCTACCAGAAAAGGTTTTGACTCTTCAGACGCGATCTACCTGATCATGCCCGATCGTTTTGCCAATGGAAATCCTGAAAATGACTCGATGCCCTCCATGCAGGAAAAAGCGAATAGGGAAGAGAATGGCGGCAGGCATGGTGGAGATCTGCAGGGAGTGATCGATCATCTGGATTACCTGGAAGAGCTTGGTATCACTGCGCTTTGGAGCACTCCGCTTCTGGCCGATGATGACCCCGGTTATTCGTATCACACTTATGCGCAAAGTGATGTGTATCAAATTGATCCGCGTTATGGAACCAACGAAGATTATAAAAGGCTGGCAGACGAAATGCACCAGCGCGATATGAAACTGATCATGGATTATGTGACCAACCACTGGGGAGCGGAACACTGGATGATCAAAGATTTACCTACTTACGACTGGATTCACCAGTTTCCGGGTTACGAAAATTCCAATTACCGCATGACCACGCAATACGACCCGCATACTTCAGAAAGAGATTTTGAATATTGTGTGGATGGCTGGTTTACCAGGACGATGCCAGATCTTAATCAAAGCAATCCGCTCGTGTTGAAATATCTTACTCAAAATGCGATCTGGTGGATCGAATATTCCGCTCTGGACGGTTTCCGTGTCGATACGTATTCTTATAATGATAAAGATGGAATTTCAAAATGGACCAAAGCGATCATGGACGAATACCCCAATTTCAATATTGTTGGGGAAGTCTGGATGCATGACCAGGCGCAGATTTCTTATTGGCAGGCCGATAGCCCGATTGGTGCTATCCAAAGTTACAATTCCCACCTGCCTTCGGTAATGGATTTTACGCTCCACGATGCTATCACCTCTATGTTTCATGAAGATGAAGCTTCCTGGGACCGCGGAATGGTCAAGGCTTATGAGAATTTCGTAAATGACTTTTTATATGCCGATACGGATAATTTGCTGGTTTTTGCTGAAAATCACGATACCGGCAGATTGAATGAGATCTATGACGGCGATATTGACGATTATAAACTGGCGATGACGCTGGTTCTCACCACTCGTGGTACTCCGCAGTTGTACTACGGAAGTGAGATCGGGATGCGCGGTGATAAAGGAAAAGGTGACGGTGATATTCGCCGTGATTTTCCCGGTGGCTGGGAAACTGATGAAAATAATGCGTTTTCTGCGGAAGGAAGAACAGATGAACAAAACGAATATTTCAACTTCACCAAGACCCTGCTGAATTATAGAAAAAATCACGAAGTCCTTCAGTTTGGTAAATTGCTTCAGTATTTGCCGGAAAATAATGTATATACCTATTTTAGGTATAATAACAAGGACCGGGTGATGATCGTGATAAATAATAATCCCGGAAGTCAAAAACTGGATCTTTCAAAATATTCAGAAGGAATCCAGGGAAGAAAGTCCGGAATAGATATTCTAACAGGAAAGGCGATTCAGTTAAATAATGAGCTGGAAATTTCTGGTAAGACCTCAATGGTTATCGAGTTAAATTAAAAAAGATTGCTGAATAAGTTTCAGCAACGAACAACTAAAACTACGTATATGAAAAGAATGATTTTGGCTTTTTTAGCCGTATCGATCCTGGGATCCTGCAGGAACGATGTAAAAGATAAAAATGAGGATACTAGTGCTAAAAAGGATAGCCTGGCAATTGCTCCGGTTTCAGATGAAGTGATGGAATCGGCAGTGATTTACGAAGTGAATATTCGCCAGTATTCACCGGAAGGAACTTTTAACGCCTTTACCAAAGATATTCCGCAACTGAAAGATCTGGGGGTGAAAGTGGTATGGCTAATGCCAATGTACCCTATTTCCATGAAGAACAGGAAAGCTACCGGAGATAAATCTATTGAAGATATTACCGATACTATCGAACGTAAAAAGTACCTGGGAAGCTATTATTCCATTTCAGATTATTCCGCGGTGAATCCGAATTTCGGAACCATGGAAGATTTTGATAAGCTCGTGGAAACAGCGCACGAGAATGGGATGTATGTCATTCTTGACTGGGTAGCCAATCATACCGGCTGGGATCATGGGTGGATCACCGAGCATCCTGAATATTACACGAAGGATAAAAATGGTGAAATTACCGATCCTATCAATGATGAAACTGGCGAGCCATGGGGCTGGACAGATGTGGCTGATCTCAATTTCGACAATGAAGGTTTGAGGAAAGCCATGAAAGAAGAAATGATGTTTTGGGTAAGAGAGCATAATATCGATGGATATCGGGCTGATGCCGCGCATTCGGTACCAACCGATTTCTGGGAAGATGTTTCGGCAGATCTTAGAAATGTAAAACCGGTTTTTATGCTTGCAGAAGCGGAAAGTCCGAAAGATCTATTCCATAATGCCTTTGAAATGGGATATAACTGGGAAGGGCATCATTTAATGAACGAGATCGCCCAGGGGAAGAAAACTGCGAAAGACTGGGACGATTATATGAAAAAGATCGATACAACATTTGAAGATGACGATTACCTCATGAATTTTGTGACAAACCATGATGAGAATTCCTGGGCGGGAACGGTAAAAGAAAGAATGGGCGATGCTTCTGAAGCGATGCTGGCCATGTCTTATACGATTCCCGGGATGCCTTTGATCTATAGCGGGCAGGAATATGATATGGATAAGAGATTGCGTTTTTTCGAGAAGGATACCATTCCGCATCAAAAAGGTAAGGTTTATCCTATTTTAGAAAAGTTAGGAAAATTGAAGAACGAAAATCCGGCTTTGCATGGAGGTAAAAAAGCAGCTTCTTATAAAACGCTGGAAACTTCCAATCAGGAAAAAGTTCTGGCATTTGAAAGAAATGGAGGGGGAAGTGACCTGGTTTATTTAGCCAATATGAGCGATCAACCGGTGAAATTCAACGTAAAATTTTCAGGTGATTTCAAAGATTATATGAGCGATTCTGACATGAAAATCGAAGAAAACCAGGAAATGGAATTTCAGCCCTGGGAATATAAAATTTTGACGAAATAATAATTTAAGTCCTAAAATTTTGTAAAAAGCCACTTTTCAGTGGCTTTTTTTATTACTTATTAACCGAAAACGTTTGAATTTGTTGCGATATTAGGTTAAAAGGTTGAAATGGAATAGTTTTGAAGATAATGACCAAAAAAATACAAAACATTGCTGTTCTAACTTCTGGGGGCGATGCTCCTGGAATGAATGCTGCCATCAGGGCAGTTGTTCGTGCCTGTTCATTTTATAAACTAACCTGTACAGGTATTTATCGCGGTTATCAGGGGCTGATAGAAGCCGATTTTGAAACGCTGGACGCGCGATCTGTTAGAAATATTATCAACAAGGGTGGAACTTTTCTTAAATCTACCCGTTCCATGGAATTTAAAACCAAAGAAGGCCGTAAAAAAGCTTACGATAATCTCATTAAACAAGGTGTTGATGGGATGGTTGTAATTGGTGGAGACGGAACATTTACAGGGGCTGAATATTTCAGCCAGGAATTCAATTTTCCTATTGTAGGTATTCCCGCGACTATAGATAACGACATCAATGGTACCGATTATACGCTAGGCTATGACACTGCTTTAAATACAGTGGTAGAAGCGATCGATAAAATTCGAGATACCGCCAGTTCTCATAACCGATTATTCTTAATCGAGGTTATGGGTAGAGATGCCGGGGATATAGCGTTAAACAGTGGTATTGGCGCTGGTGCCGAAGAGATCCTGATCCCTGAAGAGGAAACCGGTGTGGAACGAATGATTGAATCATTGCGTCGCAGTAAAAAAGCTGGAAAAACTTCGAGTATTATCGTTGTGGCTGAAGGCGAAAAAAGCGGTAAGAATATATTTGAACTGGCTCGTTTTATTGAAGAAAACCTGGATGAATACGAAATTCGTGTTTCTGTTCTGGGTCATATTCAGCGAGGTGGTTCCCCAAGTTGTTTCGATAGAGTCCTTGCGAGTAAACTTGGAGTAGGAGCGGTTGAAGCACTAATGGAAGGAAAGACCGAGGTGATGATCGGTATTCATCACCAGAAGGTGGTCCAGGTAGATCTTACAACTGCAATAAAAGGGGGCGCTAAAATAGATAAAGAATTACGAAGGGTGGCAGACATCACTTCGGTATAACTTAAAACCAAAAGAAATGAGTACAAAGATTGGAATTAACGGATTTGGACGTATCGGGAGAATTGCCTTCCGAATTGCCGCTCAAAATGAAAATGTAGAAGTAGTTGCTATTAATGACCTGCTTGATGTGGAACATTTGGCTTACTTGCTTAAATATGATTCAGTACACGGAAAATATAAAGGATCTGTTGAAGTAAAAGATGGAAGTCTTTTTGTTGACGGAAACAAGATTAGAGTAACTTCAGAAAAAAATCCAGCTGATCTTAAATGGGACGATGCAGGAGTTGAAGTAGTAATGGATTGTACAGGTATCTTCACAGATCTTGACAATGCTAAAGCTCACCTTGATGCAGGAGCCAGAAAAGTTGTGATCTCTGCACCTTCTAAGACTGCACCAATGTTCGTTATGGGTGTGAATCACCACGAAGTAACTGCAGATCAGAACATCGTTTCAAATGCATCCTGTACAACTAACTGTTTGGCACCACTTGCCAAAGTGATCGATGATGAATTCGGACTTGTAGAAGGTTTAATGACAACTGTTCACGCATCAACTTCTACTCAGTTTACAGTAGATTCTCCATCTAAAAAGAATTTTAGACTGGGAAGAAGCGCGATGGCAAATATCATCCCATCTTCAACAGGAGCTGCAGTAGCAGTAACTAAAGTAATTCCTTCATTAAAAGGAAAACTTACCGGTATGGCTTTTAGAGTTCCTACCACTGATGTTTCTGTAGTAGATCTTACAGTAAGAACTGAAAAATCTGCTAGTTATGATGATATCAAAGCGGCTTTCAAAAAAGCAGCTGATGGAGATTACAAAGGAGTAATTTCTTATACTGATGAAGAGGTGGTAAGCCAGGATTTTGTTTCAGATCCGCACACTTGTAACTTCGATGCCGGAGCAGGAATTGAATTAAATGACAATTTCTTCAAATTAATCGCATGGTATGACAACGAGTACGGATATTCTTCTAAGCTTGTTGACCTTGCTGCTCACGTAGCATCTCTATAATATTTAAGACCTGAAGAGAATTCAGAATAGTTTTTGAACGGAAGAAAAAGTCTTCTCTTCAGGTCTTTTTAACTACAAAACACCCACAATGATTTTAATTGCCGACGGGGGATCCACCAAATGTGACTGGATACTTCTAAACAGCGAAGGTGAACAGGTTCTGAAAACCCGCACAAAGGGGTTAAACCCAGCTGTTTTTAAGGAGCCGGTTCTTGAAGAAAGACTTGCTGAAAACAACGAGCTTTCTGAGATCAAACATAAAATTGAAAAAGTTCATTTCTACGGTGCCGGTTGTGGTACTCCAACTCCCCGTGAACTGCTTCGCAGCATTCTTGCAAACTTTTTTACAAATGCTGATGAGGTATTGGTAATGGAAGATATGGTTGCTGCGGTCTATGCGGCCACTACAGAGCCCGGAATTGTATGTATCCTGGGAACTGGTTCTAATAGCTGCTATTATGATGGAAAAGAAATTCATCAGGCTGTAGATTCTTTAGGATATATCCTTATGGATGAGGCCAGCGGAAATTACTTCGGAAAAAGACTGATCAGGGATTATTATTATAAAAGAATGCCCCCTGAAGTAGCTGAAAAATTCGAAGAAAAGTTCGATCTGAATTCAGATACAATCAAGATGAATTTATATCGCAAAGACAATCCAAATACTTATTTGGCTCAGTTCGCTGAATTTATTTTCACCAATGAGCGAAATGGATACTTTTATAAATTGCTTCACGAAGGAATGGCAGATTTTGTTCATTCAAGAGTAATGTGCTATCCGCAAGTAACTAGCGTTCCGGTACATTTTATAGGAAGTATTGCATATTTCAGCCAGGATATTATCAGGGCAGTGACCCAACCATACGGCATTCAGCTAGGTAATTTTGTTAGGCGACCGATTGATGCTTTGATTGAATATTATCGAAATAATGTGATCAAAGTTTCTTAGAAATTCTGGTTTTAAGAACATGAAAAGTCCGCTTTTGGCGGACTTTTTTTTATTCAAAGAAAAATTAGAGAGAATTACTTTTCAAAATATTCCTTTTACGATTCCAATTGATAGGAACAGTACCTTTTTCAAGGTTTAGATAGTTTGATAGGTAAAAAAATCTTCTTTGTTCATAACTGTAACCGTATATATTTTGGGAAATGAAGCTCCCGGGTGATGATCTATAAAATATTTTGAGCTTCTGATACTTTTTTTATCGGTATGTTAATCAAAACGTTACATTTATTTAAAAATTTCTTGTGCTTGTAAAAGTTTATGGAAGTGCGGTTTTCGGGGTTGATGCTACCACGATCACCGTTGAGGTAAATGTAGCTTCAGGTATAGGTTACCACCTTGTTGGGCTGCCTGACAATGCAGTTAAAGAATCCAGTTACAGGATAACTGCTGCTCTTCAGAATAATGGTTTTAAATTGCCAGGAAAAAAGATTATCATCAATATGGCTCCGGCTGATCTTCGAAAGGAGGGCTCGGCATATGATTTAACCTTTGCCATGGGAATTCTGGCGGCTTCGCAACAGATCGAATCAGCTGATCTTTCAAACTATTTGATTATGGGTGAATTATCGCTTGATGGAGGTTTGCAGCCAATAAAGGGAGCATTGCCGATTGCTATTCAGGCAAAAAAAGAAGGATTTAAAGGCTTTATCCTCCCAGCTCAAAATGCAAGGGAAGCGGCCATAGTCTCTGGTTTAGATGTTTATGGAGTTCAGAATATTCGGGAAGTGGTCAGTTTTTTTGAAGGGGAATCTTTAGAGAAAACGGTTATAGATACACGTGAAAACTTTTATAGTCAATCAGGTATTTTTGATTTTGATTTTTCCGAAGTTAAAGGTCAGGAATCTATAAAACGCTGTATGGAAATCGCCGCCGCGGGAGGTCATAACATCATTCTGATTGGACCACCGGGAGCAGGGAAAACCATGCTCGCTAAACGTTTGCCAAGTATTCTGCCGCCAATGACCTTGCAGGAAGCTCTTGAAACTACTAAGATCCATAGCGTTGCGGGTAAAATAAAAGACCAATTAGGTTTACTGTCCCAGAGACCTTTTCGAAGTCCGCATCATACAGTTTCTGACGTTGCTTTAGTCGGGGGTGGAGCATACCCGCAGCCAGGTGAAATTTCCCTCGCGCATAACGGGGTTTTATTTTTGGATGAATTACCGGAATTCAAAAGAAGCGTGCTGGAGGTTATGCGGCAGCCCTTGGAAGATCGTGAAGTGACTATTTCCAGGGCAAAATTCAGCGTTACATACCCATCCAGTTTTATGCTTGTAGCAAGCATGAACCCTAGTCCGGGAGGCTATTTTAATGAACCCGGCGCACCCGTGAGTACCACAGCTTCAGAGATGCAACGTTATTTGGGTAAAATTAGTGGGCCGTTATTAGATAGGATCGATATCCATATTGAGGTAACGCCAGTTCCATTCGAAAAATTAAGTGAAGCTCCAAAAGGGGAATCCAGCGAAGTGATTAGAAACCGTGTGATGCAGGCAAGAAAGATTCAGTTTGACAGATATACCGAATTGCCTAAGGTTCATTATAATGCACAAATGGGAAGCAAACAGTTGGAAGCATTTTGTGAACTGGATCAATCTTGTAAAGATTTGCTGAAAACGGCCATGGAAAAACTCAACCTATCGGCTAGGGCTTACGACCGAATTTTAAAAGTCTCACGAACTATTGCAGACTTAGCTGCTTCAGAAGAAATTAAAACAGAGCATATTGCCGAAGCAATACAGTACAGAAGCCTTGATCGCGAAGGTTGGCTGGGTTGATTTATTATCTTCAGGTTTCGTTAACTAAACCTTTGAAAGCTTTTCCCTATTTTTGGAAATATCATGAAAATCTTCAATCTGCCCAAAAAGGTATAAGCCTGAATTCTATGAAAAAATTGTTTTTGATTCTTGGTTTACTGGTGCTCTCATGTAAAGGCCCAACTGATGAAACCAACTCTTCAAAATCTGATAGCGATACTATTTCAACTAAAGATTTTTTACCTGAAAGCCTTATGGAAAGCAAGCCAATTGTTCTGACAGTTGAAGAAGCTAATAATCTGGTAGAACTTCCACTGGCATGCATATCGACAGAATATCCTAATAAATTAGGTCAAACTTTGGAAAATAGCGATGCAATGGGAGAACCTCATGAATTGCACCCTGCATTTTACGGTTGTTTTGACTGGCATTCTTCTGTGCACGCACACTGGTCTCTCATTTATCTTTTGAAAAATTTCCCGGATCTGAAGCAGGCTGAAGCAGTAAGATCCGCTTTAGAAAATTCGCTGACGGCAGAAAATATTCAAGGTGAGGTAGATTATTTTAATCGGGAAGAGAGCTCTTCTTATGAAAGAACATATGGATGGGCCTGGCTGTTGAAACTTTCCGAAGAATTAAAAACGTGGGAAGACCCGCTGGGACAGGAGCTTTATAAAAATCTGGAGCCTTTAACTCAGATAATAGTTAAGCGTTATTCTGAATTTTTACCTAAGCTGAATTATCCAATTCGTATAGGAGAGCACACTAATACCGCATTTGGTTTAGCATTTGCCTATGATTATGCAGATGCCGTTGGTAATGAAGAATTTAAAGAGGCGATCACCAAGCGTGCTCAGAGTTTTTATCTAAAAGATGATAACTGTCCTGTTTCTTGGGAACCAGGAGGATATGATTTCCTTTCACCCTGCCTGGAAGAGGTAGATATCATGCGGCGAGTGCTTCCAAAAAGCGCTTTTAGTATGTGGATAGACGATTTTATGCCTCAGCTGAAAGATGAAGATTTTTCAATGGAAGTTGGAGAAGTTTCAGATAGAACAGATGGTAAATTGGTTCATTTGGATGGATTGAACTTTAGCCGAGCCTGGGTATTCTATGGTCTCGCCAATCAATACCCCGAACAATTCGGTCATTTAAAAGGTCTTGCAAACGATCATATTTCTCATTCTTTTGATAATGTTGTGGGAGACAGCTATGAAGGCGGTCACTGGTTAGGAACTTTTGCGATATATGCTCTTCAGCAGGCTGGTAAGCCAAAGATTGAAGATTGAGAAAATTCCTTAAAAATTTAGGTCCCGGAATACTTGTTTCTGCGGCATTCATTGGCCCGGGTACGGTCACTGTCTGTAGTATGGCGGGAGTGAATTTTGGATACAGCCTCTTATGGGCATTATTGATATCTATCATTGGTTGTATCCTGTTACAGGAAATGTCGGCAAGAGTAGGGCTTATTTCAGGCACGGGTTTGAGCGAAAATATCAAAGCCCAGTTATCAAATCCTATTCTTCGGAATTTTTCTCTCATCCTAATTTTTTCAGCAATTGTTATTGGGAATGCTGCTTATGAAGCGGGAAATATCAGTGGAGCAGCATTAGGTCTACAGGGAATTTTTACTGATTATAGCCTTTCATTGGGTAGCTTTCAACTGAATTTATGGAGCTTACTTATTGGATCTGTCGCATTTCTTTTATTATTTATAGGTAATTATCAGAAACTGGAAAAGGTCTTCATAGGTTTGGTTCTTTTGATGAGCATTTCATTCATAATTGCAGCCATTCTTACAAAACCAGATCTATCCGAGATGTTCAGCGGATTCATTCCTGCTAATTTCAATGAAAGTCTGTTAACCATTATTGCTCTGGTTGGAACCACTGTTGTTCCTTACAATTTATTTTTGCATGCTTCCTTGGTTAGTGAAAAATGGAAAAATGAAAACGATCTCCAAACGGTTCGCAAAGAATTGATCTTTTCAATAGGTCTTGGAGGAATAGTCTCAATGGCCGTTTTGGTTTGTGCTGCGTCATCTGGTATTTCCAATATTCAGGATGTGGGCGATCTGGCAGAAGGGCTTAAGCCTCTTTTTGGCGAAGCAGCAACTATTTTTCTGGCTCTAGGTCTGCTATCAGCAGGCATCACCTCCTCGATAACCGCTCCTTTGGCCGCCGCTTATGTTGTAAAGGGCTGCCTGGGCTGGAAATCAGGATTAAAAAACTGGAAATTTAGATTGGTCTGGATGAGCATTTTGATTTTAGGAATTGTATTTTCTTCACTAGGGTTAAAGCCCGTTGAAGTCATTCAGTTTGCTCAGGTCGCCAACGGACTTGTTCTACCGGTAATTGCTATATTCCTGTTTTGGGTTGTTAATCGCAAAGCCGTAATGGGGGAATACCGGAATAGTTTCCTACTCAATTTATTCGGAATTTTAGTAATTGGTCTGGCGATCTTTCTAGGAGTAAAATCAATTTATAATGTATTAAGTAACTTATTATGAAGCATAAAATTCATATCAACTGTGATCTTGGAGAAGGTGGAGATTATGATGCAGAGTTGATGCCTTTGATATCGGCCTGTAATATTGCTTGCGGTGGCCATGCTGGAAACTTGGAAACCATTCAGCATACCGTTCGATTGGCTTTAAAGCATAAGACTGAAATCGGGGCGCATCCCTCTTATCCCGATAAGGAAAACTTCGGAAGAAAAAGTATAAAAATGGATCCCGAAGACTTGAAAGTTTCTATCGAAGCACAGGTCATGACCTTGCTTCAAATTACAGAAGCTGAAGGAGGAAAACTTACGCATATTAAACTTCATGGAGCATTGTATAACGATGCGGCCAAAGATGAGGAAATAGCTAAAATTGTATTGGAATCTTTCCGACTTCTGGAAACTGATTTCCGCATTTATGTTCCGGCAAATTCGGTTATTAAAGAACTGGCGATGGGCGAATTTGAATGTTATACGGAAGCATTTGCCGACCGAAATTATAATTCAGATTTCAGTTTGGTTTCAAGAAACGAGAAAAATGCGTTGATCTTAAATAAAGAAAATGTGGTTAAACACGTGCACGATATTTTTTCAGAAGAAGAATTAAAAACCATGAATGGTGAAATTTTAAAGCTGAAAGCAGATACTTTTTGTCTCCATAGCGATACGCCCTCTGCAGTAGAAAT
The DNA here is from genome assembly GCA_964220295.1 of Flavobacteriaceae bacterium. GTDB lineage: Bacteria > Bacteroidota > Bacteroidia > Flavobacteriales > Flavobacteriaceae > Christiangramia. The sequence continues at coordinate 20,438 of CAXPUM010000065.1, read as the reverse complement.
ATTGAAATATTTACATAAAAAACTGGCAGAAAGAGGAATAAAAATTAAACACTAGAATGAGCGATTTTCCAAAAATATCCAAGCTGGGAGAACGATCAATTTTGATTGAATTAGAGCCTGAAATTTCTAATAAAGTTCTCAAAAAGTTATTGAATTATAAGAAATCAATTGAAAATTATTATTCTGAAGTAAAGGTTGAAGTAATTAACGCATATAACTCGATACTAATTAGTTATATGTTCACTATAGAGAATGCTTATGATGAGTTTTCGGCATTAAGAGATCTATATTCAGAGGCTAATATAGGAAAAAATTATAGTTTCAAAAGGTTTGAGATCCCGGTCTGTTATGAGGATGAATTTGGTTTAGATTTGCAATTTTTGAGTGATGAAAAAAATCTGACCAAAGACGAATTAATAGCCCTCCACTCGTCCCCAAATTACCTTATTTATTTTACCGGTTTTCTGCCTGGATTTTTATATCTCGGCGGTCTGGATGAACAATTAAATTTTCCCCGGAAAAATTCACCAAGGAGAACTATTGAAAAAGGATCTGTAGGGATTGCCGAAAATCAAACGGGAATCTATCCGAGAAATAGTCCAGGTGGATGGCAAATCATCGGGAAGACACCAATCGAACTTTTCGATAAAAATTTAGAAATCCCTTCCCCATTTTCTGCCGGTGATGAAGTGAGATTTAAACCAGTTGAAAAAATGGAATATTTCCAAATTCGTGATTTGGTTGAGAAAGGGAAATATCAGCTTAAAACTGAAAATTTATGAGTGGTATAATTGAAGTGTTGCAACCCGGTTTATATTCTTCTATTCAGGATCGTGGTCGATTTGGTTTTCAAAAATTTGGTGTTCCGCTTAGTGGAGTGATGGATGAATATTCTATGAAAATTTTCAACCTACTTTTAGGTAAAGATACCAATTCTCCAGTTTTGGAATTCACTTTTCAGGGTCCACATCTACGATTTTTAGGAAATACGAAAATAAGCATATGTGGTGCGGAGTTTAAACCACTATTAAATGATACAGTCATAGAATTGAACCAGGTTCACACCGTTTCAAAAAATGATGAACTGAAATTTCAGCCTTCCAAAAATGGACTTCGCGGATATTTGGGAATTAAAGGCGGTTTTATCACCGAAAAAGTGATGGATAGTTTTAGCTGGTATGAAGGTATTACGGAGAATTCGCGGCTGAGCAAGGGAGATGAGCTAAAATTTAAAACACAGCAGCAGGAATCTGGTAAAGGTTTCGCATCCATAAAATTTGATAGTTCTTATTTAGAAACCTCGAATGTTGAAGTTTTTCCGGGACCTGATTGGGATAGTCTTCCGAAGAAATTAAAAGAAGATCTATTGCGGAAAAAATATACTGTAGATCAAAACAGTAACAGGATGGCTACAAGATTAAAGGAAAAATTGGAAAATAATTTGAAACAGATTATTACAGGACCGGTTATTCCTGGCACGGTGCAATTTACGCCGGCCGGAGATTTGATCGTTTTAGGAAAAGATTGCCAGACCACCGGAGGTTATCCACGGATATTGCAATTATCGGAAAAGGGAATGCAGGCACTTTTTCAGAAAATACCAGGAAAGAACTTTCAATTCAAATTAGTAGAATAGAAAAAGGGGCAAACGAAAAAAGTGCCTAGTGGTTGATTGCTATAGAAAAGACCCTACTCAGAACTATAACTTACCACTAAGACACTTCTTTTGCCCCAAAACACTTTAGCTTTACTAAAATGACAAGAACAAAAATAGCTTTAGACTCGTTTTGACACAAGGGGATTTTTCCCCTTTTTAAAAATTTTGCAACATTTTGGTTTCGATATTCAATATTTTTGAGCACTTAACTTAATTTTAAGACCAAAATCTGAACAATCATGGCAAAACCTACTAATACTATTTTACCTTCGAAAGCAAAGAGATATTTGGAGAACTGGAAAACGAATAGGGGCAGGGCGATTGAGAGCGATGGATTTGAAGACACCTATGAAACCTGGTTTAGCTTACAAGAATTGAAAGAGTATATTCAATACTTAGAAGAAAACTCTCCGGAAGGTCAGGAATTAGGTATTCGGGTATACTATGCGTCCTATCCAAATGATGCTACGGAAGTGATTGAAGCAAAAAGGGGCACAAGCACAGTTTTTCTTGCGCCAACAGCCAGAGAAATCAAGGAAGATGGTTCTACGGCAGACTCTAATAACTACAACCTGGATCCTTTAAACAATGGATCTGTGGGGAATCCTCCAACGATTTATAATCCAGATGGGCAGTAATTTTTTCTGGGAATATTATATTGATAAAAAACTGTATATAACTCCGTTAATGGAGCTTTTGGCGGTTATCTGTGGCTTAATTTACCTTAGAAAATCTCCGCAAATAAAGAAATCCACGCGATTTTTCTTTTACTATCTGCTTACGGTGATGATCCTGGATAATGCAAATATTTATTCATTGGTGGCTTATGCAAGTAATTATAAATATTTCGGATTTATTAAGGATACGCCTTTCGCGGCTAATTACTGGGGTGGGAGTATCATTTTTATAGTCATTTTCTTCTGCTATATTTATTTTTTCCGTTTTCATATTATGAATGAAAAGTATCGGAAATGGGTCGGTTATGGGCTGGTTGTCTTTTTACTTTTTTCAATAGTCGACCTGGTTTTCATTACTGATTTTTTCTACACCGTTTCTTTAAATATTTACATCGTTGGAACTTTTTTTACGATTTCCTGCATTGCACTCTATTTTAACTCCTTATTGCGATCGAAAGATCTTTTAAATTTTTACACAGAATTTGAATTTTATGCCGCCTGCGGAATCCTGATTTATTATCTAAGTATTGCTCCAATTTATATTTATATCAATTTTATAAAAGTAGATCCGTTCTTTTTTAAAGTATACGGCACAATTGTTCAGTTTAGCAATATCTACCTGTATGTCATGTTTTGCCTTGGCTTTCTGGTGGAACTTTCAAATAGAAGGAAAGAAGCACTTTCTATTACTGCGTGAAATAAAATTGGTTATGCGATATTTTAAATGAAAACCGAAAGGAATCTTATATGAAAATGATTGAATTCCTTCTGGAAACGAAACTTTTTATCATTACAATTTTTGAGATCATGGCTGCAGTTACGGGGCTTTGGTACTTGAAAAAATCGAAAAAAGTTTTACCGGAAATCAAAACCTTCGTGGGCTATTTGGTTTTAATTGTAATTTTTGAATTATACGCGTATCTACCTATACTAGCATATCTGGAAAACTACGAAATTTTGTCTTTCTATAAAAATTCACTTTTTCGCAGAAATGTATGGTGGGCTAATTTAATTCGTGTTATAGGTTGTGTTTGCTACACCTATATTTTTTCGAAAACACTGCCATGGCTGTCTATTCGTAAGCTATTTAAGTGGATCTTAGTGCTCTTTTCGATTTTCAGTGTGATCAGCTTCGGTACATCCGGAGAATTCTTTCATTTTATAGATAATCGTGTACAGATCGTGGCGGTTTTTATCGTATTAAGTTCCGTTTTATGCTATTATTTGAGGTCATTGATTTTCGATGCAGATATTAAGTTTTATCAGGATTTGAGGTTTTATATTTCAGTCGGTATTGTAATCTGGCATTTATGCGTAGTTCCCATCAATATCTATAGCGGATTTTTCAGTACTAACAATCCAATGTATTTAGAGCTTTCCACCCAGGTTATGCGATATTCCAATATTTTTCTCTATTCCATAATTACTGTAGGTTTTTATATGGAATTGAAGTATCAAACTCTTCAGCCTACCCGGGAAACCGAATTGAGCTAATAGAGGCATTTGGTTCTGTTTCACTTATTTTATGTAAACTTGTTTAGCAATCTGATTTTACAAATGCTTCGGAAGGAAGAAATTTTACTGATTATCTATTTTATTTTGGCCATCTTCTTTCTGGCCGCCTTTACCATCTTCTTTTTCATTACTTACCAAAGACGAAAAAATAAAATTCTTCAGGAAAAATTTGAAGCCGAACAGCAATTCAAAATTGAGCTGAATAATGCACGGCTGGAAATTCAGGAAGAGACTTTAAAAAATGTGAGTTGGGAATTGCATGATAATATTGGCCAGTTACTGGCGGTCGCCAGTATGCAGCTCAAAATTCTTCAGAAGAAAGATCAGGGAAACACTCAATTAGGAGAAGTACAGGAACTGGTTGGAGATTCACTTACCGAGGTTCGAGCGCTATCTCGTTCTTTAAACAATGAATTAATCGAGAAAAACGGCCTCCTTCAAAGTGTTCAAAATGAACTGGACCGTTTCAATCGCCTTGATGTTCTGGAAGCCGAATTGAAAATTGAAGGAACAACTTTCCAGGTTCCGCAGGAACATGCTATCATCTTATTTCGGATTCTTCAGGAATTCTTCTCCAATACAATAAAACATTCGGGAGCGTCAAAATTGCTGGTCACATTTCGGTATACAGATCATTCTTTAAAAATTTCTGCGGAAGATAATGGGCAGGGATATGATATCCGGGAAGCAAAAACCGGTTCCGGATTATTAAATATGAGAGGTCGAGCTGAAATGATAAAAACTGAATTATCTCTGGAATCTTCTGAAAATACTGGAACTTCCCTATATTTACATTACCAACAAACCAACCAAAAAATATGAGTCGCTCGATCATAATCGTCGATGATCACAAATTATTTACCACATCATTAAAAGGCCTTGTCAATTCTTTAGATGGCTTCGAGGTGTCACAAACCTTTAAGAACGGAGCAGAACTGGTTAAATTTTTATCTTCGAATAATCCGTTGCCGGAAGTAATCTTATTAGATATGCGCATGCCGGTGATGGATGGTTTGGAAACCATGCAATGGCTCAAGGAAAATAAGCCTACGCAAAAGGTTTTGGCTCTAACGGTAGATCAGGAGGAAAGCACTATTATAAAAATGTTGAAGTTGGGATGTCGTGGATATTTATTGAAAGATATAGATCCCGAAGAATTTGAATTGGCACTCAATGCTGTTGTAAAGGAAGGTTATTATTCCAATAGGGTTATTTCTGATGCATTAAAGTTTTCTTCTAACAAGAGTTATGAGAAACTATCACCTCGCGAAACCGAATTTATTGGTCACGCCTGTAGCGAAATGACCTACAAGCAAATTGCCGAACTGATGCATTTAAGTCCTAAAACGGTAGATGGTTACCGAGAGAGCTTGTTTTCAAAACTGCAGGTAAAATCCCGTGTCGGTCTGGTGTTATTTGCCATAAAGGAAGGAATCTTCCAAATTTGACATTTTTATAGCATTTTACTTTCTCACATTCAGCTATTTCTGCTGTATCTTCGTGTTAAAATTGAACTATTTTGATTGATTCAGCAAAAATTGAGCTTCGTAACCTGGAGCTGAAAGACTATGAAGAATTAAAGGAATCGATGATTAGCAGCTATGATTCGATGCCCCATGAATATTGGACCCGAAAGGAAATTAAAACGCTGATAGGCAAATTTCCGGAAGGCCAGCTTTGTATTGAAATTGATAATAAAATTGCCGGTTGCGCCCTATCGATCATAGTAGATTACAACAAGTTTGATGATAATCATGATTATGATTCGATAATAGGTGGGGAGAATTTTTCCACCCATACCAAAAACGGAAATGTATTATACGGAATAGATGTTTTTATTCATCCCGAATACCGAGGGATGCGACTGGGTAGACGTCTTTACGAAGCCAGAAAGGAACTGTGCGAACACCTTAATTTGAAGGCGATCGTTTTTGGAGGACGTATTCCGAATTATTCTAAGTATGCCGAAGAGCTTTCCCCGAAACAGTACATCGATAAAGTAAAACTTCAGGAGATCCATGACCCGGTGCTTTCTTTTCAGCTTTCCAATGATTTTCACGTTAAAAAAGTGATCAAAGGCTATCTCTCTGGTGACCATGAAAGTAAGGAATATGCTACCTTAATGGAGTGGAACAATATCTATTATACTAAGCCCGAAAATTTGGTGAATACCACCAAAACTGTGGTAAGACTTGGCTTAGTACAATGGCAGATGCGCCTCTTCAAAAATTACGAAGCGCTGGTTTCGCAGATCGAATTTTTTGTGGATACTATAAGCAGTTACCAGAGCGACTTCGTATTGTTTCCGGAACTTTTCAATGCTCCGCTGATGGCGCAGTTCAATCACTTAAATGAAGCGGAAGCGATTCGTGGACTTTCCGAATATACCGACAGGTTATTGGAGACTTTCCGGGAATTTGCCATGAATTATAACATCAATATCATTACTGGAAGTATGCCTCAGGCAGTTGGAGAACACATGTACAATGTTGGTTTTTTATGCCGCCGCGATGGAAGTTATGAGCGCTTCGAAAAAATCCATATCACTCCTGCGGAAGAATCGGCCTGGGGTATGAAAGGAGGAAACCATGTTCAGACTTTTGATACCGACTGTGGTAAAATTGGCGTGTTGATCTGTTATGATGTAGAGTTTCCGGAATTGCCCCGAATTATGAGCGACCAGGGAATGAAAATTCTGTTCGTACCTTTTATGACCGATACTCAAAATGGTTATTCCAGGGTGAAAATTTGTGCACAGGCAAGAGCGGTAGAGAACGAATGTTATGTGGCTATTGCCGGTTCGGTTGGTAACTTGCCGAAAGTAGCGAACATGGATATACAGTATGCGCAAAGTGCGGTTTTAACACCATCAGATTTTGCCTTTCCGGTAAACGGAATAAAAGCGGAAGCAACGCCAAATACTGAAAGCACCCTGCTGGTAGATGTGGATCTGGATCTGCTAAAAGAGCTTCATAATTTCGGAAGCGTTAGAAATATTAAAGATCGTAGAACTGACCTTTATTCTTTAAAACTAAAGAAAAAGGCAAAAGTTCAATAGGTTTTAATAAAATGCTTTTCTAAATTTGAGTAAATGATTAAGATCAACCAAAATATTATTTCATCTGTAATTACGGTTATTTCTATTATTAGGAATCAACCTTAAACAGATGTGTAATATTTTAAAGTATTAAAAGCCATCTGAAAAGATGGCTTTTTTTATGGTTGAAGCTAAAATAAAAATCAAATAATGATGACTGAAAGATTTTGACTGTCGTAAATAATTGTCTCGTAAATAACTGTATTGTAGTAGTTTATATATTTAAAACGTACTTCGACCGTAATTATAATATTGGAAGCTTAAAAGCTAAAAGTTTAACAACCGGTACTTTTAAGTGCTGGAACCTAAAAACACCTTAATGAATAATAAATTCAGCAAAGTAATAACCCAAAGCGACTCGCAACCTGGTTCCCAGGCTATGCTTCATGCGATAGGTCTTACTAATGAAGATTTTCAAAAGCCCTTTGTGGGAATTGCCAGTACGGGTTATGAGGGAAACCCTTGTAATATGCATCTGAATGACCTGGCAAAAGAAGTAAAGAAAGGCACCGAGAAAGCTGGTCTTGTAGGCCTCATTTTCAATACGATAGGGGTAAGTGATGGTATTTCCATGGGAACGCCTGGCATGCGTTATTCACTGCCTTCCAGAGATCTTATCGCAGATTCAATGGAAACCGTGGTTAATGCCATGTCTTACGACGGTCTTGTAACCGTGGTTGGTTGTGATAAAAATATGCCCGGAGCATTGATGGCGCAATTGCGTCTGAATCGTCCTTCGGTTTTAGTATATGGCGGAACGATTGCTTCCGGTTGCCATAATGGTAAAAAGCTGGACGTGGTTTCAGCATTTGAGGCCTGGGGTTCCAAAGTTTCCGGAGAAATTGATGAAAATGAATATCAGTCGGTAATTCAGAAAGCCTGTCCTGGAGCCGGAGCCTGTGGTGGAATGTATACCGCCAATACCATGGCCTCTGCGATCGAAGCTTTAGGAATGAGTTTGCCATATAACTCTTCAACTCCGGCGGTTGGTTCAAAAAAAGAAGATGAAAGTATTAAGGCTGGAGAAGCGATGAAATTACTTCTGGAAAAAGATTTGAAGCCGCGAGATATTGTTACTAGAAAGTCTTTAGAGAACGCAGTTCGGTTATTGACTGTCCTTGGCGGTTCAACCAACGCTGTGCTACATTTATTAGCAATTGCAAAAGCAGCTAAAGTTGACTTCGGTTTGGATGAATTTGAAAAAGTTTGCGACAGCACACCATTTTTAGCAGATCTGAAACCAAGCGGGAAATATGCCATGGAGGATGTGCACCGAATAGGAGGAATTCCGGCTGTAATGAAATTTATGCTTGACAACGATATGCTGCACGGTGACTGTCTTACCGTTACTGGAAAAACTATCGCTGAAAATTTAGCAGATGTTCCGGAAATGGAAGCTGACCAGGATGTAATTCGCCCTTTGGATAACCCAATTAAAAAAACTGGCCATATTCGAATTTTATATGGAAATCTGGCTGAAGAAGGTTCCGTAGCCAAAATTACAGGAAAAGAAGGCTTGCAATTCACCGGAAAAGCTCGCGTATTTGATGGAGAATATGATGCGAATGATGGTATCAAAGCCGGGAAAGTGAAAAAAGGCGATGTCGTCGTGATTCGTTACGAAGGTCCGAAAGGCGGTCCTGGAATGCCTGAAATGCTAAAACCAACTTCAGCGATAATGGGCGCAGGTCTTGGAAAAGATGTGGCATTGATCACCGATGGAAGATTTTCCGGCGGAACACATGGTTTCGTGGTAGGTCATATTACACCGGAAGCGCAAGAAGGCGGTTTGCTCGCTATGGTTGAAGATGGCGATGAAATAACAATTAACGCGGAAACAAACACTATAGATGTAGCGCTTTCCGAAGAAGAGATAACAAAAAGAAAGAATAACTGGCAGGCGCCTGAATTAAAACATCAGAGCGGAGTTCTTTACAAATATGCCAGAACAGTCGCTTCAGCTTCGAAAGGCTGTGTGACAGACGAATTTTAATAGTTTTATTATGGAAGTAAAAACAGCAAGTTTTGAGCAAAAAGCGACAGAGAAAATGACCGTTTCGGGAGCCGAAGCCGTGATCAAATGTTTGCTTGAGGAAGGGGTGGATACCATTTACGGCTATCCTGGCGGTGCGATCATGCCTGTTTATGATGAGTTGTTCAAATATCAGGACAAACTTCATCACGTGCTCACCCGGCACGAACAGGGGGCTACGCATGCAGCCCAGGGTTATGCTCGAGTTTCAGGAAAAGTCGGTGTTGCTGTGGCTACTTCCGGTCCTGGTGCGACAAATCTGGTTACCGGGATTGCAGATGCGATGATCGATTCTACGCCGATGGTTTGTATAACCGGCCAGGTGGGTTCTCATTTATTGGGAAGTGATGCTTTCCAGGAAACCGATATTGTGGGTATTTCCACACCTATAACCAAATGGAATTACCAGATCACAAAGGCTGAAGATATTCCGGAGGTGATGGCAAAAGCATTTTATATCGCCAGGTCTGGCAGACCGGGACCTGTTTTAGTAGATATAACTAAAGACGCTCAGTTTGCTTCCATTGATTTCAGCTATAAAAAATGCTCTGGAATCAGAAGTTATAAGCCTTATCCTGAAGTGAATTTGCTTCAGGTGGAACGTGCTGCCGAGGTGATCAATAGCGCGAAAAAGCCAATGATCGTCTGGGGCCAGGGAGTGATTCTGGGTCATGCTGAAGAATTGCTGAAAAAAGTGGTAGAGAAAGCGGGAATTCCTGCAGCATGGACCATTCTAGGTCTTTCGGCTTTAGAAACCGATCATCCTTTGAATGTGGGAATGGTAGGAATGCATGGAAATTACGCGCCGAACGTCTTGACCAATGAATGTGATGTTTTAATCGCAATAGGAATGCGTTTTGATGACCGGGTGACCGGAAATTTAGAAACCTATGCAAAACAGGCAAAAGTCATTCACTTTGAAATAGACCCGGCTGAAATTGATAAAAACGTCAAAGCAGATTACCCTGTTCTTGGTGATGTCAAAGAAACGTTGAAAGTTTTACTGGAACTCCTGGATAAAAATGACCATTCTCAGTGGCATAATCAATTTAAGGAATTATATAAAGAAGAATTCAAAAAGGTCATTAGCGGAAATATGGATACTTCCAAGCCCGATATTCACATGGCCGAAGTGATTCAGCAAATCAATAATTTCTCAAAAGGTGATGCGGTGATTGTTTCAGATGTTGGTCAACACCAGATGAAAGCCTGCCGCTACAGTAAATTCAATCAAACCCGGAGCAATGTAACTTCCGGTGGACTCGGAACCATGGGGTTTGCGCTTCCTGCAGCCATCGGCGCAAAAATGGGAGCGCCGGAACGCGATGTTGTAGCCGTAATTGGTGATGGTGGTTATCAAATGACCATACAGGAACTCGGAACGATTTTCCAGACCAAAGTACCTGTGAAAATTGTGGTTTTGAATAACGGTTTCCTCGGAATGGTTCGCCAGTGGCAACAATTGTTCTTTGACAGGAGATACGCTTCTACGGAAATGGTCAATCCAGATTTTGTGACTATTGCCAAAGGCTATCATATCAAAGCCAAACAGGTTTCAGATCGTGCAGATCTGGAAGCTGCTGTAAAAGAAATGATGGAATGTGATGAGGCCTATTTCCTAGAAGTAAAAGTTGAACAGGAAGAGAACGTGTTCCCAATGGTTCCAACGGGCGCATCAGTATCAGACATATTATTGGAGTAATGGAAAAGAAAAATTATACCGTTTCGATTTATACCGAAAACAATTTGGGTCTTTTGAGCCGGATCGCGGCGATATTCCTGAAGAGACATATCAATATTGAAAGTATTACCGCTTCGCCAAGTGAAGTGACCGAAGTAATGCGATTTATCATTATCGTAAATGTTACCGAAGAACAGATCAAAAAAATTGTTGGGCAAATTGAAAAGCAGATCGAAGTGATCCGTGCCTTTTATCATACCGATGAAGAAACGATCTATCAGGAAACCGCCTTGTACAAGATCAAATCTGCTGAATTCTTAGATGATCATAACATTCAGGATTTTATTAAGGAGACCAATGCCCGCATTGTTACGGTAACTAAGGATTTTTTCGTGATTGAAAAAACTGGAAAGCATCGGGAAGTGAATCAGCTTTACGAAACTTTAAAACCTTACGGATTAATGCAGTTCGTTCGATCAGGAACAATTGCCGTAACCAAGAACGAAATGCCAATTTCAGAAATATTAGAAAAATTTAATACTACAAATTCATTATCATGACGAACTATTTTAACAGTCTTTCTTTACGCGATCAATTAGCCCAGCTGGGAACCTGCCGTTTCATGGAGCTGGACGAGTTCAGCGACGGGGTGGCTGCTTTAAAAGGAAAGAAAATAGTTATAGTGGGCTGTGGTGCCCAGGGACTTAATCAGGGTCTGAACATGCGTGACAGCGGTTTGGATATTTCTTATGCGCTTAGAGAAGGAGCGATCAAGGAAAAAAGACAATCCTGGAAAAATGCATCAGAAAATAATTTCACTGTTGGTACTTATGAAGAATTACTGCCAGAGGCCGACCTGGTTATAAATTTAACGCCCGATAAACAACATACACCTGTTATCAATTCCATCATGCCGCATATCAAAAAAGATGCGGTTCTTTCTTATTCTCATGGTTTCAATATTGTGGAAGAAGGAATGCAGATTCGTGATGATGTAACTGTAATTATGGTTGCTCCCAAATGTCCAGGTTCAGAAGTTCGTGAGGAATATAAAAGAGGTTTTGGAGTTCCAACGCTTATTGCAGTACATCCTGAGAATGATCCTCAGGGAATTGGTTTAGAATGGGCGAAGGCCTATGCTTTTGCAACCGGAGGCCATAAAGCTGGAGTACTTCAGTCTTCTTTTGTAGCCGAAGTAAAATCAGATCTCATGGGTGAACAGACAATCCTCTGCGGGATGTTACAAACCGGTTCTATTTTGACTTTTGATAAAATGGTTGCTGAAGGAGTAGAGCCGAAATATGCTTCCAAACTCATTCAATATGGCTGGGAGACAATTACTGAAGCTTTGAAACATGGTGGAATTACTACGATGATGGATCGTTTGTCTAACCCGGCTAAGCTGCGTGCTTTTAAAATTTCAGAAGAATTGAAGGAGCAGATGCGACCTCTTTTTCAGAAACATATGGATGATATTATTTCCGGCGCTTTCAGTTCGAGAATGATGACCGACTGGAAAAATGATGATAAGGAGCTGCATACCTGGCGTGCCGAAACCGAGAATACGGCTTTCGAGCAAACCGAGGCAACTTCCGAAGAAATCAAAGAACAGGAATATTTTGATAAAGGTGTTTTAATGGTAGCCATGGTCAAAGCCGGTGTGGAGCTTGCCTTTGAAACTATGGTTGAAGCAGGGATCATAGCAGAATCGGCTTATTATGAGTCGCTGCATGAAACTCCGCTAATCGCCAATACCATTGCCAGAAAAAAATTATTTGAAATGAACCGTGTGATCTCTGATACAGCAGAATACGGGTGCTATTTATTCGACCATGCAGCGAAACCTTTGATCAAGGATTATGTGAATAATCTTGAGCCGGAAGTTGCAGGAAAAACTTTTGGTGATGGATATAATGGAGTGGACAATCAGGAATTAATTGCGGTTAACGATGCTATCAGAAATCACCCTGTAGAAAAAGTTGGTGGTGTGCTGAGAAAAGCGATGACCGCAATGAAGAAAATATATGCTTAAATGAATTTAGTGCAGAAGGATATTTATAGACCAGATTTAAAAGATGTAAAGAAAGCGGCCGAGCGTATTTCCAAAGTAGTGGTAAATACGCCGTTGGCCGATTCTTTTACGTACAGCGCAAAATACGATGCGAGAATTCTACTGAAACGGGAAGACCTGCAGCAGGTTCGTTCGTATAAAATTCGTGGTGCATATAATAAAATATCCAGTCTGCCACAGGAGCAACTTGAAAAAGGTGTGATTTGCGCGAGCGCGGGGAATCACGCACAGGGAGTTGCTTTCGCCTGTAATAAATTGAAAGCTAAAGGTGTGATTTATATGCCAATTACTACCCCAAGACAGAAGGTGGAACAAACGAATATGTTTGGTGGTGAATGGGTGGAAGTAGTTCTAAAAGGTGACACTTTTGACGATTCTTATAAAAATGCCATGATACATGGTGAAAAATTTGGCCAGGTTTTTATTCATCCATTTGATGATGAGAAAGTGATCGAAGGCCAGGCTACCATTGGTATGGAGATTCTGGAACAGGCAGACGGACCTATCGATTATGTTTTTGCTCCTTTTGGGGGTGGAGGTTTGCTGGCCGGGTTATCTTCAGTTTTTAAGCAATTGAGTCCGAATACTAAAATTATCGGGGTAGAGCCTGAGGGGGCTCCTTCCATGTTATCATCTATGAAAGCCGGGAAGGTGGTAGAGCTGGAAACGATTGAAAGGTTTGTTGATGGAGCAGCGGTTCAAAAAGTAGGATCCAGAAATTTTGCAATCTGTAAGGAGAATCTGGATGCGATGATAACCGTTCCTGAGGGGAAGATTTGCCAGACCATTCTAGACCTTTACAATAAAGATGCGATCGTGGTGGAACCAGCCGGAGCAATGGCAATTTCAGCATTAGATTCTTATGCTGAAGAAATTAAAGGCAAAACCGCAGTTTGTATTGTTAGTGGTAGCAATAATGACATTACGAGAACCGCTGAAATCAAGGAGCGGGCATTATTGTATGCTGGGATCAAACATTATTTTATAATCAGTTTTCCTCAAAGAGCGGGGGCCCTTCGTGAATTTGTAGATAAAGTTTTGGGACCGAACGATGACATTACTCATTTTGAATATTCCAAGAAACACCATCGAGAAAACGGACCTGCCGTTGTGGGTATTGAACTGAATGATCCGGCTGATTTTGAACCACTTGTAGCACGGATGAAGAAAAAGAACTTTTTCGGAGAATATTTGAATGATAAACCAAATTTATTTCAATTTTTAGTTTGAAATTGATTTTGAATCGATTTATTATGTACATTTACTTTATGATTCTAAGACAAATAATATTATCATTATTTCACTTTAGGCCCCGCTGTAGCTAATACACTGGCCTATTCTCCGTTTATTAATATTATTTGATTTTCATTTTGAACCAATTTAGCAGCATATTTTTTAAGAATTTCATCAGTGTTTTCACTGATATTTCGCCTATGCGCCGCTTTTTTCCCCGCCGCACGTAAGTGCGTCTATTCTATTATGGAACTTAGGTGAGTCCGGTTCCCCCTCGAGAAAATCAAAATCATTTTTTAAAAATTTAAATTTCTTAGCCAATGAAAATTGTCATTGCTAATAAATCTCATGCATCCTACGCGGAACAGATCTGTGTAACTATTGAAGAATCAGCGAAAGTGCGCGGTACTGGTATTGCGCGCCGTACTCCCGAATACATCATTAGTAAAATGGAAAAAGGGAATGCGGTAATTGCCTTAGATGGTGAAAAATTCGCTGGTTTCTGCTATATAGAAACCTGGAGTCATGAGAAATATGTGGCAAACTCCGGCCTTATCGTGCATCCTGACTATCGCCAGCATGGGCTTGCGAAAGATATCAAAAATGTCATTTTTAAGCATTCCAGGGAAAAGTATCCTAATGCTAAGATCTTCGGCATCACTACTGGTTTGGCGGTGATGAAGATCAATTATGAACTGGGATATCAACCGGTTACTTTTTCAGAATTGACAGACGATGAAGCCTTCTGGAAAGGTTGCCAGACCTGCAAGAATTATGATATCCTCACCAGGACAGAGCGCAAAATGTGTTTGTGTACCGGAATGCTATATGATCCCGATAAGAAGAAAAAGGAAAAAGAGAAATCTAAATTTAACGATAAAGCCTTTCACAGGCTGAAAAATATCAAGCAAACTCTTTTCTATAAAAAGGAAAAGATCGAAAACGAATAGAACATGAAAAAAGTTGTGATCGCCTACAGCGGTGGGCTGGATACATCATATTGTGCAAAATATTTATCAGAAGAAGAGAATTTTGAGGTTCATGCCGTGAGTGTGAATACCGGAGGTTTTTCCGAAGAAGAGATCGAAAGGATTGGTTCCAATGCGAAAAAGATCGGTGCAGCAACCTATAAGAATATCGATGCGATATCCTCTTTTTACAATAAAGTGGTAAAGTATCTCATCTACGGAAACGTATTAAAAAATAATACCTATCCTCTTTCTGTTAGTGCCGAGCGAATTGTGCAGGCGTTGGAAATCATTCATTACGCGAAAGAAACTGGTGCTGAATATATCGCGCACGGTAGTACCGGCGCAGGAAATGATCAGGTTCGTTTTGATATGATCTTTCAGCTTATTGCTCCAAATATTAAAATCATCACCCCGATCAGGGATAAAAAGCTGACTCGTCAGGAAGAAATCGATTATCTGAAATCTAAAGGTGTGGAGATGAACTGGGAAAAAGCCAAATATTCGGTAAATAAAGGACTTTGGGGAACCAGCGTGGGTGGTGCAGAAACACTGACTTCAGAGAAACCTCTTCCGGAAGACGCTTATCCTTCACAGTTGAGAGAGACGGATCCAAAACAGGTTACTTTAGGATTTACAAAGGGAGAGTTGACCTCTTTAAACGGAAAAGACAACGCTCCCGAAAAAAATATTCAGCTACTGGAAGAAATCGCGAAGCAATATGCTATTGGCCGTGATATTCACGTGGGTGATACAATAATCGGTATTAAAGGTCGTGTAGGTTTTGAGGCCGCAGCAGCCCAGATTATCATTAAAGCGCATCATTTGCTTGAAAAGCATACTTTGAGCAAATGGCAATTACAGCATAAAGACTACCTGGCGAACTGGTATGGAACGCATTTGCACGAAGGACAATATCTCGAACCGGTCATGCGAGATTTGGAAGCCTTTTTGGAAAGTTCCCAGAAGCAGGTGACCGGAGAGGTATATGTGAGTTTGCATCCATATCGTTTCCAGTTAGATGGAATCAAATCAGATTTTGATTTGATGAATTCCGGCTTCGGAAAATACGGTGAAGAGAATAACGCCTGGACAGCCGATGATGCAAAAGGATTTATTAAGATCCTGTCCAATTCTGGTAAGATTTATCAATACGTAAAAGAAAAAGGATGATCAAAGCTGGAATTATAGGTGGCGCGGGATATACTGCTGGAGAATTAATCAGAATTCTACTGAATCATCCTGAAGCCGAAATTGACTTTGTTTACAGTACTTCTCAACCCGGTAAACCCGTATCTTCGATACATCAGGATCTTGCAGGAGAAACCGAACTCACTTTTACTGATACGATCAACACGGAAGCGGATGTCGTTTTTCTTTGTCTGGGTCACGGAAATTCTAAAAAGTTTTTAGCTGAAAATCAGTTTTCTGAAACTACGAAAATTGTTGACCTGAGCACCGATTTCAGGATGGACGGAGATCATGGTTTTGTATATGGATTGCCAGAGTTTTTTAAATCTGAAATTCAGTCGGCTAAAAATATCGCGAATCCTGGGTGTTTTGCCACCGCAATCAGCCTGGCAATTTTACCTTTAGCGAAATACGGAAAAATTAAATCAGATTGGCATGTGAATGCGGTCACCGGAGCAACCGGAGCGGGAACTTCTCTTTCTGATACTACACATTTTACCTGGCGGGATAATAATTTTTCTAGCTATAAATCCTTTGGTCATCAGCATTTGAATGAAATTGGTCAAAGCCTTAAAAAATTACAACCCGATTTTTCTTCGGAAGTAAATTTTATTCCGAATAGAGGAAATTTTTCGCGAGGCATACATGCCACAGCTTACACAGTATTTGACGGAAACCTGGACGATGCAAAGCAAATTTATGCCGAAACATATTCCGAGGCACCTTTTACCCATTTAGTAGAGGAAATTCATTTGAAACAGGTGGTGAATACCAATAAATGTCTGCTGAAATTGGAAAAACTCGGTAATAAATTACTGGTAACCAGCGTGATCGATAATTTATTGAAAGGAGCTTCCGGTCAGGCAGTTCAGAATATGAATTTACTGTTTGGTTTTCCCGAAGATGCCGGGCTGAAACTGAAAGCCAGTTATTTTTAAAATTTAGAAGTATGAAAATTGCCATTTTAGGAACCGGAAATCTTGGACTTTCTATCGCCAAAGGGCTGATCTTTAGCAACGCTTTCACGAGCCTGTATCTTACCAAAAGAAATGCGGAGGGGATTAAAGACTTTGAAGAGTATTCCAAAGTAAAGGTAACAACCGATAACCGGGAAGCTGTTGAAAATGCAGATATTCTCATCTTTTCCGTACAGCCAACTCAATTAGAAAGAATTCTGGAGGAAATTAAAGATCTACTAACGGAAAAACATGTGATCATTTCTACCGTTACCGGATTCAAAATTCCGCGTATCGAAGAAATCGTAGGTGACCAGTTCATCATACGGTCCATGCCAAATACGGCCATCGCTGTAGGGAAATCGATGACCTGCCTTTGTTCTAATGAAAAAGGAAAAAAGCGAATTGCTATTGCCGAAGCTATTTTCAACCGTTTGGGGACCAGTATCATCATCCCAGAAAATAAAATGCAGGCAGCAACGGTCATTTGCGCCAGTGGAATCGCATTTTGGATGCGTCTCATTCGCGCAACATCACAGGGAGCCGTACAGCTCGGTTTTGATGCAAAAGACGCGCAGGAGCTTTCTATGCAAACCTGTCTTGGGGCGGCGAGCTTGTTAATAGAATCGGGCAAGCATCCGGAAGAAGAGATCGATAAGGTCACCACGCCAAGGGGTTGTACCATCGAAGGGCTGAATGAGATGGAACACAACGGACTCAGTTCCTCGCTCATTAAAGGTTTACAGGCTTCTTTCAAAAAAATCAATAATATTTCAGAAAAATAATATGGAGTTATTTGATGTGTATCCGTTATACGATATCACGCCGGTCAAAGGCGAGGGATGCTACGTATATGATGAAAATGGAAAAAAATACCTCGATTTATATGGTGGCCACGCGGTCATTTCTATTGGTCATTCTCATCCCGAATACGTGAAAGCGATATCAGAACAGGTTTCCAATTTGGGATTTTATAGCAACTCGATCAAGAATCCGATGCAACAGGAACTGGCCGATAAGCTGGAGAAATTATCAGGAGCGAAAAATTATCAACTTTTTTTATGCAATTCGGGAGCTGAAGCAAATGAAAATGCTTTAAAAGTGGCCTCTTTTGAAACCGGAAAAAGCAAGATCATTTATTTTGATAATGCCTTCCACGGAAGGACATCCGGGGTAGTTGCCGTCACCGATAACGAATCTATAAAAGCACCTTTCAATAAAGATCACGATGTCGTGAAACTACCTTTTGGTGATGGCGAAGCTTTAAAGGAAGCCATGCAGGAAGGTGATGTAGCCGCGATTATTTTTGAAATCATACAGGGCGTTGGCGGTCTGGATGAAGCGGAAACCAATTTTTATAAAAAAGCAGAAGAGCTTTGTGAAAACTATGGTGCCATTCTCATTGCAGATGAGGTGCAGGCTGGCTATGGAAGGACCGGACAATTTTTCGCTTTTCAAAAGCATGGGATCAGGCCGGATATCATTTCCATCGCGAAAGGAATGGGAAATGGTTTTCCTATTGGCGGCGTTTTGATCGATGAAAAGATCAAAGCAAAATATGGAATGTTGGGAACGACCTTCGGTGGTAATCACCTGGCTTGTGCTGCTGGAATTTCAGTTTTAGAGGTGATTGAAAAGGAAAACCTGATCGATCATGCGGCAAGACTTTCCGAATATATTCAGGAAAAAGCAAAAGAAATTCCGCAGATCAAAAAAGTAAAAGGTCGCGGACTCATGATCGGTCTGGAATTCGATTTTGAAGTGGCTGCTTTACGAAAAGACCTGCTTTTCAATTACCAGATTTTCACCGGGGCTGCCAGTAATAAAAAACTGCTGCGAATTCTGCCGCCATTAAATATTCAAAAAGAGCATTTTGACGCTTTTTTCCAAGCTTTGAAAACGGCTCTCAAAAATCAATAACGTATAAGTTTATTCATGAAAAATTATTTTTCGACTCACGATATTCAAAATATTCAGGAACTCATCAACCAGGCGTTGGAATTGAAGAAATGCAACACGAGTCTGGAATTGGGAAAAAATAAAACACTGGGTTTGCTTTTTTTCAATCCCAGCCTTCGTACACGGTTAAGTACAGAAAAAGCCGGGAAGCTCCTTGGGATGGATGTGATGACGATGAATGCAGGAAAAGATGGCTGGGCCTTGGAATTTGAAGATGGAGCGATTATGAATTCAGATAAAGCTGAACATATCAAAGAGGCTGCGGGCGTACTTTCCCAATACTGCGACATCATAGGCGTTCGCGCTTTTCCTGAACTGATTGATCGCGATAAAGATGAAGAAGAACAAGTTTTAAAAAGCTTTCAGAAATATGCCAGCGTACCGGTTATTAATCTTGAAAGTGCCACTGGCCACCCGTTACAGGCGTTGACCGATGCGATTACGATAACCGAATTAAAAGATAAACCGAAACCAAAAGTGGTATTGAGCTGGGCTCCACACACCAAAGCTTTACCGCAATCTGTTCCAAATTCGTTTGCTGAAATGATGCAAAAGATCGATGTGGATTTTGTGATCACCAATCCGAAAGGTTACGATCTGAATCCGAAGATTACCGGTGATGTGCCAGTAATTCATGATCAGGAAGAAGCTCTGAAAGATGCCGATTTCGTTTATGTGAAGAACTGGAGTAGTTATGAAAACTACGGAAAAGTGATGTCTACGGAAAAGGACTGGACATTCAATCAGCAAAAATTGAAGTATACCAATAATGCGAAAGTGATGCACTGCCTTCCGGTTAGAAGGAATGTGGTAATTGCCGATGACGTGTTGGATAGTTCTAATTCTGTGGTTTTGCAACAAGCCGGAAACCGCACTTACGCTGCACAGGCAGTGATGAAAAAGATCCTGGAAAATTTATAATATGGACGGTCTGAAAGTTATAAAAATAGGAGGGAAGCTTATAGAAGACACCAACAAACTGGCAGTTTTTTTAGATGATTTCTCTAAGCTGAAAGGACCGAAAATCCTGGTTCACGGTGGTGGCAACCTGGCGACGGAAATTGCCGGAAAACTCGGATTTGAAACCAAAATGGTTGACGGTAGGAGAATCACTGATGAAAATTCCATGGCGGTGATCACTATGGTTTACGGTGGCCTGATAAACAAAAATATTGTAGCAAAACTCCAGCAAAGAGGGGTTGATGCAATAGGTTTATGTGGAGCTGATGGCAAAGCCATTATCTCAAAAAAGCGACCAGTTAAAGAGATCGATTTTGGGATGGTTGGCGATATTGAGAAAATTAATGCCAATTTTATCTTGAACCTGTTGAATCAAAAAATAACTCCGGTTTTTTCAGCCATTTCGTACAGTGAAACAGGCGAATTATTCAATACAAATGC
>CAXPUM010000064.1:0-30797 GCA_964220295.1 Flavobacteriaceae bacterium | reverse complement strand
AGTGGCGGAGAACTTTCCAGATCAGACTGGAGAAGGAAGAATGTAGATGATTTCATCTTAAGAATTTCCGAAGAGATCAAAGAGGAAAAAGCATTCGTGAAATTTGGGATCAGTCCGTTTGGGATCTGGAGACCGGAATTTCCTCCCGGTATCAAAGGGATGGATCAATATGAAGAGTTGTATGCCGATGCAAAATTATGGTTGAATAAAGGCTGGGTAGATTATTTTACGCCGCAACTGTATTGGCCAACGAAACAGGTAGGCCAGAGCTTTCCTATTTTGCTTTCTTGGTGGGCTTCAGAAAATGTGACCGGAAAACATGTTTGGCCGGGAATCAATTTAACCCTTGAAGATAAGGAGGAAAATAAAGGAGAGATCGCTTCACAAATTATGATTTCCAGGGCGATCTTACCAGATGATCCCGGGACGGTTCATTGGAATGTCAAACCACTTATGAACAATCGCGATCTTGCTTCTTCGCTTAAAAAAGGGCCTTATCGCCAAAATGCCTTAGTTCCCAAAAGTCCGTGGCTGGATGATATACCACCTGCAAAACCAGAATTGAAGATCGATGCCTCTTTTGATCAGATCCAGATTAATTGGAAAGCAGTTGGGGAGGAAGCAGCTTTCAGGTGGGTTTTATATTACCAATATGAAGATGCCGCCTGGGAATTTCAAATCTTTAACGAAAACGATCAAAGTTTTCAGCTGGATAAAATTCGGAATAATAAACGCCTGGATAAAATTGGGTTAACCGCGGTAGACCGAGTGGGAAATCAGAGTGATTTTGAAATTATTACGATGATCAGGAATTAGAATAATCAAGTTCAACTTCTTAATTTTGAACAAATCATGCTCATGAAAAAACAAGTTTTATTACTTAATATTCTTTTACTGTCACTCCTTTTTTCCTGCACAGAAGCAACCGATAAAAAGAAGGATACTTCAGAAATTGATACTGAAATTGCCGCTGTAGAAAATATCTACGCACCAGATGGCCGGGTTGCCTTGTTTGATGTTCAGGCCAAAAAAGAAGGAGATACTTACGTTCTCACCGGCGAATCAAATTTGCCAAAGGCAGTAGGTGATCTTAAAAGCAGGCTGCAGCAACAGGGAATGAAAGTGGCAGACAGCATTAAAATGTTGCCAGATTCTGAAGGCTTGGAAGGTAAAACCATGGGTGTGGTGCCAATTTCCGTAGCGAATTTAAGAGATGAGCCAAAACATTCTGCACAACTGGTGACACAGGCAACTATGGGAATGCCGCTCAAAGTTTATAAAAAGAATGACGGTTGGTATTATGTGCAAACTCCAGACGGTTACCTGGCCTGGGTGGATTACGGTGGCGTAGAGCCGATGAACGATCAGGATTTTCAGGAATGGAAAGCTTCAAAAAAACTTATTTATACTAATACTTTTGGCGCCAGTTATCAACATGCTGATAATTCGGCTGCCGTTGCCGGAGACCTGGTTGCGGGGGATATTCTTCAGCTAAATGGCGAAAATGGCAATTTTTATGAGGTTCAGTATCCAAATAGAAAAGCTGCTTTTATCAGTAAAAATGAAGCAAAACCTTATAAAGAATGGTTGAATTCCCTTGATCAGAATAAAGAAGACCTGGTGGAAACTTCCAAAACTTTAATGGGCTTGCCTTATTTGTGGGGCGGGACTTCCAGTAAAGGTGTTGACTGCAGCGGATTTACCAAAACGGTTTATTTTCTGAACGGGTTTGTGCTTCCTCGTGATGCTTCTCAACAGGTCAAGGCCGGTGTCGAGGTGGATAGCACTAAAAATTTCGAAAACCTGATTCCCGGAGATCTGTTATTCTTCGGAAGAAAGGCAACCGATTCTACTTCAGAAAGAGTTATTCATGTGGGAATGTGGATTGGCAACAATCAATTCATTCACTCTATGGGAGAGGTGCACATCAGTACTTTTGATACGACTGCAACCGATTTTGACGAATACAATTACGGAAGATACCTGCGAACCAAGCGATTACTGAACGAAGACAAAGAGAAAATGATCAACCTGAAAGACAGTTCGATCTTTACTTCTACGGTAGACACCACCACAGCTAAATAATTAGAAGCCTCGAATTTCGAGGCTTTTCTTTAAATATACTTTTTGTAGAGATTGTAAAGAATTTTCAATTCCCGGTCGGTCAGCTTGCCATCGGGTTCATTTTGGATGAAATGCAATTCAAAAGCTTTGATGGCGGAATCGGGTTTGGATACATCATAACCAATTATTCGTAAAGCCATTATTGGGTCGAAATTCTTTGGAACGATCAGCTCTTTGGCCAAGTCTAAGGTGACAGAATCCTGCTCGATCTGCATCTCCTCGATTTGATCTTCATCATACCATAAACCATAACCTTCTTCCGCCAGTAATTTCCACGGAAAATTGATGTTTGGATCTACTTTTCTGGAAGGAGCTAGGTCGGAATGCCCAATAAAATTCTCGTCCGGGATCTTGTATTCTGCTTTTAGTTTTTTGAGCAATTTCATCAGGCTGTTGATCTGCAGAGGAGAAAATTCTTCAAAACCGTTATTATCCAGTTCAATGCCGATAGAGGAGGAGTTGAGGTCTTTATTGCCGCCCCATTGGCCCGCTCCGGCATGCCAGGCACGATAATAATCATTCAGCATGTGATAAACAGTCCCATCTTTTGCGATCACATAATGCGCGCTCACCTGGGTTCTGGGAAGCGTAAAAGACTTAAGCGTTTGTTGTACCGAATCCTGTGCAGTGTGATGAATCACCACATAATTTGGCCTGCGTAAATTGAAATTTACTGTCCCAACCGGTTCCTGTGCGTAATTGATATAAAGGGTGTCGGTAGTATTTTCATTAGGCGGTAATTCTTTCAGCTCTTTTGCGTAAACTTTTGCCTGCTCCCTGTATACTTTGTTCGTTTTAGAATACGGATTGGTCCCGCAAGAATAAACTAGAATAAGCAACAAAGCAAGCGTAACAAATTTGATCATTTTCATATTCTGAAATTTCAGCACGTGATTAAAAGTTTAAAATTAGGCTATTCTCATTTAAAAGAAATGGGTCCCATCATTTTTCCGAAGCCTTTCAAATTAAATTGGTAAAACGTTTAATTTTTCGATAATTTCAATTTTTGTTCCTGAAATTTTATGGGAACAGTCTCGTTTGATTAAAAACCGACATCCGTTCGTATGAAATTCAAAAAAATAATCCTGGCTTTTCTGGCAATTTTCTTCGGAATTTTACAATTCCAGGCTCAACAAAAACAACCCGAATTCTTAGAATATACCCATAGTAAATGGGTGGATTCGCTGATGCAGAAATTGACTCCAAAAGAGCGAATCGCACAATTGATTCTAGTTGCAGCCTACTCCAATAGAGGCCCTGAGCACAAAAAAGAAATTCTGAAACTGGTCAGAAAACAGAAGATAGGCGGGATGGTTTTCTTCCAGGGTGACCCAATTACGCAGGCCGAGTTAATGAATGATTACCAGCTTGTTTCCGAAGTACCGCTTATTGGAGCGATTGATGCGGAATGGGGACTGGGAATGCGACTGGATAATACGATTAGTTTTCCATACCAGATGAGCCTTGGTGCGGTTCAGGATGATTCGCTTATCTACAAAATGGGTGTGGAAGTAGGGAAACAGATCAAACGAAGCGGCTTGCATATTAACCTTGCCCCGGTGGTAGATGTGAATAACAATCCCGATAATCCGGTGATCAATTACCGCTCGTTCGGGGAAGATCGTGATAATGTTGCTGAAAAGGCAAAGGCCTATATGCTGGGAATGCAGTCGCAAAATGTACTCACTACCGCCAAACATTTCCCAGGTCATGGCGATACCGATACCGATTCGCATTACGCGCTTCCGCAGATCAATCACAATCTAAAAAGGCTGGATTCGCTGGAAATGTATCCGTTTAAAAAAATGATCGATGCAGGAATTGGTGGGGTGATGGTCGCACATTTAGACATTCCGGCGCTCGATTCTACCGGTGTGCCTTCCACTTTATCGAAGCGTATTATTTCTCATTTTCTGAAAGACAGCCTTAATTTTAACGGATTGGTGGTGACCGATGCGATGAATATGAAGGGGGTAACCCAAGGAAAAGAACCAGGCGTGGTCGATAAAGATGCGATTCTGGCCGGAAACGATTTGCTGGAATTTACCGAAGATGTTCCTAGAGCGATTGAAGAAGTTCAAAAAGCGATCAAGCAAGGCCTGATTTCCCAAAAACAGATCGATGAGCGTGTTCGAAAAGTGCTGGCCGTGAAACAATGGGTTGGTTTAAATGAACTTAAGCCTATCAAAATCAAAAATATCGAAAAAGACCTGAACAATCCACAGGCAAATTTGATCAACCGGGAACTGGCAGAAGCTTCGGTAACCCTGTTGAATAATGAGCTGCTTCCATTAAAAAGGCTGGATACCCTGAAGACCATTTCTATTTCGGTAGGAGCGGAGCAGGAAACCAAATTCCAGGAAAGCCTGAGTTTGTATAATGCCGTAGATCATTTTCAACTTGCTGCGAAAGCCAGTCAGCAGGAGATCGATTCAATTAAAAGTTTATTGAAGGATTATAATTTGAAGATCGTTGGGGTTCACGATAATTCCATCAGACCACAAAATAATATCAATTTTTCGGAGGCGATACAGGAATTTTTAGCCGAATTGTGGAATGAAAATAATGTGATTACTGCAGTGTTCAAAAATCCGTATACGCTGAATAAGATGAAGAATGTGGAAAATTCGGCAGTTTTGATAGAATCGTACCAGGATTCAGATCTTTCCGAAGATGTAGCGGCGCAACTGATCTTCGGCGGAATTGGTGCCAGTGGGAAACTACCGGTGAGCATTGGCGATAAATATAAGGTAGGTGACGGTATTGACCTGGAAAGTATTGGTAGATTTCATTACACGGTTCCGGAAGCTGTGGGGATGAATTCTGAAGTACTTGTCCCACAAATAGATTCTTTGATGCAGGAAGCGATAAATAATAAGGCAATTCCAGGCGGAGTAATCCTTGTCGCGAAAAATGGCCAGGTATTGATGCACAAAGCCTACGGTTTTCATCAGTACAGCGATACGGTTAAAGTGCGAAAAGATGATTTATACGATTTGGCATCGGTAACCAAAATTTCTTCTGCTTTACCGGCCATCATGAAATTGTATGATGAAGATAAGTTTGATCTGGAAGCCAGTATTGATGATTATATTCCGTATTTCAAAAATTCGAATAAAGAAGGGATTCCTTTTCGGCAGATTTTGGCGCACCAGGCACGTTTCAAACCCTGGATCCCTTACTGGAAAAATACACTTCGGAAAAATGGCAGTTTTAAATGGAATACCTTTAAAAAAGATTCTTCGGCCCGTTTTCCGGTAAAGATTAGTGATGATCTTTGGCTGCACAGGAATTACAAGCACCAGATCTTTAAGGCGATCAAAAAATCGGAATTGGAAGATGAGGCAAAATACAAGTACTCCGGGCTGTTATTCTACCTGTTACCAACGATTGTCGAAAACCTTTCCGGGGAAGATTTCAGAAAATACATTCGATCAAATTTTTATGCTCCATTGGGAGCAACCACTTTAGGATACAACCCGATGGAGCGTTTTGACCTGGATCGCATCGTACCCACAGAAAGTGATTTCTTTTTCAGGCACCAGGTTATTCATGGACGGGTTCATGATGAAGGTGCGATCATGATGGGAGGAGTTTCTGCCAATGCCGGACTTTTTTCTACCGCCAATGACCTGGCGAAATTAATGCAGATGTATCTCGATATGGGCGAATATGCCGGGGAACGCTACATTTCCGAAGAGACCTTGAAAGAATTTACCAAAACCCAGTTTCCAGATAATGATAACCGTAGAGCGCTGGCCTTTGATAAACCAAATTTGGAATATATCGGGGAAGACAATAACACCGCAAAAGATGCCAGCACCGATAGTTTTGGCCACACCGGTTTTACAGGAACAATGGTTTGGATGGATCCCCAGGAAGATTTGCTGTATGTTTTCTTTTCGAATCGCGTACTTCCAACTCGTGAAAATACCAGGTTGTATAGCATGAACACCCGAACCAAAATTCAGCAGGTTATTTACGACAGTTTAAAGAAATCAGAATAAATTTTTTAGAGCAGGTCGTTATAAATTGTGTCTGAGGCCAGCGCCTATAACGATTTAGTCCTCAATCAACTATAAAGGTAATTTTCTTGGCAAGATTTTAAGAAATTCTATATTTGTGCTTGATTTGCTGAATTTGACCAAACCAATCATGAATATCAAGAATGTTCTTATAGCATTTTCACTATTTCTTTGTGCTTATGGTAATGCGCAGAATAAGGTGGAAGGTTCTTTAAGAGATGAAGAGAAAAATCCCGTGGCCTACGCCAATGTGATTCTTTTGAAAGCTGAAGATAGCACGAGTATTATTAAAGGAGTAGTTTCTGAAGAAAATGGCGATTTTTTAATTGAAAATGTAGATAACGGAAGTTACCTGGTAAAAGTTTCTTTTATCGGTTTCGAAGATTACCTAAAGCGAATAAAAGTGGAAGGTGACACCAAACTGAAGAATTTCCAACTTAAATTTTCTAATGACGCTCTAGATGAGGTGACGATCAGCGCGAGAAAGCCGAAGATCACCAAGGAGATCGATCGTCTGGTTTTTGATGTGGAAAACTCTAATCTTTCCAGCGGAAATACCTGGGAGGTATTGCGCAAAGCTCCCGGGGTGATCGATAATCAGGGGAACTTGATGGTGCGTAATTCTGCCGTACAGGTCTACCTGAATGGAAATAAAATACATTTATCTGCTTCTGATCTAAGAACGCTGCTCGAAAGCTATTCCGCTGAAAATATCAAAGCTATCGAGATCATTACCAATCCGCCGGCGAAATATGATGCAGAAGGTGGGGCAATTCTGAACATTACCACTTCCAAAGCAATTTCGGCAGGTTATAAAGGAAGCCTTGAAGGCAATTATACCCAATCTATTTATCCAAAATTCCAACTTGGAACCAGCCATTATTTTCAGGGAGAAAAACTAGATGTTTTTGCGAATTATACCTTCAGCCCTAAAAAGGAGTATAAAAATGATGACAGTTATATCAATTTTATGCGTAACGGACAGTTATTTTCTCGTTGGGATACCGATTTTACTCGCGAAACGAATAGCCAGGCCCACAATGCCAACGCGATTCTAGATTATCAGATCAGCGAAAACAGTAAATTGAATTTTTCGGTAAACGCAAATTTTACTCCAAATACCGAGTATGATAATTCGGTTAGAACAGAAATGAAAGATTCTCAGCGGCAGCTGGATTCGATTTTACTTACAGATTCTGAAGTGTTTACCGATCAGGATAATATCGCGCTGAATCTGGGTTATGATACCAATTTTGAGAATGGAGCCAATCTTTCGGTAAAAACACATTATACCAAATACGACCAGGATCGTGACCAATACGTGAATTCCCGTTATAATGATCCGTCAGGGAATTTGCTAAATTCCATTTCCTTCAGCACAAATGCGGCTCAGGATATCGATATTTTCACCGGGCAGGTTGATTATACCAGTACGATTGGTGAATCTGCTTTTGAAAGCGGTGCGAAATTTTCAGGAATTGAATCAGACAGTCAAATAGATTATCTGGATGCCGAGGAGATTGAAGGAAATCTTTATTCCAATTTATCTGATCATTTTATCTATTCAGAAAATATTTATGCGTTATATACCAGTCTCGCACATGATTGGGAAAAGTGGAGCGCAAAAGTTGGTCTTCGCGGAGAATATACTGACAGGAGGGGAGAATCATTGGTTTTGGAACAGGTCATTAACCGTGAATATTTCCAGTTGTTCCCAACGGCTTATTTGCAATATCGCGCTGCAGAGGCTCATAGCTTCACGTTGGATTATAGCCGAAGAATTCAGCGGCCTCGTTACGAAAGCCTGAATCCTTTCCGCTATTTTCTGAATGAAACCAATTACAACGCCGGGAACCCGAACCTGATCGCTTCCATCAGCAACAATTTCAATTTGAATTATACGCTGAAGAATTCCTATTTCTTCGACTTCTATTATCGCGATAATGGGAAAACACCAGAGAATCTTGTTTTCCAGGATAATCAAAATTTGACACTGAGAACAGTGAGCCAGAATTTGATCAACAGCAAAGCCTACGGAGTGGATATTTTTCATAGCAGGTCCATTACCAACTGGTGGTACGCACAAATGTTTACCTCTTTATTTCATGAAGAAAACACTTTCGAAGCACTTGAAAGTGGTAACGCTGAGGTGACCAGGGACGTGGAGGGAATCCAGGCCTATGTTTATAATATTTTCACGCTATCTCAGGATGGTACATGGGAGGGAAACATGTTTGCGCAGTATTTAAGTAATTTTCTTGTGGGATCTTATAAAATGGAGCCGATGACGACTGTTTCGGTAGGTGTTCGAAAAACGTTGTGGAACAATCGAGCAGTGTTGACACTGGATTTTAATGACATCTTCAATACTACGAATACCAGACTCACTTCAGATTATTTAAACCAGAGCAACAGTTATTTCTCATTTATCGAGAACAGGAACGTGAAAATTGGTTTCAAATATAACTTCGGAAACTTCCGCCTGGACGACAATCAACGCACGATTAATGACGCGGAAAGAGATCGTTTAAATCCTTGATTTTTACTTAACAAGTATTTCTGTAATTTTGCAACCTCAAACAAACTGGTTGTGGCAAAAATTGGAAATATAGATGTAGGAGACTTCCCGTTGCTTTTAGCACCGATGGAAGATGTGAGTGACCCGCCTTTTCGCGCATTGTGTAAAGAGCAGGGAGCAGATGTGGTATATACCGAATTCATTTCTTCGGAAGGACTGATTCGCGATGCGGCGAAGAGTACGATGAAGCTGGATATTTATGAAAAGGAACGCCCGGTAGGAATACAGATCTTCGGGGCAAACCTGGAATCGATGTTACAGTCGGTTGAAATTGTAGAAAAATCAGGCCCAGATATTATCGATATCAATTTTGGATGCCCGGTAAAAAAGGTGGTTTCAAAAGGAGCTGGTGCCGGTATCCTGAAAGATATTGACCTAATGGTATCGCTTACCAAGGCCATGGTTGAAAAAACCAATTTACCCATTACCGTGAAAACCAGGTTGGGCTGGGATCACGATTCGATTAAAATTCTTGAAGTGGCCGAAAGGTTGCAGGATGTAGGCTGCCAGGCAATTTCCATTCATGGTCGCACACGGGCCCAGATGTATAAGGGAGAAGCCGATTGGGCTCCGATTGCCGAGGTCAAGAACAATCCAAGAATGCATATTCCGGTTTTTGGAAATGGCGATGTTGATTCTCCAGAAAAGGCCATGCAGATGCGAGACGAATACGGTCTGGATGGAGCGATGATCGGTCGGGCAAGTATTGGTTATCCCTGGTTTTTCCGCGAGGTAAAACATTATTTTAATACCGGCGAACATCTTCCCCCACCAACCATGAAAGAGCGCTTAGATGCGGCTAGAAGGCATTTACAAATGTCTATCGACTGGAAAGGGGAAAAACTCGGAGTTTTTGAAACGCGCCGTCACTATACCAATTATTTCAAAGGAATTCCGCATTTCAAGGATTATCGCATGAAAATGGTTACGAGCGATGACTCGATAGATGTTTTTAAAGCTTTTGATGAGGTAGAAAGAGATTTCGCCGATTACGAATTTGCTTAATTAACCGAGCGCTTTTTTACTTCTGCCGGCAGCGATGTACGAGGCAATGAGTCCTAGAACGAAAATGGTTACCATCACGATCAAAACATTTTCCACTTTCATTTCAACCGGGTAAGGCAGACTTGGCGTGATCATCACCAGGTCAAAATTCATCTGTAGAATGATCAGAATAACGGCTACCACAAGGCCAATAAATCCGCCGAGGCAGGTCATGAGCATGCCCTGCATAAAGAAAATATTTTTGATCTGGCTTGGGGTCGCTCCAAGACTGTGCAGAGTTTTGATATTTTCCCGCTTATCAAGAATCATGACGATGATCGATCCTACCACGTTGAAAAGTGCAATGGTGAGCACGAGGGTGAAGATGAGGTAAACGAACAGGTTTTCTGAATTTAGCATTTTGTTCAGGGCGTCATTCAGTTCCGTACGTGTTTTGATCGTTACTTTTCCATTAAAGATCTTGCTGATTTCTTCGGAAACCTGGTCAGTATTCGCGCCTTCTTTCAGCTTAAATTCTATTGCCGAATATTCATCTTCTTCCATATTCAGAAGATTTCGCGCCAGTTCGATTTTAGAAAAAATGTATTTGTCGTCCAGTTCCTCGTTCACGCTGTACAGTCCGCAAACGATCACCTGTTTTGTATTAAAAGCGTTCTGGATATTGGTCATGGTAATCTGCCCTTCCCCGGGTTTTGGGACCATGATCTTCAGTAAATTCTGATAGTTGTAAATGCTTACATCGAGCTGTCTCGAAATGCCATTTCCCACCACTACCTGCGGTTCTGAATTGGTGAGCCAGTTTCCGTAAACGATCGCGCTGTCGATCTGGTTCACATGTCGGTAATTCGTATCCACCCCTTTGATGAACGCCGAATGATTTTTAGATTTAAAGTCAAGAAACACCCGCTCCTCGATAACCTTGCTGTAATCTTGAATTCCCTGGATTTCAGAAAGTCTTTTTTGTTGTTCTTCGGAAATTTTCAGCACCTTCCCGGTGTCAGGAAAAGCTTTTAAATCGGGATCAAATTCGTTAGAAAAAGATAAGCTGAAATCCCGCAGACCCGAGAAGCCGCTTAAGACGATAAATAAGGAAAACGCCCCGGCAAACACGCCAATAGCTGCGATCACGGTAATAATGTTAATCGCGTTGCTCTTACTTTTGGTAAAAAGATACCGCTTGGCGATGTAGAGCGGAAACTTCAAATTAAGATTTTTTTCTTTTTTGAAGCAGGTCTGGATTTTCGATCGGGTTCTCGTCACCTTTCAGCGATTTTTCGATTCCGTCTATATATTCCAGAGAATCATCGATATAAAAATTAAGATCTGGCATCTTTCTAAGCTGGTGCTTGGTGCGCTGAGCCATTTCATGCTTGATAGCCGATTTGTTTTCTTTGATCTGTTCCAGCGTTTCCGCAGCATGCTTTGATGGGAAAATGCTTAAATAAGCTTTCGCGATAGAAAGGTCGGTGGTTACACGAACTTTGGAAACTGAAATCAGAATCCCGTTCTTCCCACTATCTCTCAGCAAATTCTGCAGGATGTCTGCAAGGTCTTTTTGCAACAGCCCGCCAATTTTCTTTTGTCTGTTTGTTTCCATGCTACAAAAGTAAAATTTTTAAACGTGATTTAAGCTTTTGCTGAAAATAGGTTTAATTATAGATATTTGTGGCTCAATTAAGTCAGGAATTATGAAAAAGATCGAGCATATAGGAATAGCAGTGAAAGACCTGGAAGCTGCTAATAAAACGTATAAAGCGGTGATGGGAGCAGAGCATTACAAGACCGAAGAAGTGAAAACTGAAGGAGTGATCACCTCTTTTTTTAAAGTAGGCGAGAGTAAGATCGAATTGCTTGCAGGAACTACGGAAGACAGCCCGATCTCCAAATTTATTGCTAAAAGAGGCGAAGGGATTCACCATATCGCTTTTGGCGTAGATGATATTCAGGCAGAGATCAAACGTCTTCAAAAGGAAGGTTTTACATTACTGAACGAACAGCCGAAACCGGGAGCCGATAATAAGATCGTGGCTTTCATGCATCCTAGAGACGCCAATGGTGTACTGGTAGAATTATGCCAGGATAAAGAATAGCATTTTTTTCTTTGGTCTGTAAAGGTCAATTATCTAAATTTGCGCTCCCGATACGCAATGTATCCGGTCCCATAGCTCAGTTGGTTAGAGCACCTGACTCATAATCAGGTGGTCCTTGGTTCGAACCCAAGTGGGACCACTTTTACAACTTGATAGACCCTATAGACACTACAGTTTATAGGGTTTTTTTGTTTTAGGGGCGTAATGAGGTTTTCCTCTTACTTTTCGAAATCACGAATTTATTTTCTAAAAAACCAGTGATACCTGTGCTCCGCGATCCTGGATGTTATCGATCTGGATCTTCCCGCCATGCAGCGTCATGATTTGTCTGGACAAACTAAGTCCAATTCCGCTTCCCTGTTTTTTGGTGGTGAAGAATGGAACAAAGATCTGGTCTTTAATCTCTTGCGGAATACCAGGTCCATTATCGATCACGGCGATCATCTTTCTGCCATTCGCTTTTTGAAATGCCCTGATCAAAACCTGTGGATTCTTCTCGTTCTGGGAGGCTTCGATAGCATTTAGAATAAGGTTGATCAATACCTGCTCCAGCAAATAGGAATCGGCTTCAATTTCCAGCTTTTCATCTGCCACTTCGAAACGAAGTGTGTCTTTTTGTAAAGAATTCGAGGAGCGCATAAGCTGCTCGATATCCTGAAAAAGATCCTTTAAAAGGATTGTTTCTTTGTTCAGGCTGGTCACCTTATTGAGACTGCGATAGGTTTTGGCAAATTTCATCAAGCCTTCGCTACGCTTCTCAATACTGCTTAAACCGGCATCCAAATCTTCGAGATCCAGGTCTTCCAGTGAATCGGCCATAGTATTTCTAACCGAAGTTTTCAGCGTATTTGCCAGCGAAGAGATAGGCGCGATCGAATTCATGATCTCGTGGGTCATTACACTTAACAATTTCTTCCATGCTTCCGACTCTGTTTTATTGATCGTATCGTCAATATTATGAACTACGATAAGTTTACACGATCTATCCTCCAGCTTGAAAAGACTATGGGAAGCGATGACCTTTATATTCTCATTTCGGATCTTTAGATCCAGATTTGCCGGTTCGGGGTAATAATTGTTAAATAATTGCTGATAGATCTCGGGTGTACGGGATTTCACGAATTTGATATTCTTAAAATCCGGAACGTCCATCAATTGCTGAAAAGCCTCATTTATCCAAAAAGTTTCACCAGATTCCAGATCGTAAGCAAGGATCCCGATATCGATCATTTCCAGGATCTTCTGAAGATACAGGTACTGCACTTCTCTTTCAGAATTCATCTCCCGCACCGTCTGGTTAACAGTATTGAAGCCGGTATACAACCTGCTAATATCTTCAGTTTTATTTTCAGCTAAATAATTTCGAGAGAAATCCCGGTATTTAACGGCTTCGAAGAAATCATCGATAACCTCGAAACGTTTACTGAAATATCTGAAAAAATTATAGATCGCAACGATAAAAACCAGCAGGCTTATGGAAAGTCCTACCCAGTTCTGTTTCAATAAAAACCAAGATATGGCGAGCGATATAGCTGCAAGCACGATTGCTCTGATCGTAATGGCGATATGATAACTTTTAAAGGTCATATTTATCCAGCCTTCGGTACAATGCGGCGCGGGTAATACCTAGTTCTTTAGCCGATTTTGAGATATTTCCCTTGTTCTTATCAATCACCTTCAAAATAGTGTTTTTTTCTACCGTATCCAGTCTTAGATCGTCCAGTTCCTGCTTATCTGGAGCAGACTCTATTGCGGAAAATGATAGATCCTTATCGCCAAGAATGGTATTTTCAGACATGATCACCGCACGCTCCACGATATACTGAAGTTCCCGAACATTACCCGGAAACGGATGCTTTTTTAGCTTTTCCAGAAAACTTTTTTCGGTTTTAAAAGGTCCTTTAGAATATTTATCGGCATAAAAATCCAGGAAATGACGAGTTAGTAAAGTTATATCGGTTCCCCTGGCACGAAGTGGAGGAATAACAATATCGACCGTGTTGATACGGTAAATAAGATCCTTTCTGAATTTTGATTCATCAGAGAGTTCGGAAATCTTTAGGTTGGTCGCACAGATCAGCCTGATATCAACAGGAACTGCCTCATTCGATCCCAGGGGAGTAATGGTCCTATTCTGTAAAACGGTAAGCAATCTCGCCTGCTGCCTCAGGCTAATATTCCCGATCTCATCGAGAAAAAGTGTTCCGCCATTGGCAGCTTCGAACCTTCCTTTGCGATCTTCCCGGGCATCAGTAAAAGCTCCTTTTTTATAACCGAATAGTTCACTTTCAAACAAAGTAGAAGTAAGTGCACCCACATCAACTTTTACAAAAGGCTTATTCTTGCGTTTTGAATTTTCGTGAATGGCCTGGGCTACGAGGTCTTTTCCAGTTCCATTTTCGCCCAGGATAAGGACATTTGCATCAGTAGGGGCTACCTTTTCAATTTTGGTGAAAACTTTTCTAATCTCTTCACTTTCACCTATAATTTTTGTTTCACCTGCTTTTGCCTGTAATTTAGTTCCCGGCTTTTTCTTTTTCCTGACCATTTCAGTAATCGATTCGATCACTTTCTCGTTTTGCCAGGGTTTGATGATAAAATCAGAAGCGCCCTCTTTTAAAGAGCGAATTGCCAGTTCGATGTCTCCGTAAGCGGTGATCAGGATCACATCTGTTTCGGGGCTGAGTTCTTTAACCTTGTTCAGCCAGAAGATCCCTTCATTTCCTGTATTTACAAGTCCGTTAAAATTCATATCCAGTATGACCAGGTCGAACTTTTTTTCGGAAATGATTGCAGGAAGGTGAGCCGGTTTTTTTTCAACAGCGATCTCTGCCACATGAGACTTCAATAAAAGCCTCATTGCGATCAGCACATCGGGATCGTCATCGATCACCAGAATTTTGGCATCTTTTAGCAGCATGACACAATATTACAATTTATTCAAGGCTTGATGAATTTTCGATGCCTGTAAAAATCATCAGGTTAAAATTGTTTTAAAATCGAACAGGAAGTGTCACAAAATCGAACACTTTATTCGAAAAGATAAAATATAAATAACTGTAAATCAGTAATTTATATTTATGGCATCAATTTGACTAGTAAATTAGTGAAATTGAATATTTATGGACATACCATTAGAAAAGAAAAGATTTACTCCTAAAAAGATTGCCATGATCGCGGGAGGTGCAATAATAGTAATTTTAATACTCTTTGTCATTTTTTCTTCCACCGGCAATTCAAAACTGAATGTCGAAAAAGAGCGTATCACGATTAGCAGTGTAAAGAATGGAAATTTCCAGGAAAATATTCCGGTGAACGGAGTGGTATTGCCCATTAAAACCATTTACCTCGATGCGATGGAAGGCGGAAGGGTTGAAGAGCGTTTTGTAGAAGATGGCGCGATGATGAAAAAAGGGGAACCGATCATTCGCTTATCGAATACCGATTTGGAATTAAGCCTAGTTAACCAGGAAACCCAGGTTTACAACCTACTTACACAGATCCAGCGTACGCAAAATGCTTCGAGGCAAAATACCATTAACAGGCTCAACCAGTTAACCGATGTGAAAAACAGCCTGAAGGAAGCAAAAAGAAAATATGATCTGAATTCTAAATTATATGAAAAAGGCGCTATAGGTAGGCAGGATTTTGAGGAATCAAAGAACAATTATAATTACCAAAAAGAGCGGCTGGAATTGACAGAGCGGGTGCTGGTTCAGGATTCGGTTTCCAGTAAAACAGAAACTACCCAGGCGCGTGAATCTTACGAGCGCACTCGAAAGGCCCTCGAACTGATGCGAAAAAAGGTGGAAGATCTTGTGGTAAAAGCCCCGGTGGATGGTCAGTTAACAGCTTTGGATGCTGAAATTGGTCAGTCAAAATCAAAGGGAGAACGTTTGGGACAGATTGATGTGATTAGTTCTTATAAAGTGCAGGCAGAAGTCGATGAACATTATATTTCAAGAATTTTTAATGGTCAGATCGGTTCTTTCCCTTTCAACGGGAAGGATTATAAGCTGGAAATCAAAAAAGTCTACACTCAGGTGTCAAACGGTCGTTTCAAGGTAGACATGCATTTTGTTGATGAAGCTCCTGAAAATATCAGAAGAGGACAAAGCTTTCAGGTTAAGTTAGCCTTAAGCCAGGAAAAAGAAGCGATTTTGGTGGCAAAAGGCGGATTCTTTCAGCAAACAGGCGGGAACTGGATCTTTAAACTTTCAGAAGATGGTGAAACAGCCTATAAGACACCAATAAATTTAGGAAGTCAAAACATCGAATATTACGAGGTACTGGAAGGTCTAAAACCCGGTGAAAAAGTGATCACATCCAGTTATTCCAATTTTGGAGATGTAGATGAACTTGTAATTAATCAATAACATCAGTTAGAACAAAGAAAATATTTATAAAATGATCAAAATTACTAATCTGGAGAAATACTATAAGACGGAAGAGGTGCAGACCATCGCACTGAATAAATTGTCTTTTGAAGTGAAGGAAGGCGAATTTGCTGCGATTATGGGACCATCAGGATGCGGAAAATCAACCCTTCTGAATATTCTCGGAATGCTGGACGATCCGGATGGCGGAAGTTATCTTTTCAATGGTATCGAGGTTGCGGGCTACAATGAGCGTCAGCGAGCGAAACTGAGAAAGCATAATATCGGATTCGTTTTTCAGAGTTTTAACCTCATCGATGAACTTTCTGTTTTTGAAAACGTGGAACTTCCGCTGATCTATACCGGTGTAAAACCTGCGGAAAGAAAAGAACGTGTTCATCAGGTACTCGAAAAAATGCAGATCATGCACCGTAGAAAACATTTTCCACAGCAACTTTCCGGGGGGCAGCAACAAAGAGTTGCCGTAGCGCGTGCGGTGGTAAACAATCCAAAAATTATTCTTGCCGATGAGCCTACCGGAAACCTGGACAGCAGTAACGGGAATGAAGTGATGGACCTTTTAACCGAACTCAACGAAGCGGGAACCACGATCATCATGGTAACACATAGCGAACACGACGCAAAATTCAGCCATCGAATCATCAGGATGCTGGACGGGCAGAAAGTGACCGAAAATGTACTAATCTAGGGATCATTCATCAATCAAAAAACTATGATCAGAAATTATTTTAAAATAGCGTGGAGAAATATTACTGGGAATAAAACCTATTCAGCAATCAATATTGCCGGTTTGAGCATTGGCCTCGCCTCTTTTTTATTGATTGCGACGGTGGTAATTAATGAACTTAGTTATGATAAGAACTGGTCTAAAAGTGATCGTATTTACAGGCTTTTAAGTCAGAACACCGCTATTGGAGAGCTCAATGAATCTACAGCTGCGCCTATAGGACCTCAGCTGGCAGCCAATTTTAACCAGGTAGAAACGTACAGCAGGATTCGCAGAAGCAATTACGATTTCAGGATGCAGGATGATCCCGTAAGTTTTGATGTTCTGGAAGTAAATCCCACCATCTGGGAGGTGCTGGACTTTAAAATTTTGCAGGGCACCCCAAAGAAATTTGTAGATGGTTATCCAAATATTGTGATTTCTGAAAAAGTACAGCAGCGTTATTTTCCTAATTCCAATCCGGTCGGGAAGATCATTAAAGATATTTCAAACACTGGCAGCTCCGCCGAATTTTATATATCCGGCGTTATTAAAGATTTACCGGTGAACACCCATTTGCGAGCAGATATGCTGATGATCTCCAAACCGAGGTTTACAGATTATTCCAATGATTTTACGCCGTATGCCATTCAGTATATCGTTCTAAAACCTGGAGTTTCAAAATCTGATTTTTCTATCGCGGCAAATAATTGGTTACAGAATTTACCAAAAGCCGAAAAAAACACGAAAATTCAGCTTCAGCCAATGGAAGATATTTACCTGAATTCCGATGGGTTTTTTCAGAAGATCAAAGGGAATAAACGCAATATCAACATTCTCTCTGGAGTGGCGATTTTGTTGTTGCTTATTGCCTGTATCAATTTTGTTAATTTAAGTACGGCCAGAACTTTAAAAAAGATCAGGAATACCGGAATGCGAAAGGTACTCGGTGCTAGCCGGAAATCCCTGATCGCTCAATTTTTAACCGAATCTTTTCTGTTCTTCGGAATTAGTTATATCCTAGGTTTAGGGATTTATTTTCTCTTTTTACCCTACTTAGAAAGTTTCCTGGGGAATCCGTTATCGCTTACCGTCATTGGAAGCGGTCAATTGTTAGCGATCAGTTTTATGATGATTGCCTTCATAAGCCTTTGCACCGGAATTTATCCGGCCTGGATAATCTCGAAACCGAATGCCGCCAATGTGGTCTCCAATAATTTTCAAACCAGCAGGAATTCAGAATATTTCAGGAAAGGTCTGGTGGTCACCCAATTCGTCATTACAATCGGTGTGCTGGTGGGAACGCTTGTGGTCAACAATCAGCTACAATTTCTGAATTCGAAAGACCTTGGGTTCAATAAAAATGATCTTTTCAGAATTAATTTTACAAAATGGGGAAATAAAGGCGCTGCTTTTGAAAAGGAAATTAAACAAATTGCGGGAGTGCAGGATGCCAGTATTGGCCAATGGATTCCTTCCAGCGCCGGCGGAACTTTTAGCCGGGATGTGGATGATCCTCAGTCTCCGGTTACAAAAATAACGACCTGGTATATTGATGCCGATCAAAATTTCTCTTCTACGCTTCAGCTTCAGCTTATTGAAGGAAGAAGTTTTCAAAATGAATTTTCCGCGAAAAAAAGATTAGCTCCAGATACTTCCGAAGAAGAATTGGAGAAAGAAAAGTCTCAACCCATCCTGATCACAGAATATACTGCGGAAAGGCTGAATATCGATCAGCTGAACAAGCCTTATAAACAACTGAACGGAATTCCGGTAGGAATTATTAAGAACTTTCACAATCAGTCTTTGCGAAACCCAATGGCGCCAACGATTGTTCGAGCTATTGAAAATCCCGAATACGGGAATATGTTAATTCGAATCAATACCGAAAATCCGCAACAGGCAGTGGCTCAAATTCAGCAAAAATACAACGAGTTTTTTCCTGGAAATCTTTTTCAAAGCTCCTGGATTGCTGAAGACCTGGCGCATGAATTTAAAGCCGAAAGTAAGCTGAGAACAGTTTTGCAAATTTTCAGCTTGCTGATCGTGTTTCTGTCCTGTTTGGGACTATTCGGACTCATCACCTTTATGGTTCAAAACAGGACAAAAGAGATCAGTATTCGTAAAGTTTTAGGAGCATCGGTCGCCCAGATCGTAAGCATTTTTTCTAAAGATTCGCTCAAGCTCATCCTGCTTTCCGCAGTAATTTCAATTCCACTTGCCTGGTATTTACTGGATAAATGGCTTGCTGATTTTGCCTACCGCATAGAAATTGGTCCGTCGGTTTTTGTCCAAAGTGCCTTAATAGTACTGATTATCGCGATGCTCACAATTGGTGTTCGAATAGTAAGAGCCGCATTTAAAAATCCTGCTGATAATTTAAGAACGGAATAGTTATGATAAAACATCATATCAAAATAGCCTGGAGAAGTATTTGGAATGCCAAATCCTACACTCTTATTAATATTTTAGGGCTTGCAGCGGGGTTGGCCAGCTTTATACTGGTTTTATCTTACCTGAATTATGAATTGAGCTATGACACCTGGTCTCCTGAACTAGAAAAGGTTTACCGGGTATCCATGAGGCAGAAGGAGGATCTTTTCGAGGCGACACCTGCTCCGCTGGCTTCATTTCTGAAAGAAAATTATCCTAAGGTAGAAACTGCGACATCTTTGCAGGGTGCAGGAGAATTTGAAGTTCCGATTAGTGCAGGAAATGAAACGATTTATCATAAAGGTTTTACCTCTTCAGATTCCTTATTCCTTAAAGTTTTTCCGTATAAATTGACACAGGGAGGCAGGAATACGGCTTTAAATAATCCAAATAGTGCCATTATAAGTACGGAGCTGGCCAGAAAACTCTTTGGGAAAGAAGATCCTATGGGGCAAACCGTCAAAGTTTTTAATATGATGGAAGCCGTTATCACCGGGGTAATGGAATTGCCGAGTACTCCTTCTCACCGCAACGTTCATCTGGTCATGCGTGACCCTTTTGAGAAACAGAACTTCTTTTGGAATAATTATTCCAATGAAACCTATATCAAATTAAATGAGCCACTGGCGAAAGATGTTCTCGAAAAGGATATCAATCGAATTTTTATGGACCGAAGGCTGAAGGTTGAGAATTCTAATACCGAAGATCTAGCCAATGGCAATCATGCCGTTTTATATGTAGATGCGGTTCCAGACATTCAAAACTTTCCAACTTACGGGAGTGGAAATATTCAGACTGTAACCGTACTTTTCATTCTGGCGATGTTGCTATTAATCGTTGGTGGCATCAATTTCAGCAATTTAAGTGTCGCCAAATCTTTAAGTAAAACCATGGAAATAGGTGTTCGGAAAGTTTTGGGTTCCGGAAACTGGAATTTATTCTGGCAATTTATGTGGGAAGCCATTTTGCAGTGCAGCATTAGTATCACCATCGCTATTGGCATTGTGATTGCGATTTTGCCTTATGTAAATAGTAGCTTTGGTTTGGACCTACAGATCTATTCCAACCTGGAATTTATATTTCAGATTAGTTTATGTCTGCTTGCGGTGGTTCTTATTTCCGGTTTTTTTCCCTCATTCTTATTATCTCGATTCAAGCTTTTAAAAATCCTGAATGGTGGTTCTTTCAGCGGAAATAAAGGGCTATGGCTTAGAAATCTATTGGTGGTCTTTCAGTTTACCGTGACCTGTTTTTTTATCATCAGTATTTCAGTAATTGACAGGCAGCTGGAATATCTTCATACAAAAGATAAAGGATTTACGGAAGAGCAATTAATAAGCATACGGGCCACGCAGGATACACGTGATAAAAATTTCGGTAACGTTCGGCAGCAATTACTGGAGATTCCCGGGGTAAAATCTGTTTCTAAAACGACGAATGTTCCCGGTGATGTGCTTGCCGATTCTTCCACAGTCAACTTTACCTATAAGGGTTCTGACTTCCGGATGAATTCGGTAAAAGTAAGTACCGATTACTTCAAAACACTGGAATCGCCAATTATACGGGGTAGAAATTTTCGGGATTCGGGTATAGATCAACATACGCAAACAGCAATAATCAATGAAGTCGCTGCTGAAAATTTGGGGATCGACCAACTTACCGGTGAAACAATTTACTATTCCAACTGTCTCGAGAAACCAATTAAAATAGTAGGTATTGTCAAGGATTTTAATGTTTTGGGATATGAAACGAGAGTCCAGCCCGCAGTTTTCACTATTGGAAACGAAGCCTGTATGTTTCAGTCAGGTGGTGCGATCCTGGCGCGATTAGAAGCTAAAAATCCTATGTCTTCCATCGAAAAAATAGATGAGCTATGGAAAGAATTGGAGCCTGGGAGCCCAATTCGTTATTCTTTCCTTGACGAGAATTTTCAGCAGAAATTCGCTTCGTACTACAGAATTCAAAAAGTGATCGGATTCTTCGGAATGATCGCCATCGTAATTTCCCTCATGGGCCTTTTTGCCCTTACAACCTTTGCCCTAAAAAACCGAATTAAAGAAATAGGGATCAGAAAAGTCCTGGGAGCTGAGGTTCCCAATATTGTTGCGCTGGTCAGCAAAGATTTCCTAGTGCT
This sequence comes from Flavobacteriaceae bacterium, assembly GCA_964220295.1. GTDB lineage: Bacteria > Bacteroidota > Bacteroidia > Flavobacteriales > Flavobacteriaceae > Christiangramia. Next base: position 9,305 of record CAXPUM010000064.1, on the reverse strand, counting down.
GGTTCTGATCTCGGTCCTTATTTCGATTCCTATAGGATGGTACGCGATGCATAAGTGGCTGGAAAATTTCGCCTATCAAACCAGTTTAAACTGGTGGATATTCCTGGTTTCAGGAGGTGTGGTATTACTAATTGCTTTCATCACGGTGAGTCTGAAAACCATCCAGGCGGCGATGAAAAATCCCGTTAAAAGCCTAAAAACCGAATAATCATCATCAAAAATCAATCATCATGATCAGGAATTATTTAAAAACCGGTTGGAGAAATATCATCAAGAATAAAGGCACTTTCACCGTCAATATTATCGGGTTGGCACTGGGAATTGCTTCGGTGATCATGATCATGTTATATGTTTCCAGTGAATTGAGCTATGATCGGTTCAATGAAAAAGCTGACCGGATTGCTCGGGTTGTTTTCAGGGCCAATATCAACAATGAAAAAATGAAAGAAGCCGTGGTGATGGCGCCGGTGGCTCAGACTTTAAAAAATGATCTTCCGGAAGTAACCGATGCTACGCGACTGGCGAAATCGTATAACAACCGCTTGGAATACAACGGCACCTATTACGGCCAAAGCAGCATGGGCTATGTAGATCCTAACTTTTTCGACGTGTTTACTTTACCAATAATAAATGGAGATCAGGGTAATCCGCTTGACAAACCCAATACGGCGGTAATTTCTGAAACACTGGCCAGGAACGTATTCGGAAATACAGATCCTGTTGGTAAAACCTTCCGTATTACCAATCGTGAAGAAGATTATACTGTTTCGGCTGTGATGAAGGATATTCCCGAAAATTCTCATTTTCACTTCGATATTCTTGCGTCTACAATAGGTTACGCCGCTGCCAAAAAAACCACCTGGATGCAATCAGACTTTTTCACTTACCTGGTTTTAAAAGAAGGTACTACGGTAGCTGAAGTGGAAGCGAAATTACCAGAAATCACCAAGAAATATATGGGTCCGCAGATGATCGATGCTATCGGAATGTCTTACGAGGAGTTTCAGAAAAATAATGACTTGGGGCTTTTTCTTCAGCCGCTGACCGATATTCACCTTCATTCCGATTTTTCTGATGCGACCACGCTGGAACAGGGTGGAGACATCAAGTACATTTATATTTTCAGCATTGTGGCCATTTTTATGCTGGTCATTGCCTGCATAAATTTTATGAACCTGGCAACGGCTTCGGCTTCTAAACGATCCAAGGAAGTGGGTATTCGCAAAGTTTTGGGTTCAAACAAAAAGCAACTGATTTACCAGTTTTTAGCCGAAGCATTTATTTCCACCGTACTGGCGACCATTTTGGCTATTTTGATCTTCGGAATATCCTTGTCAGGATTTAATCAATTAGCGGGAAAAAGTATCGAATTTACTTCTCTTCTGAAACCGGTTTATGTTTTTTCTTTATTCGGCTTAATTGTGCTAATCACCTTTCTGGCTGGTGGTTACCCGGCTTTTTACCTTTCCTCGTTCAATCCGCTGAATGCGCTGAAATCAAAATTTTCTGGCAGCGGAAAGAATTCAGGAATTCGTGGCGGACTCGTGGTTTTTCAGTTTGTGATTTCCGCAGGACTCATTCTTGCCACGCTCGTGGTGAAAGAACAGATGAATTATATTCAGAATAAAGATATTGGCTACGAGAAAGATCAGTTGCTGGTGGTTCGCAACACGTATCTGCTGGGGAATAATGAAGATAATTTCATCCAGGAGATCGAGAACGATCCAAGAGTGGAAAATGTGACGCATTCTGCCTTCGTACCTGCCGGAGAAAGTGATAACGAAGTTGGCGGAATTTTTCTGAATGGCGAATTTTTACGTCGTATGTATTTCTACAATGTCGATGAAAATTATATCCCGACGATGGGTATGGAATTGCTGGAGGGACGAAATTTTTCAAAATCTTACGGGGATGAGAGTGACAATGTGATCATTAATGAAAAAGCGGCAGAAGCGCTTGGCTTCGGAAATGATGCCATTGGAAAAACCTTTCAAAGAGATACCGATGAAGGTCCTCGTGACATTCATGTGATTGGAGTTATTAAAGATTTTAACTGGAAATCGCTCCACCAGGAAATTGACCCGCTAATTCTGAAAATGAATCCGTACGGCGGAATAATTATTCGCTCAAAAACGGCAGATATGTCCGGGATCATTGAAAATTTGAATTCCGATTGGAACAGCTATAATCCGAAAGAAGCTTTGAATTACAGTATTCTGGATGATTCTTATAACCATACCTATTTAAAAGAGCGAAAAATGGGAACGATTCTCACGCTTTTTGCCATTCTGACTATCATTGTGGCCTGTCTTGGTTTATTCGGATTAGTGACTTTTACTGCGGAACAGCGGTTTAAGGAAATCGGGATCCGGAAAGTTCTGGGATCTTCAGCCACACAAATCGTGGCCTTACTTTCCAAAGATTTCATCAAACTGGTGGGAATTTCATTTTTGATTGCCTTCCCACTGAGTTACTACCTCATGAATAAATGGCTTCAGGATTTTGCTTTCAGAATTGAAATTAAATGGTGGTTGTTCGTACTGGCTGCGATCATCACCTTGGGAATCGCTTTTCTCACGATCGGGATCAAAAGTTTAAAAGCAGCAAACATGAATCCCGTAAAAAGTTTGAAAACCGAATAATTATAGAATTATGATAAGAATAATAATCCCAAAAAATAACCTGCTGATAGCCGTTTTGATTGCACTGGTCAATTTAAGCGTGTGCCAGGCACAATCAGAAAGCATAAAAGTAGCGCCTTTTGATGAGGTCACAATTAGTCCTTATATCTCCGTCATTTTCAGGCAGGCAAATGAAGAATCGGTCGTAATTAAAAATTCAGAAGTTGATCGCAATAAGATCAAAATGGAAGTGAAAAATGGCGAATTGCACATTTACCTGGAGGACGCGAAAATCACTTCCAAAGAAGAGAATGTGTATGTGAATGGGAGAGAAATCGAAAGAGATATCTATAGCGGCACCCAAGCCCAAATTACCATCAATTACAGGAACCTGGTAAGCGTTGAAATACGAAGTGAAGAACAGATCATTTTTGAAGACGAAATAGATGTGAAAGAATTCAACCTGGATATCTACGGTTCTCCAAAAGTTTTCTTTAAAAGTATCACCGCAGAAGAGTTCTTAGTGGCGATGTACGGGGAAAGTTACTTGAAAATAGACGATGGTATTGTTGACTTCCAGCGCTATCGCTGCTATGGCAGTAGTGAGGTCGATGCCTTTAACCTGCAAACAATAGATACTAAGATCACGGCATATGGAAATAACCATGTGCGGGTTTACGCTTCAGACCGCATAAAAGTTTCAGCTTTTGGCGAAGCTAATATTCAATATAAAGGAAATGCAAAAATCAATAATGGCTTCAAAATAGGAGAAACCGTTATTCAGAAGATCGATTAATCATCCCGAAAACCACATCATGTTAAAAAATTTCATCAAAATATCCTGGCGAAGAATTAAAGCCGATAAAACTTTTTCATTCATCAATATTTTAGGTCTGTCTATTGGATTGACCATCACGATGTTACTTTTCCTTTTCGTCATGAAGGAGCGGAGTTTCGATAAGATGTATGCCAATAAAGACCGCATCTATCGTGTAATTTTCCATACTTCAAGCGAGCGCAATAATGAGATCTGGGCAACGGTTCCAGCGGCATTAAAACCTGCTGCGGAAGGCGGAATTCCGGAAGTGGAGAAATCTGCCAGGCTTTGGGATCACGACTTCGGAAAAACGGCTTCCATAGAGGCCAATAACGAGAATTTTACCGAACCGAAGTTATATTATGCAGATCCTGAGTTTTTCGACATATTCCAACTGGATTTTGTTTACGGAAGCGCCAATAACCAATTGGAAAGGCCAAATACTGCAGTTTTATCTGAATCTACTGCCCGTAAATATTTTGGCCCTATCAATCCTATTGGTAAAACGATCAACATTGATAATAGCCTTAAAATGGAAGTTACCGGAGTTTATAAAGACTTCCCGGCCAATTCCAGTCTGGATGGCAATATCATCGGTTCTTTTAAGTCTATTGGTTTTTACAAAGAGCCCAGCTGGAGCAATGCTAGTTTCGAAACCTATTTTTTACTGAATAAAGATGCGAAGGCCGCTGCCGTCACCTCGAAAATGCAGGAACTGGTAGATACCAATGTGGAGAAGAAAGACCAGTGGTACACACTCGGCTTGCAGCCTCTTGGAAAAATGCATCTCTATTCTGCAAATATTAAAAGCGCGTATACTTCCAAATTAGGAAGTATTGAAGAAGTGCGAAATTTTAGTCTGCTGGCAGTGCTTATTTTACTGATCGCCTGTATCAATTATATGAATTTAGCCACGGCAAGATCCCAGAAAAGCACAAAGGATGTTGGGATCAATAAGACCTTAGGTGCTTCTTCAAAAATATTAATTGCGAGATTTTTTACAGAAACCTCTTTTGTAACCTTGATCGCCATCATCCTGGCACTCTTACTCACCATTTTGAGCCTTCCATTTTTTGAAAAAATAGTAGGTAGCGAGTTATCACTAAATTTTTTAATGTCTTTCGAATTTTTGGGTGCCATTCTGGCTATCTGGCTGCTTACCACCTTGATCGCCGGTTCTTTCCCCGCCCTGCACCTTTCCAGGTTTTCTCCTATGGAAGTCATTCGCTCCGGGCGGGATAAAGAAAGTTTTACGGCATTTTTGAGAAAAGGACTGGTGATTGTCCAGTTTTCAGCTTCGGTGATTCTGATTATCGCAGCGGTCGTGATCTACAATCAGCTGGAATTTATGCGGAATAAAAACCTGGGTTACAATCCTGATAATACCCTGGCAATTTCTATCGGTGCCATACAATCTAATTCTGAAAGAGAAACCTTGATCGACCAGTTTGAAAATCTTACGGAAGTTTCTTCTGCCACCATGGCCCAGGGCTATCCCGGAATTTCGGTTAGCGGAAGATCCTTATATAAAAATATGAATTCAGAAGAATCGATTTCTCTGAATACCAACAGGGCAAAGGGCGGTGTCGTGGAAACACTTCAGCTTAAATTATTGGCAGGAAAAGATCTTCCGAAGCATAAGCAGGAATCAGACTCTATCGTAGATGTGCTGCTGAATAAAAATGCGGTCGATTTTCTGGGAATTACGCCACAGGAAGCGATTGGAAAGAATATCATCGCCAATCTTGGTCCGAACGCTTATGTGATTGGGGTGGTAGATGATTTTAACTTTTCGTCTCTTCGATCTCCTATTGGCGCTTACGCTTTTAACAACGGTTTTGAGCCGCTGCGTTATATGCTGGTGCGCTTTAATAGCGACCAGCTGCCACAAACGCTTGATAAATTCAAGGAAACTTTTGAAAAGATCGCTCCTACGGTGGCTTTCGATTATACATTTTTAGATAGCAATGTAGAGCAGATGTATGCCAGTGACAGAAGAACCGCAAGAGCAGCCTTGACCTTCGCCGGACTGGCGATTTTTGTTGCCTGCCTCGGATTATTTGGCCTGGCGGCTTTCATGGCAGAACAGCGAACTAAAGAAATTGGTGTTCGTAAAGTGCTTGGGGCAAGCGTAAGCAGTATCACCCGTTTGCTTTCCAAAGATTTTATAACTCTGGTATTTATCGCCTTGGTTATCGCATTCCCACTTGCCTACTGGCTAGCAGGAAAATGGCTTCAGGAATTTGCTTATCGAATCGAAATTGGCTGGCATGTTTTCGTCATAGCCGGTACGGTGGCAATTTTAATAGCGGTAGTTACCGTAAGCTTTCAGGCGATCAAAGCCGCCATTTCAAATCCTATAAACTCTTTAAGAAACGAATAAATTATGCTGAAATTAAAACATATCTATAAATGGGTTACTTCCGGCGGAAGAAGAATATTTCTACTCAACGATCTAAGCCTGAATGTGGATCAGGGTGAATTCCTTTCTGTAATGGGACCTTCAGGTTCCGGCAAATCCACTTTACTAAATGTCATAGCGATGCTGGATGATTTTCAGGAAGGTGAATACTATTTTGAAGAAGAAGCTATTCATTCCCTGAAGTCGAAAAAGAGAACTGAAATTTTCAATCAGAATATCGGTTTTATTTTCCAGGCATATCACCTGTTGGATGATCTTACTGTTTATGAAAATATTGAAACGCCACTGCTTTATAAAAAAGTGAAAAGTTCGGAGCGAAAAGCGCTGGTCGCAGATATCCTGGATCGTTTTAATATCGTGGGGAAAAAAGATCTTTTTCCGCATCAGTTGAGCGGAGGTCAGCAACAGCTTGTGGGTATCGCCCGCGCACTCATCATCAAACCGAAACTGATATTGGCCGATGAACCAACCGGTAATCTCAACTCCAAACAAAGTGACGAGATCATGCAGTTATTCAAAGAGCTGAACGAAGAAGGTGTGACCATCATCCAGGCTACTCATTCTGAAAGTAATGCGGCATACGGTTCTCGCACCATTCATTTATTAGACGGAAGCGTCCAGAAATCATAAAATCATCATTTTGAAAAAATTCATCAGTCTATTACTTTTCATCAATTTTTCTTTAAATGCGCAAAATTCGGCGGAATTAGAGCTTTCCCTTGAAGAGTGTGTCCGGATCGCGATTGATAGTAATATTACCTACAAGCGGTCTCAACTCCAGTCGGAAACCGAAGAACTGAATTTTAGAGGCACCAAATCACAGGTGTTACCTACCATTAACGGGAATTATAGTTACGCGGTAAATAAAGGAAGGAGTATCGACCCTTATACTAACGATGTAATTGACCAGCAATTCAGTTATAGTAATGCCGGGCTGCGTTTGAACGCCCAAATTTTTAACGGATTCGAACTTCGGAATAGCATTCAGCGAGACCGGTTTAATATGGAAGCAGCTAAAGCCGAAAAGGAAGCAGCGAAACAGCAATTAATACTGGAGGTGACACTGGCCTACTTCCAGGTGTTGAATAGTAAAGATCTGCTGGAACTTGCCAGAATCAGGTTGGAGGCTACAGAAAATCAAAAAAACCGCATGGCTACTCTGGCTGAAGAAGGGGCAGGAAATCCTGCCGATTTCACCGATATCAAAGGTCAGTTTTCAAATGACGAATCGGCTGTGATAGCTGCAGAAAATCAGTTAAAACAGGCGAAACTTGACCTGGCTCAGTTGCTAAATACAAAATCTGAAATCCAGGTGGAAGAATTACAACTGCAGCCGGAACTAAAACCTTACCAATTTTCTGCAGAAGAAGTGTATTCAGAATCATTGGAAAACCTGGAGGTCTTTAACGGTCAACGATTGAGGTTGCGGGCGGCAGAGGAAAATATTGCTGTAGCAAGATCACTTTTTTCACCGGAAGTATCACTGTTTGCCCAGATGAACACCAATTATTCGAGCTTGGCAAGTTTATTAAACGAAACAGGAACTCAGCTTGTGGAAACCGGGCAATTCATTAATGTCAATGGAATAAATTATGCGGTACAATCTAATGAAACCCAGTTCTCTCAGCAGGATATCCCATATTTTGATCAGTTAAATAACAATTTAAGCTCGGTTGCCGGGATCAGTATAAATATCCCGATTTTTAATGGTTTTCGGGCAAAAAGGGAAGTGTCATTGAGAAAGATACAGCAGGAAGATGCCCGGCTGGCATTGGAAAATACGAAAAATCAATATCTACAAGCTATCAAACAGGCTTACAATGATATGCAGGCTGCTTATAAAAACTATTCGTTATTGCAAGATCAGGTCACGGCTTACGAAGAATCTTATCGTGTAAATGAAATTCGGTTTCAAAACGGTGTTTCAAATCTGGTAGCATACATTATAAGTAAGAACAACCTGGATCGAGCCCTTGTGAATCTGGCAAATACGAAATATGAATTTCTTATAAGGAAAAAGATTCTGGATTACTACCGTGGTTTGGAAAATGAGTCTTAGATTTCTGGAATAACACGATAATTCTTATTTGCGTTTACCTGAAAATGCAGATAAATACGATCGCAGACAGGGCGATACAAACTAGAATGACACTGATGATATTTTCCATTCGGGAGTTCGACATACTTAGGTGTATAGTTTATTTACGTAAAAACATCTATAAAGGTTTAATTGAACATAAATCGAAAATTGTGTTTGAATGTTTTTAAGTAAAATTGATTGACACTTTAGCTTTTATTCAATACATTTGTTTTCAGATGATTACTTACCCCGCCTAGTTTTATTTTACCCCGAAATTAAGATAAAACTGATTTGAATCAGATTCCGTATATAGTTAAGAATTAGTACACCGGTGAAAACCGGTATGATTGAAATTTCTTACTGTTAGGAAAGGGATATCCGTAAAAAATTCTAAATTTATGCCCTATTGGGCCTTTAGTTAACCACTGTCAATGAGAAAGTATAGAGTGTTATTTTTAATCCTTTTGCTTTCCCTGTGCTTTAGCGCAACCGCATTAGCACAGGACAAAGGTGGTCCTCCACCACCAGATACTAAAAGACATGGTAAACCTCCATGCTCAGACAGGGTGAATCCTGGACAGGGAAATGGGCCTTCAGTACCTCCTGGATTATGTCTTCCTATTGATGATTATGTGTATCTTTTAATGGCTGTGGGAGTCATGTATGGCTGTTATAAAATGAGGAAGTTTGAAACTGATTAACGAAGTTCGTTCAATCTTTTTACATATTTCCCGATCACATCAAATTCCAGATTGACCATTTCACCAACTTCTAAATTTCTAAAGGTGGTGTGCTCGAAAGTATATGGTATGATAGCTACCTGGAAGGAGTTTTTTTGAGAATTCACCACGGTTAAGCTCACTCCGTTTACCGTAATAGAACCTTTTTCAATTGTAACATTTCCAATTTCAGAGTCATATTCAAAAGTAAAGAGCCAGCTTCCATTTTGTTCCTGGATATTCTTACAAATGGCGGTTTGGTCTACATGACCCTGAACAATGTGGCCATCCAGCCTTGCACCGAGTTTCATACCCCTTTCCAAATTCACAGGATCATCGACTTTTAGCTTAGCGAGATTTGTTTTTTTTAAGGTCTCATCGATTGCGGTGACCTGATATGTTAATCCGTCAATGGCAACAACTGTAAGGCACACCCCATTATGCGCCACACTTTGGTCTATTTTCAACTCGGGAGTCATTTTAGCCTCTACATAAATCTGTAAATTTGCCTCCGTTTTTTCTAATCGACTTATTTTCCCGGTTTCTTCAATTATACCCGTAAACATTGTATTCTTTAATTGTTACATTTGTGAGTAAATGTAAAATTTTATTACGGGAAAGTTTATGAAACATGCTGAAATGATCA